>CAYOCJ010000001.1:0-633081 GCA_964402565.1 uncultured Gammaproteobacteria bacterium | reverse complement strand
AGAATGCAGGTCTCCAAAACCTGACACGAGGGTTCAATTCCTTCCTCCCCTGCCACCTCGTGGTAGGGGATCGCGCACGAGGTGGGTCGTGTTACAATGTATATGTTAGTCAGCTGTTGGTAGAGGGGGAGTAATTCAGTGGTAGAATGCAGGTCTCCAAAACCTGACACGAGGGTTCAATTCCTTCCTCCCCTGCCAATAGCGGATTACATTGAATAAATTTGATAAAAATACCCGATGGTCAGATCAACAGTTTGAATATCGCAGTTGGTGTGACGGTTACACAAGCTGGTAGCTATGACCTTAAAGGCAGCTTGCAGTATTCCGGTAATGCATTGATCACTGTAGCACATACGCAAAGCCAACAGCTGTCTACTGGTTCGCACACAATCACCCTATCATTCGATGGGGTGGCCATCCGAAACCACGGAGTCAACGGTCCTTACACCCTCACTGATCTCACCATCAGGAGATCCGAACGAGACCTGGTACCCGCCGATAGCGAACAAAACGTTTACACCACGGCAAGCTATTTGGCATCAGATTTCCAGAAAGACGATCCTGATGGTGACACCATCGCAAGTAGCACCGATAACTGTCCCTTCGTCAGCAACCTGAATCAGGCTGATACGGATTCAGATGGTATCGGCGATGCTTGCGACAACTGCCCAACGGTAAGTAACCCTACCCAGATCGACACGGATCACGATGGGTTCGGTGATGTGTGTGATCTGTGTCCGACAACTCCCGACGCCTTCCAGAGCGATATCGACAACGATGGTATCGGCGACAACTGTGACCCAGACATCGATGGCGATGGGGTTGCAAACACCTTGGATTGTAACCCGCTCAATGCATCGCTCTGGAGTCAGGTTCCTGAAGTTGCGAATCTCATCTTCTCGGACCACACAACGTTGTCGTGGAGCGGAGTCACAAATCCCGACGGATCATCAGTTACATACGGCGTCGTGAGAGGGCTTCTCTCAGATCTGCGTCAGGCTGGCAACTACGGTGGTGCAATCTGCGAGGCAAACGACCTTACAGCAACACAAGCAACTGACTTGACTCAACCTAATGCAGCTCAAACCTTCTACTACCTGGTTCGTGGAGTATCACTCTGTTCGAGAGGTACCTACGGATCAGCGTTCCTTGGGCAACGAGCGATCTACTCCTGCCCGTAACACTTGTTCATTGAATTAATTTCCCCCGCCTGGCGGCTTTCGCTAGGCGGGGCTTCTTTTCCCCAACAATTATAGTGTCTATCTTATAAACAAAGTAAATGGTGCCCGTAAACTGGCACCGAATAGGGAGGAAGAGCTAAACAGCATTAATGCGATTAGATATACTACAATGAAAGTTATTAAGCCCAAAAACCAGTTTTTATATTTTTTACTGGCTGCAATTGAAATAGCAACTAGAACTGAGCTAAAAATAATAACAGGAAACACTAATAACCACAGCAACCAAGGAATATAGTAATGAGATTTTTGCGATTCAAAGTTTTTGAGAATTATCCATAAAGTACCAACTATTAAAACTAGTAAAGGAGTAAACCAAGTTGAGCGCAGTATCTTTTTGAGTCTAGTATTTTTCATGGTAGTGTTTTGAGGCTGGTTGATCATTGCTATGATTGTATCAAGTCTATAAATAGGGTCAATGCGGAAGTATCATCGGGTATGAGGAGTATACAAAAAATGGTTGCCCTGACCACAGCTGACTAGTGCTCGAGGCGCGTCGATCTGGTATACTGAAAAGGCATTAGAAAAGCTAACCAGGTCAAGCTTCCCCACGGTTCCAACTCGAGGTGGCCTGCCATGAAAAGATGCTCAACATATTTGGGCATTTTTTCATTAGGGACGCACGTAGAGAACTGTGATACCATTATTCCATGAGCTCCCGCAAGCTTTATATTACATTTCTTCTGATCGCGAGTATAATTACGTTTTTATTATTCTCATGGACCATGTTCTATGGCAGCTTTTTCTCTGATGATTTTACTTGGTTATGGCATGGCCAGCTATTAGATAATGATGTCTGGAAAATTCTAACTTATCGAGTTTCTAGTTTTTATTCACCCGCACTGAACGCATTTTATTCAGTATTTTTTTCATTATTTGGCTACGCAACATGGATTTATTTTTTGGCGGGTCTTGTTGTACACACGTTAGTCAGTTTTCTGACCGGTGTCCTTACGTATCAACTTACAAAAAAGACATCCGCGTCCATCGTAGCATTGTGTTTTGTTGCTGTGGCAGGTTCAGCGTATGAACCTATCGTTTGGATCGCAGCAAACTTGCATAGCATAGCGACCGTATTCATCCTCGCATCAGTCATTGCATACAATACGTTCCTTGAATCTAAACGCGCACAACATGCTTGTCTCACTTTTATTTTTGTTTTGTGTGCATTCGGCACGAAAGAAATAGCGGTCATTACACCGTTTCTGCTTGTGGTGTCAGGTTTTTATCATTTTTCTTCAAAAAAGAAAATAGAAAAAAGCTGGCTGCATTGGGCTCTGATCGCATCTGTTGGAACAGTTACTATGATGTATATTGTCCAACAATACATTTGGCAGCATTCTGCATTGACGGTTTCGGAAGGCTGGTGGCATCCAAATATCCTGAGTATAGTCAAATTGCCTTTTCTTATTGCTGACTTGTTCTTACCTGTTTTTACGATGGTTGGCACAACCGGTGCTATCTTGACGGCTATGTGCGTATGTATATTGGTTTTGCTAGGTCTCGTAAGGAATAGAACGATAGGATATGGATTATTGTGGATACTCATTACAGCCCTCCCGACACTATTTTTTTCAACAGTACATTGGTGGGGGCCGCTAGCCTCGCGTTATGCTTATTTACCGAGAGTAGGGGCTGGCATTATTGCTGGAGCCATTTTCACTGAAGTATTTAAATTTAAAAAATATTCCATGGCATGTTACATTATGCTGCTGCTCGTTAATGCATGCTCATGGATATATATTGTTTCTCGGGATTATCCATACGTGTATGCCAGCGGACGGACGTTACAGAAAGCTGTACGTGATATTGGCATACAGGGTATACGACCAGTATACATAGCTCCTTATAGGCCTTTCGAATCTAATGTGGCGTCGATCGTAGGCGCTTTCCGTACGCTGACGGCATTGGGCGATGAAGACATTATTTTCCTTCATTCGAATGATCACCCGAACTATGCGCATGGTTCTGCCGAATTGATATGGGACGAAGCAGGCAGAACTTATCGGGTTAATTATTATTGACACGAACGGTCGTGGAACAGCCGCGCAGCATAAGCAGAGGATACAGGGCAATAAGGGATAGACATGCATATATCGTCCTTGGTTTTTTGTTTCTTGTTCAGATCATTGTCATTAGCCCGTTGGGAGAATTTGCCTTGAACGATGACTGGGTACATACAGTAACGATATATAATTTTTTGAAATTCGGCGTCCTGAGTTATCCTGATTGGATATCACCGAATTCACATATACTGATGGCCTATGGTGCGGTGTTAGGAACGGTGTTCGGATTTTCGTTCAGCCTGTTCAGGATAAGTACAATCGTCTTTTCGTGGGGAATTATTATTTTGATGTACCGCTTGTTGCGAAAATGCGATGTTCCTGTTGTATCGAGTTTGCTTTTGGCACTCCTGATCTGGGCTAATCCCATCTTCATGAACCTTTCTTACACGTTTATGAGCGATATTCCATCTCTCTTTTTTCTTGTCGCCTCGCTGTACTGGTATTTCCTGGGATTTAAAGAAAGCAAAGTAACATACCTTACGCTCGGATCAGCGCTTTCCGTTTTAGGTTTTTTTATACGGCAGACGAATATCGTTCTATTCGTCAGTGCAGGAGCTTACTACCTGCTTCGGAAAAGACCATTTCATCTGCGCCAGTTTTTACTTGCCTTTGTATTGCCAGGAATAATACTGGTAATGTTCTACTCTATACTTTTTATGCTGCATGCGCTGCCGACTACAGTCGGGGCCAGGTTTTTATATCAGGGCCTGTCATATGCCCAACATATCATTACGAATGGCTGGGATTTCTTACTCCTATTCTCATTATTTTTAACGCCTGTTTCAATATCGATTTTGGCAAAAAATCTCTCGTGGCTGCGTACGCGGCAATGTTGGGTGCTCACCGGTCTTGGCGCCGTCGTTTTGATATATGCTGCGGTGAACCATGCATTTTTCCCTTCGATGGGAAATATTATTAACATCACAGGCCTTGGTCCGGCTTCTTCAGTCATGCAAGGAGACATAGCAATAGATTCCCTGACAGTGTGGCCGTTCATATTGACGGCCGCGCTCACGTTCAATCTTGTACTCATGGCTTTAGTTATGCTCAATGCAAGAAATAATCTGCAGGACACTAGGTTTGTCAGCTACTTTTTTGTACTGTATATGGTCATTTTGCTGCCCATTTTCTCATTTGACCGATATCTACTTGCTGTGCTGCCAGTTGTGGCGCTGTATTGCGGTTCTGTGCTTCGAACGGTGAAATGGTCGCCAACGGCTTTTGTGGTAATGCTTATTGTACTAGCATCATGCAGCGCGATCGGAACGTACGATTATCTATCTTGGAATCGAGTTCGATGGGACCTGGGCAATGTACTCCTGAGCAGAGGAGTCGCTGTGTCTGATATTGAAGGAGGCTATGAGTGGAATGGCTGGCATTTGTACGGAAAGGGAATACTATTAGGTTCCGAAACACCAACCTGGGCTCCGTGGTATGTCAAAGAGCTGACACCGGGGCATCAAATGAAATACATACTTTCTTTTTCTCCGCTCGGCGGCTATGAAGTACTTGAAAAAAGGAAAGTCAGCACGCTGTTCTCACCGATACAATATATCTACCTGAATAAGGTCGCCCCGCATACTGCGCCGTGACGTGAAGCGCAATGTAAAGGACCTTATTGCCTGCAAATAGTTTTGTACGGACTGTTCCAATGGAATAACACATCGAGCCGCTTTGATGGATCGCAGAATGACGCGCGATTGATACAGCTCAGTAGAGGATGCGATGTTATGTCCCATAAGCCGCTCTGGTCTTCAAGCGTGACGGTCCGGTTGCCGTATCTGCATGGGCTGAAAAAAGCCCCGACAGTTTCTATCCCGACCGATAGAAGCGCGAGCACAATGAAACAGCTCGCCATGATCTTATTATGCCGGAGGACATGATGCCACCAGTAGGCTGAAAGCAACATAAGAAAAGGACTCAGCTCGATGAGTAATCGATATCCATAGCTCCATCCGCCCCACCACATCGGCCATTTGGCTATGAAGAACAGGAATAATAAAGATCCAATGACAAGGAGCAGATAGAGCGGATCTTTTTTTCTGTTCTGAAAAGCATAATAAAAAGAGGCAAAGGCAAAAATGAATACTGGCGCATGCGTCAAAATGCCGTGGCTCGGCGATATAAGCAGGCCGACAAGCCCCTGGAAAAAGTTGCCGCTGAATTCTATGACCTGCGCCTGCCCAAGATTTTTTATTTCATGGAAGTATGTCCAGGAATACAGGCACATCATAAGTACTGGTAACGCGCCAAGCGTAATAAATTTTGCAGCGTATTGACGATGACGGAATAAAACGTACAATGCGAGAGGCAATAGCAATAATACATTAGCCGGCCTGGTCCAGACAGCGCATCCCATCCAGAGCCCGACCCAGGGAAGATAGTTTTTATTTTTTTTGCCACGTAATAGAAAGAGCAAGCTCAGTATGATGAACAGAACCCCCGGTCCGTGCTGCCAAAGTCCGCGGCTTGCAGTGGCCCATATGTCCGTTCCTAATCCGAAGAGTCCTGCCATAAGAAAAGCAGTGCGTTGTGTACTTACCTCGAGTACCAGCAGGTACATGAGCACGACCGTCAGCGAGGCGATCGCTGCACTGCAAAATTTTGCAAGGAATTTTTGATGCGCTAGTGACGTGATATCTATGCCGAGTATGTGTGCGATCCAATAGACAGGCGTCACCAGAATGCCGGTAAAGATTGGGTACACTGATACAACCAACTGTGTCGCAGGGTCTGCATAGAACCAGTATTGGCCTGGTGTCCCGTCTGAGAATTCGCTAAATTCCAAGTTACCCTCATTAATAATAGACACAGGCGTTAATTCAGTTCCTCGTATATCGCCGCTCGTTTCGTAGGCCAGGTTCAGGTTATATATCACGAAAAAAAGAAAAAAAATTGCCAAACAGATAGCGCTTGGAGAGTTCTTGACGAAGGCAGGCAGTGCGTTAGACCATGTTGACATCATCCGAATGATACATGCTGTTCGGTATTATTGAAAGAGGAGGATTACTCAGTTGCTTGATATATTGGGTCCATCGTGATTGAATATATATCATACAAGACAGAAGCATTTTCTGTGGTGACAAGCAACTGATTATTGACAGGTAACTATCGACATGGACTCGCAGGAGGCGCTGCATGCATTAGCTCAAAGCCAATTGTTCGACGGGGTTAATATTCGTGACCTCGAATTTTTCGTTTCTTCAGGCACGCTCAAGTCATATATTCCTGATGAATCAATCTATCATGCCGGCACTGCAAATGCCAAGATCTTATTCATACTGAAAGGCAAGATAGAGATCAGCTTTGTCTTTACCAACCCGCAGCGGAACACTGATCTGATACGCATTCCGGTAGAAATTCTCGATAAGCACAACTTATGGGGATATACGACCTTGCTTGAGCCCGGCAAGAGATATCCGTATCACGTGCATGCACGCGATGAGGTGACCGAGGTCATAGAGTTCTCAGTGTTAAAAACATTGGAACTGGCAAAACGTTCAGCTGTCGGCGAGCGGTCAATCTTGTATCAGCTGGGGCGCATACAAGCCATCCGCTCCAGGGAAAGGCAGAGGACTATGGCTTTATTGATCGGCTTGTCGACTATCCTGAATGAACAGCCGCGCGGACAAGAGCTGGACGAGATGGTTAAAATGCTGGCCTTATCATTTAATGCAGAAAAAGCCCTCTTTGCTTCATTCAATGCATCAGGACAATCACTCAAAATTCTTTCTGATTTCGGGTACTATGAGCATTTGATCGGCGCTGAAGAAAATTTGGATAAAGATACAGTATTATCCGAAGTATTCAAGACACAGAAGCCCTTTCGCATCATTGCGGCCGATTTCAAACCTATGCACCGCGCTATGCCATACGCGCGGCCCCGGCTTATGGCCGTGCCGGTGCTTGAAGATCAAAATGTTGTCGGAGCGTTGCTTTGCGCGGCAAAGAGAGACGGAGAATTCACCGACGGAGAAATACTCGCCTTAAGCGCTACAGCGCCCTCGGTCTTGCTGGCAGCGCGAAACAGCGGTAGGATGCAGTAGTATGGAAGCGCAATTACTCTGCCCATTTTGTTCGACTCAAAATCCGCCCGATGCTGTTTTTTGCATGAAATGCGGAAAGCAGCTGCGATCCGAGCTTTCAACAACCGCAACAAAGCAGGCCGTGATGTATATTATCAGCGCATTGTTTCCGCCTTTTGGACTTGGCTGGGGCATCAAATACGCACGGCAAAAAAATGCCCTTGCGAGACGCATCGGCATTGCCATCATCATTATTACGATCGTTTCTCTGATCTTCAATCTCTGGATCCTCGCGAAGCTCTATGGCGACTATTTTAAATTATTGAACGATATCAGCGCCAGCGGCATTTAGCGATGTAACGCAACTGCATCAGAGATTAACAGCTTGGTCCGCTTGCTTGAGTGACCGAGCTATTATATAACACGATATCATCGCTGGTGCTTTTCACGCCGTCAGGTCCTAGCGATCCGAAAGCAAAAGCGTATTTGTCGCTCGTATTGGGAAGCTTGTAATTGCAATCTGCAAAAAACGGCCTGCCCCAGGCATCATACATCGGTTGCGAGATATAGGGCCCGCGCCAATTAGGATATGGATTCATATCGTTCAGGCGATTAAAGTAAGCCGCATTGTCATAGCATTTTTCACCGGTCGGACATTGTGCATCCGTGGTGCAGGTTTTGGTAAATGTTTTCGTACATGATTTGCGTCCCGGGTTTCCGGTTAATCCGGCCCATAAACTTGGTGCCCAGCTGTCTTCTAGATCTGTCCACTCCGGATGCGGATAGTTGCCGTTATCATCCTGATAATCATCAAGTGCGCCTGCGATATTTCCGATGCCCTGGGCGTACTCATGCAATGGCAGAGAACCTGAGTTTGGAGTCAAGCAATCGCTAGTCGCCTGGTTCTGATAATCACATCCGCCTGTGGGCGGGACGCAGACTTGCATCGGAGATCTGAAATTCGCTTCAGCAATATTGCATATGATAGGACCTTCCGTGGGATTCGAGGGGCTCGCGTACGATCGTTCAGGCCATTGGCGCGTATCGATCTGCAATTGTTTAATGGCTATAGCGAGCTGGCGCACATTTGCCTTTGTAGCAGCTATTTGGGCACGATCAATGAAATAATTTACCGTAAATAATGCTGCGAGCGCCAAAAATACAATGATCGTTCCTACAATCAGAATTTCAATAAGTGTGAATCCATGTCTCTTCATGCATACAGTATATATCAATTTTTTTCGGCTTTCAAACTGACGGATGTCTTCAACCAGGACGAGTATGCTATACTGCTTATATGAAAAAAGCGCTGTATGTATTCGTAGTGCTTTTGATAGCATCAGTGTGCCACATCGCTCGTGCACAGGATATTGTGGATACCGATCATGACGGACTTTCCGATGATGATGAGCTTCATATGTATGGGACCGATCCGCTGTTAGCGGACACGGACGGCGACGGATATAGTGATGGCGATGAGATCGCTCAGGGCTATTCGCCCTTGTTCGGCGATAAGAAAAAACTTATGCAGGTTGATTCAGATAAGGATGGCCTGAATGACGCATGGGAGATCAAACTAGGCACCGATCTCAAAAACCCTGATACTGATGGCGACGGATTTTCTGACGGGGATGAGGTTGCTGCAGGATTTGATCCTTTGAATAGCGATAAAATTCAAGAAGAGAAACGTATCGAGGTTGATCTTAAAACACAGCATTTAAAATACTTCTTTGGAGATGTCGAGATGGCTTCTTTTCCTATCTCAAGCGGCGTGAAGACTATGCCAACGCCCGTGGGTGAGTTTAAAGTGCTTGATAAAGTCCCGGTGAAGCATTATGGAGGCCCAGGGTATGATTTGCCGAATACGAAATGGAATTTACACTTTACGACAGGCAAGTATCGATATTATATTCACGGCGCCTATTGGCATCATAACTTCGGTCACCCGATGAGCCATGGTTGTGTGAATGTAAGCTATGAGAATATGGAACCGCTCTACTGGTTCGCGCAAGTTGGTACAAAGGTTTCCATTAAATAATCAGTGCGGTTGCATACGCTTCACACCGGGACCGATCTGCAGGGTGTTCAGCATAAGCAACCGCACTGTTCTTACGTTAGCGCTTTCCCTGTACTTCAGCGTTGTAACGCTTGCGAGCATGCGGGTCGAGATGTGTTTTTCGAATACGGATATTTTTTGGCGTGACTTCAACCAGTTCGTCCTCGCCGATATATTCAAGCGATGCTTCAAGGTCCATAGTATGCGGCTCATCCAATCTGATGCCTGCGCCATCGCCTTTGCTCCGCATGTTTGAGAGCTTCTTTGCTTTGATCGGGTTCACTTCCATATCTTCTGCCCGGGAATTTTGGCCGATGACCATGCCTGCGTAGACAGGTACGCCTGGGCCGATGAACAGCGTGCCGCGTTCTTGCAAATTGTCTAATGAGTAAGCGACCGTTTCGCCTTGTTCCATTGAGATAAGCGAACCATGTGTTTTTGATTCAATATCGCCGATCTCACGGCGGTAGCCGAGGACCAGGGAGTTAATAATACCCTGGCCTTTCGTATCAGTGATGAATTCATTTCGATAGCCGATGAAACCTCGGGTAGGTATTTCAAATTCCATGTAGGCAACCGTATCTTCGACGCGCATATCCTTCATTTCGCCTTTTCGTTTGCTCATCTTTTCGATAATGACTCCGGAGAAGTTTTCAGGCGTTTCAATATATACCTGCTCGAATGGTTCTTCGACAATCCCGTTCTCTTCTTTGAAGATGACATGCGGTCGGGATACTTGCATTTCGTAGCCCTCGCGGCGCATCTTTTCAATAAGGATAGCGAGGTGCAATTCTCCGCGGCCCGAAACGACGAAGGCGCCTTCACCTGCCCCGCGTTCAACTCTGAGCGCAACATCATTTTGCAATTCTCTGTTCAGGCGCTCTTCCAAATTCCTCGATGTTGAATAGGTCGCTTCAGTTCCGGCAAATGGCGACGTATTGACCCCGAAGGTCATCTTCACGGTCGGTTCTTCTATCTGCATGACTGGCAGCGCTTTCGGTTCATTTGCGTCGGCGATCGTTTCACCAATGGTAATATCTTCGATGCCGCTTACAGCAACGATCTCGCCGGCAGAGACGCTGTCTATTTCCTTGGTTCCTAAGCCGTCAAAGACCATGATCGAGGTAATTTTCGCCGGAGCAGTGACGCCGTTGCGATCAATATGCACGACCGGCTGGCCTTTGCTCACCGATCCGTTCATGACACGCCCGATAGCAGTACGACCCTTATAGTTATCATAGCGGACGTTCACGACAGAAATTTGAAGCGGTTTCGACGGGTCGCCTGTCGGTTTCGGCACTTCGGCAATGACCGTATCCAGGATAGGCGATATATCTTTCATTGACTCGAGTGCGTGATCGGTTCCCGCGAGACCCTGAACTGCCGATGCGTAAAGCACCGGAAAATTAGTCTGCTCGTCTGATGCATTCAAATGTACGAACAGGTCAAAAGTTTTATTCAGTACCCAGTCTGGCCGCGCATCCCTGCGGTCTACTTTATTGATGACCACAATGATCTTATGTCCGGCATCAATGGCTTTTTTCAATACGAATTTTGTTTGTGGCATCGGACCTTCTTTTGCATCAACCAGCAATAAACAGGCATCTACCAGATTCATGATGCGTTCTACCTCGCCGCCAAAATCTGCGTGGCCAGGAGTATCAACGATGTTTATCTTGATGCCCTTCCATGCAATAGCAGCATTTTTGCTGAAAATAGTAATACCTCGCTCGCGTTCCAGCTCATTTGAATCCATGATCGTCGTGCCCATAGCTTCAGCATTACGGAATGTATTCGACTGTTTCAAAAGAGCGTCGACCAGGGTTGTCTTTCCATGGTCAACGTGAGCGATGATCGCGATATTTCTGATGTTTTCTTGTGATTGGTCTGACATAACTCGCAACACTATACCTAATAAACTCGTTTAGGTCAATTATTGATGAAATTTAAAAGGCTCCTGGTCGAGGACAGGAGCCTTTAGCGTAGTAAAACCCCAAGGGTCGCTTCGATCAGTCCGGCGTGCCGTAGCTGATCGGCGCTCTTTCGTCTTGGGACGCCCTGTGTGCCAATCGGCACAGCAGTCCTTAAAAGAACGGGGTTGTTGTTGGCCTTCCTCTCTCCTGGGAGCCTTGCGGGCCGCGGACAGTTGTAATCATATGAAAGTCTATCAGAATGGTCAATACTAAAAGGTATGCTAAAAAAGGAGGCCCGCCGGTTAGCACCAGCGGGCCTAAGCCTAGTGGGTCGCAGTGAACGCATGCGGCGTATTCGGAGGATCGTTTGCGATCGCGCCGCGGCGAGGAAGGTCGATGGTTTTGCCTTTGATCTTAATCAGTCCTATCCAGGCAAGAACTCGTATTGCCCACCACGCAGGGTCAGATTCTCCCGGTGCCATTGAGAGCTTTGGAGAACGCTGAGCGCCATGATGATTGTTGTGGAGGCCTTCGCCTCCGGTCAGCCAGGCAAGCCACCTGAGGTTCCGCGCCGTATTTGGCCAGTTACGGTAACCATGATGGTCACTGTGACCAAGGCCATTGATGGCTCCCGAAAGAAAGACATACGCCACGCCATGCACCGCAAAGGCGATGATCCCGGCCCAGAGACCGAAGATGAAGCACCAGATGGTGATGCCGAGCGCAATTCCGACGAGGCTGTGATCGAAGAAGTTATCGAACCAGTCTCGCTTGATGTCCTTCGCATACACTTTGACTGTCTCAGGATTCTGGGTTTCCCTGCGGTAGTACTTGACGTTCGCGAACGTGACTTTCCACACGCCATACTGGTACGGGCTATGCGGATCGCCTTCTTCATCAGTGTGGGCATGATGCTTACGATGCACCGCTACCCATTCCCGCCGGATCAATCCGGTTTGAATCCACTTGTAGAATCGTATTGCGAGATCCAAGGCTGGGTGGAACTCAAGGCTCCCGTGCGTAAGCCCGCGGTGCAGGTAGATGGTTGTGGTGAGGGTGGTGATGTAGAGAATCGGTACAGCGCAGGCAAGGGCAAAAAGTATCCGCCACACAGGTCGTCTCCTTCTTATAGAGTCCCTTGCGGGGGACACGTAGGTGATTGTTCACTGCAATGAAAAGAACGGTTGACGAAGTATATGTCCGTTTTGTCTTTGAGGCAAACAAGCATCTCTTGACAAAAATAGAACTATATAGTATAGTCTATAGTTAGCCTAAAATAGCAATTTTACTATGCATAATCAAGCGAAAAAATATTTGTCCGTTTTGGCTATAGGAGTCTCTGTGGCCTATTTTGCTTTACCGGCCACTGCTCAAACGGCAATGCAGATAAGCGATGTTTCTGTGTCGAATATCACTGATACAAAAGCAGTGGTGCGCTGGAACACGAATATCGCATCCACCAGCCGGATCGATTTTGGTTTAGATACAAGTTACGGCGTGTATTTAACGACTGGTTCTGAATTGCGGACGAGCCATGAAATTACTATTACCAGTTTGACGCCTTTAAGTACCTATCACTTTTCGGTAACTTCAGGGATCAATGGTCAAAAGGTTTCTACCTTTGACCGGACGTTCAAGACGACTGAATACATCGATACCTCGCTGCCGATTATCAGCAATGTACATGTGCCGTATGTAACTGCAACATCAGCCACGTTTCAATGGGAAACGAATGAAATTGCGAACTCGGTCGTTAAATTTGGCGCTACATCAGCATATGCGTCTGCAGCTGGCTGGGGCGGCTACTTAAAGTTGCATGACGTTACGCTCGGAGGCCTTGCGCCAGGCACGACTTATCATTTTCAGGTTGTTTCTGCTGATGCAGCCGGCAATACAGCGTACTATAGCGACATGACTTTTACTACTCTCTTTAACACTGAATCCGAAAAAACCCTGTTCGCGATCTCTGATATCAGGCCGCTGACCATCAACGATCCGCAGCTCGGGCAGGATTACGTGACTATATCTTGGAATACGAATAAACTCTCGAACGGTGTCATCGTCGTATGGGCACCAGGCGTCTATGCAAATACGATCGACCAGACGTCGAAGTTCCGTGATTTTTTCCATAGTTCATATATACCGAACTTAAAACCGGACACTACCTATTCATTCTATGTACAGTCTGCTGATGTGTTTGGTGCGTATGCTACTTCGGATACCTATACATTCAAGACGAAGGGTGCTCCTGCTCCAACCGTCTCTATAACCGCACCAGAAAAAGTATTGGTCCTTGGGTTTACGACGCTTACAACCGATCCTGCAACAGCATTGTATCGCGTTGCCGGTTCGGCAGATATCTATGCCGTCATTATGAATCAGCTATACAGGCTAACCGGAAAGAGTTCATTAGCACGATACGACGAGGGCAGGGCGCCACAGCAAGTTTCTTCGAGCGCCTTAGAGAAATATCCATTGGTTCATTTAATGAAAGCAGAAGACAGCAATACGGTCTATCATTTGTATCGCCGTCCGGATAACCGCATTCTCAAATTAGCCATTCCTTCTTCAGCCGCCTTTTCCTCGTACCCGGCGAACCGCTGGAGTGATATCGTCTCGGTAGAGAAAGGCGAACTCAATCAATACCCTGATGCAGTGCTTGTGCATGTGCCGGGTTCCGCAACGGTTTATTTACTGAGCAATGGAAGCGCGCATCCATTTGCGTCTGATGCGGTTTTCCGAAACAAAGGATTCAATGCATTGGATGTGGTTGATATCAGCGCGACACATCTCAAAGCCTACCCATTGGGAGACGAACTGAAATAACATAGATATTTTGATTAAAAGCCCTGCCATCTGGCAGGGCTTTTGTGCTATACTATAGCTACAAACTATGGCAGATTTTTCCCAATTAACGGTCATTTCGGAGAATGAATTGACCGCACGCTATCATTCGTCGATCGAGCACGGCATCGCTCAGGCTGAGGCCCGCAAACTTTTAGGTTCACAAGGTTTCAACGAGATCAGGACCAAGCCGACTACGTGGTTTGACCTGCTGAAGCGGCAGTTCACTTCGCCATTCATTTATCTTCTGATCAGCGCTGCGATCGTTGCTATTATACTCAAGGAGTATATCGATGGTTCGATGATCGTCCTATTCGTGATCATCAATGCGGGGATCGGTTTTTATCAGGAATATCGATCAGAGCAGACCTTGCAGCTATTGAAACAGTATGTTGTCCGCCGGTCGCGTGTCATACGTGACGGAGCAGAGCAGATGATACCCAGCAGAGAATTGATCGTCGGCGATATTGTGGTACTTGAACCGGGCGACATCATCTCTGCGGATATCCGCTTACTTCGGGCAACGAACTTCATGGTGGATGAGTCGATTCTTACCGGAGAGTCGGTGCCTATTCGGAAGCAATCAGAAGCATTATCCCAGCCGACTGCCGAGATATTTAAAGCTGCGAACATGGGTTTTTCTGGTACTGCTGTGGTTAGCGGTAAAGGCTTAGGGATCGTCTGTGCGACCGGTGTCCGGACCGTCATGGGAGATATCAGTAAACTTGCGACAGAGACTGTCCGTGTCAGCACCTTCGCCAAGGGCATTGCGCGTTTCAGCTCTTTTATCTTGCGCCTGGTCCTCATTACATTGGCTTTCATTGTCGTGGCGAATATTTTGATCAAAGGGCCGTCCATCGATATCCCTGAGCTTTTCATTTTTGCCATCGCCCTGGCAGTGAGCGTCATACCTGAAGCATTGCCCGTGGTCACCACATTTTCATTGTCGAGGGGCGGTTTGCATCTTGCCAAGCACCATGTCGTCGTGAAGCGTTTATCTTCCATCGAAGATCTGGGCAGCATTGATGTATTGTGTACCGATAAGACCGGTACGCTCACTGAGAATGTATTGAGCGTCGCGCAGGTTTTCGCACCCAGCAATGCAAATGTTGTGTTCATTGCAAGCATTGCCGCGCCTTTTCTGACTGAAAAAGAAAAAGAACCGAATAACGCATTTGATCTGGCGCTATGGAATAAACTCTCGGCGCATGAGCGCAAAGACCTGCATGGATTTAAACGCGTTGATGAAATACCTTTTGACCCTGCCCGCAGAAGAAATACCGTGATCGTAGAGAAGGCGCAGGCCAGTCAATTGATCGTACGGGGAGCGCCCGAGGACATACTGCCATTATGCTCCAAGATCCCGGCAGGCGTTCATGAGGTGATCTCGAAATGGCTTGTCGATGCCGGCAAGCAGGGCTACCGCGTTATCGCTGTAGCTCAGAAAGATCTGCATGGCGATCATGGGCATGCGATTGAGCACGAAGAAAAAGATTTGCAATTCGTCGGTATTATTTCATTCGTGGACCCACTGAAGAAAACGACGAAAGAATCGCTCCGGAAAGCAAAATCGCTCGGCGTTGCGGTGAAGATATTGACCGGGGATAGTCCTGAAGTTGCCGGCTCCGTGGCCCAGCAGATAGGCCTGGTTGAAAAGTTCACTGACGTTATCACCGGCGCTGCATTCCAGGAATTGTCGCATGAAAAGCAGGTTGCTGCCGCTCATTCATTTAATGTATTCGCGCGCGTATCGCCGCAGCAAAAGTTCAAAATCATTCAAATATTGCAGGAGAAACACGAGGTCGGTTTCTTGGGAGAAGGGATCAATGACGCGCCGGCGTTGAAAATTGCAAATGTCGGTCTCGCTGTACAGGGCGCTTCAGATATTGCGCAGGAAACTGCTGATATTATTCTGTTGAAAAAAAGCCTGCAGGTCATCGTTGACGGCATTCAAGAAGGCCGGTCGGTTTTCGTGAATACCGTGAAGTACATCAAAGCAACTCTTGCTTCAAATTTCGGAAATTTTTATGCCGTCGCTGTCGCGTCGCTGATCGTAGATTTTCTTCCGATGCTTGCCTTGCAGATCCTGTTGGTGAATTTGCTGTCGGATTTTCCCATGATCGCGATAGCTACCGATACCACTGATACCATGGAGCTCAAAAAACCAAAAAGCTATGATGTGAAAGAGATTGTGCTCATCGCGACTTTGCTTGGCGTCGTAAGCACCGTTTTTGATTTCATCATGTTCGGCCTTTTCTTCCGCATTTCTCCGGAGGTTCTGCAAACGAACTGGTTCATCGGAAGCATCTTGACTGAGCTGGTATTCTTGTTTTCGATCCGCACGAGGCTGCCTATTTGGAAAGCAAAACAGGCGTCACCTATTTTATATTGGCTGTCAGGAACTGCATTCATTGCCACCATTATTATTCCATTCACGTCGGTGGGGCATACCATATTTAAATTCATCAGTCCCAAGCCTGAGCACTTGATTGAACTCTTCATCGTCGTTGGCAGCTATTTTATCGTTACCGAAACCGCAAAGAATTTATATTATCGTTTTGCTGAAAAAGAAACCCGATAATTCGTATGCCGACGCAAGAGCAAAAACCGCAGCACTTGATCCACAAGACCTATTTGGCTGTGATCCGCGGTTCAGTAGGGTCAACGATGTTTCGTGAATGCTATTTCAAGATAGACGGAAAGAATGTCGAAGTCCTTGAGAATGGAAATCTAGCCTGCGCTTTTTATCTGACCTCGATCTTAAAAATGTTCGACCTGGTCAAGGAGTTGCATACGACAGTAACTGCAGCAGAGAATGATCTGATACGTTCAGGGTGGCGCGACATTAAAAGACCGCGCATCGGCTGTGTGATTGTGTATGCGCCGCGAGCATTTCCGTCAGGCAGGTCGCATCGACATCTGGGTTTCTATATTGGCAAGGGGATTGGCGTCAACAATAATGCTACAAAGGCTACGCCGCATCGCGAAGCATGGGATTATCGGCCAGTAGAGCGCTTACTGTGGCATGCACAGTTACATCCATGAGTATGTTCAATAGCGTAAAAAACGAACGACGGTTAAAAAGCTTTCTTTTTTGGAAGCATATGGTCAATGGCTGGTCCATTGTCACTTTCGTTGTATATTTTTTGCATTTCTTCTGGCGCGCGCAGTTCGAGTCTGCAGACAGCTTGATCGCGATTATTTATCCTGCAGTATTGACGATCTATGTAGGGCAGAAGGAATTCTTGCGATGGAAAGACAAGAAATTCACCTCGCATTTCGCCGGAGAATATTTCGTGCATATCTGGACTGCGGTTTTCGTCTTTTTTGTGCTGACCAGCGTCCTGAGCGGAGGACGGTACCAGGTAACATTTGAAATGGTCACGACCTATGTAGCTGTCTTGAGCGTGTACGCTGTGACTCAACAGTCGAAGAGGTTGCGCACATAATGCTATTACAAAAAGATAACCCTGCATCGCTTTCGCAATGCAGGGTTAGTGACGTTAAGGAACTCGCCTCTGTAAGGTGATATTGTCTACGGTGGTTGTGTCCTCGTTAACACTTGTCACGAGCGGGCCTGCCGTTGTTTGAAGATCGTATGTCGCAGTCTGGTTGATCACGGTTCCGCCAGAGACATTTCTGAACCGAATTGCATTACCTGACACGCTGAATTCGTACCGTCCTGGATTGATGGTTATGCCACAGGCCATGGTGATAGCAGTGTCAAAAGCCCGCAGTTCAACCCTTCTCCGGCACGCATTGTCAGTGGCGCTATCCTGGTTGATATACACACTGAATGCACCGAAGCCGATCCGAAAAACATTATTGGCACGTGTCGGACCGCCGGTATTGAGATCGAATTGAACTGCGCCATCGCGAATCTCATCGCCAGGAACGACGAGCGTTGCCTGCGCAAAGCTTTGGCCGACATCTGGACAATTCGTCGGGCCTGAAGTGTTCTGCAGCTGCAAAGTATTATTGATGATGCTTGCAGTGCTGCAGGCTTCCCAGTTCGTGCCGAGCGCAGCTCGGTTGAAATTGTCGCTGAACACGGTTACCAGGCAGGACCCATAGGGGCATGGGTCGCAGGCATCGCCGATGCCATCCGCGTCGCTGTCTGCCTGGCTTGGGTTGTAGACGGTCGGACAATTGTCGCAGGCATCGCCAAAGACGTCGGTGTCTGAGTTTTTTTGATCAGCATTATCGACGCTCGGGCAATTGTCTGCACTGCCATCGATCCCGTCACAATCAGACATAGTTACCGGGTTGCAAGCGGTGTCTAAGGGTATTTGGTTCGACAAGGCCACGGTATGGCCATTGATAGTTCCGCGGACCTGGTAGTCATAGGCCGTACCTTCGATGACTGAAGGATCAGTGATCTTTGTGACACTGCCTAACGAGCCGCCGCCTACAGGCACGTCATTTCTGATCAACTCATACGTGTCATAGGCGAGTTTACTTGCATTATTGACTGTGACTTTGACCGTTGAAGGATCTGTCTGGAAGGCCGAAGCGAAGATGTTTTGAGAAGTTGTTTGACTGGTCTGTGAAGGACATGGTCCGATAGTGTAGGGTACATTCGGGATATTGTCGATGAACCTGACCGTAGTACCTTGAACCCAGTTTGGATTCCAGACCATGATGCCTGTGCTGCCATTTGCCTTTTGGAATAGCTGTGCTGCCGGGAAGTTGAAATTGGGGAGTGCAGATACGATACCATTGTTGTACCAGCAACCCTCGTCAGTGACCGGAGCGCCATAGGTGACAGGTCCGTTATTGTAGCGGTATAGTTCCCAGAAGCCGCCTCGTACCACATACGCATTCGCGGGAGAGCTTTGTTTCCAAAGAATCACACCTCGCTTTTCAAAATCAGGATCGTCAAAGTTTTGAACAAAGAGATCGTTGATTGAAGTGTTATTCCATTGATGGACAAAGGCTCCGTTTGGATTGCCTGCGTCAGCAGTTGGGAGGCCAAAGTTCGCATGTGGGTTACGCGCATAAGCTCGGTAGAAAGCCTCAGAGGATCCATCAAGTTTCCATCCGGTATTCCAATGCCCGATTATATTGCCGTTGTTGGAGGTATATGGAACTTGATTTCTGGTAAAATCAGTATAACCAGAAATCGGTTCCGGCTTTTTACCAACATACGCGCCATTCACTAGGCACTGTAGGACTAGATGAATATGTGAACCTCCGTTGTTTTGACAACCTGAAGGGATGGTATAACCTGTTTTGCCAGTCAGTCCGATAATTTGACCCTGCGTAACAAACTCTCCCTCACGTACGAAGAGTGATCCGACAATCATGTGCGCATAACGGGTCCTACATCCACCCTCATGTACGATCCAGAGGTTGACTCCCCAATCATCGTTGTCTGTCGTTGAAACGATATGGACTGTTCCTGCTGCAGCCGCGAGCACCGGCTTGCCCCATGTCGAGCCACAACTGCTGGCAAAATCTACAGCATAGCGCTCATCAGACGACGCATAAGCAATGTGGGACCCTTGATTGTATCCTTGTGTCATCGTCCATGTTTCGCCATTCGGAAAAGGAAGTTTGAGATCAATTGGAGACTGGCCAAATGCAAGTGAACAATAGAGCAGCACGAAGAAACAAAACACTGGTTTTTGCATCGCTTCCGTCCTTTATCGCCTGTCAAAGAACAAGCACAGACAGTCAAGAGTTATTTCTTGAATGCCGTTGATAGCCCTGTTTTCGTTACAACGGAATTCAAATGTCGAAAAAAAATTTAATTTCAATCCGCTAATTACCCCGCAGCCACGTTTCGAGATGCATGCTCTCGTTATGAATGGTTTGATCTAAATATGAAATCATTTCTGACGTGAAGAACTTATATAGTTGCCCTGTTTCATAGTTCATAAAATAGTATTCACCCTCGTTGTCGTAACCAAATTTTTTTCCGCAGCCATAACAAAAGGTGTTGAATAAGATGAGCTTGCCATCAGGCGACCATCCTTCTGGCCCAATATTGTAGTATTTTTTGTCATGTAGTATTTCTCGAACTTGATTAGTATTTAAGTTCATTTCGTATGTAATCTCAGCGCCGCTCGACCCTGTATTATATGCAGTGAAGATCAATGTTGTTTGATCAGGGGATACAAAAAAACGACCAATGGAGGGAGTGTTGTCTCCTTGATCTATTCCATTTTCATGTAGTGAGAAAATCTTTGAAGATGTGCCGCTTTGAAAATCATATTGCATAATATCCTTAGTCTTGCCATCAGAATAATACATTTTACTTAGGTCACTCATGAGGGCATAGCCATTGAAAGCATCAAAAGATCCTATGCGTTTACGTGTAAAATTTTCTGTACTAACTGCGGTCAGTTTAGAAAAATTATCACACAAGTCAAAACCGCATACTGAATAGAGCATGGTCCCGTCCGCGGCATTGAATCCTACCAATTTCGAATAGAGCTCGATATCCATAATTTTTTTGTTATTGCGGCCATCAGCATCGACTATAAAAAGAGTGCTTTTGCCTGCAAGCGGAATGTCGTCTTGATTCTTTTTAAGCACACTTGACGTTGTGTAAGCTATTTTTGTGCCATCGCTGGAAAAAATAATATCAGAAATGCCCTTATCATTTTCAACTATAGTTTTAAATGTTCTATTTTTTGAACCTGAAGCTATCTCAATTTTATTTGGTGAGCGTCTAATGATATTACTCCCCGTTGGGTCGGCTACAATACTGTATTTTTCTGGCGAGAAATCTAATTTTTCTAAAACTACACCCTGAGAGTTAATAATGCGATATTCTTCAGTTGAGGGTTTAAACCTAGTGTACTTAACTAGAAGACGTGTAGCAGAGGAGCGTGTGGCAGGTTTTTGAATCGATAGGCTATTTCCTTCGTTTTGGTATGTTAGTGAATTTTCAATCATCAAAAACCCGCTCAAAGCAATAATAGCAGCCAGGAGAGTTATATAGAATTTTTTTTCTGAGTTATTTTTTTTGTTAAGCATATTTTTCAAACCATTCTTTTGTCATTTTCCAAACTTCATCATCATAGTCTGTCAGGGCATGATCGCCCCCGGTAAATAATTTGAGAGTTACAGGAAAGTTACGTTTTGTGAGCTCGTTTGCAAGCTGTACACTTTGTTCATAGTTGACACGCCAATCAGCGGTGCCATGCATGAGGAGTAGCGGTACTTTTGGTAGCTTCTCAGGCCAGTATACTATTGAGCGTTCCTTGAGTTTTTCTTCCAGGTCTGGTCCGGTGCTGATCAGCTCTTCAAATATTTTTTTCATTTCAGGCCGGCGTTTCGCAGTTTCTAGTAAATCAGCAACTCCTGCAACTGAGACAGCTGCTTTGATGAAATGCATTTTTTTCAAAGCCAGGTAAACCATCATGCCTCCACGACTCCAGCCAAACATCCCAATTCGCTGTGTGTCTGCATTTGGTAAGCTTTTAAGCACGCTAATTAGATTGACTACGTCATCAACATCTGCCCCGCCAAATTCGTCGGCACCTTCTTCACCAATAAGCCCGCGATATTGAGATGCAACAACTATATATCCCCATGAAGCAATTCTTTCTACTAAATATTCGCCATATGCAGGGGTAATTTTTCCAAATTCCCGATTACCTCCGCGATTATAAATAATACAGGGATAGGATCCGCTCTCTTTTGGTTGGGCAATAACGCAAGGCACGGTTATAGCGCCGCTTGTATAGGTTTCGTAGGTTATGTCAACGAGATGTTTCATCAGTGCGTTAAATTTTTTTTAAACACACACTAACTATAAATGAATTAAAGGGCGATTGCCAATCTGCGCTGGTGTTTGTTTCCTGGGCATCAAATGGATCTAATTCTGATCGTTTCAATCATCATAAGCCCTCCGATAGACAGTATCATCCAACCGGCCCAATTCGCGGCAATTAAAAGCACCGCACCTTCTAGAATGAATAAGATATTAGTTACGAGCGCTTGATTTTCGTATGTCATATGTTTTGAATTTGGGAGGGGGCGATCTTACTTAGCCCCCTGCCCATAGAGTCATGGGGAGTAGGCCATGAGATGTTGTGACCAATTCGTCTTCGATTCTCATGCGCCGCGTGCTATTCCGCATCTGACTCACCTCACTGTGCTCGCAAAGAGCACATTCTGATTTGTTTTCTAACGAAACATTTTCCCGACAGGGAACAGAGTTTGGACCATGATTGCTCTCGAAACTGGTACATAAATCCATAATCACTCCTACGCATCGTCCTATGTTGAGCACCTGTGATCGCTTTTCAAGCTTCACACGTACGTTTTTTTGAAAGAACGTTCATTACTATTTTAATCCGTACAGCCGGAGATTTTCATCCCAATCATTTTTTCGAAACCGTTTGAACCATCGTTTGATAGTAGCCATAGTGATGTAGGTCTAAGTTGATAAGCTTTATTTTGGTCTTAGTCTTACACCGTATTGAGAGCCGTTTTTGGAAACCGACGGCGCTCATTTTTTATTCTATGGTTTGTGTTTTCTGCCTGTGTATTTTTTTAAAAAACTTTTTTATGACGGCTTTTTTCTCTGTACTTAGCTAACGTTTCTAAGGTAATTATATCATTTAACATCGACTTGCAAAATAATTTTAGGATCTGGTGTATAATCTCTCTATGACAGATCGGCAAACATTCGACGATCCTGACCTTCAGCATATCTATCAAAAGATGCTCGCCTGGCTTGCCGATGGCGAAGTTTCTGAAAAGCGTCTGGTAGACCGAATCGTTCGGCTAAAAAAATTGTACCCTGATACGATCCGCTATGTTTTTTATACTAAGGAAAATGCTCAGAAAGTAGTTGAGAAACTGTGCCAGCAGGGGCTGGTTGACGATAGAAAGTATGCTGCTCGCCTCTTCGAGCTATTGAAAGATAAAAAAGACGGTATGCGGGTTATTCGCAGGAAAATGATGTCTCGCAAGCTTCCAATGCACATTGTTGACGACGTGTTAAAAGAATTTGAGGAAAATGGCGGAAAGCAGGATTTAGAAAAGATTACCTCGGCTGCAAAGATCAAATACCAGAGACTTCACGAGAAATACGGAGCTGATCCAAAAAAGAAATACCAAATAAACTCCAAGGTGTATGCATGGTTAGCGTTAAAAGGGTTTAACCCTGACGAGAGTAGGCACATTCTTGATAAAATTCGCTAGAATATCTGCTGAAAAACCAGACCATGTTTAGAATGTATTGACAAGTTAAAAAAACGGCGTATCGTTAAGTCAACCGTTTTCTGGTAGTGGATGCTACGAAAAAAGGAGGAGGAACGGTATGCTGAGGGATCGATTGACAGTCGAGCAACGAGAACTTTTGGATGAAGGCGCAGAACGGGTCGAAGTCGGCTACATGCTTGGCGCCAGCGGCGTCAACCCCCGGTTTCCCGGAGACATGCTTTCCATGGCGTCAGCCATGGCCGGCGAAGGATCGCAGGGCATACCCTGTGCGCATCGGCGCATCGGGGAAGGCGCACGATTCGTACGTCACTGGGATGCCGAAGGCAACAATGGCCACGAGACCAGTCTCGATCAACTCCTGGACGCCCATCCTGACCTTCTCGTCGAACCCGGCAATCCCCATCTCTATCTCGTTCAGAGCGAGACCCCGTCGGATGACGACGAGCGCGTCCTCAGGGACGAAGAGCTGGAGGATGAAGCAAATCGCATCCTGATGGGGGAGAATTTCCCCATGCAGGAGCACTGATCCCAAGCGACTAGGGCCCAGGTATTACACACGTGATATCTGGGCCCTGAACTATTATCAGCGCATGTTCTATGCTATACTTGAAACACGTATGAGAGTATTGTCGAAACGAAATTTATATTTGTGCGTTCTTCTCATTTCTGCGACTGCAATGCTTGGCAGTCTGTATTTCAGCGAGATCGTTGGACTCACGCCTTGCGAGCTCTGCTGGTATCAACGCATCCTGATGTACCCGATCGTCCTGCTGTCTGTCGTTGCGCTTCGGTTGCGTGATGCGAATTTTCCGAAATATATTTTACCGATGAGCTGCATAGGAGCGATTATCGCCGGATATCACTATCTCATACAGATGTATAAACCGGCAGCAGAGAACTCCTTCATTAACTGCACGAAAGGCAGCATAGCATGCTCGACCATCGACATCAGCTTCTTGGGCTTCATTACGATACCGCTGATGTCATTCGTTGCTTTCCTTTTGATCAGCATTTTGTTATTTTTCTGCTTCCGCGTCGACCGGTATGCATAGGTTGCAGGAACTGCGTACATTGTGGTAGTGTTTCGATACTATGTCAGACACCGTCAATCCATCATTAGAGCCGCTCGTGACCAAGGAGCCGAATCCTGATCCAGAGTACCAAAAGCTCATGTCAGAATACACTGACAATCCTTTTCATGACATCACCAAAGCGGCCATCGAAGAACATGCAAAGAAAGTAGAGGAGCAGGAAAAAAAGTCGCCGGAAACTCCGGTTGCTGTCTAGTACGCTGCGTGCTAGGTAAGCTAGGCCTACGGGCTGTTTTTTTATGTTATAATTATGACGACATGACTACGCTATTGGATTTTTTTAAAGGCGTCTATTTCGGCCGCTACGATAAAACAGTTCATTTTACCGCATCTCTGGCATTAACTTTTTTCGGCCTGTTGATCTGGAATAGCTTGCTGGTGCTTCCGGCGGTCATTTTGCTCGGCGTAGCCAAGGAACTGCACGATATGATGCGCCCTGGCGATCACTTTGATTGGTACGATATGACGACCAATATTGTCGGCATCAGCAGCGGCTATCTCTTGTGGAGAATAAGTTTGTATCTATGGTGATACAGTAGTATGCAGGAGGAAACAAAAACACATACACACCCGAAAGCATGGGTCATCAGCGTCGATATGGGATATGGGCATCAGCGTGCTGCATTTCCTTTGAGGTATCTCGCCGAGGGCGATATTTTGAATGCAAATAATTACCCTGGCATCCCCGTGCATGATCGGAAAATTTGGCGGAACTCGCGCCGCTTCTATGAATTCATCTCACGCTTCAAACAAGTTCCTTTGATCGGCGAAGAGGTGTTCGAGTTGTACGATACCCTGCAGAGCATACCGCCATTCTATCCGAAGCGCGATCTCTCAGCGCCGACTTTGCAGGTGACGCAGATCATGTCGCTGATCCGCAATTCAAATTGGGGCAAGCATTTGATCGAAAAACTTTCAAAAAAACCATTGCCGTTAATCTGCACGTTCTTCATTCCTGCATTCATGGCTGAGCATTTCGAATATCCGGGAGACATATACTGCTTAGCGACGGATACTGATATCAGCCGCGCGTGGGTGCCGCAATACCCTTCTCGTTCTCGCATACGCTATTTTGCGCCGACCTATCGCGTCGCAAATCGCCTCAAGCTCTACGGCATCAAAGAAGATAATATTTTTCTTACCGGATTTCCATTGCCATTAGAAAATTTGGGCAATGATCGATTGACACGCCTGAAACAGGATATTCTTTACCGCCTCGTGAATCTTGATCCGAAAAGAAATTACTATAAGCAGTACCATGAGACCGTCAAAGAGCATTTGGGTGCTCACGCATTGCCGCGTCACTCGCTGCATCCATTAACGCTCACCTTCCCCGTCGGCGGTGCAGGAGCACAACGCGAACTAGCTGTTCAAATTTTGAGGAGCTTAAAAAATAAGATCCTTCAACACCAGATAAGTTTTACCATGGTTGCAGGGATACATAATGAAGTCAGCAAGTTTTTCAATGATGCGGTCCGCTCCATGGGGTTGATGCATGAGCTTGATAAGCATATCCATATCGTGTTCGCAAATTCGAAATTCGAGTACTTCAAGAAATTCGACCAAGCTTTGCGGACAACTGATATTCTGTGGACCAAGCCATCTGAACTGAGCTTTTACGCTGCACTCGGTATTCCGCTGGTCATAGCGCCTCCCATCGGCTCGCAGGAGCGATTTAACCGGCTTTGGGTAGAATCAATCGGTTGCGGGGCATATCAAGAAGACCCGGACTATACCTCAGAGTGGCTTTTTGACTGGTTGGACAGCGGCTGGCTTGCCGAAGCAGCACTTCAGGGCTTTATAGAAGCTCCCAAATTCGGCACCTTCAATATTGAGAAGATCATAGCTGAAAAGATAACCGACATGAAGCAATTGGGGACTATTTTGCCCTATTGATCGATTATATAGTGCCCCCCCCTTGACAATACCATAGATATATGGTATTTTTCTATGTTATTTATTAATTTCCCATTAAAAAAGCCTAATTTTAAGCAAAATTATAGGGTAAAAAATAAGCCTATGCGTAAGAAATCATTACTTAAAACAATAGCTGTCATCTTTTTGAGCGTGAATATTGTTTTACCAATGGCATCACCTTTGGTCTATCGTGCTGCAGGCAGTACGGGGATTTTGAGCAAATTGACGTCCCTGGCGCTGGCCACGAGTTCTTCAGGGCCTGCCTGTGATGCAAAGTCAAAGGGCTATTATAAAAATAATGATGGCTGCCATAATGGCACCGGCGAAAGCGTCTGGAAGACGCAGATCAGGAATATGTCATCACAGTATTTCTCAGGCGTATACTCCAGTATTGGAGCAAGCCAGATCTGTACCGAATTAGCTACCGTTTGCAGCGGAGGAGACATTCCGGCTACTCGCTGTAAGCTGAGCCAATTTTTGTTAGCTGATGAATCGAATATTGCCGCAGGCCATTTGCAATTGAATGCTTTGGTTTCAGGCGGTGATAATGGCGATTCTGCTTTTGATAGGTTGAACTTGAATGACCAGTCGACGATCAAACAAGCGTTGACAAAACTCGAGCAAGTTATGGCTGATGGTTCTGCCACCTTGCAGCAATTGCAGGATTCGGCAACGATCGGTGAACGCATATATACTTTTTACGAAACTGAAAATCCAAAAAAGCCTCAATGTATTTACGCAGCTCAATGCGGAAATAATGTGAAAGAAGGCACTGAGCAATGTGACGGCACAGACGGTGTCGGTCCGCATCAGCGTTGTACGAGCCAGTGCACGCTTGAAAATCTCAGCTATTGCGGCGACGGAACGATACAAAATCCGAACGGAGAAGGTAAAGCAGAACAGTGTGACGATGGCAATAACAATAACGGCGACGGATGCAACAAGTATTGTAAGCTTGAACCATTCTGCCGTATGGAACTCGTTAAAACAGATAGTGCTGATCCGGTAGCGCCTGGTTCTGAATTGACCTACACATTACGCCTTACAAATACCGGCACCGGTTACTGCACCGGCGGGGGAGTTGAGATCAAAGAGTACTACGACAATCGTACATCCTATATCTCAAGCATCCCGTCACCAGTCGATGGTAATAACCATTGGAACTTCGGTGAAGTGCCGCCTGGCGAGATAAACGAAGTCCATATCAAGATGCATGTGTCTGAGTCTGTCGTGAACGGAGATGTGCTGAATAACCGCGCATGCTTCTGGACTCAGGAGTATAATCGCTGGGTATGCGTTGATGAGCCTACGACTATCATAGCTCCAAGCTGCGGTAATCATGTGAAAGAGGGCACTGAACAATGCGATGGCACTGACGGCGTCGGCCCGCATCAAAGCTGCACGAGCCAATGCACTCTGGAGAATGTCCCGTACTGTGGCGACAATATCAAGAATGGCGACGAACAATGCGATGGCACTGACGGCGTTGGCGATCATCAATCCTGCACACTGCAATGCACCTTGATCTGTACCGATTTTTGCGGTGATGGCGTCAAGAATGGCGACGAACAATGCGATGGCACTGACGGCGTTGGCGATCATCAATCCTGCACACAGCAATGCACTATTCAGGATCTTCCATACTGTGGAGATCATATCAAAAATGCTAATGAGCAATGCGATGGCACAGACGGCGTCGGCGATCATCAAATCTGTACTGATCAATGCCAAATAGAGGCTGTCCCGTATTGCGGTGATGGCGTCAAGAATGGCGACGAACAATGCGATGGCACTGACGGCGTCGGCGATCATCAGGTTTGTACCGAGCAATGCACGTTGCAGGCAACGAATACTTCGAATATTTGCGGAGTTAAATTCAATGATAAGAACCAAAATGCGGTTCAGGATCCAGGTGAAGAGAACCTCTCTGGCTGGACCATTCAGCTCTATAAGAAAAATGCGCCAAGCATTATCTCAAATATCATCGGTTCAATTACTGACACTATTTCCGGCGTCAGCGATGAAACCATAAAGAATAAAAAAATACTCCAGGATAATGAAAACTGTCTCGCTATTACAGGCCATGGCTGGACCTATACCTGCGGTGATGATCCCTATACGCTGGTAGATACTGCGGTTACTACCGATACCGGATATTGCTTCAATAACTTAGAACAAGGGGACTATATGGTCCGCGAGGTTATGCAAGATGGCTGGACTCCGGTTACCGGCTCCTGCACCATACTTGCTGACGGTTCATCTGATTATCAATGCAAACTGGCTAACTTCCAGCCGCCAGTTACCGGCCCGCAATGCGGAAACGGCATCATGGAAGCTGGTGAAGCCTGTGATGACGGAAATACTGCAAATGGTGATGGCTGCTCATCGCAATGTACGATAGAGCCGGTCTCCGTCATTGCTACAAAGATCGTCTGCGATTCAGAAGCAGACCTCCCGAATTGGGGAGAAACTGGCATGCCGAATATTACCTCAACTACATCAGCAGCCTTTATTGCAGATCATCCGCATTGCTACCTGACTCCTGATTGGAACTTCCAATGGGGTTTCGGCGATAAGGACGGCCAGGAAGGCGTTGATAAATTAAAAGGCGACTTCATAGGTGAGGCTACGGCTGCCGGAGATTCTACTGGTATGTGCGATGCACCCTATTGCGGACCAAATACTACTACCGGTACGAACTATAGCGACTGGAAAACGTTCGGTGTTACTAATGCCGAAGGCGTCGCTACTGCAACGATCAGCGACCTTGAAGGAGCTCCATCGCTGTGGGTTCGTGAAGTATTAAAGGATGGCTACATTCCGTTCACCTATCCGCCGCAAAGTCCTAATGCAGATAATGTAACTGCTGAGATCTATTGCCATAAGGATACGAACCATTATGACAACTATGACAATATTGAAGCTGTCTCAGCTGGAAATACCTACTACTGTGTAGCATTCAATGCACCGAAACCGGTGCCGCCGACCGACATGTGTCCGAATATCGATGGTGTTCAAAGCACCGTGCCTGAGGGTATGGTAGTTAACAGCGATGGCCAATGTGTGACGCCTTCAAATTCGAATCCATCATGCACATCAAATTGTGGCGGTGGTGGCGGAGGTGGAGGAGGAGGCGGTGGTGGCGGAGGATTCTTCTCAGTACCTACCATCTCTATCGATAAGACCGTAGATAAAAACACCGTAGAAGCTGGCGACACTGTTACCTATACGGTTGTGATCAAGAATACAGGCAACACGGTTGCGTATGATCCTAAATTATCAGACACATTGCCATCTGGCTTTACCTTCGTTGACGGTGGCACTGGATTCAAGACATGGGACTTTGCTCCGATGAGCGTCGGCTCGGTACAGACAACTACCTATGCGGTGCATATTGATAATTCAGTAGCAACGGGTACCTATGTCAATCACGCGACCGCAACCATTCGAAATGGCCAGCCGGTCGAAGATTCGGTCAATGTACAGGTCTTCAAACCAGTCGTCTTGGGTGTTGAAGCGCCATTCAAGACATTGCCGGATACCGGTGGCGAAAATGTCGGCGCTTGGCTATTAGTCTTGACAGTTCTCTTTATCTCGACTTCAATAAGCTCATTCTTTTATGCCTATCGACAATCGCAATAAATTCTCAGTCCGCTTCGTAGCGGTCATCTCGCTACTCGCCTTAGCAGCAGGGTTTGGCGTAGGTGTACTCGGCGCTCATGCAGCTTTGCAGACATATGCGAACGAAGATGAGCAAGCGGTAACAGCAACGGTGACTTCACAGAATCTTTCATTCCCTGTGCCGGTTGTTCAGGCTGCTACGGTGAAGAAAGTAATTGTTCCGACAAAGCCGCCGGTTAAACAAGTGACGAACACTCTGGTAGTTTCCCGCATGGGCGTGAACAGTGCCGTGCTAGAAGGAAAAAGCGAAAAAACTCTGAACAAGGGTTTATGGCATGTGCCTGGCACATCTACGCCTGCAAAGGGCGGCAATACGGTGATCTCTGCACATCGATACATGTGGCGTCCTCCAAGTACAAAAACATTCTGGGACATCGACAAAATGAAGGTCGGCGATCCTATCTCTCTGACATGGGAGGGCAAGGAGTATCATTACGCTGTAGCTAAAGTCTCGATCGTGAAACCAAGCAAGGTAGACATCCTTGCAAATACCAAGACTCCAAAGCTGACCTTATTCAGCTGCACGCCCAAATTTACGAGTAAAAATCGTATTGTAGTCGAAGCATATCCTGTACAGCTCTAAGGTTAGCCCTGTTAGTAAGCTCTGCTTTGACAAATGCAAATAAATATGGTATTATAGATATCATATGGGCAATACTGAAGATAATAAACCGCATAAGCATCACCCATTGATCAAGTTATTGTTCAGCGGTGCAGCTTTGGTGAGTTGGATTATGTATCGTCATATGCCTCAAGAAGAACGCGACAAACTAAGTGAGATCTTTTCACTGCGCCTGCATACGGCATCGCGAGCGCTGGTTGATTTTGTCATACCGCATGAGCGTAATGGCTATCAGCCAAAAGTCTTTCAGGCTCGTTCAGTAAAGCACATCATGCTGTTGGTCGTCTTTATTAAAGTCGCTTTGATCTCGACTTTATTCGTGCTCTATCCGAATCTCGGACGACTGGAGCAGGATATTCGCTCACAGATGTATACGCTCATCAATCAATACCGGGTCGAGCGGGGAGGGCATGAACTCGCCGTGAACTCATATCTTGAAGAAGCAGCAACGGCGAAAGGCAATGACATGATCGCTGAGAATTATTTCAGCCACTATGGCCCGGATGGCAAGAAACCGTGGCAGTGGCTGGATCCGGCTCGCTATGATTTTAAAGCAATGGGTGAGAACCTTGGCATGGATTTTCTTACCGCAAACTCAGTTTTCAAAGCGTTTCAGGCTAGCCCGACGCATGACAAAAATTTGCTGAATGCTGCCTATGAAGAGATCGGTATTGCTACACTAAGCGGTAATTTGGACGGGCATCAGACGAATCTGATGGTTGTATTTTTTGGCACACAGAAGCAACCGGTCACCAAGGTTGTGTCTGCTGACACGCCTCCCGCGCCAGTGGCTGAAGTAAAGCCAACGCCGACTCCTGTGCCTGCGCCAACGCCAACCCCTGCGCCAGCACCGCAGCCGGTCGTGAAGCCGAAACCGACTCCGCAGCCAGCTCCGAAACCGGCACCAGCTCCAACGCCTATCGTAACGCAGCCTCAACCTGCGCCAGCACCGCAGCCGGTCGTTCAGCCAAATCCAACAACCGTTACCGGACAACCTTCGGCAGAGCCGACTCGATTGGATCCTGCTACGCTTGCAGCATTGCAGCCTGAGATAGAAGTCTTGGGTGAAGCGGTGACCAATGAACAGGGACAGATCGTTGACCAGTTCAAGACCGGCGTTGTCCTGAGCAAAGGGACGTGGCTGCAGCACGCTATTGCATGGGCTGACCGTTTCTTATTTGTATTCTTACTATCTTTGGTTGGATTATTGCTGGTCAATATCGTCGTAAAGATCAAGGTACAGCATGCGCATATCATTCTGAATGCGCTGGCACTTATCCTGGTTGTCGCGAGCGCATTCTATGTTCACATCCATGCGGTTGAGGCCATAGGCGAACATATTAGGATTTTGGGCTCGTTTTTTATCAGGTAACCAGACATTGTAATCGCTGTTAGAACCGCCCTGCGCCGACCCGGCGCAGGGCGGTTTGGTGTATCGCAGTGTGCTATACTTGTTGCATGGTCATTTCGGATCTCTGGATAGGGTCTTATAAGAGCTTTATTCACCCCGTCAGCATACCGCTTTCGCCGAATTTTAATGTATTTATTGGCCCGAATAATTGCGGCAAAACCAATATTCTGGACGCCATAGATTTTGTTTTGCATCCAGAGTTGTCTCCTACCCGGCTACACCACTATCGTTCTGAGATCATGATGACGCTGGAGTTAGGATCGCATGGCCAGGATCTGCTGCATGGCGGCCAGCGCGTCTTCTTCAAAGGCACGCACTATGAAGTCAATGCGTCTGATGATCATTCGCGGAAACTTTCACCAGAGTTAATGACCACCTTGAGCCGCAGGTGTAAAATGCTCAGGTATGAGGATTTTTCTGATTTTTTTCAGATAGAAAAAGATTATACTTCTTTTGCTCAAAAATACCCGCAGCAGTTCGGTGTATTAACAAATCTATTGCATGACCATTTCCCGGAAGTTGAAAGCATCAATAGTATTGTGGATGATTCATCTGCCGGATTTGGTTCAGTATCAGTAGGGCCAAAAAGCATTACGATCGACCGGCTTGGCGGCGGCTTTCGGCGTGTGCTAGTCATTTTGCTGTATGCGCTGCATCCTGAATACTCCATCGTCATGATCGATGAGCCTGAAATCCACTTACATCCGGGTATGATCAAGAAGCTGCTCAAGATTCTGAGCAGCAGGGCAACCTGCCAGATCATCATGACGACGCATTCACCCTTATTTGTGACCGCGTATACATTGCGGCAAGTGTATCGTGTGCTCAAAGATGCTGACGGTAGTCACGTATATTCACTCGCTCAAAACCCGAGTCAATTTGATCAGGAGCGACTCGTGCAGGAGCTGAACGCTGATAATCTGGAAATGTTCTTCGCCGATAAGGTCCTGCTTGTCGAGGGAGTGTCTGACCGGATCTTGATGCGCGGTTTGATTGACCGGTTTTATCAGGGGCCGGATGATATCAAGGTGATACATGTCCATGGTAAGAGCAATATCGATGTCTATATTGAACTGATGAAGATTTTTCATATTCCGTATACGGTGATGCTTGATCACGACGCATTGGCGGCGCTTGCGGTGCAAGGCGGATTCCGAAGCCATGGCAATGATCAGGCACTAAGAGATTATCTCCAGCGGCAGCACATTATCGTGCTCGACAATGGACCTATCGAATATCATTATCCTCGTCATTACCAGGTGAAAGACAGCAAGCCGCTGAATGCATTGTATGCAGCTGCGCATATTACACGAGAAGAGTACGAAGGCAGTCATATGCGAGAATTGCGCTCGGTCATCGAGCAGTTATAATGAATATTGCTTGCGTTCACAGCTTCGCCGCGGTATCCTATACTGAAGATCATTAATTGAGAACACCATGGACGAAGAAAAAAAATCATGCAATTGCGGCGCTGAAGGGTGCGATTGCGGTTGCGCATGCGGCACCGCGGGAGCGCCAGAGTGCTCATGCGGAAACGCTTGTCCGTGCGGTAAATAGGCATTTTTCCGGCCTTGCGAAAAGACTTTATGCGTGCATAAAGTCTTTTGTTATACCCCAGCTTTATATGCTATACTACTAGGTATTCAATCAATGGCCCTATTGCATGAATTGGCTCTACATTATATTGATTTCATACTTTATTTTATCCATCAGCAATCTGGTTGATAAAATTTTTTTGTCCAGCATTGTCACTGAAAGTATCGTCTATGCGACCTGGGTTTCGGTGATGAGCGTCGGCGTTGTGGCTTTGCTGGTCATTGATGTCATGGTCAGCCAATTCATTGACAGCCGGCCGATGCCATTCGGACTTCTGACCTTCATGACTTTGTGGCATACGCTCGTCGCAATTTTTGTCGGCATTATTTTTACACTGGCGATCTACTTGCTGTATACGGCATTGCAAAAAGGAGAAGCATCGCGCGTATTGCCTGTCATAGGCGGCAGCATGCCGATCTTGGCTTTTTTCATGACCTTTAGCTACGATCCGCTTGATACAGCGAAGTTCCTTGCTTTCTTATTTTTAGTTATCGGAACCATCATTATTTCCATTACACCTCGCGGAAAAACAAGCCAGCCAAGGAGATGGGGTACCATCTATGCCCTTGCTGCCTCGTTATCGTTCTCTCTTTTTCTTGTTCTGACGCAATACTTATCCCGCGAAGAGGGTTTCATGAATAGCCTGGTCTGGCCACAGCTTGGAACTGCAGTCGCGCTCGTGTTCTTAGCCTTTTCAAAATCCATTCGTGCATCGATCGCGAACAGCCTGAAACCGCTTTCATTCCGCATGAAAGTGATTTGGTTAGCAAGCCAGGGTTTAGGAGCTATTGGATTTGTCGGCCAGCGTTATGTCATATCGTTCCCGCATGTCAGCGTTGCGCTCGTATCAGCACTGCAAAGTTTCCAGTATGTATTCATTCTTTTGTTTGCGGCGCTCATTACATTTTTCAAGCCAAAATTATTGCAGGAACATATTAGCGCTCCTGTTATCCTGCAGAAAATTGCCGCACTCATTTTCATCGGCATAGGTCTCTACTTCGTAGCCATTTAATGCATGAGCCGCAGACATTCTAAGAAATTTTTGATCTTGTTTCTTTGTATTGTTTGGGGTTTTTGGTATTTCAAGTTCGCGGGCCATCACCTTACGCTGCAGCAATCAAAAGTTCCGGAGCATTTCTGGGGAGTGACATTCTCAAAAAAATATGCAGAAGAGCTTGGCTTAGATTGGCGCGCTGCATATACGAGTATGCTTGATGACCTTGGGGTCAAACAGGTGCGATTGCCCGTGTATTGGGACGATATTGAGCGGACGAAAGGAACCTACGATTTTTCCGACTATGATTGGATGCTTGCAGAAGGTACGAAACGCAATGTACATTTTATTTTGAATATCGGGCGCCGCTTGCCGCGCTGGCCCGAATGCCATCAGCCTGGGTGGTCAAACTCGCTTTCAGACGCTGATATGAAGCAGGCGCATCTGGCGATGTCAAAGGCTGCAATTGAACATTTCAAGAGCGTATCATCGATCAGCGCCTGGCAGCTTGAAAATGAATACTTCTTTTCATGGTTTGGCGAATGCCCGAAAGCTGATGAAGACTTGATCAAAACTGAGATAAACAACTTGCGGCTCGCTGATCCGCGCCCGCTTATTTTGACAGATTCTGGCGAGCTGAATACATGGCGAAAGGCCGCCCACTTTTCTGATATTCTTGGCATTACCATTTACCGAGTTGTGTGGAATAATTATTTTGGCTATTTCCGCTGGCCATGGCCCGCATGGCTGTATGATGTAAAAGCGAAATTTGCGGGCAAGTCACCTCAATCAGCTATCGTTGCAGAGCTGCAGGCAGAACCATGGCCAGCACATTTCAAGAAAGTACAGGATATAGGTCCCGAGGAAGCTGCGAAATCATTCACGGTGCAGCAGCTGCAGACAAATGCTGAGCTTGCACGAAGGACCGGTTTCAAGCAGGCTTATTTTTGGGGAGTGGAGTGGTGGTATTTGCTTAAAACAAAAGGCGACAGCTCCATGTGGGATGCAGCCAGGGCTATCATCTCGACGTCAAACTAGAGTATGCCAAAAAAACATCTATCGATCGGTTTAAAGATCATAGCCGCAGTATACGCATCCATTATTGTCGTGCTGGTTTTATTATCCATAAGCAATTATCCGGTGCAGTGGCGTGAACAGGTAAATCACGAGCGACAGCGGTATTTGGACGTGATTGCGCAGGCATTGCAATACTATGCTTCGGACCATGGCGGAACATTACCCGCATTGCCCTCTCAACCATCAATGATTGCTAATACCAATGAGTGTAAAGCTTATTGTCCTGCGCTTTCGAAGGATATTCCCTGCGTCGATCTCGCAAAGACCTTGGTGCCTGGGTATATGAAAGAAATGCTTCTCGATCCGCTCAGCAACTCAACGACGGAATCAAGAATGTATGTCCAGCAAAGCGGTGATCATGTGATGCTCGGAGCTTGCGATACTTTTTTCGGACAACAAGTCACCGTTGATAAAGTTATCAAGTAAGAAAGCAGCAGGGTGCAAAGGGGTTTGTGTTTTTTTTGAGAAATGAGTATAATAAAATCGAAATTAAAACAAAAGATAAGCTAATCTATGCACAAAAAAAACGAGCAGGTTCGCGTGCGCCGGGGTTGCACCTGCTTATGTCCTGATCGGCTATAGTTGGTCGATTTTTTATTTTGTAACACATGATGATCGAGAGAGCCAATAGCAGGTTAAATGCCATATTTGCACTGTGGTTTTTGGTGGCTGGTATTTTTCCGGCATGCATAGTGGGCAGTCTTGGCTATTATTTCCAACGACAGGCGATCATTCTTTCGGCACAGCGGGAGCTTGGGCTTTTTTCATCGGTCAAAGCATCTCAGATCAGACGCTATCTCGATGAACGGCAAAAAATTGCTGAAGCTATCGCATTGCAGACCGAAGCCCGTGAATCAGGCCTGACATCGCCGAAAGCTCTTGATCAGGCGCTTGCTGGGGTAGTGCGGGATCAAAGCGGCCTTGCTTCGCGCGGCATCATATATGGCATCTCTTCGAGCGGCTCGCTGCAGACGCAGTATCAGCTCAGCACCAATGAATCAGACTTATGGGTCCCGCAGCCGACTGACCTGCAATCTGCGGTTCATTTTTCGAAGGATTCGGTTTTCATAGGCAGACGCGTCGACACCGGGAATCAATGGATCGTCATCCGCTATCCCATTCAAGATATTGACGAGTTCCTCGCTGAAGGCGTCAGCGATCAAGCATTTGCGCTCCAAGGCGTAGGATCTGACGCCGCGATCGACACTGACCGGCTTGCAAAACACGCGGATATTTTTCTGACGGATACGACTGGCGTTTTGATAACTCAGCCTTTTGATCTGGGAATTCCGGATCAGGGAGCGGCAACCGTTCCGCTGTCTGCATGGCTCGAGCAAAGCAGGCCGAACAATGGCATTATCGCGCAAACGACCTTCGCAGGGCATACCGTCATGATACATATTTCGCCGGTCTCGATCGCAGGTTCTCCCCAGTACCTCGTCACCATGGTCGATCGCAATGAAATTATCGGGAGGCTGAAAGAGCAGGAGCGTTTACAGCTTTTGACCTATATTGGTTCGCTTATTTTGATGCTCGGCATTTTATATATTTTCGTCGGGCTCATCAGCCGTATTTTGGTGAAGCCGATTTTTAAAACCATCACCGATATTACCTCGTCGACCGGAGCCATACAGTCAGGCATTGCAACGGCAGAGGCGACCATGATCTCGCAGGAAGCTGTTGCAACGAGCTTGCTCACGAACTATAAGGACCAATTGAAGAATATGAAAGCTGTTGATACTGATGGGACCAAGATCGCCGATTCGCTTGCGGATATCCGGAAATTAACGGCGAAAGCGGCAGCCAGTGTACAGTTGATCGATGCCTTGGCAGTCAAAGGCCAGCGTGACGCAGAGGAGGCGCGTACGAGCATTGCGAGCATTAAGAAGCTTGCAACAGCCCACGAAGGGCTCATTACTACTCTCGGCAGGTATAGCGAACAAGTAGATTCGATCGCTGCCGATGTTCGTTCGCTTGCACAGGCTACGACGTACGCAAGTTTAAATGCTACGATCGAAGCAAGCTCTACGGACCGCGGCATGCATAGCGTTTCGAGCCTTGCATCGGAAGTAGGCAAGCTCTCATTGCTGAGCAGAGAGGCCAGCGAGCATATCAATGAGCTGGTTAAGTCCATACAGCAACAGCTGCTTCGCAGCAAGGAAGCATCATCGCGGGAACGCTCTGAAGCGGTCGACAGCCTCACAGTCATTACGCGCGCTCTGGAAAGCTTGAATAAGATGTCGAAAGATGCAATGCAAATTGCGTTGAGTGTACAGGCTATCGACAAACAGGTTGCAAAGCAGTCTGAAAGCACCAGCCAGATCGCATTACGCATGACTGACCTCCATACGCAAGCGAAATCAACGCTGCGCGAAGCCACGAGAATACAAGCAGTTTCGGTAGAACAGAAAAAAGGCATAAAGACGAACAGTACCGCGGTCTCTAAGTTAAGCGTGATCGTACAGCGATTAGGATCGCTTATTGGATCTCGAAAATGATCAAAATGGCAACCATAAAAAAAATCACCACCTTACTTCCATTTACGATACAAGACCGCTGGTATGCATTGCCGGTCGATCAAGTCGATGGCGTCACTGCGCTTGCGCAGATCACGACGATCCCCGGCAATCGATCTCGGTCAGTACTTGGCTTGGGCTATATGCTCGGCCAATTGATGACCGTGGTCGACTGTGCGCCTATCATGAATCTGGGAGTTTCGCGAAATGCGAATCAGGCAGTGATCGTCAGGCATGAAGGCGCGTACTATGCGATTCGAGTTGAAAAAGTCGGGCAGCTGATAGCAAATCCGCGCATGGCTGATTTTAAAAAACCATTGCTCGCCTGTACGCTCAGATATACCGACCATCAAAAAAGGAAGATCACCATCATCGACATTCCGAAACTTATCACTACCTATATATGCACGTAAGCCAGTACAAGCAGCTCTTTTTGTCCGAGGCAGCGCTCAAATTGAAGCATCTTGAGGATGTGCTGATACTTCTTGAAAAAAATCCTCATGACAAGAAAGGGATCGATGCGATTCTGCAGCAATTGCATGCGCTCAAAGGTGATGCGGCGACCATGAATTACCAGGCGCTGGCAAATGCATTGCACCAAGTAGAGGATTTGTTCATCGGAGTTCGTCAGGGGAATCGGTCGCTGGGGAGCGACAGTCTTGACGCATGCTTTATGGCGATTGATGCGTTCCGGCGCAACCTTGATAGCATCCGCGAGTCAGATAGTGAAATAGACCTCGGGCCTGCTATTGCATTCACTTTGCGGCCATCAGGGAAAAAAACTCGCGCGGCAGATCAGGCGGCGCCTCAGGCGCAAACAACGAGCGATACCACCAGCTCAATATACGCACCGTTAAGTTCGTATGTAGACATTAGTTCTGCAGAATTGGAAAATGCGTATGCATTGGTCAATGATATTGTGATTTCCCAGCAGCAATTGCAGCGCGTTCTACATTCGAACGATATCGGTGCGCTCAAGGTCGGCCTTTATAATCTCGCCACGCATGCCAGTGATCTGAGAAAAGCGATCATCGACATGAAACTTATTCCGGTACGCCAATATTTCGCATTCTTATCACGGCTCGTGCGTGATCTCTCAAGGCAGCAAAAGAAATTCATCACCTTCGAATTCAAAGACCATGACATGCGTTTTGAATCGCAGGTCCTGGAAGCACTGCGGGAGGCCTGCGTACAGCTTATCAAAAATGCCGTTGACCATGGATTCCGCGAAGGAGACACCGGAGTTATTCGGCTGTCATTCGACCTGCGGGCAGGCGCCATGCATGTCATGGTGAGCGATACGGGACATGGCATTGATTGGGACGCTCTGGAACGATCTGTTTTGCGAAATAACCGGACTACGAAGCAGAAACTGATGAAAATGAAGCCTGAGCTTCGCATGCAGTTCTTAATAGGCGCAGGTGTCAGCTCCCGGGAACAGGCATCGTTGGTTTCAGGTCGCGGGGTCGGCCTTCCTTTTGTACGAAGCGTGCTGGAAGGCTTGCATGGCACGATGGAAATGCGAAGCGCGAACCGGGGAAAGAATAAGGGCACAACCTTTGAATTGATTGTTCCATTGGCTCCCACGCTGTTCCGTGCATTGACCTGGCAATGGGGCGCCTACTATCTTGCATTGCCTTTATTTACGGTAGAAAAAATTATACAATTACCTTCCGATGGCGCAGTTCCGACGGAGTATCGCTATCGAAATGCAAAGGTCCCGGTGCGCACTATCGGCGCATTCGTCGATGGGGCAGACGCCTCAGCATTGCATGCGGTTGCAGTAGCTATTGTGGTTCATGAAGGACGCCGATGTGCTCTCTTTTTACCGTCAGGAGTTCAGGAGCAGGAGTTATTGGCACAGAGTCTGCCGGTGGTTCAAAAAAGCAAGCTTGTTTCGAGCGCAGCAGTATCTGAGGAGGGTATACCGGTAACGATCGTGAATCATCGAGTACTTTTTGAACATATCGTATGAGTAAAGGCACCGTTCTTTTCATTGATGATGACAGCTTCCTCCGCAAAGTCTACCAAGCGGAGCTGCATGATAAGGGCTTTGACGTTGAATTGGCCGTCGACGGCGAAGACGGTCTTCAGAAGATCATGACTTTGAAGCCGGACTGTGTGATCCTGGACCTTATCATGCCGAAGAAGAGCGGCTTCGAAGTACTTACTGATCTTCAGCGATCAGATGAGCTCAGCTCTATACCGGTCATCATTCTTTCAAATTTAGCTCAGAGCGATGACCAGAAGCGAGCGCTTGATCTTGGTGCTGTGGAGTACCTGGTCAAAGATAATACGACGCTTGATATCATCGCTGAACGCATCGACTATCACCTGCACATGAGCAAGGTTAAGCCGAAAGCTCCAGCTGTTGTGAAAACACCTGTTGCTGCGGCTACTCAGTCACCTTCAGTAGAAAAGGCGCCTGTTGTACAGCCAGTTGAACAGCCTGCTGCAGCAGCACCTTCTCGGCCAAAGCAAAGTTCAGCGCATAATTTTTGTCCGGAGTGCGGGACCAAGCTTGATAAAGGCGTTAAATTTTGTCCTCAATGCGGAGCGCAGCAATTTTAATGAAACAATGCCATGCTATCTAAAGAAGCCATAGTACAGATCATACAAAAAGTGAACCTCGCAAGCCCTGAAGTGCTTTCTGAGGCATTAAGTATCGTTGACCGTGAACAGAAACGTTTGACCGATGTTTTGATAGAACGGAATGTCGTTAAAGCAGACCAGATCGGCCAATTACTTGCCAATTATTATAAGGTCAAATTTATCGACCTGCGAAAAGAAGCTATTGTTCCGGAAACGCTTACTGAAATACCCGAAGTGGTCGCCCGCAAACGCTTCGTACTTGCATTCCGCCGTGATGCCGAAGGCTTGAAACTGGCAATGTCTGACCCCGAGGATTACGAGTTCATCAAAATGATGGAAAAGAAGACCGGTGAACACGTTATACCGTACTATTGCCCTGAGCTTTTGATCGAGCAGGCTCTGGTTCAGTACCGAAAAAGCATCAAATTGCAATTTGAGGAGATCATTAAGGTCAATGCGCTCAAGGCGCGGGGCGCCCGGGCAGAGGATGTGTCGGTTATCAAGATCGTAGATACGCTCGTGGCATATGGCTTCCAAAATAAAGCTTCAGATATTCATATCGAACCGCACAAAGAAGATGTGCTGATCCGTTTCAGAATTGACGGCATTCTCCACGATGTGCTCACTTTGCCTATGGCTATTCACGACCTGATCATCACGCGTATCAAGATTTTGAGCAAGCTCAGAACCGATGAACACCGTTCAGCACAGGACGGCAAAATGATGATGTCCATTGATAAAGCAGACATCGATATTCGTGTTTCGATTTTGCCGACAACGCAAGGCGAGAAAGTGGTCATGCGTTTATTGGCGCCCGACTCCCGCCTGACCTCGCTCGAGGAATTAGGCCTTTCGCAGCATGGTTTGCAGCTGGTGCGTGATGCCATTGCAAAGCCTCATGGCATGATACTGTCCACCGGGCCTACCGGCAGCGGTAAAACGACGACTTTGTATGCGTTGCTGCTCATCGTGAATAGCAGAGAAGTCAATATTTCTACTATTGAGGATCCGGTCGAATACTACCTGGATGGCATGAATCAGATCCAGGTCAATCCGAAAACAAACCTCACCTTCGCTGCAGGTCTTCGCTCCTTGCTCCGCCAAGATCCTGACATCATCATGGTCGGTGAAATTCGCGATGAGGAAACAGCTGCCATTGCGATCAATGCTGCTATGACCGGTCATTTGGTGCTTTCGACCTTGCATACGAACGATGCGGCGACCACGTTGCCGCGACTCTATGATATGCATGTCGAGCCGTTCCTGATCGCGTCGACCATCGACATTATCATCGCCCAGCGCCTCGTCCGCAAAATTTGCTCGAAATGCATTGCAAGTGAAAGCGTTTCTGAGACTGAATTAGCGAAGCTCTTTGGTGCCGATGTCGATATTTCTAAGTACGTGTATGAAGGCCAGGCTCGTACGTATAAGGGCAAAGGGTGCTCATTCTGCAGCCAAACCGGGTATCAGGGTCGTATCGGTATTTTCGAGGTATTGCCGATGGATGATGCGATTCGCGAACTGATCGTGTCGAAAGCGAATGCTGACCAGATCCGCCAGGTTGCACGCGAACATGGTATGATTACCATGGTAGAGGATGGACTCGAGAAAGTGCTGGTCGGGAAGACCAGCATTGAAGAAATAATAAGAGTAGTACGAGGATAGTATGCAATTCCATTATCGAGTACTCGATAAAAATAAGCAGATCTTCCAAGGGGATATCGATGCTGAAAATTTGAAGCAGGCGCATTTTTCATTGATGCAGCAGGGCTATGACGTGCAGTCGCTGGAATCAGTTTCCAAGAAATATCACAAGCGGCCATTGTCTGGCTTCGGCATCGTTCCGCTGAAAGAAAAGATGCTCTTCGTCAAGCATTTATCCCTGATGATCAAGTCAGGCATGGTATTGGATGAGAGCATTGAAGCGTTATATGAGCAGTCGCGCGGACGAATGAAATCGATCCTGCGGCGTTTGCTTGAACTCGTGAGAAAAGGGAGTGAGCTTTCTGACGGCTTGCGCCTATTCCCGTACACATTCAATGAATTTTTCGTGAACATGGTGAAGATCGGTGAGCAGAGCGGTTCTTTGGAAAGGAATTTGATCAACCTCAGCGTCAAGCTGAAGAAGGACCATGACCTGCATTCCAAGATCCAGTCGGCCATGATGTACCCGGCGATCGTGATCATCGCATTAGGCGGCCTTGGTATCACGCTGTCGATTTTCATCCTGCCGAAATTTTTGCAATTGTTCAAATCATTGAATGTCGCTCTGCCATTGGTGACCAAAATTTTCATCGTCGTGGCGACATTCTCGCAAAAGTATTGGTACCTGGTGACCGTTGCGGCTGTCGGGTCTATCGTGGCTGTGATCGTCGCGAATAAACTGCCGAAAACCAAACGCTACATTCATTGGCTGGTATATCATCTGCCGATTAGCCATCAATTCAGTAAAACCTCGAATCTGGCAAACTTCAACCGTTCCATGGCATTGATGCTTCAGGGAGGACTGACCATCGACGAGTCGCTCGACATCATGACCCGCGCATTAAGCAATTCGCTGTATCAGGATCGCGTGGCAGCCATGCTGGTGGAAGTTCGTAAGGGAACAGCACTCTCGGTTACCTTGCATCGGTACCCTCATTTTTTCCCCTCATTAGTTACGAAAATGATCAATGTCGGAGAGCTTTCGGGAAATCTATCAGAAACCTTCGAATACCTGGCAGAGTTCTATGAAGATGAGCTTGACTCTTTTTCGAAGAATCTCTCGACCATTCTGGAGCCGGTGCTCCTGCTGGTCATTGGTTTTTTGGTTGCCTTTATGGCTCTGTCCATCATCCTGCCGATCGGCAATATCATCGGAGGGATCCATCAATAAAAAAACTTGTTTTGGTTATGTTGCGGAGGCGCATGCGAACATATAAGAATCACTCTGGAAATGCGGGCTTTACCTTGCTCGAGATGATCGTTGTTCTTGCCGTTGTCATGCTCTTGCTCAGAGCCTTTGTGCCGCGATTCATCAATAGTTTCGCGACCGGGGCTGACCAGACCGTTGATGATGCACGGGACATTGTCCATTTGCTCGAGACCGGCAGGCAGTATGCAGTTTCGAATCGAGAACATGAAAATTGGGGCATACATCTCGTGGACAATGGCACTACCGATTGCGGGTCTTCAACCGCCGTCGATTGCGTCGTGCTTTTCAAAGGTACTGATTTTGCCTCGCGTGACAGCAGCTACGATACACGCGTTACCCTTCGGGCAAATAATTACCTGACCGATCTTGAAGGCATAGACCCGTATTTTGAGCGTTACTCAGGGTATCTGATGAACACCTATGGTCTGCCGCCGAACCCAGTGGCGCGCTATTCGATGGAGTCATATTCAATGACCAGATTTTATCCGGATTTCGGATGGTACGCATTTCAAGATCTGTTCGATGTTTCAGGGAATAATAATACTGCATCGGGCACTTTGTATTTTCAGCCAGCATATTCAGTCGGCTTTAATGGCGGTTCAGGGTCGCGGCAAACAACGGTCGCAAATTCAGGAACAGGCGAGCAGATCGATATTCCAAATACCATTCTTGGCCATCAGGCAAGCACCGGCTTTACCTATGCAATGGAGGTCGGAACCACCGGCTCCTATATACAGTCTGCGCTTATTGGCGGATCGCAGACCACTACGGATGCTTACTACAAGTCCGGAGGCATCTATATTGATGCATCAAATAAACCGACCGCAGTATGTTACGATGGCCATGATTACTATACTGCGGTTGCTTCGAATCCTCTTGTGGTAGCTAGCTGGTACCATATTGCCGCAACGTATGATGCATCTAGTTCTAAATTAAAATTGTATATTGATGGTGATGAGGCAGCAGCGACTACCGTTACCTGCTCGGGGGAGTCAATGAATGAAAGCTATATAGGCCTTAATTCAGACAATACAAACCGCATGAATTCCCAGGCATATCTTGATGATGTATTTGTATATGACCGTCCGCTCACACCCCAGCAGATACGAGGTCTTTCCATTTTTTCCAGGACAACAACCACGAATGAGTTTGTACCTTCAAAAATCTATGTCGCGAACGGTGTATCGACGACAACCATACAAATGGATAGCACCGGTTATGCAGATTATTATTAAGATGCGCGCGTGATATACTATCTCTATGGCTACGCTTTGTACTAAAGGATTTTCACTGATAGAAATGACTATAGCAATCGGGGTATTTTTGATCCTCGGCGCCGGCATTACCTACCTTGCAACAGGCAGTTATTCTGCATTCACCGGGACTGGAGATATACAAAAAAAAGCCCGATTCGCTGACGATGCTATGGAAGCTTTAGAGATCATCTCTGATAGAAATTGGGGCTCATTGGAAGCGAATGACGGAGGTGATTCGTATGACTCAGCGACATCGGTCCGCCTGGATAAGAATGCAAGCGGCGACTGGGTGATCAGTACAGGAACTGAGGTTCGAAGCGGCTTGACCAGGTCTATCTATATCAGTTCAGTCCAGAGAGATTTGGCTACGGGCGCCATCGGAAGCGGCGTCAATGATAAATATACGAAAAAGGTCGTCGTTGTTATTAGCGCTGCCGGACAGAGCGATTATAAGTTCGAAGCGTATCTTACGAATGATGATGCGGTGCGCATGTCTCAGACCATGTGGAGCGGCGCGACGAGCACGTCTGCATGGACCGAAGGATCGACAAACTGGGAAACGCAGTATCGTGTTGATGTTCCGTCTACGACGGGCAGACTTGAATTAGCCACGACAACCGGCTAGCTATGCAAAAAAAGAAGACAAAAAGAAAGATGAAGATAAAGACAGTATCGCGAAAAAAGACGTGGAAGCATGCGCTTGGTGAAAAAATGGATTTGCTGCATGCGCGCCATGTGCGGAGGATACAGCATACGGTCTTGTATGTGACAGCGATCTTCATCCATTTGCTGTGGACGTTTTTTGGCTACTCGGGCTATCTCTTTCCCGGAGTTGAACATGCGAAAGCTGCAACATTCTCAGTTCAAACAGGGTACTATATAGGTTCAAATGCAACGAAATCGATTTCAGGATTAGGTTTTTCCTCAGCACCCGACCTGGTCATGATCAAGGCCGACACTGCCGCCGGCAAAGGCGTTGTCTGGAAATCAACGTCTATATCCAGCACGAATTCTAATGTACTCGATACGGCGACAGCAGATTTCGGCAGCGCAATCACATCACTGGACTCGGCTTCGAATGGAGGATTCACCCTTGGTACTGATGCCGGGGTCAATGCACTGACAACCACCGTCATTACCCGGTATAAGTGGATAGCCTTTGATGGTTCAGATTGCTCGAGCAGCGGTACATTCTGCGTTGGTTCGTATACAGGCAATGGCGCTGCAAGCCAGACCATCAGCACGGGTTTTCAGCCGGCCTTCGTGATGGTCAAGTCGGCAACCACGGCCGGCCAGGGCGTGTGGACATCATCAAGTCATGCTTCCGGAACAGCAGCTTTCTTTTCAGCGACCGCGAATGAAACAGGACATTTGAATTTTTACTCGCTGAACTCAACCAGTTTTACCGTAGCGAATGCAGCAGCAGTAAATACCAATGCAGTAACGTATTACTATGTTGCATTTAAGACGGTATCCGGTGCATTCGCTGCAGGTACGTATGCAGGGAATGGCACATCTCAAAACATCACTACCACAGGTTTGAATCCAGTGTTTGCTATGACAAAATCTGCAGGAGCGAATGCCGCTGTTTTTAACGAAACGGAAAGCTTCGGCGATAGTACGAGCTTTTTTACTAATACTGCGAATGCGACAACTCATATTACGTCGCTTGGCTCTGCGCAATTTAGCGTAGGCGCGGGAGCGAACTCAAATACAAATTTAATTGCGTATAACTACATTGCCATTGGAGGGGCAAGTACCCCATCGGGGTCTGGAACCTTTACAATGGCCACAGGTTCGTATACAGGCAACGGAAGCGACAATAAAGCCATTACCGGAGTTGGGTTTAGGCCAGATCTGGTTATTATCAAAAGTGACGCCGGATCCGGCACCGTGTATAGGATGAATTTACTTGCGACGACTACAATAAATTTATCATTAAATTCTGCTGCAACGTATAATCAGATCAAGTCACTTGATTCTGATGGTTTTACCCTTGGTACGAACGCGACGGTGAACACGAATGCGCAAGTCTATCGGTGGCAGGCATTCGGAAATGCATTCAATCCCGAGACCAATACCGGCGCTGCTGATTTTGCCATTGGTGTGTATTATGGGAATGGACTTGCGCGCAGCGTCACGCGGGTGCCTTTCCAACCGGATCTGCTTGTCACCAGAAGTTTTGGAGCGACATGGGGAATCTGGAAGACATCGTCCACTGGCGGTACTGTCGCTATGCATTTTGCTGCCACTGCTGACATTGCTTCAGGAGCTATCACATCTCTGGATAGCGCTGGATTTACGCTTGGTACCGATGCAAATGTAAATACGTCAGCGAGCAACTATTACTGGTTTGCATTTAAGACCGGTACAAATTTCAAAGTGGGGTCGTATACAGGATCTGCCGGCCATTCGATCACTGGGCTGACATTCCAGCCTGATCTTACGCTTATCAAGCAAACCGGTGCAGTTTCAGGCGTGCACCGGAGCGGGTCTATCGCAACGGATAATACACAATACTTTTCTGGTACTTCAAATGCCGCGTCGCGTATTACGACCACCACTAACGATGGCTTTACGGTCGGCAACAATACTGAAACAGACTCGAGCGGCGTGACGTACCGGTATGCAGCGTGGCATGCGAAGACCTACGCTCAAGATGGGTTTCGATTTTTTGCAAATGCTGCTTCGACCGACGTGGGAAGTGCGCTGGCTTCCCAGGATACGAATGGCTCATTGACCACGAATGGCCAGCAGTTCAGACTGCGTGAACTGGTTCACGCGTCAAGCTCTCCGTTGTACAAGAATGGTCAGGATTTTAAACTGCAGTACGTGGATAAAGGCTCTGGCACTTGTGCGTCACCATCCGGAGGAACACCATCCAGCTACACTGATGTCACCAGTTCGACTCTCGTTGCCTATAATACTGCAAATTCTCCGGCCGATGGCGCTACGCTTACCAGTAATGCAAGCGACCCGACGCATGGATCAGAGACGATACATAAGCAAACCTATGAAGAAGCGAATAACTTCACTGATAGCGTCGATACCATGCTACTGAATGGCAATGGTATGTGGGACTATGCTTTGATCGATAATGGAACGCCAGCAAGCACAAATTATTGTTTCAAAGTAGTAAAATCAGGAGGCACTGCGCTCGATAGCTATCCGCATTATCCTATGATTACGACTGTTGCAGATAAAACAGCTCCGGTTTTTTCTTCGACCTTGCCAGCATCAAGCACCTCTATTAATAGTATTTCAAGTTCTTCAGATGTCAGCTATACCTTAAGCGAAGCAATAGCAAGCGGTACCATCACCGTCACCAGAACATCGGGCACATCAGACGGATCTTCGCCGCATACCTGTACCTTGGTCGGTACTGCGCTGAATAGCGGAGCGCATAACAACTTCGATATGACGAATACGACCAATGGCTGCAGCATTGCGCAGACGCTGGTCGATGGCGCTGTATACACCTTCGCATTTAACGGCACAGATGCCGCTGCAAATGCTGCAACAACAGTATCTGCGACAAGCGTCACCTACGATACTACAGCGCCTGCATTTTCATCAGTATTGCCAGCATCGAGCACCTCTATTAACAGCATCACGAGCTCATCTGATGTCAGTTATACCTTAAGCGAGGCTATCACGAGCGGTACCATTGTCTTTACTCGTACTGGTGGTACGACTGATGGGACTACTCACACGTGTACATTGAAGGGGACTGCCTTGAACTCCGGAGCACATAATAACCTTGATTTGAGCGACACGACCAATGGCTGTACCAGTGCGCAATCGCTAGTCAACGGCACGATTTATACAGTTAACTTTGATGCAACTGATGCCGCAGGCAATACGGCGACACAGGTTTCACGGACCAGTGTGACCTATGACACCACATCGCCGACTATATCGGGCGTATTACCGAACTCCAGCTCGACCATCGATAGTGTGACCACATCATCAGATGTGAGCTATACCTTGAGTGAAGCGATCGCAAGTGGCACGATCGTCATGACGCGCACTGGCGGTACAGCAGCAAGCAATCAAACCTGCACGCTTACAGGCGCTGCACTGAATACCGGAGGACATAATAATTTTAATATGAGCTCTGGTTGTACCAGTGCACCAACCTTGGTCAATGGCACTATTTATACTTTTGCATTCGACGCAACTGATTTAGCTGGTAACACTGCTACGACGGTTAGTAAGACCAGTGTCACCTTCGACAATCGTCCTACCGGTACCTGGGGGTCGGCACCGTCTAATTCATCCGGTATTATCCCCGTTAACATCACCGTGAATGATCCGAATGGCGACTTGTCAAAAGCATTAATTGAATACCAAAGCGGCTCTTCATGTACTGGATCTTGGACCAAGGCTACCCTTGCAGGGCCAGATCCGGAACAGCTGAATGGAGGTCCTATTACGGCGTCGTACTATGATACCAATGGAACCGTCGACCTGAATAACTCCAATAGCTACCAGATAGGTACGGCTTCTACGAAGAAGATCAAGACTGCATCCGGAGCAAATACCTTAAATTTTGCCTGGAAAAGCGGGACCGATGCTGCATCAGCAAATGGCGGGGCGTATTGTCTGCGCCTGACGGTCAACGATTTTTCAAATGATCAGGCAACGCCTGCGACGCTATTGATACCGGTTGTCGACAATACTGCTCCGACGGTGAATACGCTCTCTCCGGTAGACAACTCTACTGGTATTTCAGCAACCACGAATTTAGTGCTTACGTTTAGCGAGGCTGTTACAGCTCAAGCAGGTTATTTTGTGTACATTAAAAAAACATCAGATGATTCATCAGTTGAGGCTATTGACGCTGGCTTAAGCCAGGTTACTGGCAGCGGTACCAATACGATAACCATCGACCCGTCTGTCACTTTGGCTGGCAATACAGAGTATTATATACAGATCGATGCCTACGCATTTCTCGATGCCTCGTCAAACGCGTATGCCGGAATAGCTGATACCACAAGCTGGAGCTTCACCACGCAGCCAGGCACCGTGGTTCTGAATTACGCAGGTTCCGGGTATCTGGTATCCCAGTCGATCGATGTATCTACCTATGCTGCCGTCGTCCAGCGTAATGCGCTCAGGATAACCTGGTCTCAAAATATTCCGACCGGCTGTGCGCTTACCTTGAAAGTGCGCGGAACTAATACGGGACCTACTGCTGATTATTCTACGTCGACGCCATGGGCATCTGCTACTGCATATTCCGGAAGCGGGAGCAGTGTGTCTCAAGATCTTTCAGGAGATAGTACGTTACAGGGGAAACGTTTCTTCCAGTATCGGGCTGATCTTACGAATTGCGCCTCGAATCTCGATACGCCGACGCTATACGATGTCCAGATTGATTTCGAATAAGGTATGAAGCTTCCTTTCAAAAAAAAGATCCAAAAGGGTTTTTCGCTGGTAGAGCTCATTATTTACGTTGGCGTGCTGGCCTTCATTCTGGTCGCGCTTTCCAATATCGCTTTTATTATACAGGGCTCCCGGCTGCGTTTTTCTATCACCAGCGATATGCATGCCGCGGCTTCACGTGTGTTGTCCTTAGTTAATTTTTTGGTAAGGAATTCTGATGGTTTTGTCACTGACAGCTCCGGTAATAAGTGTTATACAGACCCATCTACCTTATATCTCTATTTCGCGACATCATCACTCAAATTTTTACCTCCGGGCTGTGCTGGGGATTATGAAACGAACGCAATTGCAATAAAGCCTGCGGGCACCACCGGTTCAGAGACGCCGGGCGCTCAAGCTATAGCCATGGATGGAACCTATATTTACACGGCATATGGCAATCAGATTACGAAGCGCAGAAAGTCAGACCTGTCGCTTGAAAAGCATTTCGGCACCCTCGGAACACTTACCAGTGCTGTTAGCATTCGAAGTTTGGTGTATGACAGCGGTAATTTGTATATCGGCGGACAGGGCGTGCTCTACTTCGCCATTGAAAAGAGAGATGCCGCAACCGGAACTCTGGATACTGGCTTCGACTCTGACGGATACGTCGAGAGCACTGGCGGCGCCACGATCCATAGTATGAAAACGGACTCGGACTATCTGTATATCGCGGGTGATGACGGGAATGATTGGCGCATAGAAAAAAGAAGTAAAATTAGCGGTGCATATGATCCGAATTTTGTACACGGCGGAGTCCTTTCGCTCACGGGGAATTCTTTTCGATATTTGTGGGGCATTGATATTGACTCGACGTATATGTACCTTATCGGAGATTATTATTACCACACTGGCGGTTTTCCCGGCGTGAACCATGACGGATCAGTTATAGTCAAACGGACACTTTCAACCGGCGATGTTGTCGGCGGGTTCGGATCGGTCTATGGCGAGGTATACGATACCTTCTCAAGCGCTGGTACCGCAATCGCCGTTAATTCATCCTATATTTATGCGGCAGGGTATGATTCATACTACGATTGGTATGTCGCGAAAGTGTCATTGACCGATGGCTCTACTGTTTTGACAGACTATTCAGTAATAGGCGCAGCTCTTCCGTGGTCGATGGTCATTGACAGCAATTACATGTTCACCGGAGGTGAGTTTTTTGGAAACGTAAATGAGTTGCTTATAGAAAAACGGCAGCTTTCTGACCTGGCGCCGTGTACCGGAGATGGAGCTCCATGTGCCGCCGATGGACCGTTTAGCGATAGCGGTATTGGGATGATTATAGGCACACTTCTTGACACCGATGATGTCAGAGGCATGGTGCTCGACGGCGAGTATATATATTCAGGATCTGATTCAAGCGGGACTCAGAAACGCTTGAGAACGAGCGGCGCCCTCGTGCCATACCAATACGGGGTTCAATTAGTGTGCTATCAGAATTATCCGAGTGCGGGAAGAAACTCGTCTTGCGATGTTCCGCCATTAAGCTCCCACACTGAAACATTTGATTTGGTCGATCGGTCACGGGCGCGCGTATTGTCCGGAGGGCTAGTATTTGCTACTACGACCGTCGGTTCCAGGCAGGCTATAGAAACGACTATTAATGTGGGCTATGACAGCCAGGCATTGCCTTCAAATTTTAACTTAGCAACCTACACGACAAGCAGTACTTCAGCATTCAGGAAAAGCCCATGAGCACGACTCGTGCATCTCATGCGAATCGGGGTATTATAGCGCTGATCTCAGTCATGATCATCACGTCGTTCATTTTGATTTATGGCCTTTCTATCGCGCTCATGAATGCTGATGAGGCCATAGCAAGTGATTCACGCTTATCAGCGAGCAAGGTCGGAAATCTAACGTCCTCGTGCGTCAATAATGCTTTAGCGCGCCTCAGAAGGGATAATACAGTATCGGGCGCTGTCAGCCTGAATGTCAACTCAGGTGACACGAATACGCATTGCACGGCAATTATCGCCGGCTCCGGCAATACCCGCACGATCAATGCAAGTGCTACAACTACCAGTGCTTTGGGCGGAAGCATGGTCGGAAGGACCAATACGAACGTGAATATCGCGACGAACCCATTTACCATTATCGATTATAAAGATATACTTGATTAGATGTTAGAACGAAAGACCTGTGCAATAAATATTTCTGATTTTTCCATTGAGGCTCTTGAATTATTGAGAGAAAAAGGCAGCCTGCGGATCAAAAGCCAGTCGAGGATAGTACTTGAAAGCGGCATCATTGAGGATGGAAAGATCATAGATCAGGATAAGCTTCGCGCAGCCGTGAAGCAGCTTTTGGCGCAAGCCCAGCCAACGCCGATCTCGGCCCATGAGGTAGTGATAACGTTGCCCGAGTCGCGCGTATACGTAGAAACGCTTTCGATCGGTGCGAAACTGCCGGCGAAGCAAATTCCATCCGCTCTGTTCTCGCAAGCGGTCCAGACTATGCCGCTCGACGCGAAACAAATCGCTGCGGATTTTAGTATGCTGCGGACGCTTGGTGATACAAAAGAATATCTGTTCGTTGCGACGAATGCACCGCTGCTTCAAGAATATGTAACGTTATTTCAGGGGTTATCAATGAAGGTTTCGCTGGTAACGCTCGAATCCCTTGCGCTGGCGATGGCGACCATTGATGAACGCGTTGATGAGACAGTCCTTTTGCTTGATATCGGTGCACGGACAACGATAGCGTCAATTTTTAGAACAGGGGCATTGCAGGAATCGATCAATATCAATATTGCCGGCAATAATATCACCTCAGCGCTCGCAGAAAAGTTGAAGATCAGCCAGAATGAAGCGGAACAGAGAAAAATGGCCAGCGGTTTGCGTTCAGCGAACGGCTCTGGCGACGGTGCCGAAATGCTCATCATTCAGGGCCAAGTACAGCCTCTCAAAGACGAATTACTGGTCTTCATCAAGTTCTATGAACGAAAAACGGGCACTGCCGTGAACAGAGTTCTTCTTGCCGGGGGTACCGCGTCTCTCGCAGGGATCGATGATTACTTTTCATCGAATTTGGGTCTGCCGACGACCGTCGCTGCACCATCGCCACTCTTTAAAATTGATACGCAAGAATGGTATGCGCCGACTTTTTTGAATGTGTTGGGACTAGCACGCATCGCGCTTGGCGACCGCAGCGATGCCATTAACTTTTTGAAGCATAAAGAAAACGACTGGATTCCTGATATAAAGAAAATTCCAACGAGTGCAGCGCAAGAGGAGAATGGGCAGGCAAGGCCGATGAGCAGAGATAAGAAGCGTACTATTGCACTGGCGGTTGTTTTTTTCATCCTCTTGAATCTCGTTGGTTGGTTCGCTTGGCTGAAATATGCAACACCAGCACCGCCTCCGCCGGACTTGCCGCCCATTCTGGATGTGAATCCTGGTCCTGTGGCCACAACAACGCCGGCAATAACGGCCACAGAAGTGCTTAATAATGTTTCATTCAATTTTTCAGTAGGTTTATCGCCTGAAGCAGTGCAAAAAGGCGGCCTTCCGGGCAAACGCCAGACATATCAGATCGACAAAGTCATCTCTATTGATGGAGCTACCAAAGACCTTATCATAAAGCACTTGAGCGATAGTTCGCCAACGCATGCAGACCCGACGCCAGATGCCTTGAATGCTGCAATTGCAGACTACTTAGCGGCGCAGCTCTGGAATGATAATTTCCCTGTCTATGTCTCAGAGCAGGAAAAAGCGGGGACTTACCTGCTGGCATCTTTCATGGATAAGACCATCGCCACCTATGAAGTACGCCCGAATGCGACGCCTGATGCTGCGGTGACCATGCGGATAAATGCGAATTACACTGGTTTGATCGTCACGGATCGTGCGAAATTCATGCAGATTGAAAAGGACGCGCTTGCCGCCTATACCCAGCTCAACCCCTCGGATACGCTTCAGACGCGGGCGTTTGCGTATACGACTGATGCTGACGGCCTGATCAAGGTATCGGCCCTGTATGCATTTAGTTCTAAAACTAATTAATGATTATTGAGCACGCATGTCATATTTTTTAAAGGTTAAAAAGCTTGATGTCGAGACCGGATCGATGAAGATCGTTATGTTGAATGAGAAAGAAGCGTGGCATTATGGCATTCACGCAGGAGATACGCTGAAAGTAGTTATCAATGGTGCGACCTTTATCGCTTCGGCCAATACGAGCAAGGAGCGCGTACGGCCGGGTCACATCGGCATCTACAAGGACATTTGGGAGAATAATACCAAGATCAAAGATAATGCCATTGCCGAGGTAAATTTTCAGGAGACAGCGCGTTCGGTCCAGGCTATCAAGAAACGTTTGCTGGGCAAAAGGCTTAACTATAAAGAGATCTACTCCATTATTTCAGACATAGTCACCGATCAGCTGAATAAAGTGCAGATCACCTATTTTGTTGCTGCGGGTTTCATGCATGATTATACGGACGATGAGCTGTACTATCTGACCAAGGCTATGGCTGAGACCGGCGACACTTTGAAATTCCCGGGTCTTGTCGTTGATAAGCATTCAGTGGGAGGCCTTGCGGGCAATCGCACGACCATGGTCGTCATACCTATCATTGCATCGTTGGGCATCAAGATCCCGAAAACATCATCTCGAGCGATAACGTCGCCAGCAGGAACTGCCGACACTATGGAAGTCCTTGCTCCCGTGAGCCACTCTGTGCAGGACATAAAACGAATCGTGAAGAAGACCAACGGATGCCTGGTGTGGGGTGGCGGATTGAGTTTAGCGCCGGCGGATGACAAGATACTGAAAGTAAGCTATCCATTGTCGCTTGAGCCGTACAGCAAAATGATCGTCTCGATCATGGCCAAGAAAGTTGCTACCGGTGTCAACCACCTGATTATTGATATGCCGGTTGGACCGACGACGAAGATTCCGGATATGAAGACCGCGCGAATGCTGGAGGAGAAATTCATCACGATCGGCAAACGTTTCGGCATCAAGGTCATTGTGAGCATCATCAAAACCTCTGATCCGGTAGGCTTCGGCGTTGGTCCGGCCCTTGAAGCACGAGATGTGTTGCGGGTCCTGCAGCAGAAAAAAGATCGCCCTGGCGACCTCGCCGCAAAAGCCGTTCACTTGGCAGGTCAATTGCTTGAAATGATCAACTACTGCAAGAAAGGCCAGGGTGCAACTATTGCCTGGAAAGTCCTGGACAGCGGCAGAGCATGGAAAAAAATGCAGCAGATCATCAAGGAACAAGGCGGAGATCCTGATATTGATTCAGAAGACATCACGCTTGGCGCTCACAAGAAGTACTATACAGCCCCCAAGAGCGGCAAAATAATCTTTACTGATAATAAAGGCATTAATTATGTCTGCCGCATTCTTGGCGCACCCTCGGTCAAATTAGCGGGACTGTATTTAAATAAAGAATATGGCACGCATGTTAAAAAAGGAGAGCGATTGTTTACGCTCTATGCGGAAAGCAAGGATCGTTTGCATCTTGCAGAAAAGGCGCTGACCAAGCTCAAAATTTTTCACATTAAGTAGGTCGACATTCGTCCATAGTTCGTATGAAGCTCGGATCGCATATTTTTCATTTTGGGCGAATCTTGGTATACTAGAGCCATGCTATTTGGTCAAAAAAAGGCTAACCTCAGGTCTCGAAGCAATGCTGATGCGCATCCCGTCAAAGACAAGGCCAAGCCGTATAATTACCTGCATCGCGACAATGATACGGTAGCAATCTTGATCCATGGGTTTACCGGCAGCCCGTATGATATGAAGGAGCTTGCCGATTTTTTGTATTCACAGGGTATTGATGTGATGGTGGCCCGCCTTGCCGGACATGGCACTGATATTGACGACCTGATCCAAAGCAATTATCAGGACTGGATGGAAAGCGTCGAGGCTGTAGCGAATGAGGCAGCAGCTTCCGGAAAGAGGATAGTTTTGATCGGCTACTCGTTCGGAGCAAATATAGCACTTGATCTGGCACGCCGGTATCCGGATCGATTCAAAGGCATTGTGTGCCTCGGACCGTCGATTTTTTGGAAATGGCGGACCTACTATTTTATTCTATACCATGTCTTCAGGCTTTTCGGCATTTCAAAGGTGCGGAAGCCTTATGTATCGAAATACCGCGTCGAAGCATATGAATCAACGGGCAATTATGCTTCGTTTCCTACGAATGGTTTGGGGCACTTCCGCGATTCAGTCAAACAGGTCACGAGAAAACACCTGCGCGAGGTGACTGTTCCGATACTTATCATTCACTCGCGCGATGACCGGATATCTCATCCGAGGAGCGCGGAGTATATTTTTGATAATGTTGGCAGCGTATACAAGGAAATGTTCATTTTAAAGGAATTGAACCATAATCCGCTGCGCTCGGAGAATAAGAATAAGATTTTTCAGAAGGTTACTCACTTTATTGAAATGTAAATATGCCTACTGGCCGTTATTCCGTGTATCACTCCTTTCGAGAATCAGCTGAACAGCACAGTGATCGTATTGCCGTGAGCACGATCGGGGATTCAGAAAAAAACGGCATATCATACAGACGCTTGCTGCAGCAGGTGGACGCATTTGCACATCGATTGTTGCAGGATGGTCTTCATCCTGGCGACCGCGTGGCATTGTTTATGAAGAATAGCCCCGCATGGGTCATTGCAGATCTCGCCATAGCGCGATGCGGCGGCATCTCTGTTCCGATCCATTCAACATATACCTATGATTATGTAGAGCATATTTTGCAGCACTCCGGCAGCTCTTTTTTGTGCGTCGATGCGGCCTTAAAAAAATCAATGCAAAGCCAGCTGAACACATACAAAACATTAAAAATATATGAATCGGAGTCAATCGTTCAGGATGCGACCGCAGCACATCCGGACAGCAGCGTAGCTTACGAGCCGCAATCAAACGATGTACATACCATAGTGTACACTTCAGGCACAACGGGAAAGCCGAAAGGAGTTGAACTGACGCACGTAAATATTTTGAGCAATGTACGAGCCTTAGTCCAGCATATTGCTGTTTTCCCGTCCGATACTTTTTTTTCGTTCTTACCGTTATCACACATTCTCGAACGAACCGCAGGGTATTATGTACCGCTGCTTTCGGGTGCTCAGATCACCTATGCTCGAAGCATCGAAACGCTTGCTGAGGACATGCAGTTTGCAAAGCCGACCATTGTGGTAAGCGTACCACGAATTTTTGAACGAGTTCATGAAAAAATAATAAAAAAATTGTCGTCGAACGCCATAGTACACCTGCTATTCATCAGGGCACATCGCGCGGCAGTACGGAGGCTTGAGGGACGCCTTTCGTTTGTCGATGCACTGATGTATTATATAGGTGAGAAGCTGATCTTTCACAACGTGCGCGGGGCATTCGGCGGCATGCTTCGTTTCGCTGTTTCAGGCGGAGGAGCGCTGCCAAAACACATTGCGGAATTTTTTGAATCGCTTGGGGTGCTCATACTTGAAGGCTATGGTTTAACGGAAACATCGCCTGTTCTTGCCGCAAATCAGATCGAAATGCATAAGTTCGGTACCGTTGGGCTGCCGCTCGCATCTGCAGAAATACGGATAGCGCCGAACGGAGAGATACTAGCCAAAGGAGATTCGGTCATGAAAGGCTACCATGATGCACCTGAGTTAACTGCAGAGGTGATCGATAGTGACGGGTGGTTTCATACTGGCGATCTCGGTTCGATAGATGCTGATGGCTTTCTTTTAATCATCGGCCGTATTAAAGAAATGATCGTATTGTCGACAGGCCGTAATGTTTTTCCGGTGCCCATTGAGCAAGCGTTAGAAGAGAGCCCTTTGATCCTTCAGGCCATGGTCTACGGAGATACGGAGCGGGCAATAGCGGCGCTGATCGTTCCTGAGTTAGATAATTTACGCATGCTGTGCGAGAAGGAGCAGATTACGTACGAGATGCCGCAGGTCTTGTCGAACCAGCGCGTGCACGTAGTGTATGCGGAAGAGATAAAAAAAATGTTGGAGCATTTTCAATCATTTGAGCAAGTACGAGAATTTAAGCTGGTAGCAGAGAAGTGGACTATGGAAAATGATATGCTGACGTTGAGTCAGAAGTTGAAGAGGAGGAATATAATTGAAAAAAGTCAATAGACGAGTATGGACGAAATTCAAAAAGTGTTCGACTACATAAAAAATAAATTAGGTTTGCCACAAGGTATTGTTTTGGAAACAGCCACTGGCCCATATGTTAGCGTAGATAAAAAAAGAATACTAATGATGGGCTCATATAATTATCTTGGTCTAGCAAATAATGAACAAGTAAAAAAAGCAGCCATAGAATCAATTCGTGAGTTTGGCGCAGGAACAGGCGGCGTGCGTCTTCTAACAGGAACCATGTTGATACATAATGAATTAGAAAAGGAACTGTCAAAATTTGTTGGCTCAGAAGATTCATTAACAATTGCATCTGGCTATGGAGCAAATGCTGGCATAATACCAGGCTACATCAACTTGCTTGGGTTTGGAAAGTCTTTTCTTGCAAAAAAAGCTGTCATTTTTAGTGATGAATATAACCATGCGAGCATTGTTGACGGATGTAAACTAAGTAATGCAGAAATTGTGATTTATTCTCATAATAACATTGACGATTTAGAAAGAAAGATTTCTCGGTATAAGCGTTTCAGAAAACTCATTGTGACAGATGGAGTTTTTTCAATGGATGGAGATATTGCTCATTTGGATAAAATATTAGATTTAGCGGACGCATTCGATGCCGCTGTTATGGTCGATGACGCTCATGCGATTGGTGTATTGGGCGATACTGGCGCGGGAACGGCTGAGCACTTTGGACGCAAAGGCAAGGTTCATCTTAATATGGCCACTTTCAGTAAAGGGCTTGGGGTCTCAGGGGGTTTTTTAAGTGGAGATAAAGCATTAATTGATTATATGAGAGTGGCTTGCAGATCCTATATGTTTTCGGACTCGCTTTCCCCAGGTGTTGTAGGAGCTGTGCGAGCAGCAATTCAATTTGTTCAATCCAATAATAGTGTGATCAAAGATTTGATGAAAAAAGCACAGTATTTTAGGATGAAACTAAACGAAGTCGGTTTCAACACCTATTCGAGCGTGACTCAAATTGTGCCGGTTCACATCGGTGATGAAAATTTGGCGATGAAGTTTGCGGAGGAACTCTATTTAACAGGTGTTTTTGCTCCCACAGTAAGATGGCCAGCTGTACCTAAAGGAATGGCACGTATTCGATTTGCGCTGAGTGCTTTGCATTCATACGAACAAATTGATGAAGCTTTTGAAAAAATTTTCAATGTGGGGAAAAAATTAAAGGTCATTTAGCCCGATGTTAAGTACACTTGTCGCAATTATTTCACTCCTAAGCTTGGGCTTAGGAGGGATCGTATTGTTTCAAAACACAAAAAGCACCATTAACAGATATTTTGCTGTGATGGCTTTGTGTAATTCACTATGGTCTTTTAGTAATTTTATTACTGTCTATAGTCATAATCCAATCTGGGTACACGCTCAATATGCTTTTGGAGCTCTGATATTAGGTAGTGGGTTAGAGTGGCTATTTCATCTGATCGGAAAAGAAAAAAATTTCATTAGAACTAGCACAATTGTTTTTTTTACGGCTCTGCTATTTTTTACTAGTTTGTATGGAAAGTTAATTATACAAAGGGTTGATACTGTTAATTTTGGAAGTTTTGAAGGCCAATTTGGACCTTTATTTTATGTCTACACAGCATTTATTGTTTTTTCATTATTATTTGTAGACTTTAAACTTTTTACAGAAAGCTTTAAAGCAGAAGGACTAAGGCGGCAGCAAATTGTTTACGTAGCTTTTGGCGCTTTAATTTTTACTTTTATGGCTACAATCCCAAGTTTTATTTTACCGCTACTTGGAATTGATAATTTTAGTCAGTTTGATGTCGTCGGTTCGTTTATTTATCTCTCTCTCATAACCTACTCCATAGTTCGTCACAGGCTGATGAATATAAGAACGCTTTTAGCAAAAAGTTTTTTATATTTTCTCATTGTGGCTTTTGTCACAAGTATTTTTGCCTTCACATCATTTTTCATTGCGGAAACACTTCAAGAACAAACAGGACGGTATGGTAAGTTGTTGATATTTATGGTCGTATCATTTGCGGTAGTAATTGCGCTAGACCCGCTTAAGCGTTTTCTCGCAAAATTAACTGATGATATTTTTTTCAAAGAAAAAATCGACTATCAAGGGGTTTTACGTGAAATTAGCATAATTATCGCGAAGGAAATTGATTTAGATGTTTTATTAACGAGCCTGCGTTCTGCTTTGGCATATGATCTCAAAATAAAAACCGTTGATATTTTAGTTCAGAAAAACGCAAAATTTTTATCATTGACGAGTGGGTTAGGAGGTAAAGAATTTAATCCAAAAAGTGATTTAATCGAGTTTTTGAAAGAAAAACAAGACGTTATTATTACAGATGAAATGTATAGGAGAGTTGCTGACATGGAGGATCCCGATGAACTAACGCGTTCAAAACAGGTTCTTGATGAGCTTGAAAGACAGGGTATAGAGTTTTGTGCGCCGGTTTATCTCGAAGGACAATTAAAGGCAGTAATAATTCTAGGTCAAAAGCAATCGGGCGATATTTATGGAGATGATGAGGTTCGTTTTTTCAGCAGTTTGACTCCCCAAGTAGCTGTTGCGATAGAAAAGTCACAGCTTTATGAATCGATTGGCGAATTTAATTTAAAACTGCAAGACAAAATTAATGTTGCAACTAAAAAACTCAAGGAAACAAATTTACAATTACAAGACGCGAATGCGCACTTAAAACAACTTGATACGGCCAAGTCTGAATTTTTATCAATTGCGTCACATCAGCTTAGAACCCCAATATCTGCTCTTAAGGGTTATTTATCAATGTTGCTTGAAGGCGATTTTGGCTCTGTGCCAGAGAAGCAAAGAAAAATTATTTCAGATCTTTTTGAGAGCGCGTCCCGCCTGGCTCGACTTATAAATGTTTTTCTTAACGTTTCAAGAATTGAATCAGGAAGATTTAAGCTCGATAAGACAACCGTTGATGTTAATTTATTAGTTGAAAGTGTTTTGAAGGAGTTGCAAGGTCAATTTATTTCGAAAGGTCTTAAAGTTAGTTTTTCACCTGCAAAAAACATGCGCAAGCTTTTTGTTGATAGTGATAAAGTTCGTGAAGTAATTTTAAATCTCATAGATAATGCAATAAAGTATACCCCAAAGGGACGCATAGAAATTGTGACTTTAGAGGAAAAGAATGAATTACATTTTATTTGCAAAGACACCGGCATTGGTATAAGACCTAATGATGCAAAATCGTTGTTTAGAAAATTTGTTAGAGGCACAGGCATTGCACAAGTTAATACTCAAGGATCGGGTCTTGGGCTCTATATTGCGCAGAGAGTGGTCACTGAGCACGGAGGTCGTATTTGGGTTGAGAGTGATGGGCTTGAAAAAGGAAGCTCATTTCAATTTGTAATACCAATTATTACGCCTGATCCTGTTTTGTCGACAAAATAGAAATTAAAAAAATTTTTGCTAATATTAGCAATTATTTTAATATTCCTTGGCACTTGACTAAAATCCTGAAAGTGCTAATCTTTAATGGACGGCTATTAATATTAAGACGGCTTATATGATTATAGATTACAAATTAATTCTGCTCTTTTTAACTGCAGGAGCGAATATAGCTCTATCGATATTTATTTTTCTTAAAAACACTAAGAGTAGCCTAAATCGATCGTTTTCAGTTATGCTTTTTTTTATCGCTGTTTGGAGCTTAGCAACGGGAATTTTTTTTACTGCATCAAGCCTTGAGAGTGCAATTGCAATTAGCTCCATTATTTATTTTTCCGCAGCCTCGATAGCTGTTTCTTTTTCCATATTTTCTCATTACTTTCCTTATAGCGTTAAACCAATAAGTTTTGGCGAAAAAGTTAGATACGTTCTCGGATTATTCTTTGTGTCGGTATTAATATTTTATTTTAAGGTTGAACACATTTATTCAAATTTTGATAATTTTTCGTATCAAACAAAAATTAATTTTTTGCCGTATGCGGCCTTTTCTTTATGTTTTTTAGGTTACATTGCTAAAGGATTTCTGACTTTATGGCAAAAATATAAAGTTTCTACATCTTCACACCGAAATTTACTAAAGGTTGTGATATTTTCTACTTTGATTTCAGCTTTTTTTGGATCAATTTGCAATCTTATTCTACCTTTATTTACTTATGATTATATTTGGCTAGGCCCATTATTTACGCTAGCGATGGTTTTTATAATAATAAAATACTTGTTTGTAGGTTCGAACTAAACTCACATGAGTAAAATTGATAAAAAATATAAAATAGCATTGCTGTTTTCTTCGGGTTCTCTTGTGAGTATCAAAGCAAACAAGAGCATTTTTTTCGTTGATCAAGAGTCTGATATTCCAACATGGTTCTCAGAGCTACCTGAAGTAGCCCTTTTGACAGACATTACTCCTATTTTTCTTCAAGGAGAGAAGGAGGCTTTTTCTCTGCAAAGTTTGAATAATATTCTTAGAATTCTTGCAGCCAAAAAAGTGGAGTTTGATGGTTTCGTTGTTTTGGTGCGTGCTGAGAGTATGGTTCTCGCGGCAGCCGCGGCGAAATTCACACTGAAAGGATTCAATAAGCCTGTAATATTCACCGGTTCGCGTTATTCGCCTGAAGCACTTGCTGAACAGGATCTTTCATCAATTATCAAATCTGGCGGATTGGGATTACGTTCAAATTTGATCAACGCTATCCAAGTTGCAAGCAATCCCAGTTTCAAGAGTGCTGCTATCATGTTCGGCAATAAATTGATCGACCCTGCAAAAGCAGTTATATCTGATTTCAGATCAATGAACCTGTTTCGATCTTTTGATGAAACATATTTAGGCAAGGTTGATTTCGGTATCAGCTTGAACAAAGTGGGAAACGCAGAAGAGGAAACGACGTTCACACCACGACTTTCTGAAAAAGTATGTATCATTGGCCCGAGTCCTCTTGGCATCACGCATAGTGCATTACAACATAAAAATAATAAGGAATATACAACCTTGCTTTTGCATATACAGGCGAACGAAAAAATTGCCCAGCAAGATCTTGAAAATTTAAGAAAAAATTTTAAACGGATCGTCCTTTTTAATCAGCATTATGTTTTGCAGCATGATGACACCTATAGCGTTGTCCATATGAGCTGGGCAGCTGCAGTTGCAAAAGTGTTGTGGGCTGATGCTGCGGCCGCAACTGACGCCGAATTCGGTGCATTAATTCAAGATGAGCACTCAAACAACGGCATATGAAACTTTTTATTTCTCTCAATATATCGGGACCGAAAGAGCTGCTCTTGCATCAGGAGCTCGTGCAGGAACTGAAGCGGCTCGGTATTTCAGTGTGGACGAACATCGATCTTAAAAAAGGTAATTTAGACGGCACGCATTTTAATGAACTTGATGCGTTAGTTATCGATGGCACAGCGCTTGAAGCTGACACTGGTTATTTGCTGGCACTGGCACTCGCACATAAGAAGCAGGTGCTATACCTGCTCGCGAAGGGCAGCATTCTCGACGCGTCTGTAGAGGCGTTGACGTATAATGCCGACGTAAAAAAGTACATTAAGATCGTTTTTTACTCGCCAGATTCACTGACCAAAAAAGTAAAGGCATTCTTGCAATACCTCGACGAAAATATCGGTCAAGAGTCGTTCACGATAAAATATACATTGCGTCTGTCGCCCCGTCTGGATAGATATCTGATCTGGAAATCAAAGCAGATCAAGAAAGATAAGGCTGACCTTTTCAGGCAGTGGCTGAATGAAAGCATGCAAAAAGACGAAGATTATCAGAAAAGGCTGGAATAGAGAGACTGGGTTTAAACATGCAGCAGTATTATGGTATACTATGCAGGTATAGGACTGTATGGCAATCCTGCAATTAGCAAAAAAATATAAGTTTGTCATAGCCATTATCGTGCTCGTTATGCTGGCTCTTTTTTATTTAGGAAAAGATGCTAAACGATTTTCTTTGGATTTTTTGTATAGTACTGAGAAGCCGATCGGTTCGTATTTGAGTTGCGCGAAAAGTCCTTTATTTGAGAAACAACTTCTGAATGCGAGAAAGAGCTCCACAGCGCCGATCCAGTTGTTGATTCATTTTTCAGAGAAGCCGTCGCAGGATGTGAAGGACTATTTTGCAACAGCCGGCGTCATGCTTGATATCAATACGTGGATCCTGGATTATGCGGTTGCTGATACAACAGTGAATCATTTATGTTTTTTGGCGGATCTGCCGGGTATAACTAAAATTTCAATCGCCGAATAATGAAATTGCGAAGCATACGTTCTGTGCTGCTACTTCGAAACAAACGGGTTTTGCTTCGATGCGATTTGAATGCATCAGTGACAAAGGGGAAGATAGGGCCTGATGATCTGTGGAAGCTAGAGAGCTCGCTCAAGACTATACGATATCTCCTCGAGAAAAAAGCGAGAGTTATCGTGGTGTCGCATCGTGGCAGGCCGCATGGCCATGATCATGACTTGAGCCTGAAGCCGATAGTCGCTGCTCTGACGAGGCTTTTGGGAAAGCCGATAGCCTTTTGGAACGGAAGCATGGACGACTATGCTGCATGGTCAAAAAAACTAAAACCCGGCCAGATAGCATGCCTTGAAAACATTCGATTTGATATCCGGGAAGAACAAAATGATCCCAGGCTCGGTAAAGAATTGGCTGCTTTAGCAGATGTATATGTCGATGATGCATTCGGCAATATACATCGAAATCATGCATCCATGGTCGCCGTGACTCGTCATTTGCCGTCCTATGCGGGTTTTTTGCTCCAGTATGAGGTCGAGCGTCTCTATGGATTGCTGAGTCATGCAGCACATCCTATCGTAGCTATTGTAGGGGGTAATAAAATTTCATCAAAGATCGTTTTACTGAAGCGCATGCTCCGAAAAGTTGAGTATTTGCTCCTGGGCGGTGCTTTGGCGAACAATGTCCTTGCAGCATTGAATTACGATGTCGGTAGATCAAAAATTGAACCGCATATGCTTGCCTGGAGCAAGAATCTCATGAGCAATAAGCTGAAACTGCCGGTCGATGCCTTGGTATCCTCATCGCTAACTGCAAAAGCGCGCGTCTCTGCAGTCGGGAGCGTTCGTAAAAGTGAGATGATACTGGACCTTGGTCCTGATACCATCGCTTTGTATGAGCAGGTTATCCAAAAAGCGCGTACCGTGATCTGGAACGGGCCATTGGGTTACTTTGAAGACCCGCGTTATGCGAAGGCAACGCATGCTTTGGTCCACATTCTAATGAAAGCGCGCGCTAAAGCATATATCGGTGGCGGCGAAACAGTAAAAGCTGTGCTTGCTGCAAAAGCGGAGAAAAAGATTCATTTTGTTTCAACAGGAGGAGGAGCCATGCTGTCGTTCTTGCAGGGAACACCGTGCCCTGCATTGCGACCGCTGGTGAAGAAGAAGTGATCATGTCAAAAAAAATAAAAAAAATCGAGGCATTGGAAATCTTGGACTCCCGCGGCGATCCTACGCTTGAAGTAACGGTCCATTTGGAAAATGGCATGCAGGCAACTGCTTCAGTGCCGTCGGGCGCGTCTACTGGCACCTTTGAAGCATTTGAATTGCGCGACGGCGACAAGAAGCGATACGGAGGTAAAGGGGTTTTGAAAGCTGTTGCAAATGTAAATAACGAAATCGCTGCCCATCTTTCAGGTATGTATGTGAATGATCAACAGAGGCTGGATCAATTGATGATAGGTCTTGATGGCACTGAAAATAAAAGCCGCTTAGGAGCAAATGCGATTTTAGGCGTTTCGCTCGCTTGTGCTCGTGCTGCTGCGCAAGCATTCGGCGTGCCGCTCTATAGGTATATTAGATCGCTGAGCGAAAGCGACGATCAGGACTATCACTTGCCGACTCCGCTTATCAATGTCATCAACGGAGGTATGCATGCTGCGACGAATCTCAATATCCAGGAATTCTGGATCATTCCGCATCATGCAACAGCGTTTGCTGAACGCTTAGAGCAGGGCAGTGAAATTTTTCATGCACTAGGATCAGTATTAACTTCAGAACATATGGATACCGATCTGGGCAATGAAGGCGGATATGCGCCGAATTTTCCTAATCATCGTCGCGTCTTTGATCTGCTGCTGCATGCCATTGAGCAAGCCAACTATACGCCGGGAAGCGAGATTGCCCTTGGCATCGACGCAGGATCATCGGTTTTCTATGATCATGAAATAGAAAAATATAAGTTACAGCTTGAGCATACAGAAATGGATTCATCTGAACTGGCCGAATACTATGACGGGCTTATTCGCGAGTATCCTATTAGCGCAATTGAAGATCCTTTTGCCGAGGAAGACTGGCGGGCATGGCAACAGTATACCGCACGATCCAAGGCGCATCATGAAAAACTAAAGCTGATCGGCGATGATCTTTTTGTGACCAATGTTAAAAGGCTGCAAAAAGGCATCGACCAGGGGGCCGCAAATAGTATTTTGATCAAGTTGAATCAGATCGGGACATTAACGGAGACGCTATCTTGCATTCAGCTTGCACAGCAGCACAACTATGCAACTGCTATTTCGCATCGAAGCGGTGAGACCCCGGACACATTTATTGCAGACCTTGCCGTAGGTGTTAATGCGGATTTTATTAAAACAGGGTCTACTGCCCGCGGCGAACGCATTGCAAAGTATAATCGATTGCTGGAAATTGAACGGGAATTACATGGCAAAAACTAGCAAACCATTTGTGCTATTTATTCTTGATGGCTGGGGGATCGGCCCCCATGATGAGAGCAATGCGCTCTATCAGGCAAAAACGCCCCATATGGATGAGTTTAAGCGTAAGTACGCATACACAGAATTATTGGCTTCATCGGTCCATGTGGGATTGCCGCTTGGCCAGGATGGAAATTCCGAAGCAGGCCATATGAATATCGGAGCAGGACGCATTGTCGAACAAGACAGCGTGATGATCTCGCGCTCGATCTCAGACGGAACTTTTTTCAAGAATCCTGCTTTTTTGCAGGCAGCAAAACATGCCCGCAAGTATAAATCGAATGTGCATTTGATGGGGCTCTTGTCGAACGGACAAAGCGCACATTCGCAGCCTGATCATCTGATAGCGCTTATTACATTTTTCCGCTACCAAAAGGTTAAGAATATTTATCTGCATTTGTTTACGGATGGACGGGACAGCTCCCGGTATTCTGCGATCCGGCTTCTTCGCAAGTATCAGAATTTGTTCAACGCACAATGCACCATAGCTTCTATTATCGGCAGAGCATATGCGATGGACAGGAAAAAGGACTGGAAGCATACGCAATTAGCTTACGATGCAATGGTTCGCGGCGTAGCGCCCCAGACAGCGAGTTCAGCCGAGGATGCTGTTCTGCATGCGTATAATCGCGGCGAGACCGATGAGTTCATTCTGCCGACCGTGATCACCTCAAATGGCAAGCCGGTGGGGAAGATAAGCGACAAGGACAGTGTTGTTTTTTTCAATTTACGGTCTGATCGCGCTCGGCAGCTCTCAAAGCCGTTTACGCAATTTGATTTTGAAAAGGTCAATGCACATGCATTTAAGCGCTTGAAAGTATTAAAAAATGTTTTTTTCGTCGCCATGACTGATTTTGGCCCGGATCTGGAAACGATTCTCACTGCATATCCGAGCCGCGACATCGTGGACACCTTGCCGGTCGTGCTGAGCAATTTCCGGCAATTGTATATCGCTGAGAGCGAGAAATACGCGCACATGACCTATTTCTTTAATGGCGGTTATGACCGGCCGGTCGCAGGCGAAAAGCGCATCATGGTCCCATCACCGGACGTGCTTTCATACAAAAAAACTCCGAAAATGGGCCTGCCGTCTATCACCAGCCAATTTTTGAAAGCAATAAGTAGCGACAGGTATGATTTTATCGGGGTTAATATTTCAAATGCAGACATGCTGGCGCATACGGGAAGCGTACCGGCTACCATCGAAGCAGCAGAGTACGTAGACCATTGTCTTGGTAAAATGGTTGCAGCGGTTCTCGCAAAGAACGGTATGATATGCATTACTGCAGATCACGGCAATGCAGAGGAACTGGTAAATAGAACAACCGGTGAGATAGACACTGAACACTCAAAAAATCCCGTGCCCTGCATTATCATCAAAAAAGGGCCGAAGCTGCAGCTTCGCAAGAAAGGCATCCTCGCTGATATTGCGCCAACCTTGCTTGAGCTATTGCACGTTGATAAACCAGACCTCATGACAGGGTCGAGTCTCATACGAAAGTAGGTATGCCACCCTCGAATGCACCATTTGTCCGACCGCGCCCTGTGGTACTGATCGTACTCGACGGGTGGGGCATTGCGCCGCCATCCCGGGCTAATGCCATCAGTCTTGCCAAGACGCCGAACATGGATTCGTATTTGACGAATTATCCGGCCATGTCCATACAGGCCGCAGGGGAAGCAGTAGGCTTGTCGTGGGGCGAGGTAGGCAATTCGGAGGTGGGCCACTTGAGCCTTGGATCAGGCAGAGTGCTGTATCAGAGCCTGCCGCGTATTTCAAAATCGATCGCAGACGGAACTTTTTTTCAGAATAAAGAATTTCTCGAGCTGTACAAGACGGTCAAAAAGAACGGCACGGCATTGCATATCATAGGTTTGGTCAGCTCGGGAGGCGTGCATAGCTTCAATGAGCACCTGTATGCGCTGTTAGAATTGGCCGAACAGCAAAAAATGGAGAAGGTATTTATACATTGTTTTCTCGACGGCAGAGATACGCCGCTCAATAGCGGATTGACCTTTGTCAGTAAGCTGCAGGATGTGTTGAAAAAATTAGGCATTGGAAAAATCGCTACGCTTGCCGGCCGTTTCTATGCCATGGACAGGGATAATAGGTGGGATCGCACTGAGAAAGCGTATCGCGCTATGGTACAGGGTGTTGCTGATGTCATGTCTGACGATCCGCAGAAGGCCATTCAGGAGTCATACGATAAGGGCGTCTATGACGAGCAATTAGTGCCGACGGTCATCACTGATCATGGAAAACCGGTGGCAACGATCTCAAATGGGGATGGTGTTGTCTTCTTTAACTTTCGCGCCGACCGGGCACGTCAGTTAACGAAAGCTTTTGTACTTCCGGGTTTTAATAAATTTGAACGTGTGTATATGCAGGATCTGCATTTTCTTGCAATGACCGAGTATGAAAAAGATTTGCCGGTGCCTGTCGCCTTTCCTCCGGAAGCAGTTACGATGCCTCTGGCTAAAGTCATAAGCGACGCAGGCTTAGCCCAGCTGCATATCGCAGAAACAGAAAAATATGCGCATGTGACTTATTTTTTTAACGGAGGCCAGGAGAAGAAATATCCCGGCGAGGAGCATATCTTGATACCATCAGTAAAATCTGCATCCTATGATCAAAAACCAGCAATGAGCGCCCGGGAAATCACGGCTCGGTTGATATCCGAGATCCGCGAGTCGAAATATGACTTTATCGTCGTTAACTTTGCCAATGCAGACATGGTAGGCCACACCGGAAATTTGCAGGCAACGATCGAAGCCGTTCAGGTGCTGGATGAGTGCATAGGTCAGATCGTCGATACTGCCCTTGCCTATGATGGTGCGGTTTTGATTACTGCAGATCACGGTAATGCCGAAAGCCTCTTTAATTTACAAACTGGCGCGGTTGATAAGATGCATTCAAATAATCCGGTGCCCTTTATCATTATTGGTAAACCATGGCAGGGTAAAAATGTCTCCTATGGTATTCGTGGACACGATTTGAGTATGGCTTCATCTGCCGGTATTTTGCCGGATATAACTGCGACCATTTTAAAAATAATGGGGTTAAAAAAACCCGATGAGATTATCGGGATATCGCTACTCTAGTCGGCCCCTAAATGAGCGCTATGGCGATCATGCTGAGGATGATGCCTGTCACAAGCCCGACAGTCACCTCGAGGGGCGTATGCCCGAGTCGTTCTGAGAGTACCGGAAATTGATATTCTTTTGTTGCCGGGAGTTCTTTGATCAGCTTATTCAGTATTTTGCCGTGAATGCCTAGTTGCCAGCGGAAGCCCATGGCATCGCGCAGTACAATAACTAAAAGAATTATTGAAACTGCGAAGGCAGGGCTGCTGATCCCGTCGTAATGCGCCAGCGTATAGGACAGCGAAGAGACAAAAGCCGCATGTGATGATGGCATGCCGCCGTAGCTATTGACGTGACTCCAGCTGAAATTTCCCTGGTAATATTCAATAGACAGCTTTATCGCCTGGGTTACCAGCATGACCGCAATAGGTACTATAAATAGACGCATAGCATAGTTAGTATAGCATCTATCGTAGGAATTGAGAAAAGAAGTGCAGCGAGTAGTCTTTTTCACGTGTTTTTGTTACAGTATTATATATGAAATACGTCATTCGAGCAGGCGGTATCGGGACAAGGCTTTGGCCATTGAGCCGTAAAACCAATCCGAAGCAATTCCAAAACCTGGTCGGCGAGCAATCCATGATCCGGATGACGTATGAGCGCCTGACACCCCTCATCCATGGACCTGAAGATGTATTCGTTTCAGTAAACGAGCGTTTTGTCGAACGCTTTCGCGAATTAGCGCCTGAGATACCGGCAGCAAATCAGATCATTGAAACTGATACGCGAAATACCGGCCCGTCCATGTGCCTTGAGGTCTGTTACGTGGCAGAATTCGTAGATCGAGGCGAAATCATTGCCTCATTGCCCTCAGACGATTTCATAGGAGATGTAGGTGCATTTCAGGATCTGTTGCGCGCTAGCGAACAGTTCATCAAGTCTCATCATGATTACATTTTGACCCCGGCTGTGACGCCGAGTTATCCTGATACCGGCTACAGCTATTTTAAAGCCGGGAAGAATTTGCAGCAGGTGGGAGCTGAAGGCATCTTCGAGATCGACGATATCGTAGAAAAGCCTGAGCCCGATTTTTTGAAGGAGATCATGAAATCCGGCGTATACTATGCGCATACGGGCATGTATATCTGGCGTCTGGGCACCGTTCTCGATCTGTTCGAGAAATTTCAGCCTGGTATGTTCGAGATATGCCGCGAGGTAGCCAAGATCATGGTCCATGATCCTTCCGATCCTCGTATTCGAGCGAAGTATGCTGAGCTTGAAAAAATTACCATCGAGACCGCTCTCACTGAGCACGTTGAAAAGCTTGCAATGAGCGTATCAAATCGAATCGGCTGGAGCGACTTGGGCAAATGGCATGTCGTTAAGCGAATGGCAGAATCAGAGACATCCGCAAACGTAACCCGCGGCACCGTGGTGCACTCAAATGCAACAAATAATTTACTATACTCGACCGTTGGGAAAAAAGTATTAGTCGCTAATGACATCCATGACCTTGCAGTGATCGATACCAAAGATGCTTTGTTTATATCGTCGTTAAAGCAATCAGCAGACATCAAAGAATTACTCGAGAAAATGAAGGAGCTGGGCTTGGAGGATCATCTATAGCCTATGCGCAAGTTTCTTATACTGCTAGTACTCTTAGGTGTAATTTTTTTGTTCCGGTCAGTTTCGCTTTTAGGAGCAGTTTCTGCTGATGCGCATGAACAAATTTTTCGCGTCGGAGCCGGACAAGGAGTGAATGCAGTCGGACGCACGCTGAAGTCAGCCGGCCTGGTCAAAAGTTCGCTGGCCTTTGACATCCTGGTGCGGGCAATGCATGCAGAAGCCAAAATCCACGCAGGCACCTATTCACTGACACCCGATCAAAATGTCCTGCAGGTCATCACTGTTCTTACGTCAGGAAAATTTGCCACCGGAGGAACGGTCACATTGATCGAGGGTTGGGATCTGAAGGAATATCGCACCTACCTTTCGAAACAGGGATTTTCAGCTGATGCATTTGACTCCCTGACCAAGAATGCGGAGCTGTGGAACGGCAATTATGACTTTCTGAAGCCGATCGGCAAGGCTACTCTCGAAGGATATTTGTTTCCCGATACGTATGCGGTAGATACTGATAGAGATACGAAGCAGCTGCTGCAAAAAATGCTCCGGAATTTTGACTCGAAGATGAGCCAGGACATGCGTGAGGCTATTGCAAAACAAAAAAGTACGATAGAGGAGGTTGTCATTTTAGCTTCGATCATTGAAAAGGAAGTTTCCCAAACCAAGGATCGTAAAATCGTGGCTGATATTTTCCTGAAACGGCTCAAAGACAATATCGCCCTGCAATCAGACGCCACGGTGAATTACATAACTGATAGCGGCCGAACAAAATCCACGGCCAAGGATTTGCTGATAGACTCGCCCTACAATACCTACAAATATCGCGGCCTTCCCCCTGGCCCCATAGGTAACCCAAGCCTTGACGCCCTCAAAGCGGTGATCTACCCTGAGTCGAATCCGTATTATTATTTTTTAACGGATAGCGCCGGCACTGTCCACTATGCAAAAACGTTCGCCGAGCATCAGAAGAATAAGGAAAGGTATTTATAACTATTCTCGCCGGGCTGCCGTTTCGCATCCCATGCTACGCAAGGGACTTTCGACACACATCCCTGCTCGTAGTGAGTAAGTTTGTACAATGAATCATGATGCAGGCGCGTGCGCTGGACACCCTAAAGAGCGGGCCCGGGTGTGAAGCGTCGGTGCCTGCATTATAGATAGTGCATCTTATGAAAAGTAAGAAGAACATTTTGATCGGATTATCGGGCGGCGTAGACTCTGCTGTTTCTGCCTATCTGCTGAAAAAACAAGGCTATGAAGTACATGCCGTATTCATGAAGAATTTCTCATTGCCAATGAAAGGTGTCGATTGCCCCTGGAAAGAGGACATGAGAGAAGCTCGTAGAGTAGCAAGGTTTTTGAAAATTCCTTTCGAGACTTGGAATTTTGAACGAGAGTATCACAAACAGGTTTTTGACTATATGGTCTATGAGTATAAGAGCGGCAGAACACCAAATCCCGACATCATGTGTAATACGCAAATCAAGTTCGGTGTGTTTTTGGATCGTGCAAAAAAAGAGGGGTACGAATCAATCGCTACAGGGCATTATGCAGGAGTGAAAAAGACAAAAGACGGCATCTTTCATCTATTGAAAGGCAAGGACAAGAACAAGGATCAATCGTATTTTCTGGCAGGACTGGGACAGGAGCAATTATCTCATGTAGTTTTTCCATTGGCGGAGATAACAAAGCCTGAGGTACGGACTCTTGCGAAGAGAATTAAATTACCAAATGCTACTAGGCCTGACAGCCAGGGCGTATGTTTTGTCGGAAATATTGATATGGACGATTTCTTGAAAGAATGGATCAAGCCAAAGAAAGGAGATATCGTTGATACGAATGGGAAAGTACTCGGGCAGCATCAGGGAGTGTATTACTACACTATCGGCCAAAGGAAAGGAATTCATATTGGCGGAGGACCGGCGCTCTATGTCATAGATAAAGACCTGAAAAAGAATCGCTTAGTTGTTGGCACTGAACATCAATTACAGCTTTTCAAAAAAGAAATTACTGTTTCAGACTGGCATTTGGTTGCCAAGCCGCTTTGCTTTCCATTGAAGTGCAAAGCAAAGATACGCTATCGGCAACAGGATCAGGCAGTCATTTTGAGCGAAGTCCCGCGAAGCGGGACGAAGTCGAAAAATCCCGTCGTGAAGTCAGAGGGCAAAGTAATTGTGCGGGCTCGCTTCGCTCGCCCGCAAAGAGCAGTTTCACCAGGCCAAACTTTCGCTGCTTATAATGGTAAGGAACTTGTCGGGAGTGGGGTAATTACGTAAAAGAAAAGCGGGGGAGATCCGTATCGCTTCGGTTGATTCCGAATTGATAGTGATCGTCCCCCGCGGATGATTGCTACTGACGCTGCCAGTTTACCTGGATGACAGCACCGCCGCCATCCTCGTAGTAGAGGATTTTGATGGCATGCAGTCCTTCGTTGAGGGTAATGTTGCCATAGAAGGTCGGCTCACCCTGATCGCGCCATTCATCGATGACCCTGTAGCCATCGACGAAGACTCGAACTCCGTCATCGACCTTTGCCCTGAACTGATAGGGGCCGCCTACAAAGAATTGGTACTTCGTGTATTCCGCCATGAAGTGGTCGTTGGTGATGGCAGGATCTGGAGAGCCTTGCCCCCAGTTGAAGTCGACCGTGGGAACCTGTGTCACGATGTCCGGTGCCCACGTCGGCATCGGCGGCTCGTACTGGTACATTGGTGTGTTCCAGTATTTTGCCGTAAATGTGTTAGGCGTTTGAACACCGCACGGATTGTCGTTCGGTCGCATGGTTCCACTCGAATCCGCGCCAAGAGCGTATTCGATCCCGTTCGGGTAGGTACCATTCACGAGATAGAACCACACTTCACCGGGGTTGATAACGTCGAAGTCTGTGGTTTGAACTTGCATCAGGCTGCACTCTCGTCCAGCTCCAGGATTCGTGCCGCTAGGCTGCGTATAGGTTCCGCTCGCTCGGAGCTCCGCTAGATCACCTCGGTAGATGTTCCAGGGATGGGCTCCTGAGTCGCCGTCCCACTCGATCGTACTTTTTTCGGGCAACGAGAGATAGACGGTGCCGTCGTCGTTGTCGCAGTGGTCTCCCTGGCCGTCGGAGTTGAAATCCGATTGACTCGGATTGTAGATGGTCGGGCAATTGTCACAAGCGTCGCCGACCCCGTCACCGTCGCTGTCCGACTGGTCGGGGTTGTTTACACTCGGACAGTTGTCGCAGTGGTCACCGATGAAGTCATCATCCGTTTCGGAATACGGCCAGACTGTGAATGAATCTGGCCAGCAAGTCGTTCCGTACGGCGTCCGTACGCACACTGGGCCCGAGCAGGCATCATCCGGAACCAGCATGACGATCTCCTGGAGGATTGGTGAATCTGATCCGTAGGTCCTCTGGAAGATGATCAGCGCAGGAGAACCGTTGAATGTCACCGTCGTCTGGTAGGGACCGAAGAGATAGTGCCCGTCGATCGCCACCGTCTCACCGTTGTATCCGTAGGGCGCGGAAAGACTGAGCATTTCTGGCGGTGCTTGGGCGCTGAGTTGAGTTGCGCTCAACAGAGCGGCCGCGATGAACAGAAAAAGACGTTTTTGAAAGCGCACATTTTCTCCCTTCTTAGAGCGACCATAGTCGCCGTAAATTGTGATTTCGAAGAACTAAGCCTTCTGACTGTGATGCAAAAGACCGAGTAAAATAGCATAAATAATATATTTTGTCAATAGTTTATAGTAGTAAAAGCTCCTGAATATAAAAAATCTTGTTTTCCTTGTACTTTTACAATATACTAATTCCCATGACTAGCCGTCAGCTCAAAAACCTCTACTTCAATTTTTTCCGTTCCAAAGGCCACGAGATCGTGCCTTCGGCTTCTTTGATTCCAGAGAATGATCCGACCGTGCTCTTTACCACAGCTGGTATGCACCCCTTAACCCCATTTCTCAAAGGAGAGAAGCATCCGCAGGGTCTCAGGCTCGCCAATGCACAGAAGTGTATCCGTACCGGGGATATCGATGAAGTAGGCGATGGTACGCATCTGACTTTTTTCGAAATGCTCGGCAATTGGTCTTTAGGCGACTATTTCAAAACAGATGCCGTTGAATGGAGCTTTGAATTCCTTACAGATAAAAAATATCTTGGTATTTCTCTGGATAAATTGGCATTTACTGTTTTCGACGGCAATGAAAAAGAAGGTATTCCACGAGATGAAGAAACAGCGCATCTTTGGCAACTACATGGCGTTTCAAAAGATCGGATCGCGTATCTCGATGATAATTTCTGGGGACCAGTAGGAGATTCTGGTCCTTGCGGACCTGACACAGAGATATTTTACTGGAGCGCTAATGAGCCTGCGCCCAAGATATATGATCCGAAAGATAGCCGTTGGATCGAGATTTGGAATAATGTATTTATGGCCTATGAAAAACAGAAAGATGGCTCCTATACGCCATTGAAGCAGAAAAATGTTGATACTGGTATGGGCTTGGAGCGCACCGTTGCAGTGCTTGATGGTCAGGACTCGGTCTATAGCATTGATACGGTTGAGCCGCTCATTACGCATGTGAATCGAACAGCGAAAAAGGCACAAGGAAACGATCGAGCTGTTAGGATCATCGTTGATCATATTCGTGCTACTGTTTTCATGCTGGCTGATGAACGAGCTATCCGGCCTTCGAATGTTGACCAGGGTTATGTCCTGCGCAGGTTGATTCGCCGTATGGTACGCTACGCGAAGATGATTGATTTGGATTCCAAAGAATTTGATTCATTGGTTCAGATCGTTACACGAGAATATCACAATGACTATCCAGAACTTGGACGTAATCATGATGTAGTAGTAGAGGAGCTGCATAAGGAGCAGGAAAAGTTTTCAAAGACAATAGATCAAGGAACCAGAACTTTCGAGAAATATGCAAAAGCTGGAACTATTTCTGGTGAAGATGCATTTACCTTATTTTCAAGTTATGGTTTTCCACTGGAAATGGTGCAGGAGCTTGCACATGAAAAGAATATATCAGTCGATGTTGCTAGCTTTACTGCATTGATGAAAGACCATCAAGATAAAAGCCGCACCGCCTCAGCCGGGAAATTCAAAGGTGGACTTGCTGATCATAGTGATCAAACAGTGAAGTATCATACAGCAAACCATCTCATGCTCGAGGCTATGAAGCGCATCTTGGGACGCGAGGATATTAACCAGCGTGGCAGTAATATCACGGCTGAGCGTTTGCGTTTTGATTTTACATTTCCTCGCAAGCTTGAAGAATATGAGATTCACAAAATAGAGGAAATGGTCAATACCGAGATCGCCAAGGGACATGATGTTCATTTCGAAGAGATGTCAGTCGCTGATGCGAAGAAGATTGGCGCAACAGGTGTTTTTGAGCACAAGTATGGAGACAAAGTCAAAGTCTATTTTGTGGGCGACTTTAGTAAAGAAATTTGCGGTGGTCCGCATGTGCAGAACACGAAAGATATGGGAAAGCTTAAGATTCAAAAGGAAGAAGCTAGTTCTGCTGGCGTCAGGCGTATTAAGGCTGTACTCGAATAATTTTTTGGAAAAGAGAAGGGGCAGCTGCTCATTGAAAATGGTCTTCCCATTTCCACGAGTGCTGCCCCTTGCCGTCGGCCTGGTCGATCAGTTGATCGAGCTGGTCTCGGCGTCGCCGGTCGCGTTGTTATAAATGGCCTTCAGGCCCAGATGCGCGCTCCGCGCTGCGGTGCAATGGAACTTGTTCAAGGTACCACCTCCCTTTCGACGTTGGTTTTGGTTTGTGGACTGTTTGCCGGACTCGAAGACCAGAAATCAATCGTCAACAATATACACGATTATCTAATTTTTGTCAATAGTCAGAAAATGCTAATATTAGTGCTGTTTTTACATGCAGTTGGTTTAAGGTACTGCGGGAGCTTTAATTCTTGACAGGTTAGAGAAAAACTGTATAATTATCACGAGTTATTTTCAGCCTTTACGGCTGATTATAGTTTTTGTTTAAGAGAGACTAATGCCACAAGACAGCCAAGATACGTCCAAAGGATTTATAGAGATGGAGGGTGTGGTCGAGGAATTACTTCCGAGCGCTACATTCAAGGTGACTTTGGATAATGGACATGAAATTTTGTGTCATTTGTCCGGAAAAATGCGGATGAATAAAATTCGCTTGATACCAGGTGACAGAGTTCGGGTTGAGATCAGTCCGTACGACCTCACCAAGGGGCGCATAACATATCGTAAATAATCGAATGAAGGTACGAGCTTCTGTAAAAGAAATTTGTTCAAAATGCCAAAAGGTCCGCAGAAAGGGACGTTTGGTTGTTATTTGCGAAAATCCTAAGCATAAGCAGAGACAAGGATAATCTATGGCACGTATAGCAGGAGTTACCATTCCAGTGGAGAAGCGAGTTGAAGTAGCGCTTACCTATATCTACGGTATCGGGCTTACCACATCTCAAAAAATCCTTGCCCAGCTGAAGATCAATCCGGATACCAGAGTGAAAAATCTTTCAGAAAGCGAAGTAAATAATCTTCGACGCGTGATTGAAGATACGCATCGGGTCGAGGGTGATTTGAGGCGCGAAGTGCTTTCGAACATCAAGCGATTGAAAGAGATCAATAGCTATCGCGGTTCGCGACACGCGAAGCATTTGCCGGTACGCGGCCAGCGCACCAAGACTAATACCAGGACTGTACGCGGCAATGTACGTAAGACTATGGGAAGCGGTCGTAAGGCAGCTGCTCAGAAGACATAATTTTTATAGAGACTATGGACGAACAAAAGAAACCAGCAGCAGATACTACCGATGCAGTTGCAGCGCCGAAGGTTAAAGCACGCAAAAAGAAGAAGCAGATCGTTCCGCGTGGCCGCGCCTATGTGCAGGCAACCTATAATAATACTATCGTCAGCATTACTGATCCGCAGGGCAATGTTCTGGCTTGGTCATCCGCTGGGAAGAATGGGTTCAAGGGGCCGAAGAAATCAACGCCCTATGCAGCTGGTATCATTTCACGCGCTGCAGTTGAGAAAGCCCGCGAATATGGGCTTCGAGAAGTGGATGTATTTGTGAAAGGCGTAGGACAGGGACGCGAATCAGCAGTCCGCGCTTTGCATGGCGCTGGACTTGAAGTGCTCTCGATCAAGGACACAACCCCGATCCCGCACAATGGCGTGCGCGCTAAGAAAGCCCGAAGAGTATAAAACAGTATGGCTCGTAAAACAGGACCAAAGCATAAACTCTGCCGCCGCGAAGGAATCAAACTTTGCGATAGTTTCAAGTGCCCAGTTGTTAAGCGGAATTATCCGCCGGGACAGCATGGACAGAAAAAGACGCGTGGCAAGCTCTCTGATTATGGCAAGCAGCTGCGAGAAAAGCAGAAGGCCAAGTTTATCTATGGTTTGCTGGAGCGTCAATTTAGAAATACATTTAAAAAGGCTCAGGCATTGCCTGGCAGCGCTGGGACTAATTTGATGACCTTGCTTGAGAAGAGGCTTGATAATGTGGTGTTCCGCTCAGGCCTCGCATCGACGAAGCAATTAGCTCGTCAGCTTGTGAACCATGGCCATTTCGAGATCAACGGCGCCCGCGTCGATATTCCGTCATATACCGTGAAAGTCGGCCAAGTCATTAAGGTGCGAGCCACAAAAACAGGAGCGACCTATTGGAAGAATGTACTTGAAACTATGAAAAAGGCAGATGTTCCCGGCTGGTTGTCAGTTAATGCTAAGGATCTTTCGATCACGGTGACCGCAGAACCAAAGCCTGAAGAGCTCCCGCAAAATATCGAAACATATCTTATCGTCGAGTTCTATTCACGTTAAAAATTTAAAAACTAACACTACGAAGCTATGTCGAGCGCAATTCCAACACCAACAACGGTGAAATACACTGCAGGCAAGAACAATATGACTGAGGTCGTCATTGAGCCTTGCTATCCTGGCTATGGAACGACGGTAGGCAATGCGCTTCGACGCGTGCTGTTATCATCATTGCCAGGCGCAGCAGTATGTGCCATCAAGGTCAATGGCGTACAGCATGAATACGATACGCTGGATCATGTGAAGGAAGATATCGTACAGATCATGATGAATTTGAAGAAACTCCGCGTCGTTTGCCACAGTGATGAGCCGGTAACGCTTGAATTGCATGCAAAAGGCGAAAAGGAAGTCACCGCTGCAGACATAAAGAAGAATGCTGATGTTGAGATCATCAATACTGATATGGTTATCGCTACTCTGACGGATAAAAAGGCTGATCTTTCAATGGAAATTGTGGTTAAGAAAGGCATTGGCTACGAGCCAGTCGAGGAGCGTGTGGTTGATAAGAAGGATATTGGTTTGATGCAAATCGATTCGATCTTCAGCCCGATTGCTAATGTCGGTTTCAATATCGAGCATACGCGAGTCGGCCAACGTACTGATTATGAGAAAGTAGTTTTATCAGTAACGACTGACGGCACAATGAGCGCTGAAGATGCAGTCCAGAAATGCGTCGCCATCTTGCAGGAACAGTTCTCAGCAATTGCAGGAGCAGAGCCGGTAAAGGAATCAAAGAAGAAGGCCAAGGCTGAGAAAGCAGACAAAGCAGAAAAAAATGAAGAAGCACCATCAGCTGAATAACACGTATGCGCCACCAAAAGAAAGTATTTAAATTTGGAAGGAAGACAGGGCCGCGCAAGGCTATGCTTTCGAATTTGGCGACTAGCGTTATTTTATATGAGAAAGTAACGACCACAGCGACGAAGGCGCGTGCCATTCGTCCCGTTGTTGAACGCCTGGTAACGAAAGGCAAGGTCAAGTCTCTGCATGCTAAACAGGAACTGGGAAAGTATTTGCCTGAGAAAAAAGCGGTTAAGAAAATTCTTGAAGTGCTTGGACCTCGCTATAAAGAGCGACCTGGCGGCTATTTGCGCATCACCAAGCTCGGTCAGCGCCAGGGTGATGCAGCGCCTATGGTTCGCATTGAATTTGTATAATATGACCATTGAACGCACAAAACACTCTGTAGATGCAGCAGGAAAAGTTGGCGGCAGGCTTGCAAGCCAGATTGCGACCTGGCTGCAGGGCAAGCATAAAGTCAGCTTTCAGCATCACATTGATGCGGGTGATTTTGTTGCGGTCGAAAACGTTGCACAGCTGAAGTTCACCGGTAAGAAACTTTCAAATAAGAAATATCATCGTTTCACGGGCTATCCTGGCGGCATTATGAGTAAAAGCCTGGGTGAACGCATGGCGACGAATCCGGAAGAGCTTTTGAGAAAAATGGTCTATGCCATGTTGCCAAAGAACAAACTGCGTCCGGTCATGATCAAGCGATTAACTTTTACTAAAGCAAAGAAAGCCAAATAATACCTATGGTGACCAAGAAGAAAGATTATATTGCAACAGTTGGCCGGCGCAAATCATCGATCGCCCGTGTTCGTCTTCACGCGAAAGCTGGTTCTGGAGTTTCGATCACCGTGAATGACAGAAATTACGACGCATACTTCAACTATCCGCAGTGGCAGGAAGTCATCATGAGCCCGTTGAAATTGACCGGCCATGAGATGCTGCCGGTAACTATCAAAGTACAAGGCGGCGGCATTAATTCCCAGGCTGAAGCAATTCGCCTTGGTATTGCAAGAGCATTAATCGTCATGAACGAGGAATACCGCGCAACCCTCAAAAAAAATGGCATGTTGACTCGAGATCCGCGCGTGAAAGAGCGTAAGAAGCCGGGTTTGAAGAAAGCACGACGAGCTCCTCAGTGGTCAAAGCGTTAACATTACGTTACAGTATATTTCGACAGAATAGTCCGAAAGGACTATTCTTTTTTGAACTTCGTACCTACAAAGGAGCCTACCATGAGCATCTGGTGTGATGCCTGCAAGAGAAAAACCGGAAGCGAGAAGTATCCAAGGAATTGTGATGGTTGTGGAACGCCAACCGATCACTGCATAGAATGCGGGGGATGTCGCGCATGTAAGACTGATTCAGATTCAAAGAATGGGTGATAGCGGCGATTTGGGCCGCAATAACACTGTCCGCAAACCACGGGCGGCGTTGAAGTTTTTGTTGTCTAAAGGCCTGATATCTTGCTATAATGAGCATCATGCAAACAGCTGTTACGGGTACGAGAATAGCCAAAAATACGACATTTTACATTGCTGCACTGACCATACAGAAAGCGCTCTCTTTTTTGTATTTTGTCTTTATCGCCCGGTCATTAGGCGCTGCGTTGACCGGCAAGTATTTTTTTGCGCTTTCAGTAGCAGGGATAGTCATCGGCATTGTTGATATTGGTTTGACGCCGGCATTGACCCGCGAGGTGGCCCGTGACCATGAGCATGCAAAAAAGATACTTTGGCACACGCTGTATATTAAAGCAGCGCTTGCTGTTGTATTGATCCTTGGTCTTATTGGGCTGAGCGGATGGATCGCTCCCGACGCTGTTCAGAGGCATTTGATCTATATTGCGCTTGCTATTGCGGTCTTCGATACCGTATCCTTATCGTTATTTGCCACAGTGCGCGCTTTTCAAAATCTATGGTACGAAAGCATTTCTGCCGTTGTGTTTCAGGTGACCGTATTATGCGCAGGCGGCATTGCAATGTATCAACATGCGCCGGTCACCATTCTCATGTGCGCCTTGCTCTTGGGCAGCATGGTGAACTGCGCGATAGGCATATCTGCTATGCGCAAGATGCTCGTCAATCATGCGCCAGTGGCCTTTGATCAAAAACTGCTGATCCGCCTGCTGTATCTGGCTGCTCCGTTTGCAGTAGCCATGTTATGCATCAAAGCGAATGCGTACACTGACACCATTCTCGTTAAAGCACTGTTGAATGACACAGCCGTTGGCCTTTACAGTGTCGCCTACAAGATCACTTTTGCATTTCAGTTCATTCCGATGGCATTCGTAGCCAGCTTGTACCCGGCATTTACCTCAATGTGGCATCATGACCGTGAACGGCTGCCGAGAATTTTCGTACAGGCATGCACCTATCTGCTGATCTTTTCAGTACCTGTTGTTGCAATTATTGCAGGTTCAGCGCGCGTGATCATACCGCTGGTGTACCGAGATGAATTTGCAGGATCGGTGATGCCGCTGATTTTGCTCTGTGCTTCGCTGCCGCTTCTTTTTATAAATTTTCCCATTGGATCGCTCTTGAATGCCATCGGAAGGCAAAACCGCCAGACGCTGCATTTGGCTGTCGGGGTTGTGGCCACGGTCTTTTTGAATGTGATCTTGATCCCTTTGCTGGGCATCACTGGTGCAGCTATCGCATCTCTTATCAGTACGACGGTTGTCTTTGTGCTGGGTATCATGGTTGCGCAAACAGTACTGCATTTTGACAGCGCTGATGCTCTGTCGATCGCATTCAGAATTTTGTTGAGCGGCGCCTTATGCTACGTTGTTATTCGAGGGTTGCTTCACTATGGACCATGGTATATTGCTATTCTGGCCGGGGTAGGAGTGTACGTAGCCGGACTTTGGGTGCAGAACATTATTACGCATGAGACGCTGCATCAAGTAAAAGCGCTTTTGAAACGGGCATGAAAAAGACCTTACTACTAACGCATGAATACTATCCATACCGTGGCGGCATAGCCAGGTATTGCTATAACTTATTTGAACATCTGCCTCCGCATAGGTACATCGTATTGACCGATCAAAAAGCATCTGACCGAAGAGTGCCGATCATCAACAAAAAACTCCTGTCTTCTTTCATGAAGCCAAGCTGGTTCAGAGGCATCTCAGTAGTAAAAAAAATAGCCAAAGAGCATGGCATCGAGTGCATTATGACGCCTAATGTACTTCCTCTCGGTAATATAGCTCAAGCGGTAGGCAAATCTTTGAAAATACCGTATGTCATATCGTTGCATGGCCTTGATATCAATCTGGGGCTTGCAAACAAGCGGTCTATGACCACGAGTATTTTAAAGGGTGCGCAGCATATCGTGGTTAATAGCCAGGCAACTAAAAAGATAGTTGCAGATCTGAAACTGCAATCGCCGATTACCGTGATCACCCCATACTTCAATAAAGGTAAATTATCCGTAAATGATAAGGCAGCAGGCGAGGCGATAAAAAAGTATGGAAAAAAGAAATTAATTTTAACCGTGGGACGCCTGGTCAAGCGCAAAGGACAGGATATGATCATTCAGGCGATGCCGGAAGTTATCAAAAAAGTGCCCGATGCTCATTATTGCATTGTAGGCGACGGACCTGACCGGGGTTACTTAGAGGAGCTGATCACCGAATTGCACCTGGAGCGCCACGTCGATATCATCAGCGATCTGCCTGACTCGAAATTGGGCGCTTACTATAAACAAGCTTCGTTGTTCGCGATGCCGACACGTACGATAGGAGGAGATATTGAAGGTTTTGGCATCGTATACCTCGAGGCTGCTTTTTTTGCATTGCCCATCCTTGCGGGAAAAACACCGGGTACTGCTGAAGCGATCGGCGGCGACGCCTGCGGGGTATATGCAGACGGCGAAAACCTGGAGGATATCACTGAAGCGCTGGTCCATTTGCTGCAGGATCGCGAGCTAGCCGCCTTCCTTGGCAAGAACGCTCAGCAGCATTTGAGCGTTATTCCTGATTGGAAACAGCAGGCAGAAGTATTGGAGCAAATATTGTCATAAGCTATGAAACAGTTCGATATCATCATGTTCAATATGTCAGGATATGCTGAGTGGCAGCGCGGTGTCAGCAATCGCAACTATCATGTACTGCGCCAGCTTTTGCAATCCGAACAGGTACGTAAAATTCTTGCGGTCGATTATCCGCCGTTGACCTTGAAGAGAGCGCTGCGGAATCATATAGAAAATGTTGTACCGCCTCTGAAGGACGGAAAAGTCATATCGTGGTCATTATATGATAAAGTAACGAAGCTTTCTGATAAACTGTATGTATATTCAAATAGTGAGTTTTGCATCCGGCCAGGCCATTTTATACAGAGCGTAAAAAAAATAGCTGCGAAACTCGATTTTCATGAGAGCGTAGTCTGGTCATATTTCCCGTTCATGACACCGTATATCCAGCAGCTGGATCCAAAATTGACCGTTTTCGATGCCGTTGATAATTGGATCGAGCATGCTTCCTATGCGCGATTCAAGGAGCGATTGAAAAAAAATTACGAACAGATCAAGAAAACCACCGATGTGATCTTTACGGTCGCGGATGATCTCCAGAAGCTTTTTGATAATCAGTCGAATGTCTATTGGATTCCGAACGGCGTCGACATAACGCATTACCAGTCGAAGCATGTGCTGGTGAATCGCGATATCGCCGACTTGCCAAAACCAATCATCGGGTATATCGGAGTTGTCCAAGACCGTGTAGACATTGATCTCATAAAATTCCTGGCGAAAAAAAATCCTGCCAAATCATTCGTTATCGTGGGCCCCGTTTGGCATGATGCAGATGCCGGTTCCTTGAAAGAAGTGCCGAATATTCATCTGCTCGGTTATAAATCATACGCCGAAGCGCCCATGTATATTCAGCAGTTTGATGTCGGCTTAATTCCGCACCGGGCATCAGCATTCGTCACCTCGACGAATCCGATGAAAATGTACGAATACCTAGCCTGTGGCATACCGGTGCTCGCTACTTCGAGCTCTGGGGTCGATTCGCTGAAAGAGTATGTGTATATCGCGGAAACGGATGAGGATATGAATAGAAAGCTATTCGTCGCATTACAGGAAGATACGCCTGAGTTGCACCGTGCCCGTGCGCAGGTGGTCGAGGAATATTCATGGTCAGCGAGTACCCGCCAGATGCTTGATATCATCGATAAGAAGTTAAGCGTCTGATATGGTCGATTGCTCCATTATCATCGTCAACTGGAATGTCCGTGAGTATCTGAAATTATGCTTAGACTCGATCCATCGCAGGACCAATGCCTATACCATAGAAGTCATTGTGGTTGACAATGGCTCCACGGACGGCAGCCTCGAAATGCTTCGTGACGAATACCCATGGGTGCAGGTTAAGGCACAGGGGATGAACAGGGGATTCGCTCGCGCGAATAATATTGGCCTTGCACAAGCGCAGGGTAGGTATGTTTTTATTTTAAATCCCGACACTGAGTTACATGAGGGAGTTCTTGAATCGCTGATCAGCTTTATGGACGACCATCCCGGAGTCGCCGTTGCAGCGCCGCAGATCGTCAATGCTGACGGGAGTTTTCAAAAAGGATCGATCAGGCGCGACCCGACCATTACTTCACAGGTCATTATTTTATTGAAATTACAATACCTTCTTTCGCATGTGAAGGTCATGCGCCGGTATTATGCCGATGATTTTGATCCTTCTCTGCAGCAGGATATAGACCAGCCTATGGGTGCGGCTATGTTCATTCGCAAAGAGGTGCTCGATCGCATAGGTTTTTTTGACGAAGGTTTTTTTCTTTGGTTCGAAGAAGTCGATCTCAGCAAGCGATTCCGTGAAGCAGGGGAACGCATCAGGTATATACCGCATGTGCTGGTCACGCACCATGGCGGACGCAGCTTCTCCCAGTCGCTGCCGCTCGTGAAACAAAAATTATTTAATCGAAGCGCCTTGCATTACTATAGCAAGCACTATGGACTTCGCGGGTATCTTTCCATACTCGCGACGGTGCCGCTGAATCTGGTGATGGTCGCTGTCTATCAACGCATACGCGGCTATGGAAAATAACAGTCCATCAATAGCACGCAACGTGTTGTATGCAATTACAGCTTTTTTTGTTTTGGATGTTATTTCCCTTGCTGCCTATACCTTTCCGTTTTTTAACTGGTGCCTGCTCCCACTGGTCATCTTTTTTATCTTTTTTTGTATCGCAAGGGATGAACGCAATCTGCTCATTTTGCCGCTTGCTGAGCTGACCTGGGGTTCATTCGGCTCTGAATTGCAATGGCAATTAGGTCCCGTGCATTTGCCGGTGCGGATAGTATTATTTGTGATCTGCGTGGGATTCTGGGCCTGGAAACGCTACTCAGGCAGATTTGTGCCATTGCATGGTTTTCAGCGCGATGCTTTGCAGTACGCGCTATTGGCTTTGCCTGCAGCGTGGGCAACGCTGCGGGGGCTGGGATTGCATCATCCGCTTGGAGCAGTTTTTTTTGACGGTAATGCATATCTGTATTTGCTGTATATTCCCCTATGGCACCTGGTCTATGATCAGAAAACGATCCCGGCTCTGAAAGCGCTCTTCACCGGAGCTGCGTTAGCGCTGTCATTTAAAACACTGATCTTGATGAATATTTTTACCAACCAGTATGAAGCTCTGAATGTGCAGTATCTCTATCTATGGATTAGAGATACGAGAGTCGGCGAGATCACTGCCACGGGAACTGCGATTTGGCGCATCTTTATTCAATCACAACTGTTCATCGGCATAGCCATCATGCACGCAGTCACCGAGATCATTCACGATCATACGATGCGCGTCAATCGCATTGTGTACCTTGGGGTGCTGTTCGCGGGCATTATAGCAAGCATGTCGCGCAGTTATTGGATCGGCTTATTCGTAGCCATGGGTCTGACCTTTGCGATCGCGGTCTTTCGCAGAAAAATTCGCTTCATGGACTCTGTGCATCTATCATTGAAGGTGTTTATAAGCTTAGCGATAGCAGGGTTTCTGGTAGTAGCTTTTATTTTTATTCCGAATGGGGGAAAGGATATACAGGGCGCATTGACTGACCGCTTCTCCGCAAATGATGCTGCCGGCACCTCCCGTGCTCAGCTGCTGGGTCCTTTGCTCTCAGCGATCAAAGTGTCGCCCTTTTTAGGCCAGGGCTTCGGAACAACGGTCCGCTATCATTCAAATGATCCCCGCATCAAAAATCCATCTAACCCCGATGGAAATGTCATTACGTATTCTTTTGAGTGGGGGTACCTAGACCAATGGTTGAAATGGGGATTATTCGGGATGCTTCTCTGGGCATTCATTATGGTGCGCCAATTCCGCCGCAGCATGCGCATTTCGAAAGCAGACACGACTGACGCATTGTGGGCAGCCTCCATGCTTTCGGGACTTTTTTTTATCCTGATCGTGCATGTCGTCAGCCCGTATTTGAACCACCCATTAGGCATTGGCTATGTGCTCTTGACGATGCTGGTTCTACAGCATAGTGTTGAACCTGCATATGCCTAAAATCTCTATCAGCGTCGTCACGTATAATAGCGAGAAATACCTGCATGATTTTTGCGATTCCTTGCATGCTCAGACATTCACTGACTGGGAATTGATCGCTATCGATAATGCTTCCTATGATCGATCAGCAGCGGTGGTCAGCGAATGCATGCCTAGTGCGAAGGTCATCCGCCAAAAGGAAAATATCGGCTTTTCAAAGGCGCATAACCTCTCGATTGCCTGGTCAAAATCTGAATATGTGCTTGTCGTGAACCCTGATTTTATTTTTGAAGAACATTGCCTCGAACGCCTGGTGCGATATGCAGATGCGCATGCCCACGCAGGCGCGGTCGGACCGAAGCTGCTCTCATGGGACCATGCTGCGCATCAGCCAGTCGGGACGATCGACAGCTGCGGGATACAAGTGAAGGGACCGTATCGATCATCCGATATCATGCAGAGTGAAAAAAATCAAGCAACGGTTTCTCATCGCGTTTTTGGATTAAGCGGTGCATGCGTCATGTTCCGCAGGTCTGCTCTTGAAGCCGTGAAACTACCGCGGATCGGCGGCGTCGGTAACGAGTATTTTGACGAGGATTTTTTCTTATACAAGGAAGATGTCGATATTGCCTGGCGGCTTAACTTGCAGAATTGCGAGCAGCATTTGGTCGGCGATGCAATAGCATTTCATCAGCGTACGATACGCGCAGTAAGCACAAATGGAAATGATGGAACTGAGTTTTCATACATGCAAGAGCTTAGTCCCAAAAACCGTTCTGATCGAAAAAAGCGCTCAGGCATAAACCGATACTCATATCGGAACCATTTGCTCACGGTATACAAAAATCATCAGTGGCGTATTACGCTAAAAAAATTGCCGTCAGTGATCTGGTTCGAGACAGGAAAGTTTTTTTATTTAGCTTTTTTGGACGGCTCAAGCCCGAAGGGAATGTTGGAATTTTTCCAACTGTTGCCGAAGTTCAAGAAGAAAAGGCGTATGATCCAAAAAAATAAAGCAGCGTTGCTGAAAGACATGGCTCAACTCCTTCAATGATATGGATGTTTCGATCATCATACTCAATTATAAAAGCAAGAAGCTGGTTGCAGAGCAGCTTAAGCATTTCTATCTACAGCCGTGTGCTCTCAGCGTCGAAGTTATCGTCGTAGATAATAACTCGAATGACGGCATCGGCGAGCTTATGGCTCATGCATTTCCGCAGGTTCGATTTATTCAATCAGAGCATAATAATGGATATGCAGCCGGCAATAATATCGGTTTGAGAAATGCTCAGGGAGCGTACGCATTGATCATTAACCCTGATACGGTGTTGACCGCGGCGCTGGTCGAAACGCTGCATGCTTTTATGGAGAAGCATCCGATGGCAGGCATTGCAGGGCCGGCGATCAGCAATGGAGATGGTACATTACAGTATACATGCGGCAGATTCCCAAACCCCTGGCTGCCGTTCTTTCGAAGAACGTTTCTCGGATCGACGTCTTTTGGGAAACGATGGCTCGATTGGTATTTTTTGCGTGAATGGGACCACGCGACTGAGCGACGCGTTGATTGGCTTTTTGGTACATGCTATCTTACCCGCATGAGCTCGCTTGAGCGCGTCGGGCATCTGGATGAAAGTTTTTTCCTGTATCTTGAGGATACTGACTGGTGTCGACGATTTTGGGAACAAAAGTATGAAGTCTGGTATGTCCCGCAAGCAAAGGCGATTCGTATGCGCGGAGGGTCTTCGGAGGGCACCGCACTGTCGCTGCTCTTCAATAAAAGCACCCGTGCGCATAATATCAGTTATATCAAGTATTTCATGAAGTACCGCGGAAAGAGCAATCCTCACATCGAATATGAGCATGCTTGAACTGCACGGCATTGAATTAGTGGCACGGGCTGTTATTGTCCATGACGACCGCATATTGTTATGCAGAGCGCAGGGAAAAGGACATTATTTTTTTCCAGGCGGGCATATTGAATTTGGTGAAACTGCGGAAGCATGCCTGGTCCGCGAACTAAAAGAAGAGACCGGTTTAGATCTTCATGTTGGCGACTATATGGGCAGCGCAGAGAATTTTTTTGTTCAGGACGGGCAAAAACGGCATGAGTATAGTTTTGTCTTTGTCGGATCGCTTGCACAGTCTGAAGTGCGCTCGCGCGAAGATCACATTTCATTTGCATGGCTGCCTTTGACGGAAATGTCCGCGACGCATATCCTGCCCGCCGGTTTGAAGGAAAGTGTAGCTGAATGGCTGCATGATAAAAAAATTTTTTGGTCCTCTCAAATTCAGAAATGATACGGTATGGAAAGCATTGAGGATATCTTAAAGAATAGGAATGTCACCGGGTCAAAAAAGAATAACCCGGTGCAGCCTTGGCAGGACCTTGCTGCGCAGATCTATGAAGAACTTCGCGGCGTAGATACTGAGAAAGCGTCAATTTTCATGCTGTGCAAAGCAGATTATGCGAAGGCTTTCGCTGCATTCAAAGAATGCAAGGCGCGGGATAAAAATATTTTGTATTGGTTTAAGATTATGAATAGCAGGAAGTAGTTTGCCTGCCGGTACACTGCAAGATTCAGGCATGGCAGTTTGCTAAGCCTTATCATATATTTTGTACGTTCGTTCCAGCTAGACAATGTAAAAGTGTCTAGCTATACTTATCTTCTTATAAGCATTGTTACGTTTGAACGGCATGAAAATTAAATCAATCCAAGCAAGGGAGATTCTAGACTCACGCGGAAACCCGACGGTAGAGGCGGATGTTATCTTGGATGACGGAAGCCTCGGGAGGGCAGCGGTTCCTTCAGGAGCGTCTACTGGCTCACATGAGGCTCATGAGCTCCGCGATGGAGATATGTCACGCTACGGTGGCAAGGGCGTTTTGAAAGCAGTCGATAATGTAACAGGCCCGATCAGCCGTGCTTTGATCGGCACCGACGCGTCTCAGCAAACGGTCATTGATCAGAAAATGATCGAATTAGACGGAACTGAAACGAAGAGCAATCTGGGGGCTAATGCGATCCTCGCTGTTTCACTCGCAGCAGCAAAAGCAGCTGCTCTGTCAAAGAAAGTTCCGCTCTTTCAGTATATTCGCGATGTATCCAGTGTGAAACGCGAGATGTGCTTACCGCTGCCTCTGTGCAATATCATCAATGGCGGTCAGCATGCAGCAGGCTCCACAGATATTCAGGAATTCATGATCATGCCTGTGGGTGCAAGAACATTCAGACAGGCGATACAGATGCAGGCTGAGGTCTTTCATGCGCTTGCGGGGGTTTTGAAAACAAAGGGGTATGGCACGACAGTCGGCGATGAAGGGGGTTATGCGCCAGCGGTCAAGAAGGGGAATAGAGAAGCTCTGGAGCTCATTGCTGAGGCAGTTGCGAAAGCTGGCTATACACTTGGTACGGATATTGCATTTGCTTTGGATGTTGCAGCAAGCGAACTTTTTTCAGATGGAGTATATAACTTGGCGACAGAGCATGCCGCACATAGCAGCGCAGAAATGATCGCTTTGTATGAAAATTTCTCAAAAGAATTTCCTGTCCGATCCATTGAAGATGGTTTAGCTGAGGATGATTGGTCCGGATGGTCGCAGATGACAGCAAAGCTTGGCAAGAGTATGCAGCTGGTCGGTGATGATCTGCTGGTTACCAATGTAAAATTTTTGGAACGCGGTATACGCGAACAAGCTGCAAACGCAATCCTGGTGAAAGTGAACCAGATCGGCACTTTGACTGAAACCATACAAGCAGTCGATATGGCGCATAAGGCGAATTGGAAAGCTATTATCTCGCATCGCTCGGGCGAAACCGAGGATGTAAGCATCGCGCATATTGCCGTTGGTCTTGGCACCGGCCAGATCAAGACAGGTTCAATGTCTCGTACCGACCGTATTGCGAAATATAACGAGCTCCTGCGCATAGAGCAGTCATTAGGTGCTGGCGCCGTCTATGCCGGGGCATCAGCGTTGCAATAGCTATGGCCTTCCTTTTTCTAGTCCGCCACGGCAAATCAACATGGAATGATCTCGGCCAATGGACCGGCCATACTGATGTTGACTTATCAGAAACAGGCATTGCTGAGGCGCGAGCCGCTGGGGAAGCCCTGAAAAACGAAACGATCCACATCGCTTATGTGTCAGCACTACGCCGCACCCATCAAACACTCGCTGAAATTTTGAAAGAGCTTGGTATCGAAGAGTTAGAAACCAGGCGCCACCATGCGATCAATGAACGGCATTACGGTATTCATACCGGGAAAAATAAATGGCAGGTCAAGGAAGAGATAGGCGACGAGGCGTTCCAGGCATTACGCCGCGGCTGGGATGTGCCGATACCTGAAGGCGAATCATTGAAAGACGTGCATGCGAGGGTAGTCCCGTACTATGAGGAGCAGATTAAAAATGATTTGCTTCAGGCAAAAAATGTATTGATCGTTGCTCACGGTAATTCTTTGCGGGCACTTGTGAAACACCTCGAACAAATCACTGATGATACCATAGGCGATCTTGAAATTGGTACGGGCGAAGTCTATTGCTATCAGTTCGACGATGCTTGCAAGATACTGTCGAAAGAAATCAGGTCATCAAATAGCGATAAACGTTCGGTTTAATATTAGCGAGTTATAAAGTGAACAAGGATTTGCATTTGCAAATCCTTGTTATGGTTTGTTGGTTTAGTTGACTGTGAAGCAGGCCACGACTATGCCGAAAAGCTGAATGCCGATCGACACGACGAAAAGCGCGACGCTTGGTCCGAAGAAGAGCGCCCACAGCGTTCCGACCACGAGTCCGGCGAGAATAAAGAGAACCAGTAAGATGCCGGCAATCATGCCTGATTCATTTCCGTTCGAACGATCAAAGGATGGCATGATTACCGCATTGAGGAGAAAGGCTCCGACGCCAGAGCAGACGAGGCCCAATAAAGTGTGGGCCACATCGCCTGCTGATCCTTTGCCTTGGCCCAGTCCATAGCCGATGAGTCCGGTGATCAACAGAACCACTAGAACACCCCAGAAACGCAGGTCTCGGACCATCCTCAAGCTGCTCATGTACACCTCCTTTGGTGATGAATAACGGATGTATTGGAATGAACGAAACTTTCAATCAGCCTAGCAAACTATTTTGCGGCGTCAAGATCAAAAATCATTGATTTTTAGGCCTTAATTAGGTAGAATTGTAAGACGAGGGTAACCGACGTTTTTTTATGTTTTGGGGATATAAACTTCGAGATTCAGCTAAAAATCGTTTTGCAAAAGAAATTGCCGCTGGCAAGCCTCTTATTATTCGCGATGAAAAAACGATGTCCGGCAGAGTACATGTGGGTTCGCTCAGAGGCGTCGTCATTCATGGCATAGTTTCAGATGTGCTGACCGAAGCGAAGATTCCAAACAAGTACCTATTCGAAGTGAATGATTTTGACCCAATGGACGGTTTGCCGGTCTACCTTGACCAGGAGCTCTATCGTCCCTATATGGGGCGTCCTTTGTATGAGGTACCCTCACCGGATCCGACAGCACCGAACTATGCAGAGTACTGGGCGCAGGAGTTTATGGTTGCTGTTGAACATACCGGCTTTACGCCCGAGTACTATCGCTCGAGTACGCTTTATTTGGGCGGGAAATATAATAATGCCATTCGCCTTGCATTGGACAATGCAGACAAGATAAGAAAAATATATAAAGAGGTTTCTGGATCTGATAAGGGCGATGATTGGTTTCCCTTACAGGTCATCTGTGAGCAATGCCGCAAAGTAGGCACTACAAAGGTGACCGCATGGGACGGCAAGCAAGTATCTTATGCGTGCAGTGCTGATTTGGTGAAGTGGGCCGTCGGTTGCGGCCATTCTGGCAAAGTAGATCCATTTGACGGACGAGCGAAATTGCCTTGGAAAGTAGAATGGGCGGCAAAGTTCATGGTGCTAGGCGTGCATCTGGAAGGCGGAGGAAAGGATCACTATACGAAAGGCGGATCGCGAGATATCGCGCGCCGAATTTTGAAAGAGATCTATCAGTTCCCTGAGCCGCTCGATATTCCCTATAATTTTTTTACCCTCGGTGGTGCGAAGATGTCCTCGTCAAAAGGCAAAGGGTCATCAGCAAAAGAAATTGCTGATCTTTTGCCGACGCGCATGCTGCGCTTTCTTATGATGAAGGAGCCGAAGCATGAGATTGACTTTGAACCCTATGGAGACACCATTCCGATTCTCTATGATCATTTCGACACCATTGCAGGCGAATACTTTAAGAACGCTGCATCAGATTGGACATCGGTTTTTCCATTATGTTATCCGGCTTCGTCCAGGAACATGATTCAGGAAGCGTTTCTGCCGCGTTTCTCACAGATAGCGTATCTGGTGCAAATGCCTCACATTGATCTTGCGAAGAAAGTTGCGTCTATGAAAGGTTCTCAACTGACCGATGCAGATGCGAGCGAGTATCAGGATAGGGCCCGCTATGCAAAAATATGGCTGTCCCAGTATAGCCCTGAAAAGTATAAATTTGATATTCAAGAAGCACCGCCCGAAGGTGCAAAAGAGTTCACCTCCTTACAGCGTCAGTCGTTGCGTTCTATCTACGAGTATATTCGCGAACATGACGAACTCACTGGTGAAGAGCTGCATACGCAAATCCATGAGGTAAAGGCAACGCTTGCCATTGCTCCTGCTGATCTTTTTTCCGCGATCTACATAAGTTTCTTGGGAAAAAATTCTGGCCCCCAGGCAGGATGGTTCCTGTCTGCCCTGGATAGAGATTTTGTATTGCAGCGTCTTGCTGATGTGAGTGCTGCCAGTGATGATGCAACGCAGCCGTTAAATGATCCCGAGGGCGCGGATCAAAGCGGCGCCTCTAATTAAGTAATAAACGACCATGCTCGATATCGGATACATACTAAAAAATCTTGAGACCGTTCGAAAAGCTATCACGGATAAGCGTATAACGCTTGATCTTGATTCACTTCTCAAAGCTGACGCAGATCGCAAGGAGCTTCTGCAGGCCGTAGAGTCTTTGCAGAAACAGCGTAATGAGCATTCAGCGCAGATCCAACAGCAAGGCGGGAAGCCTGACGCACAATCGATCGCTGTAGGCAAAGCATTGAAAGAGAAGATCGCTGAATTGGAACCTCGCTTGAAGCTGGCAGAGGACCGCTATCACGAGCTGATGCTCCTGGTGCCAAATATCCCGTCAGACGACACACCTATTGGAACCGATGAGACCGGCAATACCGTGTTTCGTACATGGGGCGAGCCAAAAAAGTTTGACTTTCAGCTTAAGGATCACATGAAGCTGGGCGAAGATTTGGATTTGATCGACATTGACCGCGGTGTTAAAGTCGCCGGCTTCAGGGGTTATTTTTTGAAGAACGATCTGGTATTGCTGCAATGGGCTTTGTTTACCCATTGCCTGAATAAGATGCGCGCTAAAGGTTTTCATGTCCTGCTTACGCCTACCATGGTGAAGGAGTTTGCACTGATCGGGTCTGGCCATTTCCCTGCAGGCAGAGAAGAAATTTATAACGTGGACGATCGCTTCCTGGTCGGTACCAGCGAAGCATCCACGCTGGCCTATCGTGCTGATGAACTGTTACATGTTTCTGAGCTGCCATTAAAGTACTGTGCAATTTCTCCATGCTATCGCCGTGAAATCGGCAGCTATGGCAAAGATACAAAAGGATTGTATCGAGTCCATGAGTTCTGGAAGATAGAGCAGGTGGTCATCGCTGAGAACGATATATCCAAGTCAATGGCACTGTTCGAAGAAATGCTCCACATTGCAGAAGAAGTGCTGCAGGATCTGGAATTACCGTATCGCGTGTTGAGCATCTGCACCGGCGATATGGGAGCCGGCAAGTACAAAATGTATGATATCGAAACCTGGATGCCATCCAGGAATGCCTATGGTGAAACGCATAGCTGCTCGCATTTGACCGATTGGCAGGCACGCCGCGTAAATATGAGGTATAAGGATGCCGGCGGACGAACCCAGTATCCGCACACGATGAATAATACGGTCGTCGCAAGCCCGCGCATTTTAATAGCATTGCTTGAACAGTATCAGAATGCTGACGGGTCTATTAGCATACCGAATGTGTTACAGCCATACATGGGCGGGCAGCAGAGGATAGAAAAGCACCTATAGCGTATGCAGCATCTTTCATGGGTTGAGGTGTCGCGCTCGGCACTTCAGCATAATGTCAAAGTCTTCAAAAAAATTATCGGAAACCGCGACCTTTTTTGTGTGGTCAAAAGTAATGCATATGGGCACGGCATGGTCGAGGTGTTGCGCGTATTACGATCTGATGCGTCGGTCTCCGGATTCATGGTAGCCAGTCTTGACGAGAGTTTGATGCTCACAAAACTGACGCGAAAGAGGATCATTGTACTCAGCATGTGGCAGCGGGATCAGGCCCAGTTGAAACTGGCCATCCGGGCAGGAGTAGAATTGCCGATTTTCGATGTACGCTCTGCAAAATATCTGAATGCTCTTAGTAAGCGGATGAAAAGGAAGATACAGGTGCATATCAAACTGGACGTAGGGACAGCCCGCTTGGGCTTTGAACATGATGAGATCGATCAGATCGTACAGGTGCTTCAAATGGAGCATCTGAATGTCGTCGGCATTTTCGGACATTTCGCAGATTCTGAAAATGTTAATGAACGATATACAAAGACCCAGCACAAACGCTTCATGGCTTGCCTTGATGCGATTCGGAAAAAAGGCTTCTCCGCGCCTCCTGCTCATATTGCATGCAGCGCATCTGCATTGCGCGGATCGTCATATCTTCATGAAGGCGTGCGTTTGGGAATAGCCCTTTACGGGTTATGGCCGTCGAAGGACAGCAAAAAATTCTATAGAACGCACATACAGCTGCGGCCCGTTCTTACCTGGAAAACAACCATCTTACAGATCAAGGAACATAAAGCCGGAGATCCAATAGGTTACGGGATGAGTTATCGTGTACAGAAAAAAACGCGTATCGCTACCGTAGCGATAGGTTATGCTGACGGCTATGACCGGAAATTATCGAATGCAGCATCTATACTTATCGCAGGGCGGCGATGCCGGGTACGAGGACGCATATGCATGAACCTGACCATGGCTGAATTGCCTCATCAGGTGCATGCTCGATCGGGCGACGAAGCGGTCCTTATAGGAAAACAAGGCTCGGAAAGAATAACAGCTGAGGAGCTGGCGAAGCATGCAGGAACGATCAACTATGAGATCGTTACGCGCATCAATCCTTTGTTGCCGCGCCGTATTAGTAGTTAGTGTTCAGTATGGACAAACGCATACCACGCATCAATCAAAAATTGTATCAAACGCCGCGGGCGCGGTTTATTGCAAATCACGGCGGCATGGCCCCACAGATCACCGGCCGCTCAGCATTGTATCAGAATCAGTATTCACGAAAAACGCCGACCGCGAGCTATCGGTATGCGAAAATCGCCATTATTGTGATCGCTGTTTTTTTGCTGATGCAGAGCATCTTTCAGATCCCTCAGTTCAGGATCACCGATGTGCGCATACAGGGTTTGAAATATATTCCTCTGGAACAGGTGCAATCCTTCATCATGGATGAATTGCACAGACGCCGGCTGTTCATCTTCCGCAATGATAATTATTTCTTATTGGCTCAGACAAAAATGAGGAAAAGGCTTGAGCAGCGGTTTTATCTGACCGTCACATCGCTGCATGTATCTTTTCCGCATACGGTCACGATCTCGGTCCATGAGCGCATCACTGCATTTGTGGTGCAAACACCGGACGGCTATTTTACCTTAGGCACTGATGGGAAAGCTCTTGAAACCGTCGACAAACCTCAGCCGAATCAATTGCTGATAGCTGATGAGCGCGCGGTTAAAGAGCGCAGCATTCCGGTAGACTATCTGGAAAAAGCTACGACCATTGCTGAGGATTGGGGCCAATCGATCCAGCTGGCTGCGCTTACCGGCTTTCATCTAACTGACGACAAGGATCGCATTATCGTTTCGACCGATAAGGGATTTCGCGTGTACGTAGATCCGAATAAGGATATTCACCCTCAATTACAGCGTCTTTCTGTGTATCTCCAGGATCGTAACTTTGAGGCGCCGGCAGAATATATAGACCTCCGTTATGATGATAATGTCTATCTGAAGTAGTATTTTTCCTTTTAACTAGCTTTGTGCTAGTCTGTAGCCATCCATTAAATCATTAAGCTATTTTTATGCGTTATCGAAGATTATATGCCCTGGTTGTCGGAGGAATGGTAGTATCCGGTTCTCTGTATATCATGTCAGCTCCCGTGCACGCGGAAACGGTCATTGGCGATCAGATCGACGTCAGCATGTATAAAGGAACGTTTTTGGTCGAACGAAAAGGGGGCACAGACCAATATTGGTATGTCGATCCGTCATCTGGCGAGCGGTACGCGGTGAATACATCAAATAGCTTTTCGCGACTACTTACGAATGAGGGAAAAGGCATAACGAAACAGACATTACAGCAATTACCCTCGACAGATACAAAGGCGCATGTCGTTTCCTATGACATGCTTCAAAAATTCAAAGGCGCGATCATGCTGCAGGTGGACGCGAATGGCAAAGCATGGTATTTGAATCCTCTGGATCTCAAAATGTACTTCTTGCAAAATGGGAATGAAGGGTTTACGGTCGCACAAGGTTTAGCTTTGGACATAAGCGCTGACCGGCTTGATCAGATTCCTGAAACAAAAAAACTTGGCTTCACTGCAGACCAGCAGGATATTGTTCCAAACACGATACCTGACATAGATCCAAGCCTGTACGGCGACGTATTCAACATCATCGAAGAAAACCATTTGTATAAAGATACATTTACGGGCCAGGACCTGTATTATGGTTCGCTGGAAGGCATGGCAGAGGCCACCGGAGATAAATATACGCAATTCTTCTCTCCTGAAAAAAATAAAAAATTCGATGAATATTTTACCGGGAATACGACGCTCGAGGGGATAGGCGCCTCTATCGATACTCTGGACGGAACACTTTTTGTTGATTGGCTCGTGAAGGATGCTCCTGCGGAACGCGCCGGCCTCTTGCCCAAGGATCAGATCCTGAGCATCAATGGCGAGTCGGCAAAAGGCATATCTGTCGAATCTGCTGTTTCACGCATCAAAGGCCCGGCAGGAACCATCGTCAAGCTGCAAATACTTCGTCCGAGCACTGGCACGTCAAGCGAGTATTCGATCACCCGGGAAAAAATAACCATTCCAGATGTCGACGGAGAAGCACTGGATAACGGGTCTATCGCTTACTTCAAGTTTTCGGTATTTACGACCAGCCTTATCCCTCAATTTCAGAATTTGGTCGACAAGCTCATCACGCCGTCAACAAAAGGGATCATTATTGATATGCGCAATAATGGCGGCGGTGTGACTGATTCAGCTGCTCAACTTGCTGATTATTGGCTGACGAACGGAGAACTCATCTACTCTGAGCATTGGCCGAATCAGACGACAAATTATGAAGCTTCAGCGGGCCGCGATGTGCCGAATATCCCGACTGTCATTCTGACGAATGAAGGCACGGCCTCGGCATCTGAGATATTCACTTCAGCGCTCATGCAGCACCATGATGCGACCGTGATCGGGACCAAGACCTACGGCAAAGGAACCGGCCAAAGCATCTACAATTTTGCCGACGGATCGGGCATGAAAATGACCACATTCGAATGGTTCACCGCGGGCGGCACGAGCATCAATTCGGTTGGCATCACGCCTGACATCATCGTTGAAGCGCAGCCGAATGGCGATCCGCAATTGGCTCGGGCAGAGCAGTTCATTCATTACGGATACTAAGATGCGTATTACCGTCGTTGGCACAGGCTATGTGGGATTGACCGTTGGAGCATGTCTTGCTGAAACGGGCCATGAGGTCATATGCGTTGATCTGGATACGGTCAAAATCGAGAATCTTCAGAACAATATCCTGCCTATCTATGAGCCTGGTTTGGAAGATCTGGTGAAAAGAAATGCGGCGGCACGTCGACTCAGATTTTCAACAGATATACCAGCCGGCATCACATGGGCCGAAGTAGTGTTTTCAGCAGTAGGCACGCCTCCGGATAAGGATCATCGTGCTGATCTTACTGCCGTCAAGCAAGTAGCCGTTGATTTCGGCACCTACGCAGACGCTTATAAGTTATTCGTTAACAAATCTACCGTACCGGTAGGCACAGGTAAGCTGTGCAAGGAAATAATTTTAACAGAGTTCAAGAAGCGCGGTGTAACCTTTGGATATGATCAGGTGTCAAACCCTGAATTCCTGCGTGAGGGCGTCGCGGTCGCAGATTGTTTAAAACCTGACCGCATTGTGGTTGGCGCTGAATCTGAGAAGGCAGTTGATAGTATGCGCAAACTCTATGCCCCGATCATCGACAAAGGTTCGGTGTTCTTTACAACAAATATTGAAAGCGCTGAGATCATCAAATATGCTTCGAACGCTTTACTGGCGACGAAGATCTCTTTCATGAATGAGATCGCCCAGCTCAGCGAACGCGTCGGAGGAGATATTATCGCCATTGAGCGGGGAGTGGGGCTCGATGATCGCATCGGCAGGCGCTTCCTGCATGCGGGCATTGGGTTCGGAGGAAGCTGTTTTCCAAAAGATGTCGACGCGCTGATCCTGACCGGAAAAGATGCTGGCTATGACTTTAAAATTATTCAGGCGGTTCAGGACGTGAATGTGCACCAAAAAAATATACCCTTTGCGAAATTGAAGGCGAGCATGCCGGACCTGAGCGGCAAAAAAATTGCACTATGGGGATTAGCATTCAAGCCAAAAACTGATGACATGCGTGAAGCTCCGTCCGTGGTTCTGATCAAACAATTGCTTGAAGCCGGAGCACAGGTCGTCGCTTTTGACCCTATTGCAATGGAAATGAGTAAAAAAATGTATTTTGCGGACATACAGTATGCCGCAAATGCCTTGGAAGCGGTTACCGGTGCAGACGCGCTGGTGCTGGTCACTGAATGCGATGAGTTCCGCAGCGTTGATTTTAAGCACGTGGGCCAGCTCATGAAGAAAAAATTAGTCATTGACGGCAGAAATATCTGGATCCCGGCTGATATGCGGGAGCTCGGCTTTGAGTATTATTCGATAGGCCGCCTGTAGATAAGTCAATATTCAGAGCACCAGCGATATGTTATACTGGAGTCACTTACTAGTAATTTTTTTTCATGGACCAACAACCATATCAACAGCCGCCGCAGCAGGCGCCTATGCCGGTTACGACCATGCCTGAGTCGTCACAGCCATTGCAGCCGGCAGCTAAAAAAACGCCATGGATGGTTATTATCGTCTTACTCGGCGTCCTCGTGATTGGTTCCTATGCAGGAGCCGCTTTTTATTTTAAGATCTGGCCATTCCAGGGTATGGGTCCTGCTTCGAAGCAAAGTGCTTTTGCAAACTTTTTTTCTAAAATTCAGTCGATAAACTCAGCAACGTACGAAGCTAAGTTCGGCCTGCAGGCTGAGCCGAGGGAAGCAGGAGCGACTGCGTTCGAGCCTCTTACCTTTCCTGAATTTGTGAATGACACGCAAATGTATGAGCGAGATGCGAATAGGGTGTCTGATGCGCAGTCAATCCAGTCCGCATTATCGGTATACCGTCAAAGCAATACCGCATATCCAAATCAGCTTTCTGATGTGCCGGCACTCACAGCCAAGAACCTGAGCGATTTTACCTATGCATTAAACGCTGGCAATGATGATTATGCGCTTTCAGTCACGTTTGAGACTGATGATGCCGTAAAAGCAGTCGCCGGCTATAGCAAAAAAGAAGTAACACAGGTCGATGGCAAAAAAGTGACCTTATCTAAGAAAAGCGAATCATATTTTTACTTTAATGGTGAACCGCATAGGCCATCCTGGGTTTCGACGCTTGAGCAGGGCGCTGATGAGTACCTCGATTATGCGCCATCTGATTTCAGTTTTAACCTCAGAGCAGGCGGCACGTCGACGAAAGATCAGGCAAAAAAAGCAGACGCCAATTTTCATCTTGGAGGGGACGCTTCGTTTGGAGACTTCAATGTCGCTGCCGAGTTTGAGCTGCGGAAAAAAGGCGATACCTACTATGGCATGGTTTCCAAATTTCCGTCTCTATTCATTGATCTGACCGCCATTAAAAATAAATGGATCAAGGCAGTGCCGGAGGATTTGGTAGGATATTCAGACTTGTCATATATCGGTACGTTTATCGGAGATAAGCAGCAGAAGAATACTCAGGCGCTGGAACAGTTCCAGACGATCCTGAAAACTATGGATGAAGACAAAGTGCTGCAAGTTGACATGTCATTGCCTGATGAAAGCTTAGGGACGACCCAGGCCTATGCCTACAATGTTACGTATGACGAGACAAAAGTCGCTGCCTGGTATGAGCATTTGAGCAAGGAATTACAGGATAAGTTCGGAGCTGATGCCATGGTAAAGCTTGACGAAACATCACTTCGGTACATGAAAACGGATACCTTTACCAAGTACTTAACCTTTATAAAAAATAATACCAAGTTAAAGATACTGATCGATAAGAACACCGGTTATCCGGTCCAGATGTCATACCGCTTCAGGATCGTACCGGGCGCGAAAGCTACGAAACTGAAGGATAAACAGATCGGACTTGATCTCACATTGAGCTTAAGCAATATCAATGTTCCGGTCGTGGTAGAGGAGCCGGCTGGTGCTATATCGTTCGAAGATGCGCAACTAGCGCTTACCGGCATGACAAAAGAAATGTACCGTGCACAGCGTCAACAAACCAATGTAGATCTGGTTCGAAGCGCCTTGTCTGAGTTTAAATCCTATACCGGGGCTTATCCTGCTTCACTCGATGAGTTGACGACGCCGCGAGGCAAGCTCACGAAAGCGCCGAAAAAGACCGTTACCAATACCAACGCGACAGGTGTTCAGATCGACTTTCCTGATAGTTTTAACTCTTTCAATGATCCGGAGTATGAGAAGCAGCTGGCTGAAACGCCATTCTTGAAAACTGTTCCGCAGGATGGTTTCACCGGACAGCAGTTTATATACGAGAAGCTGACCAATCCTGATGCGTATACATTGAAATATACCATGCAAATTCCGCATCGCGTAAAAGAACAGGCAAGCAATGGAGGCGGAGGATTCATGGGGATGTCGAACGGATTTGGCGTGAATGAGGCTGTTAATTATGTGAATGGCGTCAACACGGCAAATGCTACTGAGATCTCAGTGGAGGCAAAGGTGGCATTAGCCGTTGATACTGATGCTGATGGGCTGCCGGATATTGTCGAAGCATACTATGGTTCGGATCCAAATAAAAAAGATTCAGATGGCGATGGCTACTCCGATGGCGATGAAGTGACAAAAGGTTATGAGCCCGCAGGTCCGGGTAAATTAGATTATTATGATGTTTGGTATCCGCCCCGGAATTTAGGAGCAGAGACTAGCGCAGGAGTTGGTAATCAGCTCTATAACACGAGTGTAGCATCAGCAAAATCAACGGCAAACGCACTTGTTTCAGCACTGACAGTATGCCAGCTCAAAGGCGGATCTATTCAAGCTGATCAAGGCACTAATTGTTCAGGAAAGGAATTACCTGCCGTAGGTAAGAAGATTTGTACTATCGATGAACCTGCGACTCAGGCGACGTGGCCAGCATTACCATATCGTTTTGACTATACCTTTTGCGCAGGGGATACAAAAGCAAAGTCTTTCTCATACAATGTGTTTGGCGTCAATACATTTGCGAATGGGCCAGTGCAGCCATCATGTAGTATTACTTGTACGCAAACAGGCTGTACGAGTATTGGTTGCTAAATTATTTTATGACGCTTAACTATTTGGTAGTTAAGGTAGTCTGATGGGGTATAGAGACAGGATCTCAGTATCTATAAGCGCTTTAAATTTGCTTTGAAGGGTATCTTGATACCTTTGGCTTAGAATTCAAAGCCTGTGTTAGAAAGGCCTTATTTGTATATAAAGGTATGTAGACAGCTATAATTTAAATTTTAAATAACTGCTTAGGCACATAAGAGTCAGATGTCTGTATAGAGTGGCCATAGCTTGGTCTATTAAATGTAATTTTTAGCCGGCATAAGGCTTTAATGGCTTTATCTAGGAATATATATTAACTGAGTATAATATCCCAAACACTCGATTTAATCCACCGCGTATGCTATACTGCTGAAGCAACCTATGCCTGATTCCCCGCTTCCAAAAAAAGAGACCTTTCTCAGATTCTTGCAGAGCAACAATTATTCTGAAGAAACTCTTTTGAATTATGAGCGCGACTTAACAACGTTTGAGAATTTTTTGACGTATCAAAAGACCAAGTTCTCCTCTATCAAGAAATCTACTATTGAGGACTATAAAGCCTACCTCTACTCTATCAATAGGCGTACTGCTAAAGGCGCTAAGGTACATGGCAAGCTTTCAAGCTTTTCAGTTAACCGCATGCTTTCATCACTACGGAATTATCTGAAGTTTATGATCGACATGGATGAGAAGGTTCCGATGGCGCCCGAGGCGATCAAATTGATCCGCACTGACAAGAAACATGGCAGAGTCGCTGAACTTGATGAACTCATCAAGCTCATTGAGTCTCCTGAGGCTCTTGAAAAAGATGCACATGTTGGTTTGCGCAATCGCGCTATGCTTGAGATGCTGTTTGCTACCGGCATGCGTATTTCTGAGCTCCTCAGCCTGAAACGCGACCAGATCGATTATAAGTCCGGCAAGATCTTTATCAAAGGAAAAGGCAAAAAGGAGCGTTTTGTGTATCTGACTGAGCGCGCTTTGAAACAGGTCGACCGCTATTTGAAGACTCGCGGCGATCGCTTGCCGCATCTGTGGGTACCATTGCGCGGCAGAAATACCGGCAGCAGCTTCAAAGGCATTTCATCCAATTATTTGCAGGCAAAGATCAAAGAGTATCGGGAAGCTTTGAATATCAATGTGCCAACGAGCGCGCATAGCCTGCGGCATGGTTTTGCAACCTATTTGGCAGAATCAGGAGCTAACCCGGCCGCAATTCAAGTCCTCCTCGGCCATGAATCACTTGATACGACGACGCGCTATGTACATGCGTCAGATCGTTATGCTGAATCAGAGCATCAGAAATTTCATCCCCTAAAAAAATAAATACCATGGAGCATTTCGAATATACCGGCCACACGACGCTTGAAACCTTGGGAGACGCTCACAAGCTGAACCAGTGGATGTATAGCGCTATACGGCCATTTCTGAAAGGGACAGTTTTTGAATTCGGCAGCGGGACCGGCACCTTTTCAGAGTTGGCGCTTAAGGAGTTTCGTTGTTTTTTGAGCGATTATGAAATGGTCTACTGCGATGATCTTGATAAGCGCTTCCGGGGGAATCCAAATTATCTCGGCTCACATCGTATTGATTTGAATGTGCCGCTCGATGCGGCCGGTTCGGCAGTCCAAGGGCTGCAAGGAACTATTGACAGTATCTTTGCGATCAATGTTCTCGAGCATATCCGTCATCATGATATTGCTGTCGAAAGCATGCGATCATTACTGAAACCTGGTGGCCGCATTGTGCTATTCGTTCCTGCGCTGCCTATGCTTTTTAATCATCTCGACAAGGCTCTCGGCCATGAACGCAGATATACGAAACAATCATGCATTGATCTGGTCACCAGGCACTCTATGAAACCCCTCAGCGTTCGCTACTTTAATCCATTCGGCATACCTGGCTGGGCGTTCATGGGTGGTATAGCCCAGAAAACAAGCATCCCCCGTTCTGGCGTAAAGCTGTATGAACAGATGCTGCCGCTTGCTCAACTGATGAACGGCATTCTGAGTCCCCTCATTGGACTCTCCCTGATCGTCTGTGCTGAAAAGATCTGATTCTCTATCAGTGAAAAAGTAAAAACCCTTTGCTAAGGCCTGGCATTTGACAGGTGAACGAACGTTCACCTATACTATATCTATGGCCATTTCAAGAATTCACAAAATAAACGATTTTTATAGGCAGAACCGTCGGATGCCCAGTTATGCTGAGATCATGCGTCTAATGGGCTTTAAATCAAAGAATTCGGCCTATAAATTGGTTAGGAACTACCTTTCTGAGGGCATATTGAGCAAGGATGCGAAGGGTAAACTTATCCCCAATAAGCTCATGGGGTCTATTTCTCTTTTGGGTGCTGTCGAAGCTGGCTTTCCGTCCCCTGCTGAAGAAGAGCTTACGGATACTATGAGCCTGGATGAGTATTTGATAGAACATCGCGATGCAACCTATCTTCTTAAAGTATCAGGCGATTCAATGATCGAGGCAGGCATCATGCCGGGTGATATGGTTTTGGTCGAGCGGCGCAGCGATGCTCGTGATGGCGATATCGTTATTGCTGAAATAGACACTGGCTGGACCATGAAGTATTTGCGTAAAGAAAAAGGCAAGACATGGCTGCAGCCTGGTAACCCAAAGTATCCGCCCATTGTGCCGAAAGATGAGCTTAAGATCGCAGCGATCGTGAAAGCGGTTGTCCGTAAATATTGATCGTATGCCATTTGGAGCACATTCGTCATTCCCGCGCGCGATTCTCCATATCGATGGAGATGCTTTTTTTGCGTCCTGCGAGCAGTCCCTGAACTTCAAATTGAAAGGCAAGCCGGTCGTCACCGGCAAAGAACGCGGTATTGCTTCAAGCATCAGCTATGAGGCAAAAGCACAAGGCGCTACTCGCGGCATGAGCCTTGCTGAGATCAAAAAACTTATTCCACAGGTGATCATCATACCGTCTGATTATGAGACCTATAGTCTCCTTTCGAAACGATTTTATAGCATTGTGCGCCGTTATACCTCGGACCTCGAAGAGTACGGGATCGACGAGTGCTTCGCGGACATTACCGGTATGCGAAGGCCATTGCATAGTTCCTATCGCCAGATCGCTGAAAAGATCGATAGCGACCTGACGCGCGAGCTTGGTTTTACTTTTTCCATCGGCCTTGCGCCAACCAAGGTATTGGCAAAGGTTGCTTCAAAGTGGAATAAGCCCCATGGCCTGACGCTTATCAGCGCCCGGACCCGTCAGGATTTTTTGCGGGACCTCCCTGCTGGCAACGTTTGGGGCATCGGGCCTCAGACTACTGCCCTGTTGGCGAAGTATGGCATTACCACTGCCCTTGCCTTTGCAGAGCGTCCGGAGGCTTGGGTGCGGAAACATTTTTCAAAACCATTTATTGAGATATGGCAGGAGCTGAACGGCATCTCAGTTATGAGTCTTCTGACGGATGAACATGAAACATATTATTCTATTCAAAAGATGAAGACCTTTACTCCCCCCTCATCCGAGCGTACATTCGTGCTCGCGCAACTGTCCAAGAACATTGAAAATGCCTGTATTAAAGCACGGCGCCATCATCAGGCTGCTAAAGAAGTAGTTTTCGTATTGAGAACTCAGGAATTCAAGGAATATGCCATATCAGCGAAACTAACGCGGGCAAGCGCGTATCCAAATGAGATCATTAAGGTTCTTGAAGATTCTTTTGATGATTTTTTTGACCCGACGCTCCGCTACCGTATGACCGGCGTGGTTCTATTGGATTTGACTACTGATGATGTGCATCAGATGGATCTATTCGGCGCCAGCGTGCGCGCTGAGAAATTATCCTATGTATATAAAGGCATGGATGAGCTCGCGGGCTATTACGGGAAGCATGTGGTGTATCTTGCCTCGAGCTTTCAGGCACATAATTTTTCTCAACATTTGGGTGCACGGGGCGATGCGCCGAGGCGCATGACCCAATTATTCAAGGATGAGACGAAACGGCGGCGTTTAGGGATACCGATGTTTTCAGGATCAGTGGATTAATAGGGCTTTAAAAAGTGGAAGGGGCAGTGTCCTTCGAAAAGGGCCTGCCCCACTACAAGTCGAACGTATCCAAGAGTTATCTCCTTTCGTTGTCGTTTCTGACGACCCGCATCTTGTAAGCCAGGATTGCGGCATCCGACCTGCAATTCGACCTTACTGCTTGTGCCGATCACAAGTCAACAGCCCCCGTCAATTGCATAGAAACTGTTGTTTTGTGCTATACTATAGTTCGACTTGAAAGAAAATATCTTGGATACGTCATCAGTATGTAGAGCCTCGTCGAACTCTCCAAAACTATTAACCATAATAATTCTATGAAGAAAATTGTCAGCATGTTAGCTTTTTTTGCGGTCCTAGGAACCTTGTTGTTCTCACCTGTATCCGTAGGAAGAGCCCAAGTTTCGATCGATTTGCCCCCGATCAATACGAATACCAATCCTCCGTTTGATCCTGCATGCATTCAAGCAGCTGTTGAAAAGCGTGACACTGCCATTATATCGGCTTTAGATACCTATAGTGCAGCGATAAAGACAGCTCTGATGACGCGAAAGAATGCCCTGGTTACTGCCTGGGGCATTACTGATAAGGTTGCGCGCAGAGCAGCATTGAAGGCTGCCTGGAAGAATTACCGGGATTCAGTGCGAACCATACGCAAAACGTTCCGCGACGCGAAGCATGCCTCGTGGAGACAGTTCACCGCTGACCGCAAGGCCTGCAAGGTTACACCAATAGCAGAAGATAGTACTGGCCAAGGAGTTGACGAAACATTGTAGCGGACAAAGAAAAAATCACCCCGACGTTGGTCGGGGTGATTTTATTTTCATTTATTTGATTCCCAGCAATTCAATGTCGAAGTGCAGTGTTGCTTTCGCTGGTATCACCGGCGGATAGCCAGTGTCACCGTAACCGAGGCTTGAAGGAATGGTCAGTTTTCGCTCTTCACCGACCTGCATGCCGAGCACGCCCTGTTCCCAGCCTTCGATCACCTGGTGCTGCCCGAGCGTGAATGTAAAAGGTGTTCCCCGGTCTCTGCTCGAATCAAATTTGCTTCCGTCGTCTAACGTGCCTGTATAATGCACGGTTACTTCATTACCTGCTTGTGCTGCTGGACCGCTTCCTTTCTTCACTGTTTCAGTCTTGAGTGTATCCATAGTTGTTGGCTGTTCTGGCACTGGTTGATTAATATTAGCATTTTCTGTAAGCGTTTCGTTCGTATTTGTGTTCGCCGGTGTGATGATATGCGCCGGTTGCATCATAACTATCACTCCAAGGATGACGATGACCGCAAGCGATCCGACGACCATTGCTATTGTTTTTTGCTGATTCATTATACTATTATTAATTTTCTTGTACTACTCTATCATCATTATACAAAAGGTGAAAGCTTTTATTTCGCTTTCAAGCCTGCATCAGTGTACCTATTTGATGCATTCCAGAGCAGCCACCCTGCTGAATAATCTGACTCCTCGATCGCCTGTATCTGTGCCCTGATCTTGTCAGCATCATACACTGCACCAAGATTAAATGCCTGCACCCAGGGCCGAAGCTTCGATCGCTGTGCGGTTTGCATGATAACTTCAGATTTTACCAGTCCGTTATGGACGACCTCATAGGGATGGTCAGCTGGGTTTGAAAAACTCAGATATCCTGCCGGATAATGCGAAGGGTATGTCATAGGGCAGATATAATCTACCTGGTCCAAAGCAGAGGTCAGCTTCTGGCCTATATTCATGTCAAAGTCATGGGACTCAAGGACTAGCCCGAATAAGTCAAACGACGTATAGGCCGGCTGGTCTTTCATTTGCTGCTGTACGAAGCTATAGAACGATTTCATGGTTGCAGCTTTGTCTCCCTGCAGGTCTGCATACACTGCGGTCTTAATATTTCCATCACTGGGAAATCGGACATAGTCAAAGTTGACCTCATCGAAACCAAGCTTGATGGCTTCTTTTGCAATGGACATATTGTACTTCCAGATATCATGAACGGTCGGATCGACCCACGATAAGCCCTTGAAATCTTTCCATAATCCTCCTCCAGCAACCTTGATGGCCCATTCAGGCTTTGCATTAGCCAGAACGGGGTCTTGAAAAACAGTTTGGCGCGCGATGACGTAAATCCCAGCTTTTTTGAACTCACTGATAACCGCTCGCATGTCTTTAACAATGACTTTCTTGGTTTTTAGATCGCGTACCATCGGTATGGCACTGTCATACAGCACATACCCGCTATAGTCCTTAATATCTATCACTACGGTATTGAGCTCAGTTCGGCGAATAAGGTCAATTATTTCGGCTCGCTTCTTAGGGTTGGATGCCGAGTAGGCAGTAAGATATAGTCCCTTTGAAACGATTTTTTTTGGTTTCTCGCGATGGATCGACTTCTCCTCAATCGAGATCGAAGTGTCAAAATCAGCGATGGCAGTTAATACACCGCGGCCATATGAGGCAAGCGATCCGCCTACGGTGATGGCAAATGCGATTAAAAGCAATAAATATACGCCTGAATTTGTTGGTCGCATACTGTATATAGGTTACTGTAAAGCATGCTTTCTGTAAATCGGTATACTTGACATTATTAGATTTATGTACTATAATAAATTCCATAGTTCTTTCAATCCGGTATAGCCGGTACGGAGATGTGCATGTACAAAGACGAGCTGGTCGACATCTTGCACTACCGTGCTATGAAAAAGTACGGGAAAGGAGTCATCCGAAAGAAAGACCTGGCAGCCTACCCCGCTCGCAAGCTATACGGCGCCTGGATAGGCTACGTGGTTCGCGGCGAAGAGCGCTGCGGCATTTTCGAGCAAATCGTCGCTCGAAGAACGCCTCTGAGGGTCAAGAAGATCGAGCCTGCGGTTCAAGTGCCTCCCGCTCGCAGGTCACAACAATTCTCTTTCATGCTTCATCCCAACTCTTCCAAGTAAGCAATATCGCTTGGAATCGAAAAAGGCGGCTCGCATCTTTGGAATCGAAAAAGGCGGCTCGCATCTGCGGACCGCCTTTCGCTTTGATCAAATTATTCTGGCAAGTAATTGAGGGGGTTGACTGGTATCCCATTCAAACGCACTTCAAAATGTAAATGCGGTCCGGTAGTCAATCTTCCAGCACCTGGGGTGCCCGGTGTTGCGCCTGATGCTCCGATGATCTGCCCCTGCGTCACGAACGTGCCCTCGGTGACATTAATAGCGCTGACATGTCCATAGACAGTTGAAATGCCGTTATCATGTATCAACATGATATAGCTATATCCCATGCCCGCATCCTTTGCTCGTGCAACATACCCCGATGCTGCAGCCGCGATAGGTGTGCCTTGCGGGGTCGCGATGTCGATAGCAGGGTGCTCAAAGACATTTCGGAAAGGATAGTCAGGATCATGAAAATACGTCGTGATCTTTCGGGAAGCGATCGGCCAGATCATAGGACCTGATCCGAGATCTTTGGCTGTTCCGGCCTTGATCTGCCGATTTAATTTTTCGCGGGCAACTTGTTCTAAGTTGACGATGTCATTGTTGGTCCTGTCTTGTTCGCTCTTGAGATCTTGGATCAGCTGCTGATATTTGCTTTCCTGTCCTCGCGTCTCATCGATCAATGAAAATTTTGCATCTTTTTGGTCTTCAAGCAGCTGCGTTTTTTGGGATAACTCATCCTGCAGGTCACTGAGACTTTGCTTGTTAGAGTCAAGGCTGCTCTGTTCTCCGGCAAGAGCTATTTTTAGGTTTCCAAGAGAATCGAGTCCGGTCAGCACACCGCCCTGTATGCTCTGCAGGTGCTGCAATTGCGAAAGGTAATCGCCGAGGTCATTGTTGGTTGCCAAGATCATGAGCAGGTTATCCTGTTTGTCAGTCTGATACAGCGTACGCACCAGATCAGCAAGGTGGTCCTTCTGTTCCTGCACATTCTCCTCGGTTGCCTGCATCTTAAGCTCGTTGTTTTTGATGCGGAGATTGATCTCGTCGACCTCGACTTCGAGCGCTTCCTTTTCTAGAGAAATCTTCGTAATAGTTTGATTTAATGTCGATACTTGGTAGTTAAGAGTCGCAATCTGTCGCTGTTTTGACGCCAGGCTTTTTTTATAGAGGTCTGCCTGCTGCTTGAGGGAATCAGCTTCTTTGCGTTTATCGTTGATCTGCTGGTTAAGTTGCCAGATCTCCTGGTCATAATTCGCATTGAGATTCAGCTCTACTGCAGCATATAGTCCGGTCGAAATGTATAAAAAAATACCCAAAAAAATGGGTACAACTGCGTATGTTAGCCTAAATTTTCTTTGTGTGTTTGTTTGAATCATAGCTCTTCAAAGCATAGTATAGCACAAAAAGAGCATTCTATAAAGTTACCCTCGCTTTAGAGCTTATCAAGCGATCTTTGTATGCGAGACAGAGTCTCCTCCTTTCCGAGAAAGGCAGCTATATCTGTCGGCGCAGGGCTTGCTGCAAGTCCTGAGACAGCAACACGCAACGGCCAAAATACATCCCCTAGCTTCAACCCCTGCTCCTCGGCTGCTTTTTTAAGCAGTAATTCCAAATTAATAGGAGTCCACTTGTCGCTGAATGAGGTGAATCGATCAGCGCAAAGCTTCAAGCCCCTGATCGTAGTTTCACTGTCGCTTTTTTTGAAAATGAGAAGGTCGCTTTCGTAATGCGGTAATTTCCATAAGAACTGCGCAAGGGATGCAAGCTCATCAAGTCGGTTGATGCGTTCAAAAAACAGGTTAAACACGCCGAGCCGCTTTTCAGCATCAATCCCCGGTAAAAATGGAGCGATGCTGCTTGATAACTCGTCCGGTGCTTTTGTTGCAAGTATATTTTTTATGTACCAGCTATTGAACCAATTTAGTTTGTCGATGCTGAATACTGCCGCAGCCGAGTGCAGTTTGTCCAGTTCGAAATCATGAATGAGTTCTTTGAGTGAAAAGATCTCTCTGTCAGTGCCGGGGTTCCATCCCAAAAAAACGACATAATTCAAAAGAGCTTCTTTCAGATATCCTTTTTCAAGGTACTGCTCCACAGCGACATCGCCTTGCCGTTTAGATAGTTTTGACTTGTCAGGATTTAGGATTAAAGGCAAATGACAAAATATTGGTTTATCAAATCCAAAAAAATCGTATAAGAGTATGTGCAGCGGAAATGACGGGATCCACTCCTCGCCTCGTATGACATGCGAGATATGCATCAGATGGTCGTCAACGACATTGGCAAGGTGGTATGTTGGTATGCCGTCGGATTTTAGAAGCACTGCGTCATTCAACGTTGCACTTTCGAACGATAGTTTTCCATGAATAACATCTTCTGCAACGATGGTTTGTCGTTCCGGAATTGCAATGCGAACAACATGTTCGATTTTTTTGGCCAGGTTATTTTTTATTTCATCCTCTGACAAATGACGGCAATGCCCGTCATATCGCGGCGGCTGTTTCGACGCATGCTGTGCTGCACGCAGTTCAGTGAGCCGTTGTTCGGTGCAGAAACAATAGTATGCATTTTTTTTGCTGACCAGGAGCTCTGCGTATTTTTTGTATACTCCGGTTTTTGCATGTTCTGACTGTATGACAAGATCTCCGTCAGTTCGAATGTCGAATAGACCAAGTGTTTCGATCAATTTTTGCGTTGCACCAGGGACTTCCCGTTTTTGGTCAGTATCCTCGATGCGAAGCAGAAAATGGCCATGGTTCTTTTTCGCCCATAGATAGCTGAACAGTGCTGTCCGTAATCCGCCGATATGCAGATATCCGGTCGGGGACGGCGCAAAACGTGTTACTATTTTTTTCATCTACTTTTTAGTTAGAACAATGAAGGGAAAGACAAGTACTGCCCGCAGAATTCGGGGCAGGCGCTTTGGCTCGCGAAGCAGCCGCCATACCCATTCAAGCCCTCCTGCTCTCAATATAGCCGGAGCTCGTTGTATTTTACCAGAAATAAAATCGAATGTCCCACCGACACCCATGGCTATGCGAATGGTCGGCAAATCGTTACGGTGTTCGCGTATCCAGAATTCCTGGCTAGGCGATCCGAAAGCGACGAATAAAACGTGCGGCGAATGTTCTCCTATTCGGTGCACATCGATCGGCGCTCTAAAAATTCGAAGATGTAATCCAGGAAAGAGTTCTAAGATCTTTGCATTGACCGTATCATCTGAGCTGAGGCTGTTTGCTTTGAGGAGTATGCATACAGAAAGTTTCTGTGCATGGGCAATTTCAAGTACCCGCATAGTCAGATCAACTCCTGTAATGCGGTCAGCAAATGAAACCCGCATACGGTGTATGCGTGCTGCCAGAATGATGCCCGTGCCATCAGGCGTTGCCAGATCGACTTGCTGCAGCAGTTTCCGGTACTCTTCGTCGCTATGAGCGGCAACGATAAATTCCGGGTTGATGGTAGCTATCTGATTCATTCTGTCTCCAGACAGCATCTGAGTTAGCCGGTCGTTCAGCGCCTGTCGATCGAGGAATGATATTTTAATACCGAGCAATTGAAAAGACTTCATTGTAAGGGTTCTGAGGTAAGTACAGTATAGAGCGGCCCTTGGGGACGCAAGGTGCTTTCTATTAATCTAATATCTTCAGCAATGAAGGACATTCCCTTGCAGGGCCATGAAAGTATTTGTGATATTTCATGCGGTGTCATCAGACCTTTTGTCCGTGCAAGGGTGATATGGGGGTAAAATTTCCTGACATCTCGATCAGATAAACCGTTTGCAGAAAGCTCGTCATCGATATCTTCATAGAGGTCTTGCAATTGACCTGAGTGCTGCATTCGCACTCCGAACGTTCGCGGTTTACGGGGCGGCAAGAGAACGCCGCCTTCAATGGTAATTTCACATGACTGATTTCGCTCAGCAACAACCTTCAGGATCTCGAGTAATGGCGGGATATGCGTATCGTCTGTTTCACCGATAAATTTCAATGTCAAATGAATGTCAGACAGCGGCACAGGACGTATATTTTCAGAGGTTAGCCCGAGCTGCCCCATCTGTCTGAGGAGCGTGTTCTGAATTTTTTGGGGAACGTGCACAGCAATGAATAAACGCGCTGTTTTCATAGTCTGGATTGTACCGAAGAGACATAAAAAAGCAATAAATAGTTGAGTATATCGTGCATATATGCTATAATAGTCAAACAATATGCTCTGCTTTTCGTCAACACTACATTCACTATGTATGCATATAAGCCGCTAGCTGTCGGACTTTCAATTTTTTTGTTGGCCTCGGTTCTGCCTCTCCATGCGTTTGCACAAACGGATGATACCTTTGATTACTCGTATATCATTTCTGATGAAGAAATGGTCGCCTATCAGACCATGGATCAGCAGGACATCCAAGATTTTTTGACCAGTAAGCAGAGTTATTTGTCGACGTATTTTAGTACGCTCGATACGGGTGAACGGTTGTCAATTGCTGAGCAAATATTTCGAGCAGCACAAAATCATCACATCAACCCGCAGTTTTTGCTCGTTTTGCTGCAAAAGGAACAAAGTCTTATAGAAGAACCATCCCCTACCCAAAACCAGCTTGATTGGGCTACAGGATACGGATGTCTTGACGGGCAGGCATGCAATGAGCGGTGGAGAGGCATTTACAAACAAATCCCGAGCGCCGCAGAACAGTTCCGGTATTATTACGACCATATTGACGAATACTCATATCAACCAGGCAGGCAGTCGACCGTAGACGGCATAACGGTCTCTCCAAAGAACAGAGTAACTGCTGCACTGTATAACTATACGCCGCATCTTCACGGCAATAAGCTTTTCCAGGCGCTTTGGCAGCGGTATTTCGTTTCGATCCTGCCTGACACGACCTTGGTGCAAGTTCCCGGCGAAGCAGGCGTGTGGCTGATCAAAGATTCGGTCCGCCATGCATTCACTTCTCGGCTTGCGCTGGTTTCCAGATACGACCCGAAACTGGTGGTGCCTATTACAAAGACAGACTTGGAGTTGTACCCTGAGGATTATTCCATTGACTTTCCTGCCTACTCGCTGGTCAAAGCAAAAACATCAGGGTCGATCTATTTGCTTACAGTTGATCAAAAGCGCTTGATTACATCCCCGGATGTATTTAAAAATTTAGGCTTCAATCCGGAAGAAGTCGAAGATATTACTGACGAAGCAGCCAGCGTGATCCCTGACGGCAGGCCGATCAGCCTGAGCGATGCATACCCTACCGGAGCGCTACTTCAGGATAAAAAGACGAAAGAGATCTTCTACGTTGAGTCCGGAAGGCGCTATCCTATTTTGGACAAGGCTATCATGCAAATCGACTATCCAACTATGAAAACAAGCTTGGTCGCTTCCGATACCCTTTCGAAATATCCAAGTGGCTTCCCGGTTTTATTGCGAGACGGCGTACTGGTCAAGGGATCAGGTCCGGATGTCTATGTCATATCGAATGGAAAAAAAAGACATGTCACTTCGGAAAAGGTCTTCACGACTATTGGCTACAAATGGTCAAATATCATCACCACGAGCGACGCTGTGCTCGATCTACACCCGACCGGAGACCCTATCATTGTTAAGTAACATTTTTGTATGCTCGTTTTTGCTGCTTTGACGCCGCATCCTGTGATGGCAGTGCCGGATATTGGCAAGGAGCACTTGCCGAAGCTGCGGGGAACCATGAAGGCTTTTCGCGAACTTTCTGAGAACCTCTATGCGGCAAAGGTGGACACGATTATTGCTATCACGCCGCATGCGTTCCGCGTCGCACATGCACTTACCATAAACCAAAGACCTGAGTTGCTCGCGGCCTTCACCGCATACGGCAATTTATCTGACTCGCTCAAACTCTATAATGACGTTGGTTTCGGCTATTCTATTAAAGAATCTGTGGAAACGAAGATACCGATCTCATTGATCGAAAACCAGGAGTTAGACTATGGACTGACCATACCTCTTTTTCATGTACTGCGCGGCTACAGCGCCGACGCACTGCGCATTGTACCCATCGGAACCTCACCTGATCTGACACTGAGCCAGCATTATGATCTAGGCGTTGCCATCAATCGAAAAATTAATACAACCACCAAGCGCATAGGTGTGATCGCATCAGGCGATCTTTCCCATGGTGCAAGCAAGCATGCACCCGGAGGCGTATTGCCGGGAGCATCAGCATTTAATAAAGCAATTCATGATAAGGTGTTCGCTGGTGACCTGCGTTCGATTATGACCATGGAAACGGATGAAACGAAAAGGCTATCAGAATGTGCTTTGCGTTCCATTGCGCTTTTGTGCGGGATCATTGATGAACGTTCGTATTCAGTAAACGTGCTTAGCTTTGAATCCCCGCTTGGCGTCGGGTATCTTACTGCACAGCTTAATTTCGCCTGAAGCACGCTAACGGCAGTTGACGTGCCAATCTGCAATTCGTATACTGGTTTCCGTAATCATATAAATTGACGTATGCCATTAGCATTGACCGTACATCCAAAAGCAAGCTTGCACCACCCATCAAAACCGATCACTGAATTTGGTGACGACTTGCGCGTGCTTGCAGAGCAAATGAACGAAACCATGATCCGTGAGAATGGCATTGGTCTGGCAGCGCCTCAGATCGGGAAAAACATCTCGATCATCATTGTAAAAATAGGCGACGAGGGCGACAAATACAAATGCTATGTGAATCCAAAGATAACTTTCTCAAGCGCGAAAACGGTTGCCATTGAGGAAGGCTGCCTCTCGGTGCCCGGACTGTTCGGTTATGTCGAGCGACGAGCTAAAATTCGCGTATCCTATCAGGATGTTGACGGAAAAAAAATAATCGAAAAGGCTACCGGCATGCGCGCCATTGTCCTGCAGCATGAGATCGACCATATCAACGGCACCTTGATCATAGACCACGCGATACAGGTGACCAAGGGATCGCTTGACACTAAACACGCTACAAAAAAATGAAGTATTCTGTTGTCTTCTGGGGTACACCAGATTTTGCCGTTCCTATTCTCGATATGCTCCGCGATGAAAGTGTTTTGAGTGCTGTGGTCACTCAACCGGAACGTAAACAAGGACGAGGACTTCGAAATACAGTGCCTTCCGCCGTTAAACAAAGAGCTGAATCGTTCGGTGTACCCATATTTGAACCGGAGAACTTAAAGGAATTGGATTTCGTCCGGAGGCTGCAGGAATTCCTGCCATGTCTATTTGTTGTCGCCGCATATGGAAAGATTATTCCTGAAGCCATCTTAAACCTATCAACGCCTGGCGTCATTAATGTACACCCGTCATTATTGCCAAAGTACCGCGGTCCATCGCCAATCCAGGCAGCGATCCTTAACCAGGATACCGCAACCGGCGTATCTCTGATTCAGCTTGATAATCAAATGGACCATGGTCCATTGATCGCTCAAGAGTCTATCGCATGCACTCCTTCAGAAACGTACGAAACCCTCTCTCATACATTATCACTTCTGGGATCTGCAATGCTCAAGAAAAAATTTCGTGCTTACATTGATTCGACGATCATCCTGACTCCTCAAGATCATACGAAGGCGACATTTTGCAAGCTTATTAACTCCGAAGATGGCTTGCTCGATCCTGCTCAGTCAATTACCGTGCTGGACGCCCAGATACGCGCCCTGCAAACATGGCCAGGCTGTTATATAGTGTGGGATAGCCGTCGACTCAAGATACACTCAGCCTGCATTTTTAAAGGTTACCGGCCGACAAAAAAATTCAGCAAATCAGCTCAAGGCTCTCTTGTAATGCAGACAGCGGATGGAGCTTTGGAGATTTTAGAACTACAAGCTGAAGGAAAGCCACGCATGCCCTCCTCTGCTTTTCTGAACGGCCACCCGTCGATTCTCGAATCGTAGCGGTCAGACGGATTTTTTTTCAGTCACCCAAAAATCCAAATATTTGCCGATCATTAGCCGCGTCTGTGCGTCGATAGCCGGGAATGCCCCGAAAATGATCATGGTAATCGGAAACAAGGCCCATTGAGCGACCATGACTCCATACTGGATCACTTTATTCATCCCTTTCATTGGCCGCGGAGGCAAGATGAGGGTGCTGAGTATGGCTATGACAATGATGCCCCAGAGCGCTAAGGTCATGATAAAACTCAGGATCAGCGGTGCCTGCTGAATGACAATCGAATTATCTTTATTGATGTCCGTGATCATGAGAGGCAGGCGTCCTGCGATGAACATAATGATCGGTGCAGTTGCCCATGAATATACGCCTTCAGTCTGATTCCAAAGGTATGAGATCTTTTTTTTCAGCGGTATTTTTTTATTCCGCGAAAAGTGCCACACCATATACGGAAAATGCTCGACGCCATATGCCCAGCGGCGCATTTGCTTATATTGATTGATCAGGCTGCGTTTCAGCGAGCCTACGAAGACGGTATTCATCGAAACCGTTATATACATAGGGAATACCTGGTAATCGCCATTGTAGCGGATAAGGCATTGCAAAAAGATCCGCGAGTCTTCGGTTACGATGTTATTTTGCCAAAAACCTATATCTACGAGAGCGCGCCAGCTCATGCTGTGCGATGAAAAAGTGAACAATCGATCAGAACGGGCAAGGTCCGTCAGGAGCCAAAAGGTCGTCGAATTCGCGACGACGCGCGTAATGAGATCAGATTCCCAAATATTATTATGATAAAACGTCAATGGCTGGAAACTCGCACGGTAGGGATTTGGGTGGTTCAAAAATTGATACGTCAAATATGAAAAATACTGACGATGCGCGATGGTGTCGATGTCAAAAGTGGATACGATTATTTTTGAGTACTCAATAGCCTGCCGGTCAATGTACGCTTGCGCTTCATGCCCCGCATGGTACAAATTAGAACCCTTGCCAGGCAATTCGCCATCAATCCCGCTTGGGTGAATGGTAACGAGCAATGCATTGAAGTGCTGCTGATAGTTTTTCGTAATGTGTTCGGCAACCGATTTGAAATGCTGACCATCTCGCTCCTCGCCTGCGAGCACCACGATCATCTTTTTTTTATCTAGGTACGATGAATCAACGATGGCCCGAATGCTCGCCTCAACTATCTCGAGTGGTTCTTTATATGTCGGCAGAAAAATAACATGCCAATACTCTCTCCAGCGTTTTGTCTTTGCATCATGAAAGTCCTTTTCAAGCTGTTCGTTCCAGTCGATGCGTTTGGTCTTTCGATAGCGAGTCCACGATATGAAAATATACAGCATCAAATACGAAACGCGAAGCAGCCAGTAGAGATCGAACAAGATAATAAAATAAATGGCTAAAATCGGCCTGACCAGTGACAGAGCAGTAACAGCGATGAACGTTGCCCATACTAAAATACCTGGCAACATTTCCAGTGCGCGGTACATTAAAAAACTTCGTTTATCCTGCGACATATGTAGCGAACTCGACCAGCACGTTACTCATCGATAAAATTAATTCCTTTCGCAAGAGTATATCGATTCATGCCGCGCAATGCAAGACCTAAAGCGCCGGCGTACAAAGGCATTTTTGTGGTCTCAATTTGTGTGGAGTTGAGCTGGCCTTTTACCTGGTGGACTTGTGAAAACCAAGGAATCCCACGCTTGGTGGGAATTTTGAGCACATGCTCGGTTTCAGCACGGATGCCCCGAAGCCTCGCTCCTCCTCCGGTAATAATGATCGAGTCAACGGCACCGCCGAAGTCCTGTAAGGACGCATGAATGAGATGCAATAGGTCGTCGATATTTTTTGTGATAAGCGCGTGCAGCGGTTTGTCAGCCCGATTCGTTAGACCTACTGAAATTTTCAAACGCTCTGCAGTGTCGAGCTTGGCCGAGGTGGTCCGCGCAATTGCAGTGGTGAGATCAAAACCGCCCTGATCTATGGTATGCGAATACCGAAGGCCGCTGGCATCAACTATTGAAATGATCGTCATTCTAAAACCGAAATCAATGAGCGCAATCGATTCATTATGAGGGATCTTTTGAATAAAGGCCCGCTGGAGGGCAAGAGATTCCATTTCAAGGCTCAGGAGATCCATGCCTTCTTTTTTGAAAAAACGTTCCCACTGATGCACCGCATCGGCCGCTGTTGCAAAAAGAGTCAATTCGCCTGACGTGTCAGGGAGCTCATGGAATGTCCATTGCAGTACTGGATCCTCAATCCTAAAATTCAGGCTCTTATAGAGCAATTGTGCGCTTTGATGCAGCGAATCAAAAGAAGGGATTTCCGGACTTTTCGGCAAGGGTAAGATTTTCGTAATGATCTGAGAATCAGGCAAAGCTGTACAGACCGACACATTCCTCAGCTCGAGGCTTGTCTGGTCGAGTAGCTCCTCGAGAGCTTCGTCCAGCAAGGGTTCGTCCTGTATGCGCCCATGCACGATCACATGCTCCGGCAGCGTAACTCGCGCATAATCAATCAAAACAGGAACGCCATCCCGACGTTCCTGAATATTTGCGAGTTCAAGGCTGCCATCAGAGATATCAATGCCTACCGCGTGAGATGATTCGCCGTATTTCATGTAGAGCTTTTTTGTTCGCCTTCTTTGAGCCAGGTCACCGCCTTATTACGACTTGAGAAAAATTTCATGTTCTCGTATCCCGATGTATTGATGATAAAGTACGAAACTGCTTTCATCAAAGGCGATTCACCGAAAAGCGCGATTTTTTGAATATTGTGGCGATTCGATTGCAGGCCATTGATAATGATCTGGCGCTGCAGCGTGTTCGGCCGCTGTGCGCGCGAAAGGTCAACCAGAACACATGAAGGGCTGCGCTCCTCCAATAACTCTGACAGCACATTCACTGACATGCTGGTTCCTTCGACGTCGCCGGTTTGATTGCCTGGTATCCAGTTTAAAATATTGTCGCTATCGACAAATACCCGATCTTTCATAAAATGGTATGTTATACATAGTATACCATACTACGGCGATGCAGCTAAATCTCTAATTCAATGCCTATAGGGCAATGATCAGAGCCTTGTACATCCTGTAAAATATATGATTTTTTGATATTGCCAACGATGTTCTCAGAGGCAAAAAAATAGTCGATCCGCCAGCCGACATTTCGTTCTCGTGCCCTGCTTTTATAGTCCCACCAGGTATAGTTATTGGGTTTTGAGTTGAATTTCCTGAATGTATCGGTAAAGCCTGCGTCAATAAATTTGTCTATCCACACACGTTCCTGAGGTAAAAAACCAGTCACCGTCGAATTTTCTTTCGGCCGCGCAAGGTCTATCTCTGTATGCGCTGTATTTACATCTCCGCAAAAAATTACTTTTTTCGCATTTTTTTTAAGCTTGACCGCAAGTTTTAAGAAAGCATCATAGTACTCAAGCTTATACTTAATGCGGTGTTCGCCTTGGCCGCCGTTCGGGAAATAAATGTTGAACAGGATGAAAGTGCCGAAATCTGCCATCATAGTACGCCCTTCAGCGTCGAGATGTTTTTCTCCGAATGAAACCTTGAGGTCCTTAGGCTCCTTTTTTGTATATAGGCCGACTCCGCTATACCCTTTGCGCTCGCCTAAATGCCAGTACGAAAAATAACCTTCAGGATTAAGGATTTCCTTCGACAGTTGGTCAGGATGAGCCTTGGTCTCCTGGATGGCGAGGATATCAGGCTTTGTTTTTTTCAGCCACGTGAGAAAACCTTTGTTGGAAATGGCCCGGATGCCGTTGACATTCCAGGAAATGATTTTCAATTTCTGCATACGCGTTCGTACAGTGTATCACTCCTTTGCTGGGATGTCACTGACTGAAACGAATGTAGCTATCACCACATACCTCTGCTTGGTAGAAAATAACGGATGGCAGGTAAAAAGCGTCAATTTATCTTCGTCCTGATCCAAGATATGCACGTCAGTCGGGTCGACGATCTTCGTTTCAGTAACCTGATACGTGTAGCGCTTGTTTTTGTAATTATAGAAGACAGGATCGCCTATCTTGACTTCATCGATCCGGTAGAACGTTACTGGATTCGGCGGTATATGAAACCATCGGTGACTTGAAACAACGATATTGCCTTTCGTACCCGGAACTGCGGAGCCTGGAATATGCCAGAATCCTTTATTGAGTGCATTTTGACTGTCGCTGATGATAACCTCGCCATTTACCCCGATGCTCGGTATGATCAAATGATTATCGCCATTCTCGTCCGGCGGTGTAAACGCGACCGTGGACGTGCTGGTATCGGTCGGTACATCGAAATTGATCTCAGACAAGATGTCGCTCGGGGTATGTATCTTTTGTATGACGTCGCTGCCCTGTTTAATGCCGCTTACGAATTCGCTTAATGCATTAATAACAAACCCTGGCCATATCAGCGTTACCGCGAATATGGCCAGAATGATGATTGCAAGGAATGTGTATCGTTTCCTGAGCTGCATTCCGTACAGTTGGTTTGTTATGCTTTCGCTGAGCGTCTACGATAGCTTACGTAGAGCGTGCTGAGAATAAGCGTAAAGAGTGTGCTGACAGCCGCATAGTAGCCGGTAAGGTCACCGCCTGTATTCGGCAATACTTCGAATCCGAGAACAGTCGGGTTATCAGGAACGGTTGTAGAGAAACCTTCTACTTTTGGATTATCAGAGCCAGTTGGCTGGTTCGGGAAATTCGGAATTCCTCCGCCACCGCCTCCTCCTCCACCACCACCGCCTGAGGTTGTGATCGAACTACCACCGCCTGGATCCTGCGGGGTCTCACAACCGCCTTCGCCGTTCGAGACCATACCATCAGGGATAATTGACTGAATTCCTTCGATATTGTTACAGACATCAGTACCAGGCTTTGGAGCATTGAACGCTACGCAGTAGTATGTATTTCCAAGCTCTGGATTTGCGATATTGTCGTAATTATCGTAGTGGTTAGTATCCATGCTGCAGTAAATCTCCGCCGACACATTGTCAGCATCCGGTGCTTCTGGCGGATAGGTGAATGGAATATACCCATCTTTCAAGACTTCACGTACCCAGATCAATGAAGCACCCTGCAGGTCTGAAATATTCACTGAGGTCGTACCATTTACATCGGTAGGGCCAAAAGTCTTCCAGTTTGAGTAGCCAAGGCCTGTCTCTGTATTCGCACCGCAGTATGGGGTGCTGCACATGCCGGTTGAATCACCGGCAGCAGTAGCCTCACCTACGAAGTCGCCTGGAAGCTTATCGACGCCTTCTTGGCCATCCTTGTCACCATATCCCCACTGGAACTTCCAATCAGGTTGTAAGTGGCAATTTGGATGTGTGTCCAGGAATTCAGTCGCGGTACTTGAGGTGATATCCGGCTGACCGGTCTCTCCCCAGTTCGGCAAGTCTGATTCATTTTCACAAACGATCTTATTTGCAACGATAGTCAATGGCTTTGGTGCATTGAATGCTACACAGTAGTAGGTATTTCCAGCTGAGACATCTTCAATATTGTCATAGTTGTCGTAATGGTTCGTATCCTTATGGCAATAGATCTCAGCAGTTACATTGTTCTCATCCGGACCCTGTGGCGGATAGGTGAACGGGATATAGCCGGGCTTCAATGATTCACGAACCCAGAGAGAAGATGCTCCTTCAAGATCGCTGATCGAAACTGATGCTTCACCTGAACCGTTTGTCGGTCCGAATGATTTCCAGTCGCTGTAGCCGGTTCCGGTATTGGTATTAGCTCCGCAGTATGGTGCATTGCACATACCAGTAGAGTCCGTACCATCTGCGTCGCCGATGATATCTCCGGGCAGCTTGTCGACACCTTCCTGGCCTTCTTTATCAGCAAAGCCGTATTGGAAGGTCCAGTCTGGAGCCAAGTGGCAACCAGGGTGTGTTGCTAAGAAATCTGCAGCTGTCGAAGAGGTGATATCCGGCTGACCGGTCTCTCCCCAGTTCGGCAAGTCTGCTTCATCCTGACAGACGATCTTAGTTGCGACGATATTGGTCGTGTCCTGTTCGACCGGCGGATTGTAGGTGTTCGTAATGGTACAGGTAGCTTCCTGTCCTACTACCAATGAGATCTGTCCATTTGGACAATTCTCACTGAAACTTGGAATATAGTTTGGTTGCGGCGTTTCACTGACAGTGTAAGTCCCTGCATCAAATCCGTTCGTAACATTATTGGTGACTGGGTCTCCATTCACGAATAAGGGGACGTTATTTGCATCGAGGTTACCGCCAACAACGATCTTTTGAACGGTCAGTTTCGGTTGAATATCATCATTGGTGATGGTGCAGACATATGACTCGCCTGCAACAACGTTTATATTTCCATTTTCATCGCAGTCTCCGCTGAATGAACCCGCATAGCCTGAAGGGCCGCCGGTTTCGCTGACCGCGTATGGCCCAGGGAAAAATGCATTAGCTTCACCGGATACAACAGATGTATCGCCAACCATAAGGGTAAAGTCGCCCACTTCAGCGGTGCCGCCATTATCCTTAGTGACTTTTTTGATCACGGTTACTGTTCCGGTTGTCTCCTGAGGCGGTGTGTATGTATTGGTAACAGTGCACTCAACCTGGCCACCTGGCTGCATAACACCTGAACAGCCTTCAGAATAGCTTGGCGAGTAGTTTGATACTGGATCTTCACCAACATTGTATGATGCTCCAGCAGCAACTGTAACCGCAGTGCCTATTGAACTGCCTGGGAATGATCCCGGGTTACCATTATCTACCGTTAGGTTGAAATCAGATGCCTGCGCATCACCGCCAACAACGTTCTTAATGACGGTTAGTGTTCCTGCATTTGCAGTGTTATAGAATGTGCATGAGACAATATCATTCGTTCCAACCTGGATTCCTTCAACGCCATTTGCGATCGACGAACCATCATTGGTCGCGCCTTCGCATGTTGCGCTATTGAACGCATAGCCTGAAGGGCCGCCGGTTTCGGTTACAACGTAGGTTCCGTTCGTCAAATTTACTGATGGAGTCTGTCCATTTGTGTCAGTGTTTTTGTTCGGGTTTCCGCCGATATTGAATGTCCAGCCTTCACCCGCAGCAACAGAACTGTCTGGGGTGCCAATTCTCTTGGTAACCGTGATGGTTCCGCCACAAAGCTCCTGAGCGAGGTTCTGTAAAGTTGTATTCAGATCGCTGAAGTTTGCTGTAGTGAAGTTTGCGTCAGCGCTTGAAATATCGACCAAGTTCGCAGTATTGATAGCGTTACCGACACCGAGAGTAATTATTCGAGTGCCAGCGCCTTTGATCGTATTTGCCTTATTGATAGCAGCTGTCATTGCGTCGAAAGCTGAAATGTCAGCGACTGAACCGATCTTGCGGTTTGGGTCTCCGTCAGAAGCAAAGACCATGACGTTCGGATTAGAAGGTCGCGGGTCTGAGATCCCGAAAGAAACGTTCAAACCATCTTCCCAGTTTGTGTGACCGCTTGAGGTGGTTACAGAGTCGATCGCATTCTTCACCGTTGTTGCGTTTGCAGAGAATGGGTCCAATACAGTGCTGCCATTGCTATTGAACTTCGTGACTGAGAAATCTGTTGGAGTTCCTGGTGCTAATGCATCAACGAAACCTTTGAAAGCAGTCTTCATCTGACCGAGTTCAGTGTTGTCGATGGATGCAGAGTTGTCCAAAACTAAAGACACATCCAAGCCACATGAGTTTGGAAGTGATGGATTTTCAGCACTCTGAGGTAAGGTGCTGTAGTAGACTTTGACTCGAAGCTGATCCAACAGGGCGTTTCCGCTGCCTGAGGCGCCAGCTACTCGGATCTTGAACGATGCACCAAAATCATTTGAATCCCAGTTCTTGCCCCACTTTGATGTTGGTCCGCCGAGCGTGACGACGGTGTCGCTATTCGTGTTCAACGTTGCGGTTGAGCTTGAGCTATAAGCGTCTGGGTTACTGTTCGAAGCATTCCATAGCGCTGCGCTCAAATTGCGGCTACTCGATCTCTGGCCTTCGATCGTAACTTCAATGCCATCGATCTGGGCATTTGCCGGCAAACCAAGGTTTCCGAAGCTATAATCAGCGGTATCGCCTGTTGCATTGAACGTTGCGCGATTATCATCAGATACCCAGCCATTGTCAGGACTGGTGACGCTATTGCTTGCAACGGTCGCGTTTGCTGCGAAGAATCCGCTGTCAGCAGCATAGGTCACTGGGATCCTGATGCTACTGAAATTATTTAAAACTAAACCGGCAATGACGAAGACGTAAAAGCCGGTACGTACCCCCCTTTTGGTATGTAGCTTTTTTAACATAGTGTCTTAGTTTAAATTCTGATGTTAATTAGGTTCAATACCTTGCTTTTTTGCTAAGGTAAAAATATATTTTTAATTGGATTTTTTGTCGCTTTTCATTAGATTTTAGTGTTTGCATTGTCCTACTTGTTTGAGGGTTTGTCAATAGAACAAGTGAACATAGTATATAGTGAGATTTTTGTCAAGGCCATAATAAAAAGGACCTAAAAGGTCCTTTTTAAGTGTGCTGAATTGAACTCTCTAGTATTCCTTATTCCTTTGCTTCCTCAAGTTTAACTGATACAGTCTTCTCGTCCCCTTTATGCAGTATTTTTAGGGTTATTGTGTCTCCTACCGCTTTATTTCTAACCAAGGTCGCTAACGAGTGCGAATCATCAAGTTTCAGACCGTCCATTTCAAGAATAATGTCATTCTCCTGAAGCCCGGCCTTATCTGCAGGACTGCCCGGGATGATGGCTAACTCATCGGCGTTCGAACCACGCTGTATTAGAACTCCATAATCAACAGTGAGTTTATTCGCATCCTTTAATTCCTTGGTCACCGGTATATACCTGACGCCGAGGAATGGCCGGACTATTTTGCCGGTTTTTTTCACCGACTCGACGACGCCTTGTGCGATCTTGCTTGGAATAGCAAAACCCACGCTTTGAGACCCTTGTGCAATTGCAACGTTCACGCCAACGACATCTCCGGAAAGATCAAGCAAAGGTCCGCCAGAATTCCCGGGATTGATGGCAGCATCTGTCTGGATTATTCCTTCCAACAGCTCGCTTTTGCCGCTGGTGTCGCCGGCAGTAATTGAGCGAGAAAGGCCTGAGATAACACCAACGGAAACCGTATTGCGGAATTCACCAAGCGCGTTTCCGATGGCGATAGCTGTTTGCCCGACTTGGATGGAATCAGAATTACCGAACGTAAGATACGGAAAACCGCTGCCTTTAACTTTCAGAACTGCAAGATCATTGACGGGATCGCGTGCTATGACCTCAGCATCGAATTTTTTCCCATCATTGGTAAATACGGTGTACTGAGCGTCAGTTTGATCAACGACGTGTTTATTTGTAATGATCATGCCATCATCAGAAACAAAGAACCCCGATCCTCCGCCGACCTCCTGCTTCTGAGTCCCATTTTGCCGGTACTGAGGTATTTGCAGATTGAAGGGTCCAAAAAAATCACCGAACGGATCAGACGGCTGTTGATCATAATACTGTTCCATCACCGGGACATCTTTGCTGATGATAATGGATACGACCGCTGGATTGGATTTTTTGACAACTGAGGTTACGGAATTTTCATTTGAGTTCGAAACTAGGTGTCCGTCAGAGTTGACGCCCTGGACTGCTGTGGGTGTCAGCGTCAACGATTGCCAGAGCGGCGACATAAACAGGTGATTGCTATTCGCGACATTCAAAGCAAGTACCAAAACGATCAGGGCGCCTGCGCCGCCGGAAATGATGCTGACAATACTATTCGTAAGAAGTTCTGTTTTTTTCATATAGTACTATGTTTAAAAAGCTCTAATGAGCCTGCAAACGATACTACAAGGCAAGTTATTGCTGTATTTCATTGGTCCGATATACGCGGTATATAACTCCAGCTTTATCGTCAGAAATATACATTGCACCGCCAGGTTTGGTCAAAATTCCGGCTGGTCTGCCAAGAGCGCCTTTGCTGGTGAGAAATCCCGATAGAAAATCCTCGGTGCCTATTAGTTTGCCTTGTGCATCTAGTTTATAACGAACAACCTTATACCCAGTAGGCACGGATCGATTCCACGAACCATGGTATGCAACAAAGGCATTGTACCAGTATTCTTGCGGCCATCCCTCCTCCGGGGCAAATGCAATGCCTAGCGGCGCTGAATGAGCAGGAATATCTATAGTTGCAGGAGTTTCGGTAGGGCTTTGACATGGATTACGGACATAGGTATTGGTGTCAAATTTTGTGTCATGAATATTTTGACCATAACAGATCGGCCAACCATAGAATGCGCCCGGCTTAATGATATTGATCTCGTCAGGCGGAATATTGTCCCCGAGCCCATCGCGGCCCATTTCGGTAGCCCACACGTCCCCGGTGACCGGATGCAAAGTCATGAAGACTGAGTTCCTTAAGCCCGACGCATAGACCTTGAGGCCGCTGCCATCTGCATTGGCGACCATAATAGTACCTCGTTCTGAATTTGATTCATGGCATGTATCACACGAAGATCCGACCGCTATGAGGAATTTTTCATCATTCGGCGCAGGCAAAAACATGATTGTCCTGGTGAAATGCCTGCCGCCGCCTGGCAAGTCAAGAATTTTTTTCTTGTTTGTAGCTGCAGTTTTTTTTGCATCATAGTCATAGGTGCTGACCTTATCCGTTTCGGCAACATACAGTTTGCATGCATCGGTGCATCGGAATGCCAGGCCATGAGGTTTATTCAGGCCGCTAGCGACTACTACTGTTTGATCAGAAACGCCATCTCCATTCGTATCTTTGAGCGCAACAATCTGACCTTTGCTCGTAATACTCGTCAATATATTTCCCGCTGGATCAAAGACTAGTACGCGGGGATTTACTAAATCTTTGGCAAAAATGTTGATAGAAAAACCATCGGGAAGTTTCAGAGGCACTGTTGTTGTATTTGAATCCTTCGCTTTGACAGTCGGCGGTGTCGACGTTGGCGAGCTCGGAATAAGCTGTGTAATATCCTGAGGAGGTTTACTGAAAGCTGGCCCTGATCCCCTCAGGTTCTGCCAGTACCAGAAACCTGCGCGAACAATGATGATTGCAATGACAAGCGCAATACCAGCGAAAATTTTTTTCTTCATAGCAGTGTACAACCAACGAAACCTACTTGATCCTATAGTTGACGCCCATTTCGATGATCAGGTCCTGGTCGCCAACTGGTACTTGCGGGGCGATAGCTCCTCCGCCTGCGCCGCCTTTCCCATCATAGTACGGCTGCGGATTGCCTGGACCCTGGAGAAAATTTTCATACCAACCAACAACTGCACCCAGATGTACATGAGCTGCTTCGGCTAATGCTCCAGCTTTCGAACGTGCGTCCGTGATAGCGAGTATTCTCGCTTGCTGTTTGAGGTCATTGATATTCGAGACATCAAAGGTAACACCGAGCACCTGGTTCGCGCCTGCCTTGCTTGCCTCATCGATAACCTTACTCACCAGTTGATTATCGGTGCCGATATTCTTTATTTTGACGATGAGCTGCTGGTTTGCATTATAGCCGGAAACTGTTGAAACCGAATCCTTATAATCGTATTGCGGCAACAGTGAATAATTCTGAGTTTGTATGTCAGCGGGATCAATGCCTGCTTTTTTTACAGCCGGTAAGATCTTTGCCATTGCGTCGTTCAGACGCTGCAATGCGATCTGTGCAGTCGGAGCCTTATCTATCTGAACACCCAAAGTGACTAAGGCAATATCCGGCGTATACGAAACCTTTCCCTGGCCGGTGACGGTGACCTGCCATTGCACATTGTTCACAATTCTATCCCGTATGATCGATACGATGACGATCGAGGTAATAGCGAGCAGCGCTATGACTTTAATGATCATCCTGTGCCCCGTATGAGGCATTGGCATATTGTCCATAATGTTTTGATTACAAAAAATTAACGAGTCAAAAAATAGACGTAATGTACTTTAGCGTCCGGCTTTCAAGGATTGAAACACTAAGTTCCATACGGTGCCAAGGCTGACCAGGAATAAGCATGCAGCTACAATCCAGCCGACTATGGGTATAAGTTTAATGATCTGAAAGACAACGACGCCTACGACGATCGTCTGCCACGATACAGTCATTTCATTTTTTTTGAATGCATATTTATATAGCAGTGATCCTGCAAGAACATTGGTCAAAACGCCGGCCAATATCAGGAAGGCAATGTATATGGAGATAGCGAACAATGCTATTGGAATACCGATGAGCGTAAGCAGAGCAAAGAAAATAGCAATAGGCGCAATGAACAGAATAATAAAACCGCGCAATAATTCTTTGTGAAAGGTAGTCATCGCTGACTGCACAAATGAAGTTGTTTGGCGCGTGAGCAGCCTGAGAAGCACAAAAGCCGAAAGCATCAACATGCCGATCTTCATTAGCCACCATACTTCGAGGAAAGGCAGTCTATTTGCATGCTCTGATTTTTGCTGTTTCGTAAAATGCTTCTGTCCCTGGATGGACGCACCATCGGCAACTATTTGATCCTGCGGTCCTAGGTAATTGCTATCTCCCTGTATCTTTGCAGAAGCTCCGTACTCTAAATGATCGCTTTGGGCAAAAACTGTTCCATTGACTGTGCCGTTGATAACAACTGTTCCGCCATTGGCATGCAAAGAACCATCCAGCAAACCATCGATCGTAACCTGTCCTCCGGTTACGTAGATATTCTTCGAAAGTTTAGCATCCTTAGTGATCGTGACTTGTCCTCCAAAGATCATAACGTCGCCATTCGCACTTCCGGTGACGATGACCGTTCCTCCGGCGATGCGCATATCTTCCTGAACGGTGCCGTTCATAGTCAGCGTACCGCCCGCCATCATCAGGTCTTTCTGGACAGTCCCAGACATGGTGACTGTGCCGCCCGCAAGAAATACATCACCTTGTACCGTACCGGCGACCATAACGTCGCCGCCTCCGGCATATAGATTGCCGTCAACAGTTTGCCCGCTGCTAAGCGTATAGTGGTCTCCGCCCCCAAATTCAGCAGCAAAACTTCGGCTCGGCATGAAACCGAGCAACGTTATCACAACTACTGCAATGTAAATTTTTTTCATAATAAACTTGAGTTTGTAAGTAAGTATAATGTTTTTAATAAAAAACGCCACTTGCGCGGCTTTGCATATTCTGGTTCGGGGACAGGGTTTCGAACCCCGATTCTCAGGTCCAGAACCTGATGTCCTACCGTTAGACGATCCCCGAATGCATTAGACTATCTCTCCCCCAATAACGTTCAGCACATCCAGAACTTCCGGTTCAGTACCGCCAATAAAATTTTTATGGTTCTCAGTATACTGAGGATCAACCATGCCGTCAATGCTTATCTGGCGCTTCAGCACAGCCCCAATAGCCTGCTCTGCGGCCTGGCGATTTTTGCTTTCTTTAACAGTATGAGCATGAAAATCATATTTAAAGCCAAGAACCACCGTGTCATTCTTCACCACAAGAGGATGCGCGCTTTTCAAAAAAACAGACAGAGAGTGATTGTGATCCTTGAGATTCGATAAAATTGCAGGCCATGAGTCCTTAAGGACTGCAATATCAGCTCCGTCGGCTGTACTCGTCGCTTGTTGTATTGGCGCAGAGGTTTTCACTGCTGCCGGAGCAGCAATATAGGTGTCCTGGCAAAACCCGACACAGACAAGCTCCAGCGGCAGCTGGCGAATGCTGGTTATTCGAAGCCGCTGCTGTTCTCGGATAAGCAGATCCAAAATTTTTTGCACATCAGCAGCTGAAAAAGACGCTGCATGTTGCGCGATCGATGCATCAATGGAATCTTCTAAGTCGGGGTGATAGACTTGTCCGATAGACTGGCGCAGCAGGATGTGCCTGACATATTCGATGCAATCAGCCATGAACAATTCAATATCCACACCTTCGTCAACTAATTGGGCGATATAGAGCAAAGCGCCGGAAAGATCTTTGGCTTGCAGATGATCAAGGAGCGTAACCACAGATGCCCAGGCTGACACTGGCAAGATCATTTCGGCAATCTTTTTTGTGACAACATTTTTTTCCGCGATACTTAATACTTGGCCGAAAAGCGACTCAGCATCACGCAGGCATCCTTCTGACGCACGCGCGATCGAGTGAATCACGTCATCAGGTACTTTTACCTTTTCCTGCTTTGCGATGTCACTTAATCGCGCGCTGATAATTGCCTGAGGAATTTTTTTAAAATCAAAACGCTGGCATCTCGAAATAATAGTTGTCGGCACCTTGTGAACATCAGTGGTCGCAAGTATGAAAACAACGCGGCTCGGTGGTTCCTCTATTGTTTTTAATAACGCATTAAAGGCATGCTTTGACAGCATGTGAATCTCATCGATAATGAACACCTTGTATCCTTTCGGATTCAAAGCCGGCACCCGAGCGCTCGATATGATCGTTTCCCGGACATTATCGACCTGCGTATGAGTCGCAGCATCGATTTCCATCACATCCAAAAACTGATCTTTCAGCATTCGCTGGCATGAGTCACAGGCATTACATGGCTCAGCACTGCCTGCCGTACGCTGTTCACAGTTGATCGCACGGGCCAAGAGGCGCGCCATGGTCGTTTTACCTGTACCGCGCGGTCCTACAAAAAGATACGCATGCGCGATATGATCATCAGCAACCTCCCGCGACAATGTTTTTTTGATATGATCCTGCCCTACGATCTCTGCGAATAATTTCGGGCGATATTTTTGGTACAATACGGGCATAGTTCTATAATTAAAAAACTGAATCACTATAGACCCAGCTCAATCGCTAGATTACTCAATGCCCAACGGCTCAGCCTCTTCAGCACGTTCACTGGTTTGAACTCGAGCAGACTGGCCATGGCTAGTAAAAATGGATTTTTTAATGATGTTCTCAACCGCTCCCCAGGTGCTGTCAGCATCTTTCGGCACCAAAATAACCACCTCGTCATTTTCTGAACCTTTGTAATACGTGATGCTCGCGAGAAGCACCTTGAACATTTTTTCGCCGGCCAAAACTACGTATTCTCCTCTATCTCGATCTTTAACCAAAGTCCCTATAAGCCTCCGGCGTTCTATGGGACCAATCTGCTTATAAATGAAATTTCCCTGGTGATCAATGGTGAGTTTCAGTATATCGCCTTCGACCAGCTTTGATTTTGACGCGTAGTTTGCTGGAACTGAGTACTTCTTTCCATCCGGACCGATCATTCCTTGCCCATCGAAGACTCCTTCAATAATAACTCCCTCTTCAGACTCGCGTTCAATGCCGACCTCCGAAGCCTTAATAACATAATCAACCGCCTGGCTCGAGCTTTTGCCTTTCAGCTCTTCCAGAACGATTTTCATTTTTTTTAGCTCAAGTTCCTGCTTGATTATGAAATCCTCGAGCTCGCTGATTTTGTTTGTATTAGGCATTTTCTTTTTGTATTGACGCTTTTTTCGATTTGTTTTTATTTTGAACTAGCTCGGCATAAGTATACAATAATCACGCTATCGGAGGCAAGGGGGTCGCCGCGGGATACGCTATCTTCGTGCGCTCAAGTATCTCGTGCTCGACTTCCTGCCGTGATCGCCCATAGGTCATCCGCGACATTTCGCGAAGCATGTGCGCACGCTTTGGATCGCCTAATGGCGCAGGAATTGATACGCAGCTGAACGGCGGCGGATTCTGGTTATCGATGAGCATGCGAATATAGAAATTATACTTTTCGATATTAATAAGATCAAAAGCATTGAAAACCGGAGCAAATTGCTGCTTCAATACTTCAGCATCATCGACACCGATCCGGAATGCGATCATGGTGCCCACATTTCCAAATACAGCGTCCCGAACAGACGTATTGGTGTTTTTGATGAGCTGGTTAATATACTGATGCGCCATGATCAAATTCAATTTGTATTTTCGGGCCTCTGACAAGATGATGGCGATGCTATCGGTTACAAAATTTTGGAATTCATCGATATACAGGTAAAAATCTTTTCTTTGATCTTCATCAATATCAACCCTGCTCAATGCAGCCATAAGGATCTTGCCGACAATGACCATGCCAAGCAAGGCGCTATTCATATCGCCGATGCGTCCTTTTGATAGATTAATGAGGAGAATTTTCTGGCTATCCATCACTTCTCTAAAATTGAAAGAGCTGTATTGCTGGCTGATGATAGGACGCATGATGTCATTGGTAATAAATTGATTCAGCTTGCTGGTGATATACGGAACCATATTTGCAAGGGAAGCATCGCCGCCTGCTTTCTGGGCTTCCTTCTCCCAGAAATCCTTTACCACTGGGTTGGTCGCCTTGCTGAGCTTATATTTTCTGAACTTGTCATCTGCTAATACTTTTGGAATTTCAAGCAAGGTAGATCCGGAATTCGGGTCCTCCATCATAAGCAGCATAGTATTACGCATATACTGCTCAAACATAGGGCCGCCTGTTTGTTTCAGGTCGTATAACTTGTCAAAAATGTTGATCATTTCATTTACCACGAAGCTTTTTTGCTCGACCGTGTGGAATTCCAGCATATTGAGCGCTAACGGTCTGTCAGTATCAGATGGATCAAAGACAATAACATCTTTGGCGCGTTCATCAGGAATCGTCGAAAGAATGGCTTCAATCAGATCTCCATGCGGATCAATGACACAAATGCCTTTCCCGCGCTGTATGTCCTGAATGGCAAGATTACGCATATAGACCGATTTTCCGGTCCCCGTCTGTCCAACGATATACATATGCCGGCGCCGGTCAGCATCCTTGATGCGTACATCAATGGTCTGCTCACGGTATACCGAGCGGCCGATAATGATCCCTTCATCAGGCAGTACATCAGGAGGCGGCGCTTTTTTTGCTTTTAACCAGGCGATATGCGGCGACTGGATGGCTTCCGGCAAATGGAAAATACTGTTGACCTCTTCAGCATTCAGCAACATAGATGCTCGCGGTTCAAAATAGCGGTATATGAATTCCTGGATAATTTTTTCCTGCCTGCCTGCATAGTATGGCTTGAACGCATTTCCCGACTCATAGATGCTGTATTGCCCGAATGCATTCATAATATTGCCTAAATGCGTCTCTGCGCGATGAACATCCTGGGCAGCTGCAATAATGCGGATATTGACTTCAAAACCTCCTTTAGTGTTTTTCTCCTCGATGCTCTTAATGGCCAGTTGATCTTTTGGCGATGGTCCTTGCAATTGCCGCGGTGACGGCATATCTGGTTTTTTTTGGGACGAAAAACTTGCGCCAAAAATTCCAAACATCCCCTGGAGCACTGATGCGAGCTTGGACAAACCCGTTGCTGCGCTCTGATTGTGCTTGACTGCCTGATCCAGACTGACGCCCTTATATACCTCGCTGATCACATTCCGGCTTACCTTATGCCATGACCTCGGCGCAGATCTGAGTATAAGCTGGATCGCTGCGCCATTATCAGAAGGAATCTTGCTCAATGCTGACATAACTGCTTCAAGAGGATCATGTTCGAAGCTCATGAATGTTTTGATCGGATACACGAAATTACGGCGCTGTACCAAATACCCACCTAAAACCGCGCCCTGCGGCTGAAAAATATTATAGTCAATGACATGTTCAAAATAAGCATGCGGATATACAGACTGGACTTGCTGTATAAAAAACTGAGACATGCGCGAGGGCAAGGCAGCGTAAAAACGAATCGCCCCCTCGTGTACGACCATCTCAAGCGAAAAATGATCAGATCGGCCATAAAAGTAAGCGCGAAAACCACGCTGGCTGGGCAATGACGCGAGGGATGCGAATAGATTTTCTACATGCGATAACCGCTCTTTGACCGAAGATCGCTTATCATTTCCATCGCCTTCTGCAAACTGAGGTATCGTGATGGAAAATATGTCGTGCTCATATATCCTGCGCTGCTGTGCATGCAATAATGCTTTTACAATAAGAAGCGTAGCGCCTCCTAGTACGCCAACTGCAATAAGAATTACCAGTACGAGAATATCGTTCGTCATGATCGATAACGCCGCATGATAGTATCGGCTTTTATTTTTGCTTCCTGCTCAAGAAAAAATCTGTTGATGCCCGGCAAGCCCTTGAGCCAGTCAATGATAAGCAACACAATATCCTTTATCTTTGTAGATTTCTTTGCCACGGCTTCGCGTATTTTTAGTGCTGTTTTTTCTCCATCCTCTTTGAATCGTAATTGATGTTCAGAGCTCAGATGTACAAAAAAAGTGTCCAATCCTGAAGCAAGGATGCTTTCAATCTCAAGTACCTGCGGGTCTATGACGCGCTGCACCGGCTGACCTGCTGCCTGCTGAGCCCCGGCGGAATGCCTTTTTTTCAGTCGGCCATGATCCTTCGAGGCAACCTCCTCTTGTTTTTGTTCGCTTGCCGCTTCAACAGTCGACTCAGGAGAAAATTCAACGGTCTCAGACCGCTGTTCTTGTCTAACGTATGAGTCAGGTATTTTTTCAGGCATGGACATAGTATACCATGTTTTGGTGGTAGGTGGCAGTCAATTATGGTATACTAATCGCCTGTAGTTTTAGGTGTATGGTTACAAATTTAAGACAGATACAAACACAAAAAATGACCTGGATGCACATTGTGCGGCCAGGCGAACATGAAATCCAGTATTTACGGGATAATTTTGAGTTTCATCCGCTTGACCTTGAGGATTGCGTTAATATAGCTCAGCGACCTAAAGTAGATGTCTACGATAAATACATTTTTCTCATCCTCCTCTTCCCGCACTATCAGCGCAGCACCCGATCAATACTGGCTGCGGAGATAGACTTCTTCATCGGACCGAATTATCTCATCAGCGTCAGTGACGGCAAGCATGAGCTTATCGACAATTTCTTTGACGATTGCCTCAAAAGCGAGGTGTATCGGGAACGCTACCTGGCTCAGTCGCCCGCACAACTTCTCTATGAAATACTGCACCGCTTCCAGGACAGCATGTTCCCTATGCTCGACCATATGTCAGAGGACATCAGTAATGTCGAGAATCAGATCTTTAATGGCGTCGAGCAGCGAATGGTACGGGATATCCTTTTGGTAAAGCGCAATATAGTGAACTTCAGGCGCATCGTCAATGCGCACAAAAGTACGATCCGCAAACTTATGGATGTACGGCGTCATGGGGTCTTTTCATTATCGTCAGATCTTTCACTTTATTTCAGCAATACCATTGACCGGACGAAGGATATCTGGGAAATTCTAGAGATACATAAGGAAACCATCAATGCATTCCAGGAGACGAATGATTCATTGATATCCTTCAAACTGAACGACGTTATGAAGGTCCTGACCGCACTTTCAGTCAGCCTGCTGCCCGCAACGCTCCTCGCTTCTATTTTCGGCATGAACGCTGAGTGGATACCGTTTGTTGATCAGCCATATGGATTCTGGATCATCATAGGCATCATGGGCGCTCTGATCGTCAGCATTCTCACTTTTTTCAAAAAAAAGGGCTGGCTGCAGTAGCAATGTTTGACAGTGCGGAGTACACTTGTTAGAGTGTTTGAACTTTTTTGATCATGGAAAATAATTTTTGGAAAACATTAAAACTTCCGGCACTGTTGCTCGCGCCTATGGTGGGCGTCAGTGATACTGCATTCAGACAGCTTTGCAAGAAATGGGGCGCTCAGGTCGTGTACTCAGAAATGATATCGGCCGATGCTTTGATCAGAAATGCCAGAAAAGCGCATGACATGCTTCGACACGATCCCTCTGAATACCCTTTTGTCGTGCAGATCATGGGCAATAAACCTGACGTTCTAGCAGAAGCCGCGCGTATTGTCGAACAGAAAGGAGCATCCGGCATTGATATAAATTTCGGATGTCCCGCACACAAGATAGCCCGAAATGAATGTGGCGTTATGCTTATGCGCAACCTGGACCTCTGTCATACACTGATCAAAGCGGTCATTGACGCTGTAGATATCCCGGTTTCAATCAAGGTCAGAGTTTCCATCAAGCCAGACCAGCGTCATGGCGCTACCCATGGCGCATCGCCTATTACTGTCCTTGATCTGTTGCGCAAAACTTCAGATCTGAATATAGCTGCTTTAATGATCCATGGCCGCAGCTTTGAGGATCCCTTCGATGGGGGTATTCGCATTGATATGATAGCTGAAGCCAAAAAGATTTTTAAAACCGGACCTGTCTTTGCAAACGGCGGCCTTACGTCTGTTGAAAGCTCGAAGGAAATCCTAGACTACACACAGGCCGATGGCATTGGTCTTGCACGAAGCATTATTGGCAAACCATGGTTATTTAAACAAATTCATGACTTTCTATACTCTGGCACCTACGAAACTCTGGACTGGATAACGATAAAAAAGATCATCGCTGAACATGCAGAACTATTTGACTCAACTCGGGGGAAAACGCCGTTCAAGGAAATCCGAAGACACCTTACGCATTATGTGAAAGGACACCCTGAAGCATCAACGATCAGGCAGCAGTTGACGCAGGCCAATTCGGTAGACGATGTTAAAAACGTACTTTCCAAGTTTTAACAAAATGAAAAGGGCCCCTATCTCCAATGAGATTCGGGGCCCTGAGTTTACTGCAAGTTAGCTAGCCGTGGGGCCAGCTCCAGCCGGACCATTCGGTCCGACGCTGAGACCACCGCCGGTGATCCCATTGAGAGCGGTATAGCCGGCCACGTTCTTGAGGAAGTCTCTGAGCCCTCCGACGAGCGCGTACTTGCCTTCGGGGGCAAGACGCATCACGCGAAGCAGCTCGTCTGCCGCGGTGTATTCGAACACCTCGGCCCAAGGCAGCGGCGCAGAACCTGCCGCCATCTTCTCCTCGAGACCCTTCTTGAGCGTAACCATGCGCTGGATGAGGTTGTCGACGCTCGCCCACGCCTGGAAGAGGCGCTTGACGATCTCAGCCCGCTCGTTGTCGAGGCTCTGCTGAAGGGCGGTGCGGTTGAGTTGCCGCTTCAGCTCGACCTCCTGGCGTTGATCGTAGAGATCCTGGATGTTCTTGGGGAACGTCGTTGACTGTCGCTTGAAGTTTGCAATGCGCAAACCATAGTCCAACATCGCCAAGAACACGCAGTTAGGAGCTCCTGGGTAGAGCGGGTCGCCGCTGTTACCGCGAAGCTCATTGATCTCTGCCGCATTCAGATCGAAGCGCCAGCGGGATTTGCCCGTACACTTGAACTTGAGTTTCTTGACGTCGGCCCAGTGCTTCTTGCCTTCGGCGCTGGTGTAGTCTGTTTCGCAGGTTTCGTACTTCGCTTCCGTGGTGTACCCAGCAGCTTCATACTCAGTGCCAAGAACAACGTAGGCACCTTCGAGCAGCGTGGTATCGTCCGCGAAAATATCAGGTACGAATTGCGACATCAGACCAGTGACGAGCGACTCACAGTACACTGAAGGGTCAGCCTGGAACTCCGGCGACAAGCTCTTGTTCGCCCGGAGGTCGTCGACGTAGTAGGTCAACTGGAACGTGAAGTTGGTCTTCGCAGCGATCAATCCTACCGTGGGCCGATCGCCAAGCTTCGGGAACGGCAATTCCCTGCCAAGCTGTTTGAGCTCTTTGGCAAGGAAGTCTTCCTCGTCAGATGTAAACGAGTGAATGCCGCGATTCGGGATGCCGTCACCCTTGATCTCCTTGGTGATCGTCTGGACGCTTCGAACTTCTGCGTCCATAAGTCCGGGGATCTTCAGGGCATAGCCGATGTCCCACCGACCGAGCAGCTTGTAGTCCGACTTGATCGAGCGGACGATTTTGCCTCGCCCTCTGCCGAAGAAATTCCAGTACACAAGACCATTCCAGAACTGTTCGACCGGGACCAGGAAAGAGCTGACCGGAATTTGCCTGATGAGAACTTCCTGTTTGCTCTTCGCGTCGTCGCCCTTCTTTGCTTTTGACTTGTCGTCTTTCTTGTCCTCAGTTTCCTTTTTCTCGCCCTTGAACATCAGAATCAGAACAAGAGCGATGAAGACAACAAAAGCGACGTAGATCAGGACCGGAACGCTCTTGATCGTGATCAGAACTATCGGGTTCCAATCCTGCGGCCAGAACGCAGCGTTCCAGATATAGGACGGAACTGTATAGAACAGAAACCTGAGAAGGAATACGGCTCCGCCGACCGCTGCTACAAGCAGAACGAACGCTCCAAGCACGACAAGAGCCATCGTACTTTTGCTGGCAGAAGTGTCCTGATTCCGTTGAGGTTCTGTCGGTCTGGCTCTGATTGACGGGACACGTCGTTGCGGGGTCGCAGCGCGTGCATTGCGTCGCCGCTTGAGGATCATTACGATCGCGACGACGACTGCGGTGAGGATGCTAGCCCAAATCGAGATGAACCAAATCATGGCGAACTCCTTCTAGGGCGCTCGAAGCCCTTTTTTAAGGGGGCCAGAGGCCCGAGGTTTATGCCGTTTTGAATAAGTTGCAGTATATTGTGAAGGTACCGTTTGGTGCATGTGGTACCAGGCTTGAAAAAGCAGATACTACATAGGCACTGTAATAATTAAGTATACATAATTTACTAAATTTTGTCAATAGCAAAAGGTTATCAAAAATAACCTTATCTTAGCCACAAAAATACTGGCATACTACCACCAGCGCTTTTTTTGGTCCTTTGACGAGAAGGTTTCCCCTAATTGATCGAGTAACTTTTTTTGGTCCTGGCTAATATTCTTTGGGACATAGGCTTCAATAGTGACCAATAAATTGCCCCTGCCTCGTCCGGAAAGACGTTCAAAACCTTTATCCTTTAAAACAAAAACTTTACCGCTCTCAGTTCCTTGCGGAATTTTTAGCTTTACTTCACCGCTCGGTGTCGGTATTTGAACCGAACCGCCGGCGACAAGGATGCTGAACGGAATACGTTCAATGCTCTGAATATCATACCCTTCCCGTTTGAAGTGCGGATGTACATTGACTCTCATTTTAATATACAAATCCCCTTGAGGGCCATTATGTGCGCCTGCCTCTCCTTTGCCGGTTAGTCGTATAGCCCGGCCGTCATCTATACCGGCGGGGATCGCAAACTTAATTTTCTGATTCTTTCTAAGTATGGTCGAGCCTTTGCAGATGGTACATTTCTTCTCAGCGATCTTGCCGCTCCCTTGGCATGCCGTACAAATCGTTTCAGTGCGCATTGCTCCGATCATGGTATTTCTCACAGCGGAAATACGCCCGCTTCCCTTGCACGTCGCGCAGTTCGAAATTTTGGTGCCAGGCTCGTTTCCTGAGCCCGAACAATGTTCGCATGAAAGATGCGTCGGGATCTCTATTTCTTTTTCAGTGCCAAAGTATGATTCGTCAAATGAAATCGAAACAGTTGTCTCAATATCAGATCCTTTGCGTACGCGCGATCCGTGCTGTGAAGGCTGTTCGAAACCGAACATGCCGCCAAGGATGTCTCCAAGATCGCCGAAGTCAAATGAGGCATTTTGTTGTCCGAAACCTTCGAATCCCGCAAACGGATTGCCAGCTCCATTCCAGGAATACGAACCGGAACCGCCGGGTTGATCAAAATCGGCGCCAAACTGATCATATCGCTTGCGCTTTTCCGCATTTCCTAACACCTGATAGGCTTCGTTTAATTCCTTAAACTTTTGTTCGCTCCCGCCTTTTTTATCAGGATGATGTTCATGCGCAAGAGTCCTGAAGGCTTTTTTTATTTCAGCTTCAGTTGCATTTTTGGAAATGCCTAAGGTTTGATAATAATCCTTCGCCATGCAATGCCGTTATGTTTTGAATCCGATTTCGGACGTTTGCTCATAGGCCGGCATAGAAGACTCGCCCTTTTGTGATTCAAACTGACTTACCATTCTGTTCAGAAGCTCGATCATTTGCTTCACTAGCGTCGGGCTGACGAAAATTCGGTTCGTGGCAACGCCATTGCCCTGCGCTGGATTGATTGCTGCGAAATCTAAAATGAACTCGTTGCCGGTGTAGCTGACTGATACAGTATTCGCATAACTGCCTCGCAGGACCTCAGCAGGGATAGGTATTTGGATCTGTTGAGGGCTTTTAGGTTGTTGGTCTGCCATATAATTATTTCTTTACGTCTTCGTATTGGCCTTCGACGACATTGTCCGCTTCCTCAGCTTTCTGATCACCTGCACCTTGCTGAGCTGCGCCTTGTGTTGCCTGCTGCTGATACAGGCCCGCGCCTATCTTCTGCGCTGACTGTGACAGGTCTTCCATAGACTTTTTAATAGCTTCACTGTCAGTGCTGTCCTTCAACTTTTTTAGCGTATCGACTTTGCCCTCGAGCTCTGTCACATCTTCGGCTTTTAATTTATCCTTTGATTCCTTGATGAAGCGCTCAGTCGTAAATACCAAGGCATCTGCCTGATTCTTGAGATCGACAGACTCTCTCTTTTTCTTATCCTCTTCAGCATGCATTTCAGCGTCCTTCTTCATTTTCTCTACTTCGTCCTTGGAAAGACCTGACGATGCAGTGATCGTGATGGACTGCTCTTTGCCAGTGCCCTTATCCTTTGCCTTTACATTGAGAATGCCGTTCGCATCGATGTCAAAGCTCACTTCAACCTGGGGAATTCCGCGCGGTGCTGGCGGAATGCCGCCAAGGATAAACTTGCCCAGGGTTTTATTATCGCCTGCCATTTCTCGCTCGCCCTGCAAAATATGTATCTCTACCGAATCCTGATTATCAGCTGCAGTGGAAAAGACCTGGCTCTTTGAGGTAGGGATAGTGGTATTTCGTTCAATTAATGGCGTACGGACACCTCCTAATGTTTCAATGCCAAGCGTCAATGGCGTCACATCGAGCAGGAGAACATCTTTGACATCTCCCTGCAGAACTCCTGCCTGAACAGCGGCACCAAGTGCGACCACTTCATCCGGGTTGATGCTGATATTTGGTTTCTTGCCGAAGAATTTTTCAACCGTCTGCATGACCAAAGGCATGCGAGTCATGCCACCGACCATAAGCACTTCGTCAATATTCGCATTCGAAATGCCTGCATCAGACATTGCTTTCTTGCAGGGTTCTAGGGTCTTTTCAACCAGATCATGGACCAATTCCTCAAGCTTTGCTCTGGTGATCTTCAATACCAAATGCCGCGGTCCAGAGGCGTCCGTCGTAATGAATGGCTGATTGATCTCAGTCTCAGCTGAAGAGGATAGTTCGATCTTTGCTTTTTCAGCTGATTCTTTGATGCGCTGCAATGCCAGCGTATCTTTCGAAAGATCGACTCCGCTCTCTTTTTTGAATTCGTCGATAATGTAGGTGATCAATCGCTGGTCAAAGTCATCTCCGCCCAAATGCGTATCGCCATTGGTTGCTTTAACTTCGACCGTATCATGAGCTACTTCAAGCACTGACACATCGAACGTGCCGCCGCCCAAGTCGTACACAACGATTTTCTGGTCCTTTTTCTTGTCAAAACCGTACGCCAATGCTGCAGCAGTCGGCTCGTTGATAATACGCTTCACATCCAGACCAGCTATCTTACCGGCGTCTTTGGTCGCCTGCCGTTGCGAATCATCGAAATATGCCGGTACCGTAATGACAGCTTCGGTAATAGTTTCGCCCAGGCGAGACTCGGCATCTGCCTTCAGCTTCTGTAAAATCATTGCTGAAACTTCCTGCGGCGTGTATTGCTGGCCGCTGATGGTTACCTTCATCCCCTCTCCGGCCTGTACAACCTTATAGGGCAATGTTTTCATATCCTGCTGCGTTTCAGCATCAGCGAAACGCCTTCCGATCAGCCGTTTGATCGAAAAAACTGTATTTTCAGGATTGGTAACTGATTGCCGCTTTGCAGTCACGCCCACCAATCGTTCGCCTGACTTCGATATAGCGACGACTGAAGGCGTTGTGCGAGCCCCCTCTTTGTTTTCGAGAATCTTCGGCTTGCCACCCTCGATGATCGCCATCGCGGAGTTCGTAGTCCCGAGATCGATGCCTAAAATTTTTGCCATAGTATTTTCCTTTCTATTGTCTTAGTTCTCAGTTTGTAATGACTTTATAAAATCTGTCGAATGGATCTTGGTGTACAGATCCAGGACCTGATCCTCCGACAAAGCTGCGGTGTCGATCGAATTAAGCGTCTCAGGATAGCTCAGGTCCGTCGGTATAGCATTGCCGATAATGCCGTTGTGCTGATGTACGATCGACGCAAGATGTTTCGCTGAGCAATTCGCGCATAGAACGTGTGCAAGCACTTGAATATCCGTCTCGTCAATAATATGAATATTTGCTGAAGGTATAGCGGCGTGGCAGGAAGGGCACTTTTCCAGCAGTTTCAGGCTTAATTGATGTGATTGTGGAAGCATTATTTTTTAATTTCGATAGTTATGGGCGTTGACTTTGTTTCTTCTTTTTTGGGCATAGTGATCTTTAAAATACCTTTTTCATACTCTGCCTTGACCAAAGAGCCTTGTACGCTTGCAGGCAAGTTGATAACGCGATGAAAGGCGCCTGAGCGGACTTCTTTGCGGTAATAATTCGCCTCGTCAACTTCGGTCTTTTTTTCCAGCGATCCTTCGATATTCAAAACTGAATCCTCAACATGCAATTTCACTTTCTCCGGATCAATGCCGGCAAGCGCCACTTCGGCGACCAGATCGTCTCCTTTTTCGTACAGATCGACAGCTGGCGCGAATGATCGCATATCTTCGAACGCTCGTTCGATGTCAAGAAAGGGTTCGTATAAGGGGCTCCATTTAATAAGTGCCATAGTATTAGTTTTTTTGGTTAACAATTACCTTCGCAGGACGTAATACCGTTTGATTATTTAATATGTATCCTTCTGAAGCCACGGTGATGATACTATTCTCTGGCTTGTCCTGATGTTTTTCGATTGCTAATGCCTCGTGTAGTTCTGGATCAAATTGCTGATCTTTACTTTCTATGACAGTAATACCATTTGCATTGAGAAATTGTTTCCATTGGAGCTGTATCGCGGCAAGGCCCTGATACCACCCTTGCAATTGCTGATCAGCTGGCACATGCTTCAGAGCCTCATTCAGCGTATCTATCATGGGCAAGAGTTCTCTGAATATCGTTATAAGCTGATAGCTTTGCAGATCGGCTGTTCGTTTGACCTGTTCTTTTTTGTAATTCTCATAGTCCGCCAAGGCTCGTTTCCAACCGTTCAAATACTCATCTCTCTCGGACTTGACCATGCCGAGCTCCGAAACTGCGTCACCGTGCATGCTTTGAGGCGCATCATTTGTTCTGTTAGGTTCTGTGGTCATAGATACGTTGCTATTGTTTTGAGTAATGATATATTCCGAGCATAATCTGTCCGCAATGGGCTTAAAAAACCAAACAATTTTTGCTGATTGCCAACGAACATAGCAACGCATGATTCGCCCAAAGGGTTCTGCGAGCCCAGGTATACCTTTGGATCTACTCCTGGCTTATCAGCTATGAATTGAGGCAATACGGTATCTAACTGGTCGACCGCAACGCTGATGGCATAGACTAGCTGATGATTTGAGAACTCGGGGTGTGCAAAAAGATATGAAAATCCGGTGTAATAATAATCATGCATGCCATTCGCAATGATAGCTGCAACTTTCGATTGCTCTGCAGCCGTTTTCGCCAGAGCCTTGATGCCGCCTTCGGCGAATGATCTTTCGAGCCGCTCTGATTCAGCGCTCTTCAGCCGCGGAGTTTCAAGTAAATGCTCCAAATAATACTCAATGCCCTGTATGGTCGGCACGCGGCCTGCTGATGTGTGCGGATGAGTAATAAAACCTTCTTCTTCGAGCAAGGCCATTTCATTCCGTATTGTCGCAGGGCTTAGCTGTAAACCAGACTCCTCGGATATGAACTTTGATCCGATAGGCTGAGCGGTAGCTGTATAACCCTCGACGATATATTTCAACAAATGTGATTGCCGTTCATTCATAGAACCAGCATACACTATTTTAGCACTCAGTGCAAGAGAGTGCTAAATGAACACTCTTTAAAAATACTTGGCTTTTATGCAACTTATCTTAGCCAAATTCTACAATCCTCTATTTAAGGCCTGTATTGGATTAAGCTGAGCTGCTTTCTTTGCAGGAAAATATCCAAAACTTACACCTACGGTGGATGAAAAAATAAATGCCAGAAATAAGGCCTTGAATGAAAAAGCAAAAGGCCAGGTAAAGCCTGCATATGAAGCGCCGATATAGATAAGGAAAATGAATAGAAATGCAAAAACAACTCCAAAAAAACCGCCCAAGCAGGTGACTATTACTGACTCAACGAGAAACTGAGAACGAATCGTTTTCGGTTGTGCGCCGAACGATTTGCGCAAGCCGATCTCAAAAACGCGCTCATTGACCGCTACATACATGATATTCATGATCCCGATGCCGCCGACCAGCAAAGCAACAGCAGCTATGATCGTCAGCACTAAGGTAAGGCCGCTCAAAATGTTCGTGATGGTTCCTTTTGCCTCTTCTTGCGTGGTGGCCTGAAAATCATCCTTAACCGGATCGGTTATGTCATGATTATCTCTCAATAGATCCTTGATATCTGCGACGATCTCAGTACTTCTGCTCGGGTCACCCATCTGCACCATGATGAAGGAAAGATGATCAAAACCAATAATAAGGGCCTGTGCGGTCTTCAAGGGTACGAAAACCATCTGATCCATGTCGAGAAAGCCAGTTGCTCCTCTCTTCTTGAATACGCCTAATACGGTCAGGTTCGTTTTCTGCAGTTTTATCTGCTGGCCTACGGGGTTTTGATTCGGAAAAAGCTTGTCAGCAATCACTGAGCCGAGAACAACATATTTTCCCAAACCTTGCTCTTCATCTGAAGTATAAAAACGTCCGCTTTGCAGCTCTCCTTTATCGATATCCTTAAATTCTGACGAGACCGCAAAATAATTCAAGCGCTTCTCATCATAGGGCGACGACGCAACTCCCTGACCCATGACGGCGCCATAACTTGTTTTGACCCCTTGTATCTTATCGATGCCTTTCATGTCCTTCTCTTTGAGGGTCGTAATGCTGATGCCCTGGGCAATGCCGCCGGAATTTTCAGTTGAGTTGGCCCCGGTATTTGGTATCTTCACCTCAACCGTAATAGTATCTGTCCCGAATGCATCTAATTGCTGGAGCAAAACCAGCCGTAAGGATGTGCCTGCAGACATGATGATGACGATGGACATAATGCCGATTGCCATGCCAAGCAAGGACAAGGCCGTGCGCAAGCGATTGCGCCGCAATGCATCAAAAGCCATTCTGACATTCATGAGAATTCGATCATTCATAATGTAATGCAACAATGGGCTTCAAATCAGCAGCTTGTTTTGCCGGATAGTAGCCGAACAAAATACCGACGACCAGCGGGAATAAAAAAGAAAGCGCAATGGCTTGTGCGCCTATTGAAAAAACCCACGCATACCCGAGAGATTGGGCAACAGTGGCTACCGCGAACGATATCACTGTACCAATAGCAAGCCCGATCAACCCTCCAGCCAGAGTTATGATCAATGTCTCGGTAATAAATTGGGATCGGAGGTCCCGAGGACGCGCACCCAAAGCCTTTCGTATGCCTATCTCGCGTGTTCGTTCCAATACGGCGACCAGCATGATATTCATGATGCCGATACCGCCTACCACCAGAGAGAGCATTGAAACGGCTGCAAGAAAGTACTTTACGACATTCGTAATAGTGCCCAGAGCGCTCAGAGCCTGCGCAGTCGTCCTGACGCTGAAATCATCCTGCGAGGGGTTTGCTATATTATGACGCTCACGAAGTGTTTTTCGTATCTCTTCGGTTATGATATCGAGATTCTGGTCCTGCTGCGGCTTAATGCGCATGAAGCCGAGATGATGTATGCCCAGCATGATTTTCTGCGCTGTATGCAATGGCATGAAGACTTGATCGTCCTGATTCTGGAATGCCACAGTACCGCGCTTGGGCATGACGCCTATGACTCTGAACGTTTCCTTTTTGATCTTGATCTTTTGGTTGATTGGATCGGTGCCTTTGAATAACTGGTCAGCAATATGCGATCCTAATACTGCCACGCGGGAGAGCGAAAGGTCGTCTTCAGCCGTAAAAAATGAGCCAGATGCTACTGACGTGTCTTCAACGATAGTATACTGCGGCGTTACGCCAGTGAACGTTCCATCGACACTGTCATTATCCGATGATATAGAACCGACGCCCTTTACATAGCCTGAGTAGGCAACGATCCCAGGGACGTCATGCAGGATAGCTTCGCCATCCTCTGGCGTCAGCGTTGTGATGGTAATGCCGAATGCGGTAGCCGGTGGTCCATTATCATCGCTTCCGCCAGGCAAGACGCCGATCAACGTACTGCCCAGACTATTAATCTGATTAAAGATGAGGCTTTGCGCTCCGTTGCCGACAGCAATAATAATAACAATTGCAGCTATGCCAATGATAATGCCAAGCATTGTTAAAAAGGATCGGCCTTTATTGGTCAATAAGGCTCTCCGTGCCATCAGAATGGAGAGATAGACTCGTTTCATATGCAAGCTATTTGATCTCAGTGCCCAATTTCGCAAAGCGCCGATGCTCTACTTTCACATCGTTATCAATATGCCCGTCCTTGATGTGTATGATGCGTTCGGCGTGTTCAGCAGTGCCATTTTCATGCGTAACCAAAATAACCGACTTGCCGTCGTGATGCAGCTGCTGCAGGATCATAAGCACCTGAATACCCGATACTGAGTCAAGGTTGCCGGTAGGTTCGTCGGCAAGAATGACCGACGGATTATTGACCAAGGCTCGGGCGATAGCCACGCGCTGCTTTTCTCCTCCTGAGAGCTGATTCGAAAAGAAATTCGCGCGATGCGCTAAGCCAACGCTTTCTATTGCCTGCAATGCGATCTCTTTGCGCTGTTTCTCGGTCCGTTTGGTCGCGCTATAGATCAGCGGAAGTTCTACGTTTGCCAGAACGGTTGTTTTCTGAAGCAGATTGAAAGCCTGAAAAACGAAACCGATCTCGCTGCTGCGGTATTCCGCAAGCTGGGTTTCATTGAGCGAACTGACATCGGAACCTTTGAAAAGATAGACTCCCCGGGTCAAGGTATCGAGAAAGCCCATGATATTCATGAGCGTAGACTTTCCAGAGCCTGAAGGTCCCATGAGCGCTACGAACTCGCCCTGTGATATTTTCAGATTGATATCTTTGAGAACCGGTGTGACAACGCCATCATTATCGAAATCCTTATAGATATGCTCAAGCTCGATCATGCTACTTTTTTTGCTCGCCCGTCACTACGTCTTCCCCTTCTTGCAAACCACTGGTTACTTCGATCATACCTCCGTCTCCTTTGAGGCCGGTCGTCACTTCGCGCTCCTGTACATTCGAAGATGCGGCAAGCACCTTTACTTTTTTCTTTCCATCGGTGTCATTCACGACGGCACGAGCTGGTATCGCCAAAACTCCTGTCTTCGTTGCAGTGGTAATCGTGATATTTGCGGTCATGCCGGGCTTCACCGACTGGCTTTCATCGGACAAATTGATCGTCAATCGATAATACACCACTCCCTCAATCAATCGCTCAGCTGGCTCAATGGATTGAACGATGCCAGTAAACTTCGTGTCAGGCCCAAATGCATCAAGTGTTACCGTGACCGCGTCAGAAACCGCGACTTTCGTAATGTCCGATTCAGGAATATCTACATGGATCTCCAGCTTGCCGGTACCGATCATAGTGATCGCAGCCTTGGTCACTGATGACTGTTCTCCAACTTTTATATCCACCGCAGTTATGGTGCCTGCCAGCGGTGCGGTAATAACGGTATCCGAAAGGTTGCTCAATGCCGCCTGCAGAGATGCCTGTGCCTGCGCTACTTTAGCTTGCTGCTGTTTTATCTCATAGTCCTGTGGTTTCGCAACGGACAAATTCAGCTTTGCTTTTGCCAGCTGCAGTGCACCGTCAGCGGTCTTAACAGCAAAGTTCGCTTCATCAAATGCACGCTGCAGATCCTGTTCACCAGTAGTTAAATTTGAAATTGATGCCTGTGCTGAGACCTTAGCGGTTGAAATTGCCGATGCCTGCGCATTCACATCTGCTTTCATTGCTTCAATCGTTGCTGCACTATATGAGCTGTTTACAATGCCGCCGGAAAGCGCATCTAAGCCATCTTGCAATGAATCCGTCACTTCGTTCAGGTTTGCCTGTAATGCATAGAGCGCCTTCAGTGCATCGGAAGCGTTTTGCGATGCTTGAGCTGTTGTAATAAGCGCTTCTATGCTCGGCAAGTCATTATGCGCGAGATTATACTCATCGCGGGCTGTTTGCCAGGATACTGTTTTCGTCGTCTTGAACAGGTCAGTAGCATCCTGATCGAGAAGCGTATCGTACATGACGTTCAATGCATATTGTGATGCGAACTTCTTGTCGACAAGCGTCTGAATGGACGTTGCGATATAATCAGCTCGTGTTTTTTCCTGCGCAACCGTTAGATTTTGCAATTTTGTTTTTGCGAGATCAAGCTGAATATTTGCGTTCGATACCTCTTCTTCAGAAACGGCTCGCTCTTCAGGCGAGATGCCCGTGAGTAATTTTTCGAGGTCAGCTTCTGCGGACCTGACGCTTGCCTGCGACCTGCTCACTTCAGATTCCAGGTTAGCAGCTGACAACTGAGCAAGCATCTGACCCTGCGTGACCTGATCACCGACTGCGACTTTTAACGAGGACACGCGACCAGTAGCTTTGAAGTTCATTCCTATTTCCTCTGCGGACGAAATTGAGCCGGTAGCATCAACGGTCTGCACGAGATCTGTTTTTTGGACTTTTGCAGTCGTATATGCCGGTCCGCTGGGTTTTTTAAAGACATTGCTCAGAATAAGTCCGACGATGATCAGAACAACGATGATGATGAGTATCCTTCTGAATCTTTTCACAAAATGTATGGGTTAATATTGTTAAAACACGTTCACTATAGCCTAATTAATAGCAAAATTCAAGCTTGCAAATGCCCGGCTCGCTGAAGAAAACCTGAACAAAATAGAGATGCTAGCGCTGCACCTCAAGTGAGGTTGAGCGATAGTGATTACATGCGCCCACTAAAATACGATTGCTGGCGCTCTTTTTGATATAGTACCCGGTGCTGCTCGCTGTTTGCGTGGGGTCAATCGGCATCGTAGACACATACTTATCAGTGATCGCTGTCCACAAATTGATTTGTCCGTAGTTGGATTGAGAACCGCTGGAACCAAGAAGTTCCACGCAATCAGCGTTGTCGCTGGTTGCACCGCTGGTGAGCTGTCCTTGGCCTTGTGCTATGACATAGTAGTTGCCGGGAGTCATATTAGCAACTGGCGTTGGCAGGCCATTCGCATCGACAGTGTATTGTAAAATAGCGTTCAAGACCGATGTCACGTCAGCATACCTCCGGGCATCTCTGGCATCACCAACACGCTTAGACGGATCAATTGCCACGAATAAAGCCGCAGCTAACAGACCAATAATGGCTACAACGATGATAAGTTCTATGAGAGTAAAACCATGCGCAAATGCGGGTACTCTGAGGCTATACTGGTATTTATGATACTTCATCTAGTCTGGTATCTATTGCTATATTTTAACAATTTTTTGCCCTAAGCTCAAGGTGTATTCTGCTCGTTATACTTCTGAGCCTGACGAATGAATTCCTCAATATCACGGTCAACGACACCGCTCTTCAACAAATCGCTTAATTCGTTTAATGCCTCGGTATTCTTGCCTGTTTTGTACTTTAACCACACATCCAGGAAATCAAGACGCTTAAACGTAGGAAAAAAACGTCGGGCTTCAGTTAATGCTTGCTGAGCCAAACCATACTCACCTTTATTTATATACAGCGTAATAAGGTTTGCAGAGGCAAAAGGATTGCCGTCGCAATAGCGTACGCGGAGGTATTGCTGCTCAGCCTGATCATTCAGGCCCAGTTCCTGGTATATAGCTCCCAGGTTTGTCTGTGATATGAACCATTGCGGTCGAAGCTTCACTGCCCTTTCGAAATAACCCCTTGCTTCCTGCAGGCGTCCCAATCGCATCAGCTCAAGACCGTAATTATTCAAAAGCTCAAAGCTGTCCTGCACATATCTCACATCATGTCCGTACAATGAATATGCCGAGCGCCACTCATACTCGCGGACGATAGTTCTTCCAGCGTATCCCATTAGAGCAACTATGAACAAAAGCGCAAATACTTTCGAGTATATGTTCCTCTTCAGGAAATGCATCAACGCAACCGCGGCAGCGCCAAAAAAACCAATAGCCGGGAAATACATCCAGCGATCTGCGACAGTCATATCGATGGCATAAATATTTAAAATGGGCAGCAATGATATGACGAACCAGGCAATAAAAAAAATAAATAACCGAGACCGCACTTTCATGGCAATAACTGCAATCAATACCGCCAATGCCAAAACGCCAGTTCCATATAGCCAAAACGCAGGATCGAGCGGGCTATGAACGACCTTATTCTCATAGATGACCAGGCGCACCGGCACGGTCAGCTTGACGATATATGACAAAATGACATACGGCACGGTCAGCAGCCGTTCATACAAGGACGCACTGGATATATACGAACCGTAATCTTTGATAAAAACAACATGTGCGATGAATAAGCGCAGGAATGCATACACACCGACAGTTGCTGAAGCGCCGGTTATATAGCGAAGCCAAAAGCGGGATCCTTTACGATGTGCGACGTAGCCCAAAAAAGCTGCGATCAAAAAAACGACGACAGCGCTTTCTTTGGCTAGCAGCGCGATGCCTGTAAGAATAAAAAATACAATTTCAAAATTCAGCTGCTTTTTTTGATCAGAAATCAATAAGCTTTTTGTAAAAAAAATAAGAGCAGCGATCGAAAATAAGGTATAGAGGACCTCGCCTATGCTGCCGATGTAAATGACCGATTCGACATGTACTGGCTGTACGGCATAGAGCGACGTCACCAGCAGCGCCAACTCCTTTGATTGAGCGACTTGAAAGAGTTCTGCCAGTTGTTTGATGAGAATAAAAAGCAGCAGTATGACTGCGCAATGCAACCCGAGCTGATACAAGCGGAATCCTGCAGGATTCTCACCCCAGATCTGGTAATTGATGAAGTTTGAAATAACGACTAAGGGTCTCCAATAAGCCCCGGCAAGTACTCCTCCTCCCACATCAAATGTCGGACCCAATAAGAGGCGCGGCAGGTTCGACGCATGACGGATCAATTCATTATTAACTACCTGAGCTTCGTCGTCCCAAATAAATGGGTAATGAATCGCCGGCAAATAGAGGTATACTGAGACGAGTATGAAAAACAAGGGCAATAATGTCCATAGATCAAATGCTGCCTTGCTTCGTGTACTCGACAAATTCATCTGAGCTTTTCTAAATCAAAAACCTTCTTGAGTAGAAGGTTTTTGTTCAAGTGTAAATGTATTGCACTTATCTCTGCACTTCAATCGAGTTCGTAGAATTCGACTTCAGACAAGATCCGACCAAAATTCTATTACTCGAGCTCTTCTTGATGTAATAGCCAGTACTGCTTGCGGTCTGCGATGGATCAACAGGCATGGTCGCTATATACTTATCGGTCAGAGCAGTCCAAAGATTGATTTGTCCGTAGTTCGATTGAGCTCCGCTGGTGCCGAGAAGTTCCACACAATCAGCATTGTCGCTGGTTGCACCGCTGGTGAGCTGTCCTTGGCCTTGTGCTATGACATAGTAGTTGCCGGGAGTCATATTAGCAACTGGCGTTGGCAATCCGTTAGCGTCAACCGTATATTGTAAAATAGCGTTCAAAACAGAAGTTACGTCAGCATAGCGACGCGCGTCACGGGCGTCACCCACGCGCTTTGCAGGGTCAATAGCTACGAATAAAGCTGCTGCCAATAAACCAATGATGGCTACAACGATGATAAGTTCGATAAGCGTAAATCCCTTTTTGCTTTGTAATTTCATGTTTTGTTATATATATACTTAGTCCTAGTTATCCACATTATTCCAGTGGATATCGTAGGTTTACTAGATTATATCACTTTTTCTCAGTTTTTACTATCGCTTAGGTGTATAACTTGGTTCGGCTGGAGCAGGCGATTTGCGGGCTTATCGTCGAGCGAGCCTACCAAATCATCTGTCTTTACAGGTCTCTTTTGTTGATGAGATGAAATAGCCTCCATCAAAGAGACTTCCTTTGGAATCGGTGCAGCAGCTTGTACTGGAGCAGGTTGCAGCAGGCCAGCTTTAACCTTTTGCAGGCATTCAGGGCAGTATACGGGCCGCTTGGGATCGGGTTTAAATTTCGTGGTTGTTTTCTTGCCGCAGTTAGAACAGGTAGCATCGAATAGTTTCGCATCACCTTTCGGAGCCTTTATATCTGAAGTTGATCGGTCACGGGACCCGCCTGCTTCATAAACCCTCGGCGCGGCAGCTTGTGTTGATTGGGTATCGTGGCTGGCCTTCGGCTGGTCATCGCCGGTATTTTCGGCCCAGCGAATGATTTTGTCCTCAATCACCTCGCGAGGTTTTGCGTATCGTTCGCGAGAAACTTTAATAACCTTATCAACGATTTCAGCCGCATCAGCCGGCGGCTCATACGGTGGCAAAGTCGATGCTGAAAAAGCATTCGAGGTAACGCCATCGATCATAAGTTTCAAATAGATCTGATACTTCGGTAAGTTGACCAGGTCCTCCTGTGTCAAAGCCGGCATAAACTCCGGTTCCATAAATTCAGCGTCAGCAGCACCGACTCTGAATGTAACCAAGGTGCCTACGTTGCCGAATACCGCATCGCGAACCGTACTATTGCCATCATGCACGAGCTGCGCAATATATTGGTGTGCCAAAATTAGATTCAGGCGATACTTTCTGGCTTCAGACAGAATACCGGCAAAACTTTCGGTGGCAAAATTTTGAAACTCGTCAACATACAAATAAAAATCTTTACGATCTTTTTCGGGTATATCGACACGGCTCATTGCAGCAAGCTGCATTTTTGTGATCAGCAGAGCACCGAGCAAGGCCGAATTATCTTCTCCGACGCGTCCTTTTGACAAATTAATAAGAAAGATCTTCTGATTATCCATCATCTCACGGACGTTGATCGATGAAGCGACCTGTCCTACAATATTTCTCATGAGAGCAGATGTGAGGAATCGTCCGACTTTGTTTTGGATCGGTGCGATCGCTTCAGCCTGGAACCGGTCAGGATATTTCGAATACTCCTCCACCCAGAATGCTTTTACGACGGGGTCATTGATCTTTTCAACGACGCGCTTGCGGAAAGCCTTATCCGTGAGCATTCGCATAATACTCAGTAAGGTCGAGCCGGGATACTCCAGCAACGCAGAGATTGCATTGTGCAGGACGTATTCGAGACGAGGCCCCCAGGAGTCGGCCCAGATCTTTTTGAAAACGCCTATCAGGCCTGACGCAACTAAATGGCGCTGCTCTAGTGATACTTTTTCAAGTACATTGAATGCGATCGGGAAATCAAGGTCGGACGGATTGAAATACACCACATCATTGATCCGTTCGCGCGGCACGAAACGCAGGACCGTTTCTACCATGTCGCCGTGAGGATCGACCACAGCAACGCCATGACCATTGCGAATATCCTGAATTGCCATATTCTTCAGCATTTCAGACTTGCCCATGCCGGTTTTACCGATCAAATACATATGCCGGCGACGATCATCAGCCTTAATGCCGAATCGCTGCTGGCGATTGCGGAAATTAGTAGAGGCAAATACTGTTATGGAATCGTTTGTCATTGCAGTATCGGTAAATTATGCGGGACACCGTCACTCGACTCGATTGCTGGTGTACCTGGCTGCTGTTTTTCGGGAGTACTGAGCGTCGCTTTTTGCTTGGGTTTTTCAACAGGTCCTTTCGCGTATAATTTTTCGTAGTAGCTATTATCGAGCGATAAGCCTTCAAGCTGCTGCTTAAGGTTGCTCTCTTCTTGCACCATGACCTCTTCAGCACTGGAAGGCAATTGAGAAGGCGCGTCGCTCTTTTTTGCCTCGGTGCGTTTCAAGTACGGTGTAGTCACCGTGATCGACGGGAAATGATAGAGTGTTGCAAGTTCTTCAGTATTCAAAATGAAGTATTTTGATCCGTTAAACCACGAGCGCGCTTTGTAATTGCCCATGATCCTCCGTCTCCGTGCATCTGCGCGCTGTTCTGGCCTGAAATACACTGCCTGTGTCTTTGTCCGCTTATTGGGCTTCAACGCATTTGAGCTGAGGTCTCCGAATTGCTTCATACCGCCGAATACTGCGGAGACAACGCGCTTCGCGGAAAATTGCTCGTGAGGAGAAAGATACATGAGTCGAATTTTGCAAACGAAGCCTATCTTTGAAGCTTTCCGCTCCACCGCTTCAATGGTAGCGCGTTCACCCGGTGTGAGGTTCAATACTTTAAAATCCAGCCCGTTATCATTTTTCGATTCGACTTTTGAGCCAGGCATCCATGATATCCAATCATCGAACATGCCATAGAGAAAACCCAAAATTGGCGAGTACCAGGATTTGCTGCTTTTGGTCTCAGTTTTCTTGCCGGCTAGCTTATGAGCATATGCGATGCATTTTTTCGCCCATGCGGTGTCCGTCGGCTTCACGATGATCTGAAGCCAGACTTGCTCTCCTTTTTGAATGCGGCTCATGGTTTCGAGCACGCCGGCCAGCGGGTCTTTCAGTTCTTGCGACAATTTATCCTCGAAAGACTCGTACGTACGTAGCGGCAGCGCCTCATTTGCTGCAGTTTCGATCTCAGCGCCCCAGAGGTTGAATCTATCATTGGGGAAATTAGTCGGTATATCGGTCGTATAATCATACACTTCCGTGATCTCAGCGTCGGGATAATGGGCATAGATCGCGCCTTCGATCAGATCTCGGAATACCGATGGCGTTCGAATCAAAAACTGAATATACCCGTCAATACTGATGATCTCGAAAGAAAATGACAATTGGTACATTCCCTTCAGATAAATTTCTTTTTTGTTGAAGTCTGCATGCGCCCCAGATATAGTAGCGAACACCTGTTCCATGGCTTTCGGCGTTTGTTCGCTGGCCTTCGGAATATCTATGGCAAGCATGGTATACGTGATGGTTTTGCTGTACTTGGTTTGCAGCGAATATAAACGCATCAGCCACCACAGCCGAAGCAAGCCGATCATGACAATGACCCAGCCTCCTTTAAGAAATAAAATCCACATGATAGACAGTGGATTCTTGGTAGAAAGCTCAACAAAAAAAACGGTAATTTGTTCGAACCAGGCGTTCATGATTTCTTTGTATTTGTATTGTACCGCACGCCAGTAAATGCGTGAAGCAGCAGAAAAACTTACTCAGCTATTGCGTATGTTCCGTCAGCATTTTTCGAAAAATGCTTCTTATTCATCAATGCGAGTATAACCGTACTCCGCTTGACCATGCGATTCTTGAGTACTTCATCAATAATGCCGTCACGAGTCAGCGGTTTCGGACTCTTTCGGATGGTGTCCTTGATAACATCCAGGACCACGCCCGGTTTATAACCCCATTCTTTGAGAGCATAAATACCTCTGCCGACCAGAACATACTTATCGTCAAGGATAAGCTCATTATGGATGGTCGCAGGGTACGCAACGCGTGTATCAAAGCCAGCCTCATTTATCTTTTTAGCGATCTCAACGAAGTGCATCGGCTTATTCTCGCGCTTCATGATCATATAGATCTTGTCATTCATGCGGCGCGGCTTGATACTGTTCCAGTGCGACAAACCCCACTCATTGAATTTATTCTCTTCGATCTTCTTGGTTACATCCAGATAATTCATGATAATATTCTCGAAATTCTGATGCATCTCATTCTCGAGCTTGATCTGATCGCGAGCATGGCTCAGCAAAGCTTCAAGTGCTAATGGCTCTCCATGCGTATCGATAATATCTATCAATTGTTTGACGATATGATCGTAGGTTTCCCAGTCTGCACCCGGTAGCGACCAAGCTTTGTATGTCGTATCTGAGTCTTTGACCGATTCCAAACGGTCAGTAAGCAGCTGGTTGAGCAAGAAACGGACCAAAGCGCCGTCACTAGACTTCTCATCCTCTGCTGCAAGCAGCATTTTAACCAGTTTACTTTCAGACATGATATCACCATGATCTTCAAGTATATTCTGGATCAAATACTCGAGCTCTTTTAATATTGTTTCATTAAAAGACTCGCGAATTCGCTTCAGTGATGTATTTTCGACCTGCCGTATTCGCTCGCGGGTCACCGCATAGCTCTTTCCGATCTCTTCGAGCGTACTTTTATCTTTACCGTGCAAGCCATATCGCTTCTGGATAATATCTTGCTCGCGCTCATTCAGTATGCCAAAAAGCTTTGAAGCTGTTTCTGCAGCGTCAAAACGTGAGATTGCTGATTGTTTCTGTGATGACAAGACTTGGTCTAATATTGACTGAGACATATGCTCGTGGTCTACTGTTTAATTTATGCGCCAAATATAGCATAATTAATAAATTTAGTCAAGCATTATAGGGACAGCAGAGTTTCTATAAACAAAAAAAGAGGCCAAAAGGCCCAAAATACAAAATATATTAAGCTAATATTAGCTCTTTCTACGATCGAACTTATACCAGGTAGCAAGCAGTGGCGCAGCAATGAAGATAGAAGAATAGGTGCCAACGATAATACCGACCATTAAGGCAAGGCTGAAATCATGTATAGACGATCCTCCGTACAGAAAAATAGCAGTCACAGCAAATAATGTAGTCAAAGAGGTGTTTATGGAGCGCGACATGGTCTCATTAATGCTCCGGTTCACGACCATTTCGAATGTTTCATCCTGATGCTTGAACAAATTTTCTCTGATACGGTCCATGGTAACAATGGTATCGTGCACTGAGAACCCGAGCAGTGTTAAGAGGGCGGTGATAAACAGGCTATCTATCTCTGTTCCATAGAAATGGCCAAGCAGTGAAAATACGCCGACCAAAACAAGAACATCATGAATCAAAGCAATGACAGCAACGGTGCCAAATTTCCACGATGCCACCGGGTGCGATACTTTACGAAACGCATAGGCAAGATACGCAATAATAGCTGCGAGAACTAAGAGTACTGCATAGATCGACTGGCGCTTCAGTTCGCTGCCCAAGCTCGGACCAAAGGATTCAAAGCGCAACTCATTCACAGTGTCATCAGCCTCGATGTTTTTTGCATCATCGGCGAATGCTTTCAGCAGCTGCTGATGCTTTTCTTCATTCACTTCCGGCAAGCGCATAATGACTCCCTTATCACCGCTTGGCTGGACACGCACATTTTCGAGGCCCTGTTTTTTTAGGAAATTGACTACCGTATCATTCGCCGGCCGCGATTTTGAATACTCTAATTCCATCAAACTCCCGCCCGTAAAATCCAGGCCGTATTTAAAGCCAAAGACGGATAATGATATAACCGCGCCAATGGTAATAATCAGCGATAGCGTGTACCAAAATTTGCGTTTTTCGATGATATGAAGGTTTCTCATACGTTATGAATTCTTTCTAATTCCGAATAACCAGCTCTTCTGTATGAACTGCCGTTTGATGATAATACGCAGGAAGGTTCGAGTCACATTGATAGCCGAGAACATACTCACGAGAATGCCTAAGGCCAATGTGACGGCAAAACCCCGGATAATTGAAGAACCGAACCAATACAAAATCGCACAGGTGATAAGGCTCGATACATTCGAGTCGCGAATCGATGACCATGCTCGCTTGAAACCATCCTCTACTGCCTGCAGATAGCTGCTTCCGGAGCGTAATTCCTCTTTGACACGTTCGAAGATCAGCACGTTCGCGTCGACCGCCATACCTACAGAAAGAATAAAACCAGCTACACCGGCTAATGTCAGCGTTACTGGGATGATTTCAAACAGCCCCTGCGTGATAATGGCATACAAAGCCAAAGCCAATACTGAGAGAACGCCTGGCAATCGATAATACAGAATCATAAACAAAGCCACCAAAATAAAGCCGATCAGGCCTGCCTGCAAACTGCGTTGCAGCGAATCCTGGCCAAGGCTAGCGCCGATGGTCTGTTGATTGATCAAAGAGATCGGCACCGGCAATGCACCAGCGTTTAAGCGCTGCGCCAAAAGCTTAGCTTCCTTAAGACCGAAATTCCCCGTGATAACCGCCTGACCTCCGGTAATAGCTGTTTGCACAGTCGGCGCTGAAATAACTGAACCATCCAGAAAAATGCCGACTTGCTTTCCAATATTGCGTTCAGTGATCGTTTTGAAGAGGTCAGCGCCCTCGCTGTCGAACATCAAACTAACCTGCGGCTCATTTGCCTGATAACTAAAAGTAACCTGCGCACGCTTCAAGTTCTTGCCTGAGAGCTGAGTATTGACCCACTGTATATCGGTGGTCGCCGGAGCTATAGAAGCCGTCTTCAAGAGAATGTGAGCCGCACGCACTTCTTTCTCGCCCTTATCATTGGTCCGCTCCTCTAACTTTTTGATCACATGGTATCCGAATTCCGTTTTTAGAGGTGTCTGGCGCAATTCTCCGACCTTCATTTCGTCAAAGATCGCCTTCTCGAAGAGCGGCGTAAAGACACCTTTGGTCACGAAACCAAGATCGCCGCCTTTATCCTTCGATGTATCCTCAGAATATTTTTTCGCCAGCTCATCAAAGGATTCACCTTTGTTCAATCGTGCAATAAGTTCCTTTGCGAGCTTTTCTTTTTCCTGATTCGCCTTTGTTACAGCTGAAATCTGATCGGCTGTCGGCTGAGTGGATGTTGCCTTTTGATCAGATGTTTCCTTAAATTCAAGCAAAGGCGTATCACCGATCAGTTTGATAGCCTGATTAACATCTTTAATGCCTGCCAGCTCGACAATGATGCGGGCATTGCCAGCCTGATTTGCGGTTTCAACGACCGGTTCAGCAACGCCTAAGGTATTGACGCGGCGTTCAATGACATCTCGAGCTCCTTCGATCGCTGAATTCTTTTCAGATGAATCAATATTGGAAAGGTCTGCCTGATATACCAAGTGCGTACCTCCCTGCAGATCTAGTCCAAGATGCGGAGAAAATTTATTAAAATATGCAGATGCGGGGAAACCTGCCGGCAAATTCGGCCAGGCGATGAGCGAAAAAAAACCAGCCAAGAGCACGATGGCCAATAAACTAAGCCGGACCTGCGTCCGGGATGACATTCTGCGTCTAGTTGACTCAACTCGATACTTATTCATAACGATGACTATAGTAGCAGGTGTTTCTAATTATTTCAAGGGTTTTATTGCCTTGACAGTACAAAAGACCTCTGCTATAACCCTCATGATCGTGTAGGTTTGTATAACATTCCTGCATGAGGGCCATCAAAGGAGCGATGGTGCTGGGCGCAAAGCGCTCCAGTCTTGAGAGTCCGACAGATTTAAACTGCCGGCTCTTTTTTTACGCCCCATGGCATTTCTTATACTTTTTCCCAGAACCGCAAAAACATAAGTCATTTCGGCCGATTTTCTCTCCCTGTTCATTCTTCAGCTTTGAGATGACCTTCTGGCGCTCAGGTTCTTCTTCATCAGAAAATGCCTGCAAGTTGGCCTTTTGCTCCTGGACATGGAGATGTTGATGCTGACCGGACTGCAATTTCGTCGGAGTCCCAACCGTTACGCTCATCAATGAATACACGAATTGCTTGCGAATATCAGCCAGCAGGCGATTAAACAAGTCCTTAGACTCGCGCTTATACTCGACAAGCGGGTCCCGTTGTCCATAACCGCGAAGGCCTATGCCGGTGCGCAGATAATTAATCGTCTCCAGGTGATCGACCCACAGCATATCAATACTCCGTATATTCAATGTCCTGACGATCTCATTGAAAGGATGCGCCTGGTCGGGTGTCGTTAATTGCTTTTGAACCTGCCCGGCGAGGGACGCAAGCCGCTCCTCAGCGCGCTTGGTGCAAAAATCAATGGCCTTTTCGCGTGCAGCCGCAGGCATACCTCCTTCGAGCAAAGCTTTCATTTCCTTTTCCTGGGACGCATCGCTTTGCAAAAGAATCCTGAGGGAATCAATAAGCTCCGATATCTTCCACGATGATCGCTCATCGGTTTGCGTATGAAAATAGACAGCGTCCTCTATTTCACTTTTAATCTCTTGCTGCGCGAGATTTTGAAGTTCAGCGTCTGCGGCTTCGGCTCCGATGCCTAATAGCTGGTCTCGCTTCGAGTAAATAAGCGTACGCTGCTTATTGATCACATCATCATACTCGACCAGGTGCTTGCGTATGTCGAAATTATGGCCCTCGACGCGCTTCTGTGCGGATTCGATCGACTTAGAAATGAATGCATTCTCGATCGGAGCATCCTCGGGCCAGCTTTTCATAACTGCTTTGACGCGCTCTGCCCCGAAGATGCGCATCAGGTCATCATCCAGTGAAACATAAAATTGCGTCGAGCCAGGTTCCCCTTGCCGGCCGGCACGTCCGCGCAACTGATTATCGATACGACGAGACTCATGGCGCTCAGTTCCGATCACATGCAGTCCTCCTAAGGCTACGATCTTGTCGAATGCATCTTGATTGAATGGCGATCCTCCGAGTTTGATGTCGACTCCTCTTCCGGCGATGTTTGTGGCTATCGTGATCGCACTCAGGCTGCCTGCCTGCGCTATGGTTTCAGCTTCTCGTTCATGCTGTTTTGCGTTCAAAATATTGAACTTCAAACCTTCATGCTCAAGGAGCGAACCCAAGAATTCATTTTTTTCGATCGAGATGGTGCCGACGAGAACCGGCTGGCCGGTTGCTGTGCGCTGCTTGATTTCCTCGACCACTGCTTTGAATTTGCCTGCTTCGCTCTTATAGATCCTGTCGGACAGGTCTTTGCGGACCATGGTCTTATTCGTCGGTATCGTGGTCACGTCAAGGTTATAGATCTTCGCAAGCTCTTCAGCCTCTGTTTCTGCTGTACCGGTCATACCGGCAATTTTGGAATATAATCGAAAGTAATTCTGGAAGGTTATGGTTGCCATGGTCTTGCTCTCACGCTGTATGGTAAGCCCCTCTTTAGCCTCAATAGCCTGATGCAAGCCCTCTGAATAGCGGCGGCCAGGCAGCATGCGGCCGGTGAATTCATCAACTATCACGACTTCGCCATCCTTGATCGCGTAATCCTTATCTCTCGTAAATAAAGCCTTTGCCTTCAACGCTTGCTCAATGTGATGCACTGTCTGAATGCCCTGTTCAACATAGATATTCTCGACTCCCAGGATCTTTTCTACTTTCGCGATACCGGCCTCGGTCAGCGTAGCTGCGCGGTCTTTCTCGTCGACCACATAATCATCCTTGATGCTCAGTCCTTCTACGATCTGAGCGAATTGATAGTACTTATCCGTCGATTTTGCGTCCGGCGCAGAAATAATGAGCGGTGTGCGCGCTTCATCGATCAAAATGCTGTCGACTTCGTCGATGATGGCAAAATGCAGATCACGCTGAACTTTCTGGTCCATATGCTGGACCATATTGTCGCGGAGATAATCAAAACCGAATTCATTATTTGTTCCATAGGTGATATCAGCAGCATAGGCTGTTTTGCGGTCAACCTCACGCAAATATTCCATTTCGAGCTTGACACCCTGATCCCGGTCCGCATCTTCCTTTTTTGTGGTTGCGGTCGGGTCATAGAGGTAGGACGCATCATGGATAATGATTCCGACGGAAAGGCCCAAAAAATAAAAAATCTGGCCCATCCATATTGCGTCGCGTCTCGCAAGGTAGTCATTGACGGTTACCACATGCACGCCTTTGCCTCTCAGTGCATTTAAATACACAGCCAGGGTAGACGTAAGGGTCTTACCTTCTCCCGTTTTCATTTCAGCTACTTGGCCCTGGTGCAATACAATGCCTCCCATCAGCTGCACATCAAAATGCCTCTGTTGCAATGTTCTGCGCCCTACTTCGCGCACTAAGGCAAATGCATCGGGGATGCAATCATCCAACGCTGAGTTGCTTAGTGCGATATGCTCCCGTTTGAGCCGATTTTTTTCGTCCTCGGAAACGGTAAGACGGATCGTATTTTCAAGCGAGTGCAGGTCATCCTTAATCTTTTCGACATGTTCCACGATTCGCTTTTTCAACACTGTTGTTTGCTCACGCAGGGCTTCATCGGAAAATGCGGTGTATTTTTCTTCCAATGCAGAAATCTTTCCCACTTCTTCAGTGAGCTTATTTAAAAAACGCTTATTAGCGTCGCCGAATAGTTTCGTTAGTACTGACATGGTATCGTTCTAACGGAGATCATTCTCCGCGTCCAAATGTTTTCATGAAGCGGTCGAGCCTTCGTTTTGTGTCGATCTTTTTTCCTTTGAATTTTTGCAATTGCCGCACCAGCTTATCAGTAGCAAGATCAATAGCTGCCCTGACATCAGAATGCTGTTCAACGATCCTGAGAAGCCTCCCCGGTACGTTCATATTGATCTCAACGCGAAAGATTTCGCCCTTTCGATGATGCTGATCTCTGCTTAAGTCCACACGGCATGCTATGGGTGATACGCTTAATTTATCGACATGCGCAAGCTTCATGTCGAGATATTCGCGCAAACTATCCGTGATATCGAGATTTTTGCTATATACTTGGTAATCCATAGGACGAAACTGTACCAGTCTATGAGATAAAAATCAATACTATCTAAGAAATGACGTGGATCTCCTCTTCAAGCTGTATGCCAAATGCATCCCGCACCTGTTGTTTAATAAGGCTGATCAAAATGATCACGTCCTCAAATGTCGCTGTGCCATTATTGATAATGTAGTTGCCGTGACGCGCTGAGATTGCTGCACCGCCTATCATCTTGCCCTTCAAACCAAGTTGCTCAACGAGGAAACCGGTCGGGATTTTCTGGTATTTGCGGAACTGCTCAAGGTCAACGCCGCGCTTTGCCAGGTCGTTTTCATCAATTTTAGAGAACTCTATATTCTTAAACACGCATCCAGCCGAAGGCTCCAGAGGATGATTTTCATGTCGCACTTGAATACGTTCATCTATTATTTTTTTACTCGCACTGACATCTCCCTGTGACAGGCGCATTTTGGCAGAAATAATGATATCCCCATTTTCTTTGAAACTGCTGTGCCGATATGCAAAGCCGCACTCAGCCGCTTTTATTCGCTCCTCTTGCAAGGTGCTTCGGTTGACCACCAGTACCTCATCGATGCAATCGCCCATACTCACCCCATACGTGCCGGCATTCCCTCTTATCGCGCCACCAACCTCACCAGGAATACCTGCGGCAAATTCAAGGCCTGTTAAACCAGCTGCCAGAGTTTTCTCTATAAGTTCAGCTAATACCACACTCGCTCCGACTGTAACCATGGTAGCATTGACCTCGAAAAAATTGATCTGCAGCTTTATGACAAGCCCATTAAAACCATCGTCAGAAAAAAGCAGATTGCTTCCGCCGCCAAGTATAAAGGTTGATATCTTTTTTTCTTGTGCCCACCGTAATGCTTCAATAACGTCATGCGAGGATTGTGCAATGCAAAAATAACGGGCAGGCCCGCCGATCCGGAATGTCGTATATTCTTTTAAGCTGACGTGTTCTTGAATATTCATGTGGTGACCAATGATCGTGCAAAGGCGTCGATATCACCCGCGCCCATGATTACCAGTATATCATGCTGTGTAATTTCTTTCTCGAGGTCGGCCCGCAGCTCATCGAGCGAACCAATATATTTTGAAGCCGGATGCGAGAGGTGTGCAATCAGATCTTTTGAATTTGCTTTTTTTGCTGTATCTCGGCCGGCAACATCGTATACATCTACGAGCCTCAACATGTCGGCTTCCCGGAACGCATCCAAAAATTCGTTGAAGAGCTTGTCAGTGCGGTCATACGAGTGCGGCTGAAATACCACCACCAGCCGGTGCTTCGGATAAAATGATTTTGCCGCCGTCAACGTTGCGTGTATAGCGGTCGGATGATGCGCATAGTCGGTAAAGACCTTCGCTTCATTAAAATTGCCGATATATTCGAATCGCCTCCACGTACCTTTAAAAGACTGAACGCTTTTTTGTATCGAGGCAAGCGGTATTTGAAAACGTCGCGCAACTGCAATCCCGGCAAGCGCGTTCAATACATTGAATTCTCCTGGGACATGCAGTTCAAATGAGCCTAAGAGCTTTTTTTTCTCGAGTACCGAAAAATGCTGCACGCCATTGCCGAGGCTGAGCTTCGTAGCCTGATAATCGACGTTTTCAGACAGACCATATGTCGTTGCGTGAGCTGAGGCTATCTTCCTCAAGCGACTATCATCTCCGTTCAGAATGACCATGCCATCAGAAGGTACGAGGTGAATGAATGATCGGAAATGCTCAGTAATATCGTTTATGTCTTTATAAAAATCAAGGTGGTCCTTATCGATATTGGTCACGACAGCGATCGTCGGATGCAGCCTCAGCATATCCGATCGGTACTCATCTGCTTCAACGACCAAAATGCCGCCCTTGCCTGCATGATAATTCATATTGCCGAGTTGCGGGACGAATGACCCGACAATAATCGTTGGGTCCAGACCGCCCTCTTTCAGCATTAGACCGGTAAGAGCGGTGGTCGTTGTTTTGCCATGTGTGCCTGAAATAGCGACCGTCGTGTATTTTTTTGATATTTCACCAAGGTAGTCCTTATACGAATACACAGCAATGTGCCGATGCTGCGCTTCCACTATTTCCTCATTGGTGATCGGCACTGCTGTCGAATAGATGAGCACTTCAAGCGTCGCAGGTACATTTTCCTTTCGATGATCATAAAAAATTCGAGCGCCGCGTGATTCTAATTGTTTGGTCACCTGTGTCGGCCTGAGATCTGAACCGATGACCGCATACCCATCTTCAATGAACTGTTCAGCAACAGCCGATATGCCGATGCCCCCGATGCCGACAAAGTAAGCTGTCTTCACCGCATGCTGATCAGCGGGAAAGTATGAACGCAATAGTTTTGCATAGCGCACATTTGCATCATCAGGAAACAGCTTATGCAGCGCTTTGCCCAAAGACGATCGCCTCTTCGAATCGGTCAGCATTTTCTCAAGCTCAACAATCTGCATCCTCCGATCCATCTGCGGCACATACACCACAGCTTCGTGGTTTGCAAAAAATTGTGCATTGGGAACCTGATGCGTATCCGGCATCGGTATGACTAAGGTCGCTTTTTTATAGTGCGCCAGTTCAGTCAATGTCGACATGCCGGCTCGCGTAACAACAACACGCGCTCGTTGAAGCACGTCGGCGTATTCAGCATCAAGAAATTGCACGGCGTTATATTTTTTCCCCAGGCTCAGTCGCTGGAAAAAATTTCGACTGCCAAGTACATGTACGATCTCATACCGTTCGCTAAAATTCGGGAGCACCTCGCCCATTGCGGCATTCAGCCCATGCGCTCCGCTGCTGCCGCCCAGTACCAGTATGAGATCCTCTTCAGCAATATTTTTTTGCTCTAACGGACGAATCGGATTGCCTGTCCAATGGGTCTTTTGTAACGAAAATGACTTGACCTGTTCTTCGAAGGTTGTCGTGATGACCCTTGCGATCCACATGATCATGCGGTTTGCCAGGCCTACCTGCGCATCCTGCTGATGAATGAAAATAGTACAGCCGCATAATTTGCCGGCGTACGCGACCGGCACAGAGACGAAGCTTCCCGACGTCAAAATGATATGCGGCCGATACCTGATGACTATGGTCAGCGCCTGAAAAAATACGAATGGCATTTTCACCAGATCTATGAGATTGGCGAAAGAGAGATAGCGCCTGAACTTTACGGTGCCGATATATTTATAGCGTATGCCAAAACGCTTGACGAAGGAACGCTCAATACCATTTTTTGTCCCGACAAATAAATAATCAGCCTCAGGAACCGATTCTTTGATAGCAATAAGCGGCGACACTGACCCAAGCGTTCCTCCGCCTGAGAGCAAAATCCTAACCATGTTGTTCTTTCGTATAGGTTGAAATATTCAGCAAAATGCCAAGTCCGGCAAGCAAGACAACGATATTCGTACCACCTAAGCTGATAAACGGCAAGGGAATCCCAGTGAGCGGCAGGAGGCCGACGATAGCGCCGACATTGACGACGACCTGAAGCGTTATCAGGAGCGTGACCCCCCATGCAACGAGCGCGCCGTATCTGTCAGGAGCATTTCTCGCTATGCGGATCCCGCGCAAAAAAAGCGAAACGAATAAAATCAGCAAGATCGCTGAAATAATGAAGCCAAGCTCTTCGCCTATGATGGCGAATATCGAATCGCTTTCCACTTCCGGCACAAAATAAAACTTTTGTTGCGAGCGCCCGATGCCAAGGCCGAACCATGAGCCAGAACCAAGCGCGATCAATGCTTGATAGATCTGATACCCTGCGCCCTGCGTGTCAGCACTTGGGTGCAGGAAACTCGTCAGCCGCTGAAATCGGTACGGAGCCCTCAATATAACCGGGATAATAATGAGCGAACCCAATCCGGTGGCGAACAGAATGTGGAGCAAATTACCCTGGGCAACAAAAAACATGCACATCGCGATGCCCATAAATAAAATCATGGTTCCTGCGTCCGGCTGCAGCATCAGAAGGCCTGCTATGCTGGCAGTTATCAAAAAAAATGGAATGCTGGTAACCGTTAAACTCCGTATTGAGGCATGCCGCGTCGTGCACCAGCCTGCGAGCCATAGAATAAAAAACAATTTTGCGATTTCGCTGGTCTGAATGGTCGTGAATCCGATATCGATCCAGCTTTTTGTCGGGTACCCTGCCGGATGCAGCGAAGGAACGAATACGACGAGCAGCAGCGCATAGACAGCGAATAAAAATAATGACGTGAATCCCAGATATTTGCGATACGGGATACGATACAAAATGAACATGGCCAGGAGCCCGGGCAGAACGCCGTGAGTCAGCTGTCGCCTCAAAAAATAATAAGTGCCGCTCGTTTCCTGAAACGACAAAATGGACGTAGCTGATGACAGCGTAATAAGGCCGACAAAGAGCAGTACTAGTGTGGTTCCGAGCAATGTATAATCAGGTGCGTGGTGTTCTATGCGGTGTGTCCTCGAGAAAAGCCTTTTGAAAAAATTTCCAGAACCAGCGCGCGGAAATTGGCGATTTTTATTTTTTTTGAACATAGAACGTGCCGTTACAAAAGCCGCAAACTTCTGTCCATCAGAGCTAAAATAAGGCCCACCACTGACATGACCCCGGAAATGACCCAAAAACGCATCACAATTTTGCTTTCAGACCAGCCGAGTGCTTCGAGGTGATGATGCAAAGGCGATGAGATGAAAATCTTCTTTTTAAAGATCTTTTTCGAGATCATCTGCAGGATTACAGATCCTGACTCAATGACCAGAGGCAGGGCTATAATCGGCAAGAAAAACTCGGCATGAGTAAGTAACGCGATAATACCTAAGCTAACGCCTAATGACATCGCGCCCGTATCACCCATAAAGAACCGAGCAGGCGGAATATTGAACCAGAGAAAGGCAAGCAAGGATCCCACGATGACGCCGCAAAAAGTGACCAAATTATAATTTCCCTGCATGAATGCAAATGCGCCCAGACTTGCAAAGGATGACAATAATACTCCGGCTGCCAATCCATCAAGCCCGTCAATTTCGTTAACCGAGAAAGCCGTGGCAACAATGACAAAAATGAAAAATGGAATATACCACCAGCCAATGCCATAGGTACCGACGAATGGAATGTGAATCACATCCCATTTAAGCTTAAAATAGAACCACCATGCGCCTACTAAGGCAATTAATGCAAAAATTAATAATCGATGCTTCATCTTGAGTCCGCCGCCTTTACCAGATCCCTGGTGGGTGATATTGAACCAATCATCAAGCAGGCCGACGAGTGCTGAAGCCACGAAGACGCCGAGGGGCAATAACGTCTCTCCCCGGGTAAGGAAATTAAGCGATCTCAGCCAATCCGGAAGAAAACTCAGCTGTGAAAGATACGAAAAAAACAGTGTAATGACGAGCGTCGTCACCCAAATTAAAATGCCTCCCATCGATGGTGTACCCTGCTTATGCAAATGCAGCTTGCTGTATACCGGTGTTGTACCGTCATTCCTGATAGATTTGCCCAGGCGATACTTATACAAAAAATGGCTGAGCAGCGGCGTCCAAAGTACTGCCAAAATAAAACTGATCGTCGTCAAACCGAATATCTTTATTACTTCGAAGTTGCTCATATAGGTAAGGCGAACAAGGTAAGGCTCATCAGATACAGAAGAAAAATAAACGATGCTATAGAGCCAAGGAGCAGCAAATAGTAGCTCAAGTATTTGTCTTTCGCAAAAATATAATACGCAATGTATGCATTCACCAAAATGCATGCACAGATTGCACCGGCCGTATACAGTAATTCGAACCAGCTGCCGATGCGATCAATGCCAAAAAAAATGTCATAGTGCAGCGCTATGGATTCTGTTCTCGGCTGTATCACCGCAAGTATCCAAATAACACTTACGCATAAAAAGAAAATTGCAGCATTAAAAAAAATGAACACGGTCCGCTCTCGATAAAAAAGAAGAAGTTGTTTGCCGTTAAACATACCTGGAGTTCAGTTACGCATTCATGCTTGGACCGCAACAACCGAAGTGATCTCAGGGCATGTCGCATGCACTTCGCGCTCAACGAGATACTTCAGCGTTACTTCGGATATGGCACAGTGGTCGCATGTGCCGACAAATTTAATATAAGCCGTTTTTTCTTTCATGCTGACCTTGAGGAGTTCGACATCGCCTCCATGTGCATCAAGCGCAGGGCGTATACGATCAAGTACGGCTTCAATTTTCTTTCGCATATACTTATAGTAGTTGACTCTAGACTAAAAATCAATCCAGGCTACTTGCGTTCGTTTTTTGTTCGGTATATACTGCTTATATGGCACCATTGACCCGCAAACAAAATGACGTATATCAGGCAATTCTTGATTTTTATGCGTCCCAGGGCCACTCACCTACGGTACGTGACATCATGCGTACGTTAGGCCTTTCATCCCCTGCGACCATCCATCAACATATTCGCAACCTTAAACAAAAACATATGCTTAAAAAAACCCCTCATCTTGAACCAATAGAGTCAAGTTATACCGAAAGAAGCGTCATGCTGCCGCTGGTCGGTTTGATAGCAGCTGGAGAGCCTATCGAAGCCATAGAAGACCGTGAAACAGTTGCGGTGCCTGAAAGTTTGGTACCATCGAGCAATTGTTTCGTTTTGAAGGTGAAAGGGACCTCGATGATCGAAGAAGGCATCCTTGATGGCGACTATGTCATTGTAGAGCGCAATTTTTATCCAACGAATGGCCAGATAGTCGTTGCATTACTCGATAATGCATTCGCAACGCTAAAAAAATACTACCGCGAAAAGAACCGCATCCGATTGCAGCCGGCAAATGCGTCCATGGGTCCTATCTATGTGACTAATCCTGCTATCCAGGGAGTTGTAAAGGCCGTTCTCAGGAGATTTGAATAGAGAATATTGACAGAAGTGCATATTCTGGGTATACTCCTTTCGCATTAACCATTGAACACAGTGTATGGCACATAAAAAAGCAGCCGGATCAACCTCGTATGGACGCGATTCGCAAGGTCAACGTCTTGGCGTTAAACTCTATGCAGGAGAAGTGGCACAAGCAGGATCGATCATAGTCAGACAGCGCGGTACGAAAATTCGAGCAGGAAAAAACGTACGCAGAGGGTCTGATGACACTCTTTTCGCAAAAGTTGCAGGTATTGTAAAATTTCGATCGCTCAAACGAAAGCGCTTCAATGGCGCGATACGTCCTACGAAGTACGCAGATGTACTTCCAGAAAAAACCGGCGCATAGCCGGTTTTTTCTTACGATTAAATAACCTGTTGTAGGCCATCACGCCCGCAAGTAGCGGCGCAGTGCTAAGGTGGTGCTTATAATGGTCAGCAAGGTGATGGCTATGAATTGTGATCCAAATATTACCAGAGACTGAGACTGATAAAAACCGACCAGATCGACATGCAGCAGGTCGCCCATGAAACGATCCACGTATGGCTGCACAAAACCCAGGACAATATACAGTATGCCAATGCTGACAGAGACCGATATAACGGAATACAGTATTGACTCTAAAATATACGGCATGCGGATAAAGCGATTCGTGGCACCAACCAGCTTCATGATGCTGATCTCTTCACGATGCGTATAAATACTGACCCGAATGCTGTTGAACATGATAGTGAGCGCCACTAAGAAAAAGATCACGGCTAAAATGATAGCGACCGTATTAACCTGATCTGACAGCTTGCTTGCGGCCGAGGTGAATTGCTCAGAATCAAAGAGGGCTGGCGGATTATCGAGTTTCGAAACATAGCCTTGATTATTCTTTATTGACTCGAGAAGAGGCTGGTACTGGTCAAGTTCTTTTGCGCTGACTTTCAGCGTATAGCCGAGCGGATTCGAACCCAGGGCCGGTAATATTTTATCGCCCAGATCAGGATGCTTGCTCTTGAGCTGCTCAAGCCCTGCATCAGGAGATATGACTTCGACCTTACTGACGAGTGGATTTGCATTCAACTCATCCTCAATCTTCAGGACATCGGCCTGCGGGACCTCTTGTTTGAAAAACAATGATATATCTATCTTCTGATCTACCGCTGTTAAGAGAGAAGTTTTGACTTGGTTCATCACGATAATCACATTCACGAAGAATAGTAAAATAATGATCACCGAAAGCGTAGCAACAGAGAGCCAAAAGTTTCTGAAAAAATTCTGAAATGCGTATCGTATAATTCTGAGAAATGAAAATCTCATAGTATGTATTTCCCTTTTACCTGATCGCTGATCACATAGCCATTGTCGAGCGTAATAACCCGTTTCCGCAAACCATTCACTACTTCACGGTCATGTGTAACCAATAATACGGTCGTACCGAAACTGTTGATCTTCAGCAATAGATCGATGATCTCCCGGGTATTAATAGCATCGAGGTTGCCGGTTGGTTCATCAGCCATCAAAAGTTTCGGACGGTGCACCAGGCTTCGCGCTATAGCTACACGCTGCTTTTCCCCGCCTGAAAGCTGATGCGGGAACTTCTTCATCTGATCCTTCAAATTGACGAGATTGAGGACTTGCGTGACGATCGTCCGAATTTCTTTCCGCTTATAACCGCACACTTCCAATGCGAAACTTACATTTTCAAAGGCTGTTTTCTTGGGAAGTAGCTGATAGTCCTGAAAAATGACGCCGATCTGTTTCCGGAGTATAGGTATTTCATGTTTTCGGACATGAGTAATATTCCAACCACCGATCACTACCTCGCCTTTCGAAGGGCGTTCCTCTGCCATCAGAATTTTTACCAATGTTGATTTTCCACTGCCGCTCTGGCCGACGATGGACACGAATTCACCCGGCTCAATAGCAATGCTGACATCACGCAGCGCTGTGGTATCGCTCGCGTACGTTTTAGTTAAATTATAGGTTTTAACCATTGTTCTGGTTCAATTTTTTTCGTACAAAACGTTCACGCTAGTAGTATACGCTATTTTTATCGCGAGGGAAACTGTTGACGTAGCCCAAAAATAAGTTTATGCTCTGTTGGTGAAAATTGGATCGCGCCGCTGTAGCTCAGTCGGTAGAGCGACGGTATCGTAAACCGTAGGTCGTGGGTTCGATTCCCACCGGCGGCTCCACACCATTTCAAGCCCAGGTCTCAAAGTACACCTTTAATATATACCTTCTCATCATGCGCACTCGTTATCTTCGCGAGTGCTTCGTCGTATAACGATGCCGGTACAAAGAGCTCCTTCACCTGCCACGCCTCCTCCGGCTGTGTAAAATGCGAAGTGACCTTATAAATCCGGTAGCCATCTTCACGCGCAATGATCGGTGAAATGCCGCCAACCGCAATACCTTTCAGCAAACTTACCTCATCAGGCGCCAGCGTCGCTGCGCTGAGCAAAACCGTAGAACCCGCATCTGCGATATGCTGTTCATCTGCACGCTTCTGTATGATAGCGTCGAATTGCGATGGATCCTTTTGAACTTGTTCGCGCAATTGTGTCGCTTCGCGGGCAGCATCGTTATCTGCGGCAAGGAGCATTTTTTTTGCAATTTTTTGATGAAGCAACATCGGCAGTATCGTATGTTCTTTAAAATACGTCTCATTAAAGTTCGGGATCGTATGCTGCAAGTCGCTTATTTCCAATTCATTGGATGTCAAAAAAGTCTTAAAAAAATCCTCTACCTCATTGCTCGTCCAGGTAATACTTTGCTCAGAGGCTAACTTGCGTATGCCATACTCCTCTCGAATATGATCCCATACTTTTGAACGTACCTGTTCATCGGTCAACGAGATATCAGTCCCTTCGAAATGTTTGATCAGCTCTACATCATCTAATACCTGCGATAGCGTGACAGAAAAACCATTCACACGGGCAAACGGAAGCCGTAATGTCCTTGCAAACGCTATCGTCATTGTATTCTGCTTTGGCGCCGTATACAGCCAGACAAGCGGAACGACTAAAAAAAGGAAGATCGCGCCTATCAATGATCCGATAATAAAACGCTTTCTAATTCGCATGAACTTCAAAAAAATAGTTCCACCAGAGATCAATATTTGAACTTTGTTCTGGTGCATGAGCCACGTTTGTCGCAGCAGGCTTTTCTTCAGGAATGACCACAACTTTTTCGCCTGTCTTTGCCATATTGAGCTTTTTTCGGGCAGCGTCCTCTATATAGGCATCAGATGACAATGTGGTCATAAGGTATGATAACGAATCCCGTTCCCCGCGAAGCTTATCTACCTGATCGCGCAATGCATGTATCTGTGAAGCGATGGCCATACGGCGTGCAATTTCATTGCTTAATCGAACACCGCTAACGATAACAAGGCAAACAAGCACCAAAAAAAATATCCTTGATTGCAAAATAAACGATAGCACAGTTGGTTTATTCGTTTTCATGCGCAGAAGCATCTAAGATGTTCACCGGCTTCATTTTTTCGAGAAAAATGAACGATGTAGAGCCAGTATACACTACGTATGTTTTTTTTGGAATATGTATGTGAATCGCATTGCGCTCTATGCGAGCAGAGATGATATCGGCGCGCTCGATCATCCACAACGCTCTCCTTCTGCCATGCAGGTATGCGCTGATTGCATCGCTCGTAATGACATAGTCCATACTTGGGCGTGAACGCAGGCTCACGAGGTACAGCAAAGATGCTCCAGTAATAAGCCATAAAAGAATCGTCTGCCTTGAAAGCTGGATCGCACGAGTTAAGAGAAAAAACAGCACACAGAAAGCGCCAAGAGCGCTCACATACAGAAGAATACTGTTCGGCCTGCGGCCAGTGCATCGATACACCTCTGCCAGCGGCATCTTGCTTCCTGCTACATTGTCGGGCATACTATACCTATGAAAAAGAAAAAAGTAATTCAAGTTGCGTGGGCAATTCTGTCACTTTTGGTCATTCTCTCCATGCTGGTATTTACCGCCGGCGTCGGTAATCGATTCTAGATCACTCGCGTTTCAAAATCGCCAAGTACGCATTCTGCGGGATTTCCACAGCTCCAAAGGAAGCCATTTTTTTCTTTCCCTTTTTTTGCTTTTCGAGTAGCTTCCGCTTCCGGGTTACATCGCCGCCATACAATTTTGCTGTGACATCTTTGCGCAACGCTGACAGGCGCTCAGAAGCTATAATCTTACCTCCGACAGCCGCCTGGATCTTGATGACAAATTGCGCACGGGGAATAATGTCTTTTAATTTGGTGACTATCGAGCGGCCTATGGACTGGACTTCATCTCTGAACACAAGCGTCGTCAAAGCCGGCACTTTTTCCTCTGCGACCAGAATATCCAGTTTGACGACGGAGCATGATTCGTAGCCGGCAAACTCATAGGTATAGGATGCATACCCCTGGGAAAGATTTTTTATCTTATCATAAAAATCAACGATAATATTCGTCAGCGGAAGTTTGCATTTCAAGATCGTTCGCGTCTGCTCGAGAAATTCAGTGTGCAAAAAGACTCCACGTTTTTTTTGAATATAATCCATCAGAGGGCCGAGATACTCTTTCGGCGTGATCAGATCGATGGTAACGAGCGGCTGCTCGATATGTTCGATAAAATTTTCATCGGGAAGCGCGGCCGGTGATGTCAAAAACGAATCCTTCCCGGATTTGAGATAAATATGGTAGGCAACCGTCGGCGCTGTCGTGATGATCGGAAGGTCGAATTCCCGCCGCAGCCGCTCCTGAACGATTTCCATGTGCAATAATCCCAAAAAACCGCATCGAAATCCGAATCCGAGTACATCGGAGTGGTCAGGGGTGAAGGTGAGGCTTGCATCATTCAGCTTCAACTTGAAAATCGCTTTTCGCAGCTTTTCATAGTCATTCCCTTCAGCTGGGTATACACCGGCGAAGACCATCGGTGAAATTTCCCGATATCCTTTCAACTCATCGGTCTGCACGCCGTCGTATGCCACCGTATCTCCGACCTTCGTTTCTTCGATATTTTTTATGTTCGTGATGAGGTATCCGATCTCACCGGCATTAAGCGTTTGTGTCGGCTGCCATTTCGGCGTAAAGAAGCCAACCTCTATGATCTCAGCTGACGTTCCGCTTTTCAGGAAACGAACGCTATCCCCTTTTTTGATGGTGCCACCGAATAGCCGGACATAAATGACGACTCCCTTGAACTCATTGTATTGCGCATCAAAGATCAATGCCTGCAATTTTTCTGCGTCATGGTTTTGCTTCGGTTCTGGAATACGTTCAATAACTGCGTCAAGCAAAGCCTCGACTCCCTGGCCAGTTTTAGCTGATATGGTCAGAATCTCATCTTCGGTGCAGCCGAGTATAGCTGCTATCTCACGCCGGACTTTCGGCACATCAGCTGCCGGCAGGTCGATCTTGTTGATCACTGGAATGATAGAAAGATTCTGCTCGAGCGCTAAATATAAATTTGCCAATGTTTGAGCTTCGATGCCCTGCGTTGCATCAACAAGCAGAAGAGCGCCTTCGACAGCAGCCAATGATCTGGACACCTCATAGTTAAAATCAATATGCCCCGGAGTGTCTATCAAATTCAGCTGATAGCCCTTCCATTGCATCCGAACAGGCTGCAGCTTAATGGTAATACCCCGCTCCCGCTCAAGATCCATTGAATCCAGAAGCTGATTTTTCATCTCACGAACGGCGACCGTATGCGTCAGCTCGATCATTCTGTCAGCAAGCGTTGATTTCCCGTGATCTATATGCGCGATAATGCAAAAGTTTCGAATAGATGGCATTGGCTAGTTTCGTGGGAATAAAGGTTTAATGAATTTCAAAATATATTTTTTCACAACATGCACTTCGTCAAATCCAAGAAGTATACTAAGCAAAATATACACCGCAATACCAACACTTCCCGATACCAGACCCTGAATGAAAATACCTAGGAATGTCGCGGTGTCGACAAATGCCACCGTTACCTGCAACATGAGGTACATCAGGGCGCCTGCAATCAAGCTCAGCGAGCTAATGCGGATCAATGAGCGCATGAGCTCGGTGTCCTGTAAATCCCCGAAACGACGGTGCAAAATCATGAAAAGAACCAGCATATTGCTGATAGCGCCGATACTATCAGCGCATACTAAGCCGAGTATGCCAAAACTCGGTAATAAAAGCAATGAAAGGCCTATGGTTGCAATGATATCGATAAAACTGACGAGAACCGGCGTTACCGTATCCTCCAGCGCATAAAAAGACCTAGCAAGGAGCGGGATCAGGCCCTGAGCACAGATGGAAAGGGAAAAAAATCCCAATGCTTGTGCGGTATACCAGGTTGCATTCCAGTCGAAAGCACCGGTCCCGAGCACCACGCGTACGATCTGGGCGCGCAACAATAAGGTTGTAAACGAGATGGGTATCAAAAAATAAAGGATGCGCCTGAACTGCAATGAAAATAAGCGCTTGAAAGCGGCAGGATCGTTTTCTGAAAGCGTTTTGCTGAAATAAGGAAAGGCTGCTACCGCAAGTGAAATGCCAAAAATACCAACCGGTATGCTCTGCAAATTATTCGCATAATTGAAAATAGCAAGGCTTCCTACGCTGAGCGTCGAAGCCAGAATCGTCACAACGACTACTGCAAGCTGATTGCCGGCAAGTCCTATCATGCGAGGGATCATGAGCCGGATGATTCTCTTTACTGACTCGTCATAGAAGACTATCGGTTGATACCGCCATCCGTTGCGGTAGGCTTCAATTGCCTGTACCAGAAAATGCAATACTGATCCTCCCACAACACCGCAGGCAAGGCCGGGCATGCCGTACCAGGGATAGCCGAATGCGATGCCGAGGATGATACCAACATTATAGACCACCGAGCTGAGCCCGAAAGTAAAAAAACGCTTCCAGGCATTGAGCACGCCGCTCAATAAATTGCTTGAAGTAAAAAAAATCAAACTCAAGAGCAGATAGCGCGACATAACTACGGTCTGCGCGATGTCCTCAGCAGCAAAGCCCGGCACCAGATATGGCACGAACCAGCCAGCGGTTAACCACAGTATAATAATGAAAATAATAACACAGAGCAGCAGGATATTCAGAACAGCATTTGATAATGCAATGCCTTCCTTTGGATTGCGGTGCCATACTTTCTGGAATACAGGTATGAACGAAGAAGTAAGAGCTCCAAGCACTAAAATATTGAAGATAAGGTCAGGGATCTTGAATGATGCAAAATAGATGTCTGATAACCGGGATGCGCCGAATGCATGTGCAAACAGACGATCCCGATAGAGGCCGACGAATTTGCTTGCAATACCAAAAAAAGCGATAAGTATTGCACCTCCGCCAATAGTCGAATTTAAGGTATGAAAAACTTTTTTGAACATGAACTACGTCACTCTTTGGCTTTGCGCGCCACAAGAAGCGCGTAATAGGTATCAAAATTTAATTCATTACTGTAGGTAAAGACATGCGGCGTAGTACCTGTATGATCTGGGTCGACGGCATCTGACCACACGATAGAATACGTATCCGGCAGCACCAGAGATGAATTGAATATCGTGTTCTTTTTTCCTGACTGGCGTTGTACCAATAAACTATACGCGTCTACCTCCTGGGATGGTTTACCCCACAAACTTAACCAGCTGACTCCTTGCTTATCTGGGATCGTTATCTTGAAGGGCAAGGTATAGGTTATAGAAACAGTAGACTTGCCTCCTGGCTCAACTTGCATCCAGTTCCCAAATACCGTATGACCTAATTCGTCAGCGACGGTAGTTCCGGTAGCTTCATCCACTACCGGAGAACTCGTAATTGACAGCAAATCCTGGTCTTCTACTGCCCGCTCATCGCTTTTCCTGAACAATGACTCGTCGAGCTGCTTGAAGCCATTCGCGCGTACTAAGGTGCTGCCTAATGGCACATAAAAGCGCATATAATCAACATTGGTCACATAGGCAAACTTATCCGACGGATCTGCATGGTGCTCCTTGGTTACGGTCGTTGTCACTGTGACTGTCCCGGCGTCATCAACAATTGCATGATGGTCGATCGTCTCATAAATGGCAGCGTCGCTTTTCTCTCCGGCAATATTCGTAGAGATGACCGATAAATAATCCTTCGCATTTGAATTCTGGGCTCCATCCCAGCCCAATGAACCGATCAATTGCTGCGTATCTGCATCAGTAAGAGCTGCTATCTGTATATCTTTCTGATCTAATGCCTGCGTCACCGCCGCCAGGATCTGCCGGTAATCGCTCGATGCGTTCAATCGGTCAATTAATTTCGGCATAAGGTCCTTCAGGATCTTCTTTGGCTGATTCAGAGTTTTGTCATAATTGACCTCCACTTCTTTCTGTACGACAGAGTAGAATGAATCAGCATCGACGGTCACGCCATACTCCGGCATTTCGATCGGACCGGTAAGTTTCAACAAGTCGACGACAAAATCTGAGTTAACCGCAATAACGCCGTCGACAGTCCTCCCCCCGGATTGCTGGTAAAACCAGGAAATCTTTTTTGCTGATGTCGGAAAATCAGGCCACCAATTGCTATCCCATATATGCCATTCTGCATTGAGGACAGAGATCGGCTTCGGCGGCAGCAAGTGCTGCTTGAAGCCTCCGTCCAGGTCATAGGTCCCTGCTCCAGGAAAATCAATGGAGAGCGGCGTTCCTTTCGAAAAATCAATCAATGCAAAGCTTCCCATGAAACCGCCGGTTGGACGAAGCTCTCGCGAGTTTTGGAAAACGACCAAGTACCTGGTCAATGTATCCGATCCTAGTATATGAATGGCAACATCAAGCATCTTGCTCGCCCGCCGTAAGGTACGGGTAAACTCATCTGAGTGCTGCTGTACATAGGCGAATTGATCTTTCCACTCCGGCGGGATCGAGTTCAGGTCGATACGCTGAATATCCTTTTCAGAGGATTCCAAAATATCTGCAATGCTTGCCAGATGTGTCTGTAAGCTTTTGAGGGTGTCGGTAGCCGTAGGCCCGCTGCCATCTCTGCGCAGCGGATCTGCGAGCAAAAGACCAACTGCAGAAGCATGCTCCCCTATTTCGCCGACCGCCTTCACAAATGAGACCTTGCTGCCAATGCCGGGCACTAGATGAGTGATGGCGGTTAGAGTGGCTGAATACGAATCCACCGTCTGTGAAATCTCACTGAAATTTTTCTGTGCATCAACGAGCGATGCCTGTGCCTGGGTATAATCGCTGTTCGTAATGTCAGCAACGCCTGCTTTGAGATTGCTGAATGCAAGCATACCGCTTGATACCACCGATTTGCCGTCTGCCGAAAAGCGCGATGCATACGTGATGACCGGTATCGGTGATAATAATAACACCAAAATGATCCAGAATGTGCCGACAGCAAAAACGCGCATTTTCCATGGCACCGGCATCTCGAAAGCCTCAGGCTCCTGTGCTGAAGCAAGTACAGCCTCTTGAACTAACGGCTCTGCTTCTGCGATGGCCTCCTCAGCCGGCGCTTGTACGTCTTCTAGCTCTCTTTCTTGAGGTGTATGTTCAAATGTCGCGTGAATAAAATCTTTACTCTGTCGTGCAGTCTTCTGGTCAGGATAATGCCACTGAATGCGCTCACGGTGCTGCAATGTAGAGAACAGCGTGCCTAACTTCTGGCGAAAACGCGCTCGAGGCTGGGCTAAGGTATCTAAATTATATTTCTCTATCAAAAAATGCTTCCGCAGATCAAGCACATACTGCGAGGGTTTTTCATCTGATTCGATTTGCTTAGCTTTGCGTTTTGCTGACGAATGGCCTCGATAAATAGGAGCCACCATTTCTTGTTTCGAAGCCGGTACGATCACATCTGCGATCGGTGTCTCATCCGGAAGCGGGTTAGCCTGAGCTGGTTCAGGTACACGAGGTGATACTGCGATATCCTGGAGGATCAGCCTATTGATATGCTCGCGAGCTTCCTTAGTGCGCTCACTCACTGCTTCTTGCGGTTGCTGATATACAGATTCTTGTTGAGACTCTAGGACATCTTGTGCAGCTGTATTATCTTCTGAAACAACCGAATACTGGTCGATTGCAAAAATATCAGCATCATCGAATTTTTTTTTCTTAGCTCTGCGCATGAGTATACTTTTTGTCCTTACTAGTATACTGTTTTTCGAGCTCTGCGTAAAGTTGGATAACCTGCTCACCCATGCGCCTCCAGCTATATTTTTTTACCTGCTCTAGGCCCAATGAAGACAAATCAGCTCGCAAGCGGTCATCGCTTATTAATTGATCAAGCGCCTTATGCAGACTGGCGGCATCGTTCGGATCAAAATATAATGCTGCATCGCCCAGTATCTCCGGGAGGCAGGATGCATTGCTGGCGAGCACTGGCGTCCCAAACTGCATTGCTTCGAGCGGCGGAATTCCAAAACCTTCGTATAATGAAGGAAAAATATATGCCTCTGCATTTTGATACAGATGAGCTAATTCTTGATCAGTAACGTACCCAGGCAAATGCATCCATTCGACATCCATATGCCCAGCCTTCAATCGTTGATAAAAATAATCGTGTTTTCCGACGAGAACTAATTGATACTGCGAATGCGATTGACGCCACTGATCAAATGCGCTAATTAGAAAATCCAGGTTTTTATGCGGATATGCATTTCCGACATAGAGAAAATAAGGTTGATGCTGCATAGGTCGCGTAGAGTTGTCGTCATGCTTTGGCTGAGTGGTGAGCTCATAACCCAGGTACGCGACGTCTATTTTTTTCTTACTGTTCAGAGTTGTACGTATATCATCAGCGGTAAAATTCGATACAGCTAAAATGCGATCTGCCCGATGAATTGCCGAGCTTAAGATCCATCGATAGAGCAAGCGCTTCGCAGCAAAATAGAGCGGGTGCAAAGTACTTGCATGGGCGCTCTTAAAGTGAATAAGAATGAGATCGTGTATCGTTACTACGAACCTTCGTCGATAGAGCACCGGAACATTAAAACTCGTGAAATGCATCAGATCTAAACGGTATTTCATCAAAAAAAAGGGCCAGCGGAACTGTTCAGCGAATCCGTACCAGCGGTAGTTGCATTCAACGATTGTTACTCTGGCTGATGCAATATCGAATCGATGCCCGGCGGTAACAAAGATGACGTATTCGTTGTGAGGATCCAAGGCCGTCACCTGCGTCACCAGCTGTTCGCAATACCGCCCCAGACCCTGAGAAACGACGCCATAAAAACGCGCGTCAATGCCAATTTTCATATATGTGCATGAATTGCCTGCGAGAATTCTTCCGCAACATGCTCCCAGGTTCTCTCAGCATACGGTACCGGGACATTTTTGAACAGCGAAATATCCGCTTCACGAAGCAGCGAATCAATGACTACTGCAAGTTCGCCGGCATTATATGGATTTACATAGAAAACCGTTGTACCCAGCACTTCAGGCAAGGATGTACGATAGCTCGTAACCACCGGCGTCCCATTGCGCAGTGATTCAAGCGGTGGAAACCCGAAACCTTCATACAAGGAAGGCCACAAGAGCATTGCAGCATGTTGGTACAAGTAATTTTTTTCCTCATCAGTGACATACTCCAGCCATCGAATACCTGCGCTGTTTGCGGCCTTTTTCAAAAAATTCCGCATCTTCCATCCATACTGTCCTGCGAGCACCAGTTCAAGCCCGGGATACCGCGCTGCTAACAAGCGATACGCATGAATACAGGCTTCAATGTTTTTTCTTGGCTCAATGGTTCCGATATACAGCAAATATTTTTTGGGTACGTCTATGACTGCAGGCGAGCTTGCCGTTGGGGATGTTATCGACATTGCCGGCCGGATAACGGCTATCTTGTTCGGATCGAGTTCCGGGTATCGCTCGAGAAGCGCGTCAGCTGAAGCTTGCGATACGGCGACGAGGAAAGTGGCATTTTTTACCAAGCGTTCAAAACGCGCCAAGCGATGCCACGCTCTCCTCTTTAGCGAATACCAATGTGGCGCGTGCACAAATGAAATGTCATGGATTACGACTGCATACGGCACCGAGGATGGATGTGGGATCATGCCAATATTCGGCAAGACAAAAAGATCGATCTTTGGAAAAAGGCGATGCATGCTGGGATACCGGCTCAGCTGCCACAGAAACGTCAGAACCTTATTCGAAAGTGTCCTGTGCTGATAGGTAAATGGCACGCGTCGACCGGTAATATCCTTTAACAGCTGCTCATTATGCACTCCAATACTGCAGAGGTAATACATGTCAGGCAGCAGCTGTTTACGCTCAAGTTCAGCCAATCCGTCGATAAGGCCCCAGACATAGTTCGCAACTCCTGTCGACGGGCCTGCAAGAATTGATCGTGTATCGACACCTATATTCATAAGCTTTCGGCTAGGACAGAACTCAAAAAGTGCTGTATGCGATCTCGAAATACCGATCGATCAAAGCGCAACGCTTGTGCGCGGATATCGGCCGGTGATAACTGCTCATATTCTTTTCTCAGAATCGTGTAGGCGAGCGACTCCCAGGATTGTTCATCGAAGAAAAAACCATTCAAACTAGGTGTGACGGTTTCCAGGGCTCCGCCTCCTCTGAATGCAATGACCGGCCGCCCCGAAGCCATTGCTTCGACCGCTGAGATCCCGAAATCCTCTTCTTGAGGGTAAATAAATGCCTTACAGCGCGCCATATACTTGTTTCGCTCCGCATCGCTGACCTCTCCCAAAAAATGGATCGTATTTTTTGACATAGCCTTCAAGCGTCCGTACTCTTCTCCATCGCCAATAATGACCAGCGGAAGCTTCAGATTGTTAAAAGCCTCGATCGCCAAATCTACACGTTTATACGGGCGCAAACGAGAAACGATAAGATAATAATCACCTATGTCTTGGCTCAGGTGAAATTGAGACGCATCTATGGGCGGATAAATGACAGTGCTTTCGCGGCCGTAATATTTTCTGATCCGCGATGCGATGAAATTAGAATTCGTGATGATATGATCCACGCTTTGAGCAGCCTCATAATCGCGCACACGAAACTCGGCGATCAGGTGCTGCAAATACTGTTTGACTGCCCAGGGGACACGGACTGAATCCAAATACGCATCATTCTCTCCCCATAAATAACGCGTTGGCGAATGAAAATATGATACATGCTTCGCACCTTTAGTATCTATACTTTTGACAAATCCAGTTGCAGACGAGATAACGACATCATACGGGCTGAAATCAAACCGATCCCAGGCGCTGGGCATCACCGGAAGGAACCATTTAAAAAAACGAATCCCGCCCGGCACGTGCTGCAGGTAGGAAGTGTTCAGTTCTGCAGGCGCCAAAAATGACCGCGCTGCTTCACCGCACACCAGCGTATAGAGCGGCGCATCAGGGTACAGCTGGATGAATTCCCGAAGGACTTGTTCGGCGCCGCCCAGCTGGAACAAATGATCATGGGCTAGTGCTATGCGCGTCTCAGGCGGCATCTCTGAATTTAAAAATGACAAAGATCGTTTTCACCAGAATTTGAAAATCGAGTCGCATGGACCAGTGTTCTATATAGTAGGTATCAAGCGCTACTTCCTCGGAAAACAGTAAATTCGATCTGCCTGACACCTGCGCAAGACCAGTGATACCGGGTTTTATCGCCAGCAGCCCGCGGTCTTCATCTCGATACCGCTGTACTTCCTCCGGCTCATGCGGCCGAGGCCCGACCAGGCTCATATCGCCGCGCAGCACATTCCAAAGCTGCGGCAACTCATCGAGGCTCGTTTTACGGATCCAGCGTCCGACTCTGGTCACGCGCGGATCGTTCTTTACTTTGAACAAAGGACCGTCTTTCCGCTCATTCAGAGACTCCATAGAACCCTTCAGTTCCTGCGCATTTTCGATCATTGAACGAAATTTATACAACATGAATGTCGAGTCTCCTCTGCCGACGCGTCGTAAACGGACAAAAAAAGGACCAGGAGAATCAAGGCGTATGATGATCATGATGCAGAGAGAAAGCGGAAACGTAATGATAAGTCCGATCGACGAAATAAAAATATCAACGAAACGCTTATAGACCCTGCCCCATCCATGCAGCGGCGTGCGGTGTACCTGCAGGATCGGATACCCAGCTATGCTGTCGCTTTCAACATTGCTTATTTTTGTCTGGTATAAGCTTGGTACATAGCGGAACGTAAGATTTTGCTCATGACAAAAGTTAATGACGTCAACCAACGCCTGACGATCTAAACCTTCCCGCGTTTCCAGGATCTCATCCGCGCTTCCGTGGCTTTTTAACTCAATGATGCGGTCCCGCGCTCCCTGATCCCAGCCGGACAAGGTGGCGGTAACTCGATAACCCAGCTGCGGGTTGTCATGAAAGAAAGAGGCTAAATCCCCTGACGTCTTATGTACTCCCAATAACACAAGTGCATGCGTGCCGTATCCTGATCGCAGAAAAATTGATTTAAGCTTAAAAACGATCATGCGTCCGATGATCGTGTATACGATCGCCAAAAACCATGTAAGGATAATGACAAACCGTGAAGAAAAATATTCCCGCTGCAGGAAGATCGTGACAATAACGACCAATAATGTCGTTGAAACGCCGAGAAAGACTTTCGAGAATACTTCCAGAGGCGTATGCGAGCTGGTAATGCGATATGACCCGCTCAGTGCAAAAATAAAAACTCCCAGAGCCGAAATGCCGAGGAGTAGTGGAAAAAACTCGCTGAATGGATAATCAAAAAAAACAGGACGATACTGCGTGATAAACCCCTGATACCGTAGCGCATAACTGGTCATGCCGGCAGCTACCAGCATGAGATAGTCGAGCGCTACGAGAAACAGACTCGTAACAAGGTCAACTTTCTTCATTCTAACAATGCTTCAATTATTCTATAAGCCGAATTCTGTTCTCTCTTGCGAGAGCTATGATCATCTATCTAGTCCTGCAGTTGCCTGCAGGATCAAGCAGCCTACCCGCCCCGAAGATCGGGGCCTATTTGGCTTTGCACCGAGTAGAGTTTACCCTACGCATACATCACTGCATGCGTGCGTGAGCTCTTACCTCACGGTTTCACCCTTACTCCGACGCGAGGCCGGAGCGGTTTACTTTCTGTTGCACTGGTCCTCTTCTGCACTATGGATGCAGAAGGGTCGACGTTATCGACTACTCTTATATTGGTGTTCGGACTTTCCTCCTCGGTATCAGTATACCCAATACCGCGGCGATCATCAAAATAACTAAAGCTTTAAAACTATACAATAAGCTATCAGCTTTGTCAAATCTACTTTGCTGACAAAATACTAACCTTATATGCTTCAAGGTTATCGAGGGCAACGCCAGTACCACGAGCCACACAAAGCATCGGATCGTCCGCAAGCATGGCAGGGACACCCGTCGCCTGTGAAAGCAGCTTATCGATATTGCGAAGTTGTGAAGTGCCGCCAGACAATACCATCCCCTTATCCATAACATCTGCTGAGAGTTCCGGAGGCGTGTGAAAAAGCACTGTCTTCACCGCATTGATGATACCCTGCAAATCATTCTGCAGAGCTTCAGTGACATCATCAGAGGTTACCAGCATTGTTTTCGGCAAACCAGAGATCATATCTCGGCCTTTGATCTCCATCTGCATCTTCTCATCTTTCGGCACGTACATAGCTGAGCCGATCTTGATCTTAATATCCTCTGCAGTACGCTCGCCGATTGCAAGATTATACTTTCGCTTGATGTATTCCTGAATCGCCGCATCGAGCCGCGTACCTCCGATACGCACCGAAGTATTCGAAACAATACCGCCCAAAGAAATAACTGCGATTTCAGATGTACCGCCTCCGATCTCAACGATCATATGGCCCGATGCTGAACCGATCGGGATGTCCGCGCCAATAGCTGCCGCGATCGGCTGCTTAATAATATACGCTGCTTTCGCGCCGGCATTCAATGTCGCATCGATGACCGCACGGCGTTCTGTCGATGTAATGCCTGCGGGAACCGCGATCATGACCTCAGGACGGAAGAAACGTACTCCACCCGTCGCTTTCGAGATGAAATATTTCAACATGCTCTCGGTGGTCTTATAATCTGCAATGACACCATCTTTGAGCGGACGGCGTGCAATGATTGTATCAGGAGTTCTGCCTATCATATCGCGCGCTTCTTCACCCACCGCAAGTACGCGTTTATCAATAGCTGAAACAGCCACAACAGATGGTTCATTGATAATAATACCCCGCTTCGGCACGTGAACCAGGGTATACGTCGTTCCCAGATCGACCGCAATTTTCTTTATAAACATTATCTGATTTCTTCAATAGTATAAACGAGCTGGCCGGTCGGAGCAGTGATAGTGACCTGTTCGCCGACCGTTTTGCCTAGCAATGCCTGTCCGAGCGGCGATTCAAGAGAGATCTTGCCGGCCGTAGGATCTGCTTCGGTCGCACCGACTATTTCAAATGTCATTCGCGTTCCGCTCTTGTCGACGACGACCGTACTGCCGACACTAACTCCTGTCCCTTGCACCGGATCAGCGACATGTGCTGACTTGATGATTTGAGCAAGCTCAGCGATCCGCCCTTCGACGAAGGCTTGCTCCTCTTTCGCCTCATGATACTCGGCATTCTCAGAAAGGTCGCCAAAATCTTTTGCAACACGAATGCGTTCAGATACCTGAACGCGTTTTTCCTTTTTCAAATACTCAAGTTCTTTTTTTAACTTCTCAAGTCCCTGTGAAGTTAATATGATTGAATCTGCCATGTGATCGCTTAGTAATGGTTGAACTCTATATGGTTTTACTACCCCAGTCAACCCGGCACTGTGTATGCCTGCAATAACGGTGCGAAGTCAAGCTAGGATCGTTCGTTAAAATACCACTCCAGGAAGCGCCGCGCCGCAGTCACGGCAAAGCCCTTATCCCCGCCTTCTTCAACGAGCACGGTGATCGTTATTTCTGGTTTGTCGAATGGTGCAAAGCCGGTAAACCACGAATGCGGCTGTTTCTTGCTATTAAATTGTGCAGTACCAGTTTTGCCCGCCACTGCAACATGGACCGATTGCATGCTTCGCGCGGTTCCATCGGTGATGGTACGACGCATGCCCTGGCGTACAATACGAATGGTATCGGGCGACACGAATGATCCATCCTGAGGCGCAGAGCGGTAGGCAACTTTCGAATCGCCTTGCTGATACTCACGCATGATATGCGGGGTATTAAAAATCCCGTTGCTGGCGAAAAATGAAGTGTAGCGCGCTATTTGAAGCGGGGTCACGGTCAATGCGCCTTGGCCTATCGATAAGTTGTAGGTATCTCCCTGATACCATTTCTCGCCTTGCGACTCTTTCCATGCACGGCTTGGAACAAAGCCTGGAACTTCGCCTGGCAGGTCGATGCCGGTCGTATGTCCGAATCCAAATAACTGCGCATATTTATTGATGAGATCAGGTCCTAAACCCGGACGCGTATCAGATCCTCCTCCCACAATGTAAAAAAATGTATTGACCGAGTCCGAGATCGCTTTATAGATGTTTGTAACCCCATGGCCGCCTGGTTTCCAGTCGGGGAATAACCGGTCGCCGAGCCGAATGCCGCCGGTACTCACGACCGTGAACGTATCGGTGATAACTTTTTCCTCAAGCGCAGCGCTTGCCATTGCTAGTTTGAAAACCGATCCTGCAGGATAGGCACCTCCTATCGCGCGCGCAAACAAAGGCTTCTTTGGATCTTCGAGTAATTTTTTGTATTCATCCGGTTCGACCGTCCCGGTAAATATATTCGGATCATATGACGGAACGGATGCGATACCGAGGATCTCGCCGGTATTTGGAACCATAATGATGCCGGCAGCGGGCGTGCCGCCATTTGCTTTGCTGGCATCGCTCAATACTTCAAATAATTTTTTTTGAATATCCACATCAATCGTGAGGCCTATGTCAGTACCCTTTTCGGGTGCCGTCAGGGCAAGTTCCCCCTTTTCCCTGCCGAGGGCATCGACTTCGATCTTCTGGAAACCGTCATTTCCTCTCAGAACAGACTCATATTGCTTCTCGAGGCCGGCCTTCCCGATGACATCGTTAAACTCATATTTTGGATTATCCTTCAGCTCATCAGCAGTGATACTCCCGACATAACCGAGCGCAGGCGCCAGGCCATCAGCAATCAGATAATCTCTGCGCGGCACGAAGCTTACCTGCAATGCCGCATTCTCAGACGAGGCGATCAACAATTGCATTGCGGTCTCATAAGGAATATCCTCAGCTATCAACTCCTCTTGTCCATGGCGACGGTAATTTTGGAACATCGGATGCAATCGTTCGGAAGCTTCAGGAAATTTGTCATGAATATACGTTTCAAGAGATTGCGCTTGCGCGTCATTTTGCAAAAGCTGTGGGTTCACGTACGCCGAAAACGTTGAAATATTCTTCACCAAAGGCCGCTCGTAACGATCGTATAAAATGCCGCGAGGGGCTTTTAACCGTATGGTTTTAATTCTATTTTTCTCTGCAAGCGCGAAGAAATCTGAACCTTTCACGCCCTGCAAATACAAAACCCGCGTTAACAGGGTAGCAAAAACAAGACCTACGAAAAGATAGAAGTAGAGCAGGTGTTTATTTTTGAGGTTCTTGCCGAGCCAACCGGAAAAATCCGGCATGAACAACAGGTTATCACCCGAGCTTCTGCCGGCATTATAACCGGCGAGTTTTCGGTCTTGTATAGAACCTTCGTGAATTTTGAACGGATTCTCACCGCGCATAGCCGAGCGCTTTACGCATGCTGCGAATACCAATGACGCCGATAACAAGCGCGAACCAGGTTACTATGACCATGCTTATTAACGCGTAGACGGTCCCTGGTCCCGCATAATAATGCTGGAAGCCGTTGATCAGACCCGACACAGTAAAAAGTGCAAGGATATACCATATGCTCGCTGCACCCATCACGATAAGGGCAGCTGGCAGTGACTGCCACGAGCTGGTGTGATCATGGGTCCATTTGATCACCACCATAGTAAGGACGAAAATACCAAGATACGGCCCGATGAACTGAAAATGAATGTCCAGCAATAGCCCCATGATCACAGCCATAAGCCAGCCGTGGGCATAGTGCGAAGAATGGTAAAAAAGTACGAACAAAATAAAAACAAATGGAAACCATGCAAACGGTGTTGCATTCAAAAAAATAAAGTACAGCATCACTGCACAATATGAAAATACAAAAATAGATGCCGCTTTCATATGCCACGTAACACTGATACGATGCTTAATTGAGTCAGGTCAGCCACAGGAAGCACATCCGCATATGCAAAAAGGGCATTTTCATTTTCGGTGATTTTTTTTATCATGCCTACGACCAGGCCTTGCGGCACTAATGGTTCGAGGCCCGAGGTGACGAGAACCGTGCCGACAGGGACTGCCTGCACTTCGCGGATATACTCGAGCCGCGATCCTGTGCCAAGTGTGCCTCTGAGAACGCCGCTCGTGCTCGCATCATCCAGGCCTTTGACGGCAATGCGCGCACCGTCGCTCGTCAATAACTCGAGAGTAGCATTCTTATTGCTTACCTTCAGTATTTTTCCTATCAAAATGCCGTCTCCTATGACCACTGGCTGCCCGACAGCAACGCCGTCGTCACTCCCTGCGTCAAGGTATACCAATGATGACGACAGCGGGTCGCGGCTGATCGTATTCGCTATCGTATAGGCATATTTTTTCTTTGCAAAAAAATGCAATTCATCGCGCAAATGAGCATTTTCGTCTGCAAGCCCCTTCAATTGGGCGACCTGCGTCAAGAGCTGCGAACGTTCAGTATTCCAATCTTCTGCAGCAGGCTGCAGCGTGCCGCGCATGCTTTGTTCAAACATAAAAAACTGAGCAGGGACCCAGCGCCAGCCCACAAAAAAATTCAATAGGATGATACAGACAATGCTCAGCGCCACAATGCCGCCAATCCATGGATATCGGCGTGAATTCGAAGCCATAGCTCTTATCTCTTAGACGAAGGCAAGATCATGCCCCGCGAGTTTTGCAGATCCTCAAGTATTAAGCCAGCGCCCCGTACCACTGTCGTTAACGGGTCATTTGCTACATGAACAGGAATTCTCGTTTCCCGCTCGATCAGCTTATCAATATTGCGCAGCAATGCGCCGCCCCCGGAAATGACCATGCCCCGTTGATACAGATCGGCAACCAATTCTGGCGGCGTATTCTCGACCGTAACCTTGATGTTCTCTACGATCAATTTCACCATGCGTGACATCGCCTCGCGAATTTCCTGTGAATTTATCGTGATCTCTTTCGGCAAGCCGGTCAGGAGGTCTCTGCCACGGATGAGCATTTCTAATTCCTCCTCCAGCGGGAGCACTGACCCGATCTGCATCTTGACCTCTTCGCTCGTTTTCTCTCCAAGCAGGATATTATACTTCTCGCGAATATACTGTACGATCACATCATTCAATTTTTCACCGGCTAATTTCAAAGATTTCCACGTCACAATGCCGCCGAGCGAAATCACTGCAATATCTGTTGTGCCGCCGCCGATATCAACGATCATATTTGCCTGCGCTTCCTGCACCTGCAGACCTGCGCCTATAGCTGCTGCCATTGGCTCCTCGATCAGATAGACTTCCTTTGCACCAGCGCCTATCACCGCATCCTCTACTGCCTTGCGTTCGACCTCCGTCACATCCAATGGCACGCCGATGAGGACTTTCGCACGGGGCATGAATGCAAAATGCTCTTTCTGTATCTTATTGATAAAATGCTTGATCATTTTCTCAGTCACCTCGAAATCAGAAATGACCCCGTCAATCAGCGGACGAGAAATAGTAATGTAGGCTGGCGTTTTTCCAAGCATGACCTTTGCGTCATTGCCCACAGCAAGGATTTGCTCAGTACGGTTATTGATAGCTACAACTGACGGTTCATTGACGATGATGCCCTGGCCTGCAACATAAATGAGCACCGATGACGTGCCCAGATCGATGCTGATATTCTTGCCGAAATTCCTGTTAATGAGATTTCCGATAAGCGCCATGTCAGCTCACAAGATTTCTTAAGCTCCGAAGGATGTCTGCACCATAGTGCATGATGTCGCGATAGGTCACCACCAGCACCAGCAAGATCAGCAGCGAGAACCCAATAGTATGGAAGACCCCTTCGACGCGGGCATTGATCGGCCTGCCTTTGATCTTTTCAAGAATAACAAAGAGAACTCGTCCTCCATCGAGCGCAGGAAATGGGATAATGTTGAGAATGCCTAAATTTATTGAAAGCATTGCTGCAAAATTTATCAAATACGGCAGCCCCAGATGAGCAACTTGTCCGGTCAAAACAGCAACGCCCACGGGTCCTGAGATCTGGTCTCCGACGCCAATACCATGCAGCAGGCTGCTCAATAATCCCCAAAACGCAGCAAGAATAAGCCCGATCAAAACGATCGTCGCCTGAGCGCCCCGAGACCACGATTCAAAAAAACCATAGTGAATCGTTCCGGTCCTGGCCATTTTGATTCCCAGAAGCGGAGTTGGATGATTGCCATAGCTTGCCGGTGTGACGCGTTCCTGTATGTCCGCAGCTCCCCGTTTGATGTCGATCGAAATCGCGGAGTTTGCATGATTTTGAATGTAGGCAATCACGTCATCAGGATTATTAAATGAATTCCCGTCAAGCGACTGCAAAATATCCCCCGCCTGCATATGCGCTGCCTCTGCAGGGCTTCCCTTCTCAACCTCGATGACTAAGATATGGATGTCACGGGCAGTTGCCGAAGCAGCATCATCCCCGAGCTCTTGCGGCATGCCGATCATGAACCCAACAGACAATAACACAAATGCCAGAATAAAGTTCATGAAAACTCCGGCAGAAAGTATGCTGATCCTCTGCCAGGCTTTCTTATGGGAAAAACTGTCAGGGTCATTTTCAAATTCTCCCGCTTCACCCTTTATTTTTACGAAGCCGCCCAGCGGTATCCAGTTAAGCGAGTACAGCGTACCCTTGCGGCGTATGCCAAAGATGCGCGGCGGGAAGCCAAAGCCGAACTCATCCACGCGCACACCCATGCGCTTCGCAGTGATAAAGTGCCCCAGCTCATGTACAAAAACCAGGAGCCCTAAAATAACGATAAAACTGATCACGGATACAAGCATGTTATATGGTCATTATTTCTTTTTCTTTTTCTGCCTCGATCATGTGCACCTGGTCATTATATTCTTTGACCATTTCATCGAGCTGTTTGTGCATTTTAAATTTCTGGTCTTCTGACAGCGTACCTTCATCATTCGCACGGGTAACATCACTGCGCGCCTTTTCGCGCTGCTGCCGAATCGTTACCTTGCAAGCTTCTGCCTTTTGATGGAGTAATTTAACCAGGTTTTTCCTATTCTCCTCAGTCAGCTGAGGCAAGGACAATCGGATGAGCACACCATCGATAACAGGATTGATATGAAGGTCAGAAAGGCTGATCCCTTTCTCAACATCCTTAAGCAGGGATTTGTCCCATGGCTGAATAAGAATAGTGCGAGGATCAGGTGCTGTTATAGTTGCCATATGGATCAATGGTGTTCGGGCTCCATAGGCTTCGATCTGGATATGTTCGACTAGCGACGGAGTCGCGCGGCCCGTTCTCAGGGTTGCGATATCATTCTTGAAGTATGCGATGCATTCATCAAGTTTTACCTTGGTGCTTTGGATGTCTTCCATAGATGTTAGCGTTACTTCTTCGGCGGAGAATAAAACCCGATATAGAGTTCGCCGGCTGCATCAGGTTCGCTGACGACGAAGCGAGGCTGGCCTGTTGCGGGGAGTTTTCTCACACTCCAGTCTTTACCGCCATTTTCTGACCGGTAAAAGGCTCCATTGGTCGCGAAATACAAGTTTGTTCCGGTAGCGTCAAGCGTCACGGTATATACGATTTCAGCTTGCGGCTTGCTCAAAATCTGAATTTCCTGCCAATACTCGCCGTTGATCAGTCTGAAAATACCATAGCCGCTCGCATAAATCAAACCATCGCTCTGCGACGGGTCAAACTGCAGATCATAAAATTTCAGGGCACCGGGCAAATCCTTTAATGTCGTCGGAGTATTGGGCGCGAGCTGCATGATAGTGCCGTCTGCCGAACGGACCGGCAGGTCATGCAAGGTCTTCCAGGTAACGCCATTATCGGTGGTTTCCTGGATGCCATAGCGCGGCGTCATGACATAAAAGCTCTTTGGGTCTTTCGGGTGCTGCATCATGCGCGTGATGATGGTGCTGTCAAATACTTTAAATACTTCCCAGGAAACCCCGGCATTTTTTGAATAGAGCATCGCACCATCTGATGCGCCGAGGAATATCAAATTACTGTCAGCCTTGCTAACCAGTATCGAGGTGAAGAATTGGCCAGTGAGGGATGAAAAGTGGATCGCATTCCATGTTCTCGCGCAATCAGTGGTCTTATACACATAGATATTGATGGCAGCGTAGATGGTGCATTTATCTGTCGGGTCCACTGCAATATCATTTACCAGCCCTTTCCCTTCGAGCGTCCGGAACCAGCCTTCGCCGCGATTATATGAATAATACAAGCCAGCATCGGTGCCGATATAGAGCGCATTCGGATCAAGCGGGTCTACTTTGATGAACATGATATCGCCGTATGCTATTTTCTGCGCTACGCCGCCGACCGTATAGAGATCACCTTTTTGGAGCCACGTTTCTCCCTTAGTCGTAGTTTTAAACAAGCCAGCCGCGGGAAGAACAGGAACTTGGCTGTTTTGCGAGCTTTTCAGCGAGATGCAGCCACTGAGCAGCAATGATGCAATAAAAAGTATCCCTAGTCGTCTGTACATAATCATTATGAATTAATAAAAAAATATTCCCATGCTAATTGGGCCTGTGCATAGGTGCGGAGTTTCAAGCGCAATTCTGAAAGACCGTGCAGCAACCCCCTTGCCTGTGACAACGGCATGCGATCAGCAATGCGCCTGAGCCGGCTTTCAAAACCTGTGTTCGCGATGCGAGTAACGCCAGCCTGCAAAAGCATGACATCGCGCAGCAGCGTTTCAAGCACGTCCAATGAAGCAAAATCCTTTTCGGTACGTTGATCAATATCTGTTTCACTATCGTCCTGCACGTAGTGAGCAAGCTGAGGTGCTTGTAACATGCGTTCGAGTAACGATGACTCGAGCAAACCGATAATTTCTCCCGTTCGCTCCGTATATCGCGTAGCCGAATCATTGAGTATATCTTTGGCCATCATGACGCGGCCCTGAGCGTAGTGCGCAATCATGGCTTTCAGTTCCGCATCATCGCTGAGACTGTCGAGCGACCGCTCGAGCGTATCGCGTGAAGCCGGTGTGAAGCGCATCACCTGGCAGCGCGAGAGAACTGTAGTCGGAATATGTTGTAATGTATCAGCGATCAAAAAGATCGTAACGCCTTTCGGAGGTTCTTCAAGGATTTTGAGCAAAGCATTGGCCGCGGTCATCGTCATGGTATGTGCCTGCGACAGGATTGCTACTTTTTGCGATGAAAGGACCGGATGAAAATAGAGCGTTCGTTTCAGGTCGCGGATCTGATCGACGCTTATGGAACCGTCTTCGGACGGAGCGATACTATGCACATCAGGATGTAAACCGGCTTTTGCTGAAATGCAATTTTGGCAATGTCCGCAGGGGCGGTTCAGGTCATCAGAACAAACAATGCTATTTGCACTGTTTTTTGCAAAAACTTCTTTTCCTATGCCGCTCGGTCCGTACAATATGAAAGCATGCGCCAAAGTTTTGTCAGTGATTCCGCGCTGTATATATTTTGCCTGAAGGTCATGGCCAAGGTCAGGCCAGTTGAATGTTTTGGTTTGCATGGAGCTTCCTTTTCCACACAACAATATCATTAAGGAGTATAAAAAACAAGAGTTATACACTCTTGTCAAGTGCAGCATTTACTAACTCATCGGCACGTACATTCTTTTCTCGGGGTATATGTGTAAATGAGAGCGCATCGAACTGTACTATGAGCCGTTGTATCTCATCGTGCCTTGCCCGAATGTCTGCATCTTTAATTTTATACGCACCGTTAAGCTGTTTCACGACAAGCTCGCTGTCCAAATAGCAGGAAAGACGGCGCACATGGTGATACGAAGCCAATGTCAGGCCGGCTATGAGCGACCGGTACTCTGCCTGATTATTCGTTGCGATGCCAATGGCCTCTGAATACTCAGCGATCACAGCGGTATCTCCATAAATTACTCCGCCTATAGCAGCCTGACCCGGATTGCCGCGAGATCCTCCATCGGTGAAGAGTGTATAGTTCATCGGAGCGGCTTGATATGCTGCACTTGCAGCTGCAGTTCACGATTTCCATTCCACTGGTTGATAGACACTGAACAAAGGATATCGATAAGCGAGCCGCTTGTTAATGACGCATCCTGCACTCCAAAAGCGATAGCCGGCATCGTCTTGTCATCCTGCATCAGTACCATTTTTAAATGGTTCAACTTTTTTCCAACATGTTTGACATCTTTTATCATAACGCCTGATACCAGGAACAAGGGCTCAGGATTTCCCTGCCCAAAAGGTTCGAAGTGCTGCAAAAGATCAGCAAGCTCCCACGTGATTTGTGAAAAACGTATCTCAGCATCTGCCCACTGTATGCTTGCAGGGGCGCTTTTTGGCAGAGTCTTAAAATACGAAACTAAACCATCTCTAATGTTGCTGTAATTGTCTTCTGAAAAACGAAATCCGCATGCCTGCGGATGTCCGCCAAAACTCATCATCAGATGCTTAACCGTGTTTACCGCATCCATGATAGAAATGCTGTCAGGACTTCTGCCCGAGCCTGCGATGCGCTCTCCGTCATATCCCATCACAAATACCGGTTTATCAAACTCCTTTGATAATTTACCGGCCACCAGCCCGGTCAGGCCTGCAGACCAGTTCTTATTGAAAAATATCAACATATTCGGATCCTGCTCCTGCATCATCTCGAGGGCTTCCCGATACATGCCGTCAGTGACGCGCTGCCTTTCTTTATTTTGCTGTTCAAGCAGCTGCGCTAACTCTGCTGCCTCAGCCGGATTCGATGAACGCAGCAGCACAAGCGCGGCATTCGCATGATCCATGCGTCCGGCCGCATTGATGCGCGGTGCTATTTGAAACGAAATGGTCTGCGTACTGATATGGTCCGGATCAATATGAGCCTGTAAAAACATCTTTTGCAGGCCAAGGCGCTTGTTTTTTGACATCACGAAAAGTCCATACTTCACTAAAATTCTATTTTCACCGGTCAATTCAACCATATCGGCCACGGTTGAAATAGACACCAGATCGAGCAGCCACTTTTCAAATGCTTCGCGTTCATCTGCAAGCAATGTGCATTCTTCGCTCTTCAGCAGTCCTTGCGCAAGCTTGAACGCCACTCCTCCTCCGGCAAGCAATTTAAATGGATAGGCCTCGCCAGCTACTTTCGGGTGAATGATGGCAACCGCCTCAGGTATCTTCTCCGGTATCTGGTGGTGGTCAGTAACAATGGTGTCGAGGCCTAATGTTTTCGCATAAGCGATCTCAGGCGCATTACTAATACCGCAGTCGCAGGTAATGATCAGCTTCGCAGTCTGTGAATGTAGATAATCTACGGTCTTTAGATTAAGCCCATAGCCATCCTTGTCGCGATGCGGCAGAAAAACAATGGTTTTTGCCCCTAGTTTTTCAAGTGTATTTTGCAAAATTGCAGATGCCGACACACCGTCTGCATCATAGTCTCCATGAATAGCTATGCATTCATGATCACGTATCGCCTGGTAGACCCGTGCACAAGCCTTTTTCATATCTCGAAATAAAAAAGGGTCATGCAATGCGTGATACTGGGGATCAAGGAACGAATCGACAGCAACCTGGCCCTGCAAATGCCGGTTATACAATAGCTGAACGATCACCGGAGAATATTCTGGGAACTCCCGAATATAATCCTGCGGTGCCGCAGGTCTTACTGAAAACTGCTTCATGAGATTATTGCTTGCACAATGGAGTCCACTTCGCGAGTTCTCCACTGGTGCTCCCCGTCGGAGCATCTACAATATCATTGTAGGGATTGAAATTGTCCTGTTCGCGCTCTAGCGATACCCAGCAGCAGAATGCATGGCCCTTGACTACATCTGGGTGCGAGCTGCAATAGTACACATTATATCTGGGATCAGCATGTCCTCCCGGATCGACCGGACGCGATACCATATATGGCTCAAGTCCTTTCAGCCAGTTGGTCGATTGATTTGAGACGAATTTTTGCTGCGGAGTAGTAACGCCAGCCGACGCTCCCGGAGCACAGTCAGCGTTCGCAGAACAGATAAAGGCCGGGGGCTGCAATAAATATTTTTGCTCACAGCGGTCGTAATTGCATACTCCATAGTATCCTTCGCCCGCGACATATCCAGCAGGACAATTCGTACCCGTTGCACAGCAAGAATCAACTACTCCATTGGCGTCCTTGCACATGATCGCCAGGCAGTCATGTACGCCTCCCACATTACAGTTATAATATGTCTCGCCGGCATTACAAACTCCATTCCCGCACGTTGCGGGCGGATTTGCGCTACTACCCAGAGAGCAGTCGCTGCAATTCGATAAACGTTCATTTCTCGCCACTTCGCAAATGCCATTACCATTGCACGTACAATCACCGCAAGCCGGAGACTCGCCTGCATCGCAAACATTATTATTATTACAACTAGTACAATCACTCGGACAAGTTCCGTAGGTTTCGAAATTATTGCATATATCGTCCCCGCAATACGGTCCTGATGGTGGCGGTGGCGGCGGAGGTCCTCCGCCTGAACAAACTCCCTGACACGCGGATGTTATCGAGTCTGATCCGCATTGGCACACCTCCAAAACTTCGCCCGGCCTTCCGCCACATGGCGGATGGGCACAAATCTGCGCATAGGCCTTTGGTGTAGAAAAAAGCCCATCATGCGAACTGCCCTGGATGAGATCTTCATGTGAGCTGTTCAAAAAAGCGCCGCTCGCACTGCAAGGATTGGAATCATTTAGATTATTATCCACGCACAGCTGAGTCGGCGGTGCGCCAAAATCATTCGTATACAGCTCAGCGGCCTTCAAAACCGTGAGCTGATCAAATTTACGCTGCGTATCTCTGCTTTTGATCCGTGAAGTGCCTAGAGCAACGATTGAAACACTCGATAGAAAGCCAATAATCGCAACAACTATCAATAACTCCAGCAACGTAAAGCCGCTGTTATCAGTGATAGAATGTGAAGGTAAACGCTTCATGCTAGGCCCTATGTGTTTTCGTTAATTTACGTACCTTTATTTTAACAACTTTTACAGGATATACAAGTGCCTTATCCGGCGCACCCGCATCGCTCACTTTTTGAGTTTGCGAAGGATGCACAGTACGAACCGGACTTGTTACCAAATAGGTGGACGATTCGAGGATAGATCTGCGAATCGCAAGCAATAATAACAGGACGCCAAGCAAAATGGCTACCAGTATCCAAAGACTCGGGTTTGAAAGTGAGAAAATATTCTCCGGCTTTGTGCTCTGGTCAACAGTTGCGAGAGCAGTTGCGGCTTCCAAAGCCTGCCGCGCCTCTGTGACTCGCTGCTGAGCTGCCAGGATCTCTTTCGCAGCATCCAATGTATCCTGTGTTGTTGTTGCCTGCGCCATCGCAGAGAAAACGGGTACCAGAAACATACCAAGCATCAGAAACTTGATCGCGCCCAGACGAAGGTGATTATTTTTTGATGACGATACGTGCATCTACGATTACCCCTCCTTTGGCATATACTCTCACCGGATTAAAATCCAACGACTGAATGTCAGTATGCGATGTTGCAAAATCGGAAAGTTTTTTCACTAGTCCTGTAATAAATTTCATATCAACGCCTTGCAGAACTTCCGCATGGCGAAGTTTGCGCGTCATGACACCTATCTCCTTCGCGTTCTTGATAGGCCCAATATGCAAAATCGTGTCGCCTAGTTCTTCGGTCAGCGTTCCTCCTATCCCGAAAAGCAAGGTCAATCCCGCAACCGAATCGCGAGTAAAGCCCATTATAAATTCTTTGCCTTCATCAACCATCGGCTGCACAAGTATGCCTTCAAAGCCCTTGCCTTTGAATTTTTTTATAAATTGGTTTACGACGGTGGCAGCGCGTTCACGGCTCGGGACATGCAACGCAATCGCCTGAGACCGAGCTTTATGAATGGCCTTCGAGGAAAGGACCTTTATTGCTACCGGATACCCATTCTTCGGCAAAGCTTTAGCATTCGTTATGATACGGCCGGAAAGTATAGGAAATTTCTTCTTCAGAAGTCTTTGCAAACGTGCATACGGCATCATGTGCATATCGCCATCAGCATGGGAAACTGCCCGCGACTGGTTTTTTTTGAATGTGCCTGCATTGCCTTTGCTTGCTGCAAGTATGCGCAATGCGTCTTGCGGGTACTTAAAATTCATGACGCCTTGCTCCGTCAGATATGCATTCGCTTTTGCAACCATAGTCCCGCCGATGAAGCATGCAATAATTTGTTTCTTCGATCTTTTTTGAAATGATGCTACAGAGCGTGCAATGTCCATGACCGGCGTCATTCGCTGCGGTGTCACAATGACGAAAATGATGCCGCATTCGTCATCTTCCAGAATTCGAAAGACTTTCTTGAATCGGTCAAGATCAGCATCCCCAACCAGATCTACAGGATTATGCACTGATGCGTTCGATGGCAAAGCCCGCTTCAAGCGACCAAGTGTTCTTTCCGAAAAAGACGACACATGCAGATTCGTGCTGCTCAAAAGATCAGTTGCTATGATTCCGGGACCTCCTGCATTCGTCACAATAGCAGTTGAAAGCGAATGATTCGCATGCCCGTATGAGAATAACTGCAATAGTTTGAAGAAATCTTCTACATCATACGCTTGGATCGCACCTGACTGCTCGATCATCGCGCTCATCACGCGAGCTGAGCCTGCAAGACTTCCCGTATGCGAAGAAACGGCTTTCGTGCCTGCTTCAGATACTCCGGCCTTCAGAATAATAACCGGTTTCTTCCGCGTACAGCGAGCCACCGCAGCCATGAATGCTGGTCCATTGCTGATCTGCTCAATATACATGCCCACAACCGTAGTAGCAGAGTCATGAGCCAGGTAATCAAGCACTTCGATCTCAGACAATCCAGCCTGGTTTCCAATACTTATGAGATCCCGCATGCCAAGCGATCGCATCTGCGACCAATCCATCAAGCTTACTAACAAAGCTCCGCTTTGCGAAATGCATGAGATGCCGCCAGAGTGAGGCATTCGTCCTGCGAAAGACGCGTTCAATCGCGAACCTGTCGCAATGATGCCGAGGCAATTCGGACCGACAATGGTAATATGGTATTTCTTTGCGATGGATGCAAGACGCCGTTCCTCTGCTTTTCCTTCCGTGCCTGTTTCTCCAAAACCGGCAGTCACGATGATCACAAAAGGAATTTTCTTTTTTCCGCAACTGGCCAGCACTGCAGCAACTATAGGCGCAGGTACGGCAATGACAGCCAGATCTATCGCGCCCTGGATATCCTCAACGGATGCGAAGGATGCTAGACCCTGAACTGTCTTCGACTTTGGATTTACCGGATATACGCGGCCGGTAAACCTGCCGTCTCGCAGGTTCGCAACAATACTGCCGCCAACCTTTTTTTTATCCCGAGACGCGCCGATAACGGCGATAGCCTTCGGTTCAAATAGTTTTTTTAAATCCATTATATTTTTAAACGTTGTATATCTCGAACATGCAAAAGCCCTGTCTCTGCCCCGATGCTGCCTACTACTGAATGGCTGTTATACGCAGCTAGTTTAAGGGCACGCTTCATGTCATTGAAGCGGATCACGCCAGCGACCAGCCCTGATCCAAAAGCATCGCCTGCGCCGGTCTTATTCACCGTCTTTCCAAGCTTGGCAGGCTGATACCAGGTACGCTTATCCATATGCAAATACGCACCTTTATGGCCATCCGTCACCACCGTCGCATGCGCTCCATATCTACTCAGCATGCGGGCAAGCGTTCTGGCCGATGTTGGCCCTTTAACCAGATGTGCGCCTTTAGCAAGTTCCAAGGCTTCGTCATGATTTACCAAAAAAATTTCAGTATGTTGCATTGCAGCCGATAAAACTCTGAGGCCTGCAGCAATTTGCTCTGCTCCTGGATTCCAGGCAAGCTTCATTCGTTTTAGCTTGACGCGATGCATTATCGCTTCCAGAGGCTGCTTCCAGGCACCCCCAAGTGCGCTGAGGTATATCCATTGTGAATTAACGCCTTTCACTACTGCTTGGCTTATATGCAGTGATGCAGACGCACCACGATGAACTAAAGCCACTTGGCTCATCTGTTCTGAAATATTCAGGATTATCGACGTTCCTGTTTGCGCACGTTTCACATGTTGCACATGCGACAATGAAACCCCTTCTCTTCGCAAGTGCATCATGGCATCCAGCCCTGCCGCATCGTCGCCTACAGCAGTGAGAATTGACGGTTTCAAACCGAAACGTGCAAAAGCTACAGCGGTGTTTGCTGCGCCGCCGCCATAGGCCGTAACCATTTTTTTTACGTCGAGCTTTGCTGCCCGCTCGAATGCGACCCATTCGGCCCGAAGCATATCGCCGGTATTGGGGATCACGACGCCGGCGTCAGTATAGATGAATACATCTCGCATAGTACTGCCGATAGTGGTGATGGTATTCTTTTTGAACATACTAGCTTGTCTTGTAGGTATCTTCCTTTTTTTCACGCAGGAAAACGAACCAGCTTTCGATGATCTCGACCACAAGCTTGAATGGCGCCTCTATGATAAAATCCATGACGAAAACGAATAAGTTAATGCGCCGCATATTCACGGACAGCCAATGGCCGGCACGAATGATCGGCAGCGAGAAAAAGATGGTAATAAGCCCGATCAGACCCTCGCGCTTATTCTCAACCGAGTATTCCTTGGTAAGCTGGCGTATGCGAGTTCCGAAGAAGCTCACTGCAGTCACGAAGAAGATAAAAATGCCGCCGGATAAGAGATTGAATTTCAGGAGGCTCAGCCAGTAAATGATGATGCCGAATATCAAGCCATAGAGCAGCATGTAGAACAGGTACTCGATGAAAAAATAGACAGGGCCCTGCTTGCGCTTCACATTCAATTCACAGAGGATCTCATCGCCCGGATCACCGTAGACGACATTTTTTAGCTCGGCCATGATCAAACGCGTATTCGTTACCCCTGGCAGCCGAGCCGACAAGGTGATGAAGAACATGAGTAACGGAGGTACAATGACATTGATCGATAACGCTACTTGGTTCACATGGCCGATCACATACTTGTCATATGGATACTCCAGCAAGAATGCCAAGGCAACCTTGGTAATGAAAATATATAAGATAGCGCGCAAAGAGCTGTTTCTCAATTTGCGCCTGGTCATCTTGTAATTCCGCTCGATAACTTTCCGCGCTTCAGACTCCAGTAATTCAGGGTTTCCGAATAAATTTACCAGATCATTTTCATGCATCGCTATAAGCTCGCGCAGAACTTTAAAAACAACGATCTGTTTTTTAAGGCTTTTCGCTATTTTTGTCCGGATCGGATTATCCAGATGATTCTGAATGCCATAATACACGCTTGCGATCTTGCTTGCGACAAATTCAGTCAGCTCTTTATCTGCATGCTGCCAGTCAGGGAAATACAAATTCAGCAAATGATAGGAGATGATGGGGTTGTCCGACTTCACCAGTTCTTTGTGAAGGGTAATGTAGAGCTGGATATTCTTTTCGCGCTCGCTTAAATTCGCACCGCGCATCTTGATCCTGTCGCGAACGATCGAGTACAGGCTTTCGATCAAAGCATCAACGCGGATCTCAGGCACCAGCAACAGATCGATCTCGCATGCCATGACCTCGGCGATCCAATTCACGATCTTCCTGCGCTCGGAAATATCGGTGATATCATCCTGCACCAGTTCAATGAGATAGACATACTTATTGATCACATTGCTCACGGGCATGACGATGGTCTCGGGCACGCTATTATTAGCCATGTAGCCGCTGCGTATCAATTCTTCGATCAGCGATTGAGCGATCTTGGGCGACAAGCTTTCCAGGACCAAGCGCCGCTTGATATTCCGCTCGATAGCAAAACGGCGCAGCAAGTGGTCTTCCTGATAATCCATCGTATTCCGCATCCGTTCGTAGAGAACAGCGAGTTTCGAGACGATATCGTCGACGTTGATCTTGTTTATGGTCACGTCCTCAGGCACATATAATGCCCGCTGTATAGCAATCAATCGCAAATACAAATCCTTAATGCTTTCTGAAATTTGCATATAGCGTACTATACCACAATGTTACTATTTTTTGTAGCTGTTGAATTGACGCTCAGTACTATTCATAGTATCGTAATTCTGTTTTATTGGGGGATCGTCTAATGGTAGGACAGTGGCCTTTGAAGCCATTAATCGGGGTTCGAATCCCTGTCCCCCAGCCAATTAGTAGATTTTGATGCCAAAGCAGGCATATATGCTTTTGGTGATTGATGTTTTGCGAGTTCGTAATCTCGATTTAGTTTCGGAACCCACTCGACCAACATTGAAGCTGCTTTTGTGTATTCTTTCTTTATTTCAAGCCCATCTTGTAGCAAGTTCGTAAAAAGTTTAGTGAGCAACAGCCGCTTCGCATCCACATTTGCGTTTTGGTAGATTTCGCCAGCTTTGTAAGCGAGTTCGTGAACAGCAATTCCAATTTTGAGCGACAAATCATTATCATCGCCAACGGCAACAAGTGCTTTCTCTAATGATTCTTCCTCGGTAGTACATTCTGAGATTTTTTGCTCACAGTATTCAGTAGGCACCTCGCGGTTTATTTTTGCTTCGTAATACTTATCTTTCTGTTTTCGGACGCTCTGTAGAAGTCCCTGAATACGTTTTACCTCGTTCTCGCGCTGGCTGATTCGCTCTTGATGTTGAGAGCGTAGAATATCCTCGATAGCTGCAAGTACACGCTCATCCTTTGGAGCGATAACTTCAAAAACACTCGTAAGTTGTGGTTCAACTCTATCTTCGCGTATTCCTGTTTTCTTCGGGCAATTCTTGAAAGCATCACTGTTGTTGCAGTGTCCATACCAATGTCCTTTCTTTTCATACCAAGTAACCATACCTCCACAGCCAGTGCAGGTAATCTTTGCTCTGAAGAGCGGATTGTGTTTTTGATATTTTGGATTCTTGATTTGCCTACGCAAAGTCGTCTGCACTTTATCGAACAAGTCTGTTTTTATAAGTGCTTCATGTACTGCTGGATAAATAACGCCAAGCCAGCGCATCTTGCCAATGTAGAACGGGTCTTGAAGTGCAACGTGAATCTTGCTCTTACGGAATCGCTTACCTGACTTGGTGCGGATACCTCGGTCATACAATTCTTTTTCAAGGCGAATGATTGAGTAGTTCCCAGTCGCATACCACTCAAACATTTGCTTTATCAATGGTGCAGTTTCTGGATTGAGTACGTGCGTCTTGTGTCCCTCTTCACCAATGGTCATGTACCCTATGGGTGCCTTTGTTGGGAACCTGCCTTGCGCCAGCATCTCTTTTTGCCCCTTCTTGACCTCTTCAGAGAGGTTTTGGCTGTAGAACTTGGCTATGGCGACCTTCATATCCCAAACGAGGTTCTCGTGGGCTTTTGTCTCTCGGTTTGCTATAAAGTTCTCTTTGACGAAATGAACAGCATGGCTGGCATCTTCCTGAAGCCACTCGCTAATGCCGAGCGCATCTTTCATGTTGCGCGTGAGGCGGTCTGTCTTTTCGCAGAGAATCACAGGGATTTTACTTTTTCGCACATCAGACATCATCTCGTTGAACTTTTTTCGAATCTGCTTACCACTCGCTGATTCGGAAATACGATAAGACTTACCGACAATAGCAAACTTATCTTTTGCGTAATCAGTCAAAAGTTTTTCCTGTGCGTCGAGAGAATAGCCTGTCTCTTGCTCTTTCGAAGACACTCGGCAGTAAATTATTGCTTTTGGTTTATTTATAGTCATGGTTGTTTGTTAGATGAGATTGTAATGATTTTCATCTTCATCAACACCACGATTCCTACTATGAGTATTCCCAAAATCGAATATGGAACGACTGGGTTTTCAAATAGGGGTGTAGTTTGGGCTGGCGGCACCGTTGTGGTAGCCGTAGCTTGTTTTGACTGTAACGTCTCGATTTGTTTCTGCATTTCTTGAAGTTGTGTTTTCAACTCCGCATTTTCTTGACCAGTATTTGTAATTATCACAGGTTGAGCTTGTGGCTTTACCTGGCTTTGTTGCTTGAGGTAATAGGCTTGCGCACACGCATACTGTCCATCTCCACCCTTGCAACCAGTTTCTTTGAATGTAGAGACACACTGGTCGTTTGTGAGGATGCAGTTACTTCCTGGATAGTAGCAATCCGAACTAAACACGACCTGGGTTTTTCCAGAGCTATCTTTGTATCCGTGAGACGTGCATGTGGGTGGTAGCGTTGCCATAACTTATTCGCTCCGACCCGTCCCTGGTTATTTATAAACACGAAAAGGGACAGCCGAGGAGCCTGCTACCCACAAGATTGAATTGCACGAGGCAACCAATTGCGGAGGTCTCGACTGCCCCTTTTCGCCCACAATTGGAGCTAAAAAAGCAGAGACCCCGTGCACATATTCAAACTTGTAGGTAGCAATATAAGTATAGCACTATGGCAGGTTGTGGCAAGTCCAGTTATCAAGGTGCAAAGAACATAACTTACATGGGGTCAACCATCGTCTATTGGCGGTTCTCTTGACCCCAGAGATTTAGACTTTTTCTTTTCTTCGAGTTTTTGAGTAAGCAAGTAGTTGAAGAGCCTTCCAGGAGACTGGCATTTTCCTTTGCGAATCTCATCCTTCACAACCGAGTATGCTTCACTGATTGCCTGCATCCCAAGTTGCTGCCGACGTGCAAGGATATACCTCATATCCGATTCTCCGAGTGCGAGAGCTATATCAACACAGTGAGCATCTTCGTTGTTGTTTATTGGATATTCGCTCGGATGCCTTTCACTTATTTGGAAACGATTAGTCGATTTCATAATTTTTTATAATCGAATCTGTCTATGTCTATGACTCGGTATTCGTCTGGGGAGGTCTGCCATAACGTCTATCCAAATCCTCTTTTATGCTTGTAATTGATTCACCATTCGACCTTTCTAACCTCTGCTCTGACATAGGTTGCCTCGGTGGAGGTTCTGGTGGAGTGCTGGGTAAAGAAGGTTCATAAGCTCTGCTGATGCTCTGATTTTTGCTCTGAAAATACTGCTTGATGTCTATCCATTTCTCCTTGTCCTTGCTGTTTATTTGAGCCAACTTGAACTTTGCTAAAACGTAAGGAAACTCTCTGCTTCCGCTATGCTGGGGAAACCACACAAGGTGGTTATCATCTCGCAATGACACCATGAGCTTATTCATTGCATTCTCGTCCAGTTTTGTTGACCTTCGTTTGAGACGTAGGCACAGCTCGGCATAACTCGTAAATCCATACCCGTTGTGGGGGTTCACACCTCGATAGAGGTTGAGAAAAAGCAGTAGCTTTTCAGGATTGATTTCACCTGCATCGTAGGCTTTCCAAACGGAGGCGAACACCATTGAAAACGGTGTATAGTCTTCAGGTTCTACTTCAGTTGTATAGAGTGGGATTTTCGTTTTCTTTTTCATATTCATTTCTTTGCAAGCAGATTTTCGTTAGCCAATACGATGTACACTTCTGCAATCTCTTCAAGAAGTTTTTTTATTTCTTCATAGGTAAGTCCTTTGAGTGCCCCTGCTTCCTCAAACGGCTCTCGAAGTAGCTTGAGTTGTACATCTGTGAGTTCCATCTACTTGAGGGCGTAAAGACGATTCTTGAGTGTTTTTTGTGTATGAAAAAGACTCTGTGCTTGCACAGTTACTTTGGCATCAGCCCAAAAATCATCTATAACTCTTTGGATTCCGTCAGCGTATTTGAAGACGAAGTTTATGCGCTTCGTATTCACGCGCTCCAGACCGACCAACTCAAACTGGAGTGTCGCCAAGAGCGACGCCAGACCCAAATCGCTTACTTCTACATTTCTATCTTCCATGCACACATTCTGACTGAGTGTCTTATTTGGAAGAGGGGTGCAAAATAATGCACCCTTATTTTTTCCACAAAACAAAACACTCCCGTCTATTCGGGGGTGCTCTATTTGAAGCTTATTTCGCGCCTGCTATTAGTTTGATTCCACCTCTTTTGTATATGCGTATTGGAATACCTCCTCTTTGAAGGTTTGTCTCCAGGTTTTTTATTAGTGTGTCCAACTTGCTCTTTGCTTCCTTGTTTCTTTCAAAACCTTGCGCACTATCAACCAAGCCAATTCGTGTGGCTATTGCACCTGGAGGGAAGGGTTCTCCTTTTCTCGTTACTTTATTATTATAGATGACCTCTCTTCTCTCCCAGAGGTCTCTAAACAATTTCAAGCGTACTTGATTATCACGTCCTTTTTGGAATGTGTAATGCTTCTTTCCGAAGTGAATAGCGGCATTTAGAGTATCAAAATCAACTACTTCTTTTTTTGCCGCTCTGTTTGGTTTTTGGGATGCAGTGTGCTCAAGCTTTTTAGTATCAATTTCAACGCTGTATGCCTCAAAATCGTCGCTACCGTCATCAGGCTCTTCAGTTCTTGTCCTTACAAAAACCTTTTTACTGTTCTGAAGCTCAAGAAAACCCCAGCCGTGTTGATAACTTTTTACCACACCTTTTTCTTTTAGACGCCACAAACCATTGCGAGTATCAGAAACATCAAAACCTTTGTCTCGAAGATGGACAACAGGCACACAGGTAGGATTATGTTTTTGAGTCGCATAGTGTTCTTCAATAACACTGGCGAGCAAAGCATCTTTTTCTTCTAAAGTCATTCCCATATACATCGTAAAATCATTTTATCAGAACTTGCCATTTCTTGCCATGATGTCAAAAAACGGCTACACTATAAGTATTACAAAGTATGAAAAGAAAAGAGTTTCTGACTTTGCAGGAAGCTGCTAAATATCTCGACGTTGGAGAGCGGACTTTGTTCCGTTATCTTCACGAAGAAAAAATAAAAGCAGCGTGGATAGGTCGTTGGCGTTTTCGTAAAGAAGACCTCGACGGCTTTATTGAGTCCAGCTTTCGGAAGAAGAAGAGAAAGTAGGCTCACCACAATGAAGATGAAAATGAACAATGCAAAAAGAAGCTAAAGCACGAATAAAAATAAATGACCTTCTCCAGAAGTCAGGCTGGAGGTTTTTCGACGACGAAAATGGTAAGGCAAACATCACTCTTGAGCCAAACGTAAAACTGACTAAACCAGGAATTGATGAACTTGGTAATAACTTCGAAAAAACCAAGAACGGATTTATAGATTTTCTTCTTTCCGACGATAAGGGCTTTCCGTATGTGGTGCTTGAGGCAAAGTCTGAAGACAAAGACCCTCTTGATGGAAAAGAACAGGCGCGGCGCTATGCGCAATCACTCAATGTACGCTTTGTTATTCTTTCAAACGGCAATTTGCATTACTTCTGGGATTTAGAGCGCGGCAATCCTACTGTTATTATTCAATTTCCAACACCAGACTCACTCCAGCATTTTGAAGCATTCAAACCTGATTCAAAACGATTAGCAGAAGAGCAAGTTGAAAGTGACTACATTGCACTTACGCAGAAAGCGGATTATCAAAACGACCCTCGATGGTCAGATGACTCTCAAAAGCAAAGTTTTATTGATGCGGAAGGACTAAAACTACTTCGCCCATACCAGCTACGTGCCATAAAAGCCCTTCAGGAAGCCGCAGGAGGTGGCAATGACCGTTTCCTATTTGAAATGGCAACAGGGACGGGCAAAACGCTGGTTTCGGCAGCAGTCATCAAATTGTTCTTGAAGTCAGGGAATGCCAAGCGCATCTTATTCCTCGTTGACCGTCTTGAACTGGAAGACCAGGCAGCAAAGAACTTCAAGAAATGGCTCTCGAAGGATTACACTGCTGTCGTCTATAAAGAGAATAAGGATGACTGGCGCAAGGCGGAAATTGTCGTCTCTACTGTTCAAAGTCTTTCTTTCAATAATAAGTATCAGAAACTTTTTTCTCCAACGGATTTTGACCTTCTTATTTCCGACGAAGCCCATCGTTCTATTGGTGGCAACAGTCGTGCGGTGTTCGAATACTTTGTGGGCTATAAGCTTGGTCTTACAGCAACACCAAAAAACTATCTGAAAGGTATAGACCCAGAAAAATTGAACTCCAAAGACCCTCGTGCGTGGGAACGTCGCCAGCTTTTTGATACATATAAAACTTTTGGTTGCGAAACTGGCGAGCCAACTTTTCGCTACACGTTGCTTGATGGAGTCAAAGATGGCTATCTGGTAAATCCAGTGGTTGCTGATGCTCGCACAGAAATAACCACAGAGCTTCTTTCAGAAAAGGGTTACGCGATGATGGTTGAAGACGAGGAAGGAAAAGAAGAAGAGCAATCCTTCTTCCATACAGATTTTGAGAGAAAGTTTTTTTCTGATAAGACTAATCAGATTTTCTGCAAAACTTTTGTTGAGAATGCAATCAAAGACCCCATTACTGGAGAAATTGGGAAAACCATTGTGTTCTGTGTAAGCCAAAAACACGCTTCAAAAGTTACTCAGATACTCAACCAGTTTGCCGAACAACTTTATCCTGGGAAATATAACTCGGATTTTGCCGTGCAAGTCAGCTCAAACATTTCAGATGCACAATCCTTCACTATCAGTTTTGCAAACAATAACCTCAACGGACACTCTAAGTTTCTTGAAGGTTATCTTTCAAGCAAAACTCGTGTTTGTGTAACTGTGGGGATGATGACTACTGGATATGATTGTGAGGATATTTTGAACGTGTGCCTAATGCGCCCTATATTCTCGCCAACTGATTTTATTCAAATAAAAGGACGAGGTACGCGTAAATACACCTTCAATCATCAACAAAAAGATGATGGAGAGCTTGAGACCGCTTCTGTGCCAAAAGATAAGTTCAAGCTTTTTGATTTCTTTGCTAACTGTGAATACTTTGAAGAGAAGTATGACTATGATGAAGTTTTGCGACTTCCACCAAAGATAGGTACTGGAGGTGAAGAGGGTGGCGAAGGTGTGAACATTGATGAAATCATTATCACTCAACCTGACCCTCTCAAGACGTTTTCTGAAACAGCAGTGGGTGTTGAAGGGATGAAAATAGACCGAAAACTTTTCGAAAGGTTTGAAGCGGTAGTCAAAGAAGATTCGTTCATCAAGCAAAAATACGAAGAGGGAGACTTGGCAACCATCGAGAACTACGTGAAAGACAATATCTTCAATAAGCCCGAAGATTATTTCAGCCTGGAGAAGTTGCGTAAATCAGTGAAAGCAGACCGTCGTATCGGCATCCGCGAGTTTATTGAAAAGGCATTCGGCGGCATCACTAACTTCAAATCAAAGGACGACTTGCTTGAAAATGAGTTTGAGCAATTCGTTGCCATCAATAAACCCGAAAATAAATATGTTATGCCAATCAAGAACTACTTGAAGGCGTATATTACTGACAACGAAATCAGAGACATTATCGAAAAGGGAGAATACACCCGACTTGCAACCAATCCAAAACTCACATTTGCTGACCTCCAGGAACTAAATGGCTGGATTGAGCGCATACCAGAATACGTGAAGGACTACGTTTCTCTAAACGCATACATGTAATTATGTTGACACAAGAAACAAAACGAAAAATTGATACAGCGCGGGATATTCTCGTGGGTAAAGTTCCTGACCCAAAAGCGCAAGTTGAACAGATTACAACTGCACTCATCTATAAGTTTATGGATGATATGGATTTGCAATCCGCTTCTCTACCAAAAGGCAAGACACAATTCTTCACGAATGGATTTGGTAAATACAGTTGGAGTAAATTGATGGATGCGAAACTTGGCGGACAAGAACGCTTGAATCTTTATGAGGAAGCAATTAGAAAGATGTCCACCAACCCCCATCTGCCGCAACTCTTCCGTGATGTCTTCAAGGATGCCTACTTACCATACCGTGACCCGCAAACACTCAACCTTTTCTTGAAGGAGATAAACGGATTTTCATACGACCACAGCGAAAACTTGGGCGATGCTTTTGAATACTTACTTTCAATTTTGGGGTCTCAAGGTGAAGCAGGGCAATTTCGCACACCGCGCCACATTATCGATTTTATTGTTGAAGTAATAGACCCCAAAAAAGATGAAACTATCCTTGACCCAGCTTGCGGCACGGCAGGGTTTCTTATTTCTGCCTACAAACATATTCTGAAAGCAAACGAGAAGAAACGGCTCACGCCAGACGAAAAGAAACGCTTGATGAGTAATCTTACTGGGTACGATATTTCACCAGATATGGTCAAACTTTCTCTCGTAAACATGTACTTGCATGGCTCACCAAGTCCCAGTATTCACGAATACGATACTCTCACGAGTGACGAACGCTGGAATGAACGTTTTGATGTAATGATGGCAAATCCTCCGTTTATGAGTCCGAAAGGTGGCATTCGACCTCACAAACGTTTTATGGTGCAAGCGAACCGCGCCGAAGTTTTGTTTGTTGATTACATAATGGAACATCTCAACAACAAAGGACGTGCGGGCATTATCGTTCCTGAAGGAGTTATTTTCCAGTCTGCTGGTGCATATAAACAATTGCGCAAGTTGCTTGTCGCAGATGGACTTTACGCTGTTGTATCTTTGCCAGGCGGCGTATTCAATCCATATGCGGGAGTCAAAACCAGCATACTGTTCTTCGACAATCAGTTATCAAAACAATCGAAGGAGATACTTTTCTTGAAAGTTCTCAACGATGGTTTTGATTTGGGCGCACAAAGAAAACCTATAGACAAAAACGACTTACCACACGCACTTGAGATACTGAAAGCCCACAAGGAATCGATATTGAACAAAAAAAGAATCTCCATAAAAAAGGATAACTTATTTGCTTGGACGATAAGCAAAAAGAAAATTGCAGATAATGACGAATCTAATCTCACTGGAGAAAAGTACCTCCCACTAAAAATTGTGAATAGACAGTGGGACGACGTAGCGATAAATGATTTGTGTGAAGTTAGAAAAGGTAGTGCGATTACAAAAAAGCAGACCGCGAGCGGTAACGTTCCTGTGATTGCTGGTGGACAGCAACCTGCTTATTACCACGATGTCTCGAATCGAGCTGGAAATGTGATAACAGTAAGTGCGTCTGGTGCATATGCAGGATTCGTAAATTACTTCTCTGAGCCAATCTTTGCTTCTGATTGCACAACGATTCAGTCAAAAAACGAAGCAATTTTATTGACTCGTTTTGCTTATTACCTACTAAAAGCAAAACAGGAATATCTGTACAGTTTCCAACAAGGCGGTGGACAACCTCATGTTTACCCAAAAGATTTGGCGAAAATTAGGATTCCCGTACCTCCAATTGATGTGCAGAGGCAAATTATTGCAGAGTTCGATAGTTATCAGAAAGTTATTGACGGAGCTAATCAAGTTATTGAACATCACAAGCCATCTATAGGATTTGATGCGTCATGGGAAAGGAAGAAGTTGGGCGAGATTGCCAAAATGGAATATGGATACACTGAAACAGCAAAATCTAAAGGAGATGCTCGATACATCCGAATTACTGACATCAGCAACGACGGACACTTGAGGGCAGACGGCGAAAAATATGTGAATATCACTAAAGCATCACAACCATATCAATTACATGCAGGTGACGTCTTGGTTGCTCGCACGGGAGCAACATACGGTAAGACAATGATTTTTAGCGAAGAATATCCCGCAGTGTTTGCTTCATTCCTTATTCGTCTTATTCTCGACACGACCAAGATTCTTCCAGAGTATTATTGGGCATTTGCTCAAACGAGTGATTATTGGAATCAGGCAAAAGTATTAGTGACTGGCGGAGTACAACCTCAATTCAATGGAAACGCACTAAAGCACCTCTCTATCCCTCTACCAAGCCTGGAGGTTCAAAAAAGAATCGTTGCCCAAGTAAAAGATGAACAAGCACACGCATTATCTGCAAGAAAAATGATTGATATTTACGAAGACAAGATAAAGAAGAAGATAGTAGATATTTGGGGTGAATAATTACCATGAAATTACTCACAGAAAAGTTTGTTCAAGACAACATCATTGAGTATCTATTCAGAAAAGGATGGAGCCGAAACCTTCGAAGTAAAGGTCTGACTGAGCACGGCGTGGACATCAAAGTGCGGAACAACAAGTTCGCTCGCTACTGGCTTATTGAGTGTAAGGGTGACGCTTCAAAAACTGCGAAATATCCACGTTCGCATCGTGAAGTAAACTTCAACCTGGCACTTGGACAAATAATCACTCGGATGAAGAGTGATGGAAAGCGTGGCTACAAATACGGCTATAAATACGGTGTCGGATTCCCAGCTAACTTCCGTGATTTGATAGTAAGACGGTTGCCTTATAATGTTGCAGATAAGCTAAACCTCTACGTCTTTCTTGTTGAAGAGAATAAGAAGATAGATTTCTACGACTGGCGACGACTGAAGAAAGAACAAGCCAAGCGGAGTTAGTCTGCAAGCTCTGACTTTCCTCTGCCGAAACTCTGCAAGAGAGACAGGGTGATACCCCCTTGTCATGCTACTTCATGTTTTTTGTTATCAATCGACATGAAAAGACAGATACATACATGTAGTATTGGATAGCATGCAGTTATTTTGTTACTACTCCCATGCTATTCACTTACAATCCGTATACACCCTTTTGTATTACCTATACCTATAGCTAAGAAAGGTTTAGCCCAGGAATATACCAACTTGGTGAGGGTGTCCCCGCGAAAAGTCGCGGGCGCGATTCCCATACACCCACCACCCAAAATAAAAAATCGGCGCATTGAGCGCCTACCCAAGAAGGGCTTGAAAATGCTACGATATTAGCGAGCAAGCGTCAGTAAATCCTGCATCTGCTGCAAATCTACGCTCGGATAAGGGAACATGTCCTCCCATCTAACAGTTCGTACATAGTCCCTCCAAGCCAGCCATGAAAAATACCATCAACTTCAGTTGGTGGTATTTTTCATGGGTTAATTCCCACATTTATTTTGCAAGCCTGGTAATTGTTTTTACAAACTCCCAGAACAAGGGATGCGGCCTGAGCGGCCTTGATTTGAATTCAGGGTGGAATTGTGATGCGACGAAGAATGGATGTCCTTTCAGCTCCATGATCTCGACAAGTTTTTTGTCAGGTGAAATGCCTGCAATGAGATACCCCTTTTTCTCGAGCAGCTCCCGGTACTCCATATTGAACTCATAACGGTGCCGATGCCGTTCATCAATGCGGCGTTTGCCATATGCTTTATAACTGATCGATTTTCTGTCTAAAATGCATGGGTACGATCCAAGACGCAACGTGCCGCCCTTATCCTCTATTGATTCCTGGCCTGGCAAAATGTGAATGACCGGATATTTTGTCTTCTCATCGAATTCAGTCGAATTTGCCCCGGCAAGCCCTGCAGCATGACGCGCAAATTCAATGGTCGCGATCTGCATGCCCAGGCACAATCCGAGATACGGAATCTTATTCTCGCGGGCATACTCAGCAGCAATGATCTTTCCCTCGATACCGCGCCCTCCGAAACCACCCGGTACTACAATACCTTGCGCCTTCTTTAATTTTGCAAATTCGGTTTTATCCTTTTTTTCAAGGCCGACAGCAGCAACCCATAAAAGCTCGAGATCGACATTGCTGTGATAACAGGCTGATTTCAATGCTTCGATGACGCTGATATAGGCATCAGTGTTTTCAGTATATTTCCCGACCAAAGCTATCTTTACCGAATTCTTCTTTGCATGCACGCGGCGTACCAGCTGGGCCCATGGTTTCAGGTTCGGTTTCTTTAACGGTAATTGCAACTTTTTAAAGATGATCTGCGAGATCTTCGCTTTTTCGAGGTTCAATGGCACTTCATAAATAGATTTGACCGTAGGCGCAGGGATGACTGCGGCCAGTGGGATCGATGCAAAGAGTGCAATCTTTTTTCTTTCGCCAATGCCTATCGGATAATCTGTCCGACACAAGACGACATCAGGGCGTATGCCGCGCCTGAATAGTTCTCCCAAAGACATTTGCGTTGGTTTGGTCTTTAGTTCTTGCGATGCAGCTAAAAATGGTAATAGCGTTAAGTGGGCGAAGAACACATTCGTCTCGCCTTTTTCCTGTGTGAACTCTCTGATGGCTTCAAGAAACGGCTCGCCTTCAATGTCTCCGACAGTGCCTCCGATCTCGATCAATAGAATATCCGCCTTGCTTTGCCGGGCTGTCTTATCGATATACTTCTTTATTGCCTCTGTGATATGCGGAATGATCTGGATGGTTTTCCCAAGAAAATCACCTCGACGCTCATTGCGCAGTACTTCCTGGTATACCTGGCCCGTCGTCAGATTTGAAAGCTTGCTGACATTGGTATCGATGAAACGCTCATAGTGGCCAAGGTCCAGATCCGTTTCAGCACCGTCATTGGTCACAAAGACCTCGCCATGCTGATAGGGACTCATGGTGCCCGGATCTACATTGAGATACGGATCGAGCTTCAGGCTGAAAACTGAATATCCGCAGGATTTCAAAATAGCGCCGATCGATGCTGACGCTATTCCTTTGCCAAGGCCTGAGCAAACTCCTCCGGTGATAAAAATATACTTCGTATTCTTCATACAGCCTTATTTTTTTGCATTGATGATCGCTTTAGCTGCATCAAGCTGCGGGTCGCGCTTCTGGTCATAGTCATCCTGGCTCATGGGCACTTCTTTGTCCGGGGTGATGCCTTCGCCGTTGATTATTCTACCACGAGGCGTTAGCCATTGTGAAATAGTTATCTTCAGCTCAGATCCGTCCGGCAAACTGCGCAAATCCTGAACCGAACCCTTGCCGTAGGTCTTTGCCCCGACCAAGGTTGCTTTACCATAATCTTGCAGTGCGCCAGCCAAAATCTCTGAAGCAGACGCAGAGCCTTCATTCACGAGCAGAACGGTCGGCACATTTGGAGCTGCGAACTGTGCTTCGGCATCATATTCTTTTGAATCGCGTTCATCATGATACACCTCGCGGACTACCGGCTTTCCCTCCTCTACCCATGCGCTCGCGATCAGAACTGCTTGATCCAGAAAACCGCCCGGGTCATTGCGCAGATCGACGATCAGGCCCTTTAATTGTTTGGACGAAGCTTCCCGTAATGCCGCAATGAATTCATGCTCGGATTCAGCGCTAAATTTATACAAATGTATGACCGCAATATCATCCTGCATCTCCAGTTTGACCGCAGGTATGGCAATTTTCTCGCGGGTCACAGAAATATCGACCGGTGATTTTGCATCAGGATGTAATACCAATAACTTCACAGCGGTCCCGGCTTTGCCCCGTATCTTCGCAACCGCATCATCTAAAGACAAGGTGCTTGCTGAAACACCGTCGATAGACAGGATTACATCGCTCGCACGCAGGCCGGACTTTTCAGCAGGCGATCCCGGCAATGGCGCGATGACGGTCAAAAACTTATCTTTGATGCCGATCTCTGCGCCAATTCCCTCGAAGCTGCCCTGGAGCTCTTCATTCAGGTCCTTGCTTGCCTGGGGCGTAAAGAATGTCGTATAGGGGTCGCCGACTGCATTCACCATGCCTTCCAGGGCTCCGTAGAAAAGTTTCTTATCATCTATCTTCTTCTTATCAACGAAATTATTTTTCAAAATGCTCCACACCTCTGCATAGAGTTTTTCATCAAAATATCCAACGTCTCCCAGATTTCGAGCAGTAACGGTAGCATCGCCAGGCAGGCCGCCGCTCACGCGGATAGCGACGACAAAACCGGTAAAAAAACTCACGAATAACAGCATGACCACCCAGAACAGCAAGACTGGATTCGATTTTTTTGTTTGTGAAATTTTTTGTGGCGAGAACATAGTGTGCTACGTGCGCTCAATGGAAGCGCCTAATGATTTCAAACGTTCATCAAGACGTTCATATCCTCTGTCGACCTGGGCTATATTCTGGATCACTGACTGGCCTTCTGCCAACAGCGCTGCGATGACGACCGTTGCTCCTGCACGTATATCATAGCTGGTAATTTCTTTTCCATACAGCGGCGTCGGACCCACGATCAAAATGCGATGCGGATCAAGCACCGTAATATTTGCTCCCATTTTTTGCAATTCCTGTACATAGCGCAGGCGCCCGTCGTACATCCAGTCATGCACGAGGCTGACGCCTGCTGCCTGTGTGAGCAATAATGCAAATGGCTGAATGATGTCCGGCGAAAAACCAGGATATGGCATGGTATGCACCTTGCCCTGTACCGGCTTCAAGGGCCGATGTGCTAAATGCGGGATCATGGTTTTGATATCATACTTCCCATTCGGAGACCTGCGCATATCACTATACTCGAATGCCACCCCGATCTCTTCGAATTTCCGGATCGTTAAATGCAAAAAATCCGGCACTGCATTCTGAATCCGTATCTCTGAATGCAAGGCGGCTGCCAGCACAATGAAGGTGCCTAATTCTAATGGGTCAGGCATGACCGTATACTCAGTGCCATTGAGCTTCTCTACGCCTTTGATGGTCAATGTATGAGTACCAATGCCTTCGATCTTTGCGCCCGCTGCTTCCAAAAACCAGCATAAATCCTGTACCTGCGGGTCTGCGGCGATGCAATGGAATGTAACCGTATGGCTTCCCAGTATCGTGGCCAAGATCATATTCTCGGCCGCCGTGACGCTGAACTCGGTCATGACCACTTGCATTTCCGGATCACTGACGCGTTCGATATGAAAAAAATCGTCCTTTTGTTCCACCGCATATCCAAGCGACTTCAACCCTTCGAAATGAGCATCGAGCGATCGATTGCCGATATTACAGCCGCCTGGCACTGACATCCGCACCTTGCCAAAGCGCCGTACCAGAGCGCCGATCAGAAGCACCGATAATCGTATCCGCTTTACGGCTGTATAATCGATCTTCGTCGGGTCGATAGCATCGCAGTTGATGACCGCTGTAGCATGACCTTCCCATTTCACCCGGGCACCCATGCTTTCCAAAATACCCAGGAGAACCTCTGCATCGCCGATGCGGGGTATATTATGAATAATGCAATCGCCGGTAATCAAAATCGTAGCCGCGATGATAGGTCCTACTGAATTTTTTGCACCCTGTATGTCGATGGTGCCGGATAATTTCCGTCCGCCTTGTATAATAAAAGTGTCCATAGTAGTATTCGTAGGGTCTAGTACTGGTCTATTGTAAAGTATCGTTTGAATTTAAACAAGATGACGTTACGACTCCGCAGGGCGCTTTATATCTTCGTTTTCTTGCTTTTTTTTACGATTGCGCCAGCGCTCATTTTTTACGCTACAGGGAACCGCTACGATTTCGCCCGGCATGAGATCACCAAGGTCGGCGCCCTGTATATCAAATCGTTCCCCTCAGGCTCGCCTATTTTGATCGATGGAAAAAAAACAGGCAAAAAAACGCCGAACCGCATTCTGAACATTCTCCCCGGCATGCATACCATTCAAGTCGCTCGCGATGGCTATATGCCTTGGCAGAAGCAACTGGAGATCGGGCCTGCAGAGACGACCTTTGTCCGCGACATCGTGCTTTTTCAAAAACAGCAGCTCAGTACGCAGCTCTCCACGGGCGGCGATCAATTCATTCTGACTGATAGTGAAAACGCCTACGCATACCTGGATGCATCACAAGGATTGCACCTGACAAGCCTCATTAGTGAAAGCGATTACCAGATCTCCACGGATCCGCTGCCTGATACGATACTTGCCATAAATCCGGCTGCTGATTCTATTCTGTTTGCCAAAGGTTCCCTGTGGTACAAAGTCGATGTGAATACAGAAAAGACCGTTCTGGTAAGCCAGCGGCCTTTGACTGCATCAAAAATAATCTGGGATCCTTTCAATCGCGATATCGTGTGGCTCGTGCGTAACGGGCAGCTCGATACTCTGAATTTGCTCACCGGAACCTCCGAGCAGCGATTACCGACCGTTGATGACTTTTCGTTCGACGGCGCCCATCTGATAACGCTCACCGCGGCAAAAGACGGTACGCATATCATTGTCTATGCGCGGGATACATTGACTTTATTGTGGCAATATACCATCCAAACCAAAGAAAAATTGCATATCGCTGCCGTCAACAATAACGGGCTGATCACCTGCACAGGCGATGGAACGGTCTGGCTCGTCGATCCTGCGGCGAATGACGTGCAGGATTTTGATGCAACATACATTGCATGGCGCAATGAGCGGCTGCTCTTCGCCACAGACTTCGAGGTGTCCTATTACAATCATATGACAAAAAATACGCAGCTCATCGACCGCAGCTCTGAAAAGATCCAGAGCATAGCCTGGCATCCGAGCGGCAGTTATTTCTTAGTGCAAAAATCAGGTTCATTCTCCCTGGTCGAACTTGATGATCGCGATGTCAGAAACAGCATACCGATCGATATCCATGCTTCAGATGAAAGCCATCTGGTATTCAACAAAAAAGGCTCCAAGATCTTTATCATGGAACCGACAAAAAATACGATACTGACTATTCAATAAGTTACGCCTTGTGCTCAGCGATATAGTTCGAGGCTTCGAGCAATGAATCAAAGGTTCCTGCGTCGAACCATGGTTTTTCGATGATCCTGACATCGAGCTCGTTCAGCTCCAAATACCGTCGGTTCAGATCAGTGATCTCGATCTCGCCGCGAGCTGAGGGTTCGAGTTCCTTTGCAAATTTGACCACGCGCGAATCGTAGACATAGCATCCGGTAATTGCGAAATTGCTTTTCGGCGCTTTCGGCTTTTCCTCGACTGATATTGCCTTTCGCTGCGCGTCGAATTCGACGACGCCGAATCGCTCAGGATCATGCACCTCTCGTGCAAATACGCGGGCTCCCGATTTGAAATCGACAATGCTTACACTCAGGTCATCAATAAAAATATTGTCTCCGAGGATCATGGTAACCGGCTGATCATCGATAAAGTTCTCTCCGATGATGAATGCATCGGCAAGGCCTCTTGGCTGCTCCTGAATTTCATAGGTAAACTTGACATCAGAAGCGAATTCTTTGCCTGAACCGAGCAAATGCAGAAAATGGCCCGCGTATTCTGGCGCTACAATAATCAGGACTTCCTTGATACCGGCGCGCAAGAGCGTCTCTAACGGATAAAAGATCATCGGTTTATTGTAGACCGGCAGGAGCTGCTTACTCGTGATCTTGGTCAGCGGTCGCAATCGCGTTGCATGCCCGCCCGCTAGAATAATTCCGCGCATAGTTCAAGAAAAAATTTCTACTTCTGCATTGTAATCCTTATAGGCGCCGCTTACAATATCGCGCCACCAGGTTTCATTATCGCGATACCATTGAATGGTCTCAGCAAGGGCAGTTTCAAAATTCGCCTGCGGCGACCATCCGAGCTCAGCATGCATCTTCGAAGCGTCGATCGCATACCGATAATCATGACCTTTTCTGTCTTCCACGAACTCTAAGTCGGACTCATCCTTGCCGAAAACAGCGAGTATCTTTTTTGCAATGTCGATATTCCTCATCTCGGTGCCGCCACCTATGCAATACGTCTCGCCTATCTTGCCCTTATGCAGAATAGCATCCAGCGCCCGCGAATGGTCATCGACATATAACCAGTCGCGAATATTCTGGCCTTTGCCATAGACAGGGATCTTTTTACCTGACATGAGATTCGTTACGCTTAACGGAATGAATTTTTCCGGAAATTGGCGGGGCCCGTAATTGTTCGAGCAATGGCTGACGGTTACCGGCAATCCAAACGTGTGGAAATAGGCCCGCACAATATGATCTGATGCGGCCTTCGAGGCAGAATACGGGCTTCGAGGAGCATAGGGCGTTTGTTCATTAAAGGCGCCCTGATCCGACAGCTGTCCGTAGACTTCATCAGTAGAGACATGATGAAAACGAGGAACATTATTTGCAACGGCTGCGCGCAACAGCGACTCTGTGCCGATAACATTTGTTTTCAAAAAAACACCAGGGTCATCGATCGAACGATCGACATGCGTTTCCGCGGCAAAGTGTATGATCGCATCAGCCCCCTTGGTCAGCTCGCGCATGGCAGTTACATTTGCGATGTCTGCGCGCACCAACGTATGTTTTGCTCCTTTCGGCACATCATCCAAATTCGCACGATTCCCCGCATACGTCAAATAATCCACCGTGACGATCTCATAGCCAGGATACTTGTCTGCAAGATAATAAATAAAATTTGAACCAATGAAGCCAGCGCCTCCGGTAACGATGAGCTTCATACGGGGTTCTGTACATTACGCAAACTATCTGAAAGCATCTTCGCAACAGCTGTGAGTTCTTCTGATCCGCCTTTTTTCGGCGACCAGGCTTTCAGGCCATCGTCGAAGGAGCGCGGAATGATATGCCAGTGTACATGCTCAACGACCTGGCCAGCAGCAGAGCCATTATTCAGGCCAAGATTAAAACCATCGGCGCTTAACGCTGCTGCTATCTCAGGCGCGAGCCTGCGAATGACGGATACAAGTTTTTCAACGACTTCAAGGGGCGTTTCATCAAATCGCGCATAGTGCACTTTCGGCACAACCAGCGAATGACCCGACGTCGTAGGAAAGGCGTCCAAAAAAACAATACAGTGTTCATCTTCATACAGAATATGGGCAGGGATTTCGCGGCGTATTATTTTGCAGAAAATACAATCAGTCATAGACGTATAGGTTAGTCCTGCTTATTCCAATCGAACGCAATCGCAGGATCATTATACGGGATCCTGAATTCATCCGGTTTTTGTGCATGATATGATGCTGTCGTGTGGTAAAAAAGAAGCACCGGTTCTTCTGACAGCACCTGATAACCATGCGCAACGCCTACGGGGATGCAGATCAATTTATAGTCGCCTGCGCCTGCATGAATCACCTGTGTTTTGCCGAATGTAGCAGATGCTTCCCTGGTATCATACAGCACTACGCGCGCTTTGCCTGTTGCAATGAACCAGAGATCATCTTGGCGTTCATGCCGGTGAAATGCTTTGATCGTACCCTGGTAGGCAACTGTGAATGTCGTTTGGCCGAAATGTGAGAGCAATTGTTCATCATCGCGCAGCACTTCCATAAGAAATCCCGGCTTGGTGACTTCCTCCGTATCGGGAATATCCTGATGAACTTTCAGTTGTTTAATTGTTACCCCTTCTATCATAGAATTTCCAAACATTAACTGCGCATACTCCGCAGATAACGAAAACTATACCTAAACCTAACAAATGAGCACTGTATTGTAAAGAAAAATAGAGAAGCAACAATACACTAGACAGAGCAAGCGATACTTCCACATACTGCTGTTGCAGCCGGTCAAGGGATCCGGAAAACAACGAACAGGAAATACCTGTGAAATCTATGACCACGGCCAGCGCCCACAGCGCACTGATGTTCACGATGCTGCTCATGAGACCGGGATTCAAGAGTTCGATCAAAACCGAGATCAAAGCGCCACAGGTTAATGCAATGCTCACGTCAGTGTACAAATGCCGAAAATTATTTTTTGATGACATTGATAGCATATTATTTCTGCAAGAGCCTTCTCTGCAGTGTCTGTAGGAGCGACTCGCGCTGCAACCGTATATCGAAACCTTTGAGAGCAACGTCATTATCAGCTTCTAAACCCGGAATTGAAATAATGAAACGCAAACGCCCATGGTCTACATATGCTTTTGATAGCTCAAATACAGCATCCCCATTGCTGTCGGGTACTGCCAGTGAATATGCCCACATCGGCGTACTCGCAGTAGCAATGCCGACTTTCCACATACGCCCAGAAGGATTGTCGATAGCTACATGCACCTCAGCACTATCATATCGATGCGGATAACGGACCCATACATATACCGGTTCCTGCTTCACCTGTTGCTTGCCGTCCTGAGGCATGGTTAAACGCTGTCCGGGAAAAAATTGAGAAATAAGCGCTGAGGGTTTGCCGACGGAATACCGGAAGCTCCTGATTCCGCTTGGATTCAGCTGCATGATCATAGCCGCGAGAACCAGCAGCGGTATGACGCCATAGATACTTGCTCGAGCAGCCTGCATGACGAATGTATATGAACTATGGCGCATGAGGCTGGAGAGGTGTTATCGGATAAATACTTACATCGGCATAGGTATAGAGAGGCAGACCTAGTAGCAGACCAACCGCCTGCAGCTTGGTATTAAATTCATCAAGTTTTTTTTGGTCGAATGTCACGCCGCTATAGTACAGCGGATGCCCCTGCTTTTGAAAAATCAAAGCTGCCTGCAGCCCCTGCTGAGTGGAAAATGAAGTGATGACATTCCTCTTTGGCCAGAGATATTTGTCGCCTTTAGCCGTGAGTATGATGCTATCTTCAGATGTATGCTCGAGAACCCAGCCGGCAATGGTGTCATAGCTTTTCACTGTTTCTGCCTTCGCAATGATAGACTCAGGAAAACCCGCCATAGTCGTTGCATAGAGCGACACAATGCCAATGCCGACGAGCATTACTAAAACAGAAAAGCGATATTTTTTTGAAACATACTGTAATCCCTTAACGGCCCCATTCGCGATCAACGGTATGCAGACAAAGGTATACACAGGCAAAAAATATCGTACATATGAAGTGCCGATAGTGATCGCCCATGGCGACAGCGCATCAGTCACCTGCCATGATCCGTACAGTATCAATACGACTGCCGAACATACTGCTGCTGCAGCAAAATATATTTTCGCCAGGCGAGACCGGACATACACTGCAAGGCCTGATATCCAAAGCGACACTGCCGTCGCAAGCGTATACAGCCAAAATATCCGTAAACCATATTGATAGGCGTGCAAGGCGATCAGACGCGGGTGAAAACCAAACGGGAAGAGCAATGAAAGCAGGCCTCCCCCATTTTTTGCAGCATCACCTGGTACGACATACCCGAACAGGTGTGAAGTCTGAGTCAAACCTCGTTGCACCATCCATGCGCATAGCGCGCCGGCAAGAACCGTCAGCCAGTATATTGAAAATGTGCGGCGTACTTCTTTCGGATGCTCCGGCACCATATATGAAAAAAGAATGAGCAGCGGTATGAACCAAAGCGCTTCAGACATGCGGACCCAGATCGCAAGCACGCTGACAATGCCTGCAATCAGAGCCATTCGAATTGAATTGTTTGTGAGGGCGCGCAATACAGCCGTAAAGCTGATGATAGCAAGGCTCATGAAAAGCACGTTTGGAAGCAATGAGTCATTGGTGTAGTACCACCATGCGGGATGCAGGCCGAGTGCTAGAGCTGACGCGAACGCTGCGTCTGATGAAAAAAAATATTTCATTAAATGATAAAAGAAAAAAATTCCGGCCGCTGAAGCAAAAACAGTCAGATATGGAATCAGGTTTATGAATAGCAGCTTGCTGATAGATCCGTAGATCATGATCAGTCCCAGGAACCCGACCGGAAGCACGGTATCACCTACGATATGCGTGCTTCGAGTGAATAAAAATTGCCGTGCCTCGTTCGGCGCATCCGGCAGCTGCATACCGAGGGGTTTGCCCTGGAAAATCTGCAATGAGAAATAATAATTCGCGTTCGCATCAGGCGAATTAAAGACGCCGAATGTTCCGCCATTCCAGATGAAAACTGACTGCACCAGGACGAACAGTGCAATGTAGATACTAAGAATTTGAATTCTGCGAACCTCAGTCATAGGTCGGTGTGCTCCATATAATAGTATACCAAAAAATGTATATGGTTTTCGAAAAAAAGGTATGCTAGTATAGGGTACACGACCTATGCAGAAGCACAACACCGCCACTCAAACCCTTGCCATACCCCATGAACTATCAGTAAGCGCAGTTCTGATCAGCGCTCTTTTTCTGTCATTACAGATGGGAACTATCACTATCGCAGCCCCGGTTGCCATGGTCTATATCCTGTTCTTCAGCAAACTGCTTGGCAAAGCGTATTTCCCCAATAATCATCCTGAAACGCAATGGCTGATGGGCGCGCTCATGATGCTTGGATACTACACCTGCGTACTGACGTCCCTGTTTTATTTCTACGAATTGAATGCTTTCGTTTTTGGCCTGATCACTGCTCTCAGCCCGCTCCTGGTGCTGACTCATATGCGAGTGCTCAAAAAAACCGACCGCATCGAATTTTCATTTCGTTATCCGAGTCCGACGACCACGTTGGGTCTCGGCAGCATAACCATACTTGCAGGTTTGCTCTTTTTTCTCATGATGCGTTCGCGAACGCTGTCGAGTGCAGTAACCCCCTGGTCATTGATGCCGGCGATCTCCTTCGTCATCTACGGCGTGCTGATCTGTATATCGATGGCATCGATCATCTACAGCGACCGGGCCGGCTGGAAAAGATTAATTCCCGCCTATGCGCTATCACTCTGCGTACTGGCTATCATCTTTCCCCTCGGTTATGGCTTTGATCCGTTCATTCATCATGCCACTGAGCAGCTGCTGCTGACTCATAATACGATACAGCCGCGCCCGTTCTACTATGTCGGATACTATTCCCTCGTGGTTTGGCTCGTGCGCATCGTGCATATCCCTCTGGCAAATGCCAATACGTATCTCAATTTGATCTTGTGTGCAGTGCTTGTGCCCTTAGCCGCCAGTAGCGGCCTGCGGTATATCGGTCGAGAAAAAAAATTCTCATTGATCGCAGCTCTCAGCATACTTCTGTTGCCCTATGCGTATATGGTCCAGAGCACTCCGCAAGCAGCATCATATCTTCTTGCACTACTCTTCATGTTTACAGCCCTGCACTATGCCACTGATGTTCTTCCCTGGTGGCCGCTCGCAGGCATAGCCATAACCGCCACGGCGATGCATCCGCTGACGGGCATACCGCTGGCGATCATGGCATTTTTCTTTCTCGCGTATCAACGCACCTCCCTTTCGTCAACAGTACGCATGACTTTCCTTTCGCTGATCGTTGCAGCCGGCATAGTGATGGTGCCAAGCATGCTCGTCATTGCTGCACTTCGTTCTGGCGAATTCTCTATTCACTTCGGATTCTATCAAAGCATATCTCTCTGGCAGCCGTTCTTGCCTTCTGTTTTCCGGTTCACAAATATCGATGACCTGCTCTATTCTTTCATTCAGAGCGCTGGTTTTCTCTGGATCATCATTTCGCTTTCTGGATATGCTCTTGCGGACAAAGCACAGAAAAAAAACTTGCGCCCATTTTTGATCATGTCCGGTACAATGCTGTGCGCCTATGTAGGAATGCGGACCTTCATGCAATTTGATTTTTCGACCGAGATCGAATCAAATATTTTTGCCCAGCGAATTGCAATGCTCTGTTTGATCACATTGGCCCCGCTGGCGCTGTATTTCATTGTTGCGACATTCAGCCGAGCCAGCACAATGGGACGACAGACAATGCTGATCGCTGTGCTGCTGCTCTCGTTAGGCATAACAGCGTCATGGTATGGATCCTTTCCTCGATTCGATACTCGCGATCAAAATAAAGGATATAGCGCCTCAGCATCAGACTATGATGCAGTGCAGTGGATACACGCTGATGCAGGCTCTCATGAGTATGTAGTCCTTGCAGATCAGACCGTATCAGCGGTTGCCCTGCAGTCGTACGGTTTCGCACAATATCATAACGGGCTCTTGTACTATCCAATCCCGACGAATGGCCCGCTCTACCAAAAATTCCTCAAGGTCATGACCATAGATCACGATCAGGCTCAGCATGCACTTGATGAGACAAGAGCAATCACCGGTGTACAGGCCGTCTATGTGGTCCTCAATGAGTACTGGGATTCTTCTGAAAAAATTCGAACAGCTTTGCAAACAGGCGCCGCGCGTACGCATGTCATAGACGAAAAAACCGGCCGCGTCGATATCTTTATTTTTGAAGCAAACGAAACAACTGATCGCTATACTGATCGACGGTCAGCTCTTTCACTGAGTCGATAGCCTGGGATGCGGCTGCATCTATTTGAGATCGATCACGCGCCAGTTCCTGGATCAAAGACAAAAGCCTATCCCAATCATTGACGGGTATGACCCAGCCATTGTGTCCATTGCGCACAATTTCTTTTGCTCCGCCAAGGTCAGAAACTATGGCAGGGATGCCGTGGCGCAAAGACTCAGCGACTACGGTAGGGAAATTATCATAGCAAAGCGTCGGAGCAACTAGTACATCAGCCTTGGCGAAAAACGCAGGCAATGCATCATGCTGCACGCGGCCTGCAAGCATAATGCGTCCATCTGATCGCTCTACTAGCGATCGAATACGGTCTGTATCTGCTCCAGTTCCGACAAGCGTCAATGTAATGTTCGGGTCGTCTAGTTGAGCGACTGTTTTGGCTAGGTCAACGGCTCCTTTAGCTTTTTGCAAATTACCAATATACAACAATCGTAATCTGCCGTTCTGCGGACGATACAGCTGCTGTGCCGGGAATGATATCGGATTCTTGACTACCGCTTTTTTTGCGTTTGAAAAAAAACGATGCCGTACATAAAAATCTATCAGGAATTGTGAGGGCGAAATAACAAGCTCAACTTTTTTGAACAGCCATCGCATCACTGTGCTGTATCCGATCGCAGTATAGAGACTTTGTATGAAGGAATGCTCTTGGCCGTGTAAAATAATTCCCGAGGGAGTATAGAGCTGGACATCATGCACCACATGCACATGGCGAATGTGCATGTGCCGTATGGCCACTGGCGAAAGAAAACCGATTCCCATCAGATTATGGGTGATCACGAGATCAGGCTTCTCGCGACGCAAAATTTTTTTCAACTGATGCCACGAATGTATATTGAAGAGATCAATGACATGCCAGATGCAGCGTACGATAACTGGCTTCGTATGACCGTCCGCATACTGATAAAGATTCAGAGGATACCACGAGTATACCTGGATGCCGTGCCGCTTTTCAGAGCGTGCCTGCAACGATTTGAAACCTGCATATGGCCCAGAGGTGACTACGAATACGTCATGCCCCTTCGCATGCAGCCCCTGTGCCATCGTCTCAGCTATGATCTCAGCGCCGCCACGCGTGAGCGGCGGATAGAGATTAGTTACGATACAGATCTTCATAGTTGATGCTGCTGATACATATCATATACCTCCCTGCCGACCACTTTCCAGGTATAGCGATTCAAGACCCGTGACCGCGCATGCTTGCCAAGCTTATTGCACACTTGCGGGTTCTCAAGTAAATAATGCATCTGTTTTGCTAAATAGGTCACGTCCTTCGGTTTTACCAGAAGTCCTGTCGCTTCCCTATCCACAACACTCCGAACGCCTGGCAGATCTGAAGCGATCACGGGCAGCCCTGACGCCATTGCTTCCAGGGCAACGATCCCGAAAGCTTCAGAGCTGTCGATCGAGGGAAAAATAAAAATGTCTGCCAGATTATAGTACAGCGGCAAGACATCATCTGGCACAGTATCAGTGAAGATCACCTTGCGCTCAAGACCGAAATTCACGGCCAGGCTTTCATAGGTCGGTTTCAAATTGCCGCCGCCGACGATGATAAGACGATATGCATCGTTCGATGAGATCAGCTGAAAGGCCTTGATAAGGTAATTGACGCCCTTGAAATAATGCGCACGATCAAGCGCCCCCACGAACAAAAGCACTTTCTTATTATGGAGATTGTATTTCTGCACCAGTTCCTTTGGTTTGATGCGCGGCTTGAAGACATCAGGATCAACGCCGAGCGGAATTTCAATGAACTTGTCCTCCTCTTTCGCCATGCGATCATACAGCAATGAACGCCGTGCATAATCCATCGAAGTTACAATAATCTTATTCGCATGGTCCAAAATGCGCGGCAGCACATAGGCGCTGTGAAATGAGAATAAACGTTTCATAACGCCATCACCGACAACATCCATATGGTAATGCAGGATGATATTGAGCGGCCGTACGATGTCGCGCAGATATATCATTTCAGCGCCTCCAAAAAAAGGATAATGCAGGTGAATAATATCGAAGTCCTGCAGGCGCCATAGCAGCTGCGGGACAAACCCGGCATTCCCATACCAAAACCATGGCCGCAACCGCACGACCTTGAAAGGCAGGCTTGCATCCATGGCATAATGCCCCTTGGTCGCGATCGTAAAAACGGTCACGTCACATCCCAACTGGGCCAACTCCCAGCTCAAGTGGTACGCAGAATTGCCGACACCAGCTTTATACGGCGGAAATGTTGAAACGACATGCGCTATTTTCATTACCAAAAAATACAATACTGAATCAATCGATGGTACAACGAAAAGACCGGGTTTGCAATATAGGTGATCAAGGGATTTTGCAACGGTTGAAAATCGATCACGCCTGAAAATGTACTGAGAATATCCCTGTCTTTCACTTTGCGAAGCGCTTGCGTGCGCTTACGGTCTTCTTTCAGCATGTTCAGATGTTTCCTTGAAAAAAAATAAGTATACGAGCTGATCTTCTTCGGCAATACACCGTTGATCGCTGCGAAGAGCAGCTGCCCCAATTCCATCATCGACCATGCCGGCGCAAGCAGGAGCAGTGTTGCAATATGATAATTCTTCAAGATGATCCACAGGCGGTTCCGCTCAAAAAAATAGTATTGCTTCATGCTCCTGCTGAATTGATATTTATGGTAGACCCGCGATGAGGCGATCAGCACATTCTTCCATCCGGCCAAAGACAATCTCCAGCCAAGGTCCAGATCTTCTAAATACATGAACATAAAATCATCAAAAAGACCGACTTCACGCAGGGCGCTGGCTCGCAGCAGGACCGCCGCGCCGGATGGATAGTTGATCGCATGATCTTGTTTCGGTGCCGATGCTTCAGCAACGCCATCATAGCTGCCATACCCAAAACCAAGGAAATGAATGACATTCCCCAGTGAATTCACCTTTGTCGTTTCAGGGTGCAAAAGCAGCTTCGCTTGTGCAGATCCTAAACGCGGATCACGCTCGAATGCGCGTACCAAGGGCGCCAGGAAGCCCCGCTCAACAACAGTGTCCTGATTCAATAGAAAAAGGTACTGGACTTCAGGAATGTCTTTCAGTATCTGAGCCCAACCAAAATTATTTCCTGCTGCAAAACCAAGATTCGACGGTGCTGAAAATATGCATACCTCCGGCCAACGCTCTCTCAGGTACTGGGCCGAATCATCCGTTGATTGATTATCAACGACATAGATAACAGGCTCGAGATCATCGTACACATCTGCAATAAGTGAGCCGATGCAATCATCCAGGTATTGCCGCCCGTTATAATTCAGAATCAGTATTGGTACTATGATCTTTGCCTTTTGCATCATGCAATGTAATTGCGCGCGTTAGTTGGGTCAGTGAATGCTCGAGCCGCTCCATGCGGATAAAGATGCGATACACCAAATACACCAGAACTATGATCGCGCTATAGGTGATGAGATCTGCTCCTCTCCCGATGCCAACGCTAAGCGCTAATCTGCTTGCAATATCAGGCGACCAAAAGATTACACCTACTGAAAGCCATATCAACCCCCACACAAAACTGAGCGATCCTGACAACCTCCGTGCGCGATAATTCTGGACTATCCTCACCAGAGCAATGCCTGCCAATACCGTGCCGATAATTTGGATCCACATAGTTAGGGCAATAGTTTGCGGACAATAAGGTCCTTCAAAATGCGTATGCCGGCTGCAAAACCCTGGCCATACTCTCGATACGAAATGGTAACAGGTACCTCAGTGAATGGCAAACCAAGCCGATGCACCTCAGCTACGATTTCTGATGCGTGCGCCATCCGATCCTGCTGTATCCGGATCTTGCCTGCGGCATCGCGGCTCATGGCCCTGAAACCATTATGCACATCGGTCAGCCGAATGCCGGTCAGAGCGTTCTGGAGCACACGCGCCGGCATATGTATCAGGTATTTTTTCGAGAATGGCACATGGCTATTGCCCAGATACCGCGATCCGAACACTACTTCTGCTTTTTTATCAATGATAGGAGCAACGATCCGCGGGATATCTGCAGCACTATGCTGGCCGTCCGCATCAAAATGCACAACTATATCTGCTCCCTGTTGCACAGCGTATGCAGTGCCCGTGGCAAGTGCTGCTCCCATGCCTCTATTGATAGGATGCCGCAGCACGACTGCATACTTCTCAGCAATGGCCGCTGTGCCGTCAGTGGATCCATCATCAACGACCACGATCTGATACGAACCGCTTTTCGAAAGATCGATCAAAGTCTTTTCAATTCTCTCTATTTCATTGAATGCAGGTATGACAACAAAGATATTCATACATCGTTTCTATGAATGTCCCGGTATTGCATGCCTCTGAAAAGCTCAAGCGTGGAGTCAAGCATATGCTGTTGCGTGTGGCCCTGCAACCACGAAGTAGCTTCAGTGACATACCGTTCTGCCTCTGCAGGATGCAGCAATAATCTATTCACGGTCTCAATGATCTCGTACTTATGATCATAGCGGAACAGCAAGCCGGTTCGTTCATGCTGGATCAGCTCTGGATTTCCCCCGTTCGACGATACGACGCAAGGCACTTGGTATGACATTGCCTCAAGTATGACATGTGAAAGACCTTCATAACTTGAATTTAAGACAAAAAGATCGGCAGCCTGATACCAATCAGATAATTCCTCTTGGGATTTTTTACCTGTTAAGGTTATGCATTGAGACAGGTTGGCTTCTTCGATCAAGGCTTGCAGCGAGCCATGCTCGGGTCCGCTTCCGATAATATACAAATGTGCATCAGGAACTTTCTTCACTATTTCAGGCCATGCCTTGATCAATGTATGAAATCCTTTCCATGGGACCAGCCTGCCAATGCTGATAACCGCGCATCCGGTGATATGCAATGCTAACTTTGCTTGTCGAGCAGACTGCTGTTGGAGTTTGTGCTCAGGCACCGCGTTATACATGACCTCAATGCGCCCGCGAGAAACGCCCCAGCCGCGAACGAGCGAACGCAGATACTGGCTCGGAACGATGACGCGCCGGGCATGCGCGGTAACCAAACGCTGCGTGAATCTCATCAATCGAATTCGAAACGGCAGCTGGATACCTGCTTGTTGAAAGCGGTCAATGTTTATATCGAGGCCGTGCTTCCCTACGGCTTGCTCCCAAGCATAATCTCCTGTTACTTTCACAATATAGTTCTTCGCCGTTACAAAACGAGCTAGAAACGCCTGTAGGCCCCCGGCTACAGGCCCCTGGGCATATACCAGGTCAGCAGAACGAGAAAGCGATATGAGCTTCAACAAATAACGAGCGTAGGAAAAAAACTTCGATCCGGTGCGGCCAATGCGATGAATGGCATATGCATGAGACCGCTCAATGCCGGCAGTATCGGCGAAGCACAGAACCGTAACACCGATATCCTGTGTAGCACAAAACTCGGCGAACGCTTCTGCATAGGTAGCAGGCCCGCCTATATCAGGTGGAAAAATGCCAGCGGCGATAACGATGCGCATACGTAGTAGAGTATCTATCGCCTCCCGTACTGCCGTATATCCGGTCTTTCGATATAGTTCGATCTGGCGTACGCAATAGTTTGCTTTAATCCTTCGTCAATATTGACCAGCGGAAACCAATTCAATTTTTCCTTGGCTAAAGTTATGTCAGGCACCGCCTGCTGGTGCGTATAGGGCAACGCTGCTGCGAAAGTGACTTGCGAAGTTGAGCCTAAGATCACTTTGATCTTATCAGCGACGTCTTTGTACAAAAGAAAATTATCATTGCCAAAATTAACCGGCTGCGAAATATCAGAATGCATCAGCGAGACGATGCCTTCTACCATGTCTTTCACATAGCAGAGAGACGAACCAGTGCTTGCATCGCCGGCAATAACGATATCATGATTGCCGAGTGCGGTATTGATCATATCAGGAATAAAGCGTCCGCTATTCTTCATCATTCTGGGTCCGTAGGTGGTAAAGATCCGGGCTATCTTCGCATCAAGCTTATAGTGGTCACGATAGGTAGTGACTAATGTTTCACTGAACCGCTTGCCTTCATTATAACAGGCGCGCGGCCCGATAAAATTAACTTTCCCTAAATAATTTTCATCAATGATATTGTTATCCTCTGGTCCGCGCCCATACACTGCGGAGGACGAGGTAAGCAAGTACTTAGCCTTATACTTTTCTGCCAGATCAAGCGATACCTTGGTGCCCTGAGAATTTGCAAGCGCTGTCTCTATAGGCATGGTCGTGTAATCTGCCGCAGAGGTCGGACATGCTAGATTGTAGATCTCCTGGATGCCGTTGATATGCACCTTGAATTTGCGCAGGCCTGGCTCTTTTGCAAAATCGATCTCCTGCGTAATGTCATGCCGGATAAATTCAAAGTTCGGGAATTCCAGCATCATTTTGATATTCTCGACATCTGACGTACTGAAATTATCGAGGCAAATGATATTATCCCCTTTATGCAGCAAATGCTCGCACAAATGCGAGCCGATAAAGCCTGCTCCCCCGAGGACGAGAATGTTTTTCTTTTGATTTGGCAAGACGACCGTCATAGCAACTTAATAGTATCGCATTACTGCTTCTTTGGAAACAGGTGCCTCATACGAATGGTCAGAAGCTCAAATAAGGTGCGCGGATATGAAAACATCGAGACTTTCGAGTCGAAATTATTCACCCAATGCACCGGCGACTCATGGATGCGGAAGCCCTGCCGGTGTGCAAGGTACAAGATCTCGAAATCAAACCCCCATCGATCGATCGTCTGCTGCTTGAATACGGGCTGAACATTTTTTCTGAAAAGTTTATAGCCGCATTGCGTATCATGAAAAGGCACGCCGAGTACACCTTGTATGAGCTTATTGCCTATTCTTCCGAACAGTTTTTTGATGGGATTCTGGCTCACCTGGACCTGCGACTCGGTCAGAGCGCGAGAGCCGATCACGATGTCAACATTTTTCAGCTCCTGCATGCAATGGTCGAGCTCGCTGATCCTGGTAGAATTGTCAGCATCCATAAACAAAATGGCATCGCCCTGTGCCGCGAGGATGCCGGATTTAACCGCATAACCCTTCCCGCGATTCGCGCCATACTGCAGGAGCGTCACACCGGGAATGGCGGAAACAATATCGACAGTTTTGTCAGTTGACCCGTCATTCACGACGATCAGCTCATATGATTTGAAATGCGACTTCAGGTATGACAGGACTTCTGCCAGCGTTTCAGCTATAGAAGACGCTTCATTGAAAGCCGGGATGACGACGCTGATCTCCATCGCAATTCTGTTAAGAAGAAAAGGTCCAGAATTTATTCATGAAAAAATTCCAAAAAACTACGACGCCTATGGTCAATAATTTGGAAACAAGGTCCTGCACATGCCAGAGGTCGATAAATACTTTGAGGAGGGCAAGCGAAATACCGAGGGACACCAGGCTTACGATAAAAAATTTAACATACTGTTGCAGCAGAGCTCCCTGCTGCACGGCTCGAAAAGTCCAATATTTATTCATCGCGAAACTAAAAAAAACAGCGCAGAACCATGAGAATATATTTGCTAATATATAATGCCAATGAAAAAAACGGGTTCCGATCGCGAAACCGCCGAAATCAATGACCGTATTGCCAAGGCCTACGATGCCGAACTTGATGAACTGGCGCACATGTACTGAATCCATTACACCTTTCATAGCATTAGTGTAAGAGTGCAAAGCTATACTTTATAGCGCTTTGATCAGGTGCGGTACCGCTGACATTGATGGTATCGATCACACGGCCATAGTAATCGAATAATTTAAGGCCTGAGCCGGCAGAGAGTCCATAGGTCAAAATGTCCGCCTGGCCATCACCGGTATAGTCGCCGACAATGAGGTCTGATGGCTGTTCCAGGCTGGTGACTTCAGGGTATACCGGGAACCGGTTCTTTTCGGTTCCTTGCCCGTTAAATATATGCACCTGTACATCATCATCAGTCTCCTGCACCGCGACGATATCCTGATGACCGTCGCCGTCAACGTCTCCCACACCTAAGCTCAATCCTCCCCTATAATTCTGATTAAAGGCCATGAACTGCCCTTTCAATTGCCCTGAGCGCGAAAAGATCCGCACATGCGGCCCGCCGGCTGATGCGGGTGCTGTGATGATCTCATCAATGCCGTCGCCATCCACATCGCCGAGCGCAAGCTTCACTCCTCCTCTGAAATTCTTTGCATAGGCGTAAAAGGTATAGAGCAAATCACCTCGCGCATTGAAGACATGCACTTCAGGACCATTCTTAACTCCTTGCAAAGGCGCGGTAATGATCTCGTCGACACCGTCACCGTCAATATCTCCGGTAGCTATGCTTAAGCCTCCGTTAAATTTGCTGCTATACGCCATGAACTGCGACTTGAGCTGGCCTTTGGTATCAAAAACGCGCACATGCGGACCACCCGAAGAAGCAGGTGCCGTAATGATCTCGGGCTGTGAATCTCCGCTGACATTACCGACCGTAGCATTTACTCCTCCTCTAAATGACTTCGCGTAAGCCATGAATTCAGAGGTGATAATCCCATTTTTATCCCGGATGCTTATCCGCGGTTCAAATCCTCTGCCCTGTGACATGACGATCACGACCGGATTACTCCTCGAACGCTCGATCGCATGCTCCAGCGCCGCTGACATATCAAGCATGCCATGCCCTAGATCAGCAGGATGCCCGTTCGATGCATTCAAGCTCGATGCATTGTTCAGGATCAATTTATACACTTCAGACAAACTGATATTCGGGGCAACTTCCTCTATCAACGCGATCGCCGAAGATACGAGAGGAGCTGCGACTGAGGTGCCGCTCCATCCTCCGCTATAATAATTGCTAAACGCTGGGTCCTGATCGAAATGTACTGATGTGCTGTAAAAGTCTGTTCCGGGAGCTGACACATCGATGCATTGCGAACCATAATTTGAAAAATCTGCCAGGGTATCATTTTCATCAACGGCAGCGACTCCCAGAACCCTATTAAGGGCATCAGTTTCGCATACGGGGTATCGCGGCGATTGATTCAAATTCACGCCTGCATGCTCCTGATTTCCTGATGCCGCAACAACGGCAACGCCTGCCCGATATGCTGCATCGATACTCGCGGAGAGCTGCGGATCATTCACCTCGCCGACTAAGCTTAAGTTGATCACATTCGCTCCGTTCTCAACTGCATAGTCTACGGCCTGAGCAAGAAGCAAGGTATTGCCGGAACCTTCACTGTCCAGGACGCGCAATGGCATGATCTTAACATTATAGGCTGCTCCGGCTATGCCGAGATTATTGTTTGCCTCAGCTGCAATGACCCCGGCAACGACCGTACCATGATTGACGGCGTCGAACGCATAGTTGTCGGTCAGCTTTGGCCGCGGGTCAGGAGTAGACGTCAAAAAATCCCATCCATTCACGTCATCAATATATGAATTATTATCATTATCGATGCCATCGCCTGGGATCTCGCCTTTATTGACCCAAATATTGTTCTTCAAGTCCGGATGATCGATCGCAACTCCGGTATCGAGGACTGCAATAACAATGTCGCGTTTCTGCGCATATTTTTGAACCAAGTCCCATGCTGCGGGCGCTTTCACGCGCCACAAATAGGACTGCTTGGTAAAATCAGGGTCATTCGGCGTGCTCGCATGCACAGGAAATGCCTGGACAATAAAAAGAACGCCCGCAAGCGTTAGAAAACTAATTTTCTTGGCTAAAGTACGTATCATGTCAGTCTGTATAGTGCAGATAGTATACAAAAAAATATCTTACAAAGCAACTCAGAGCATTGCCTTTTCCCGTTCCAGGTAGTCACGAAGCACTTTGAAGCGTGCAACATCATACGAATCGAACACATCAAGTTCATTTCCCAAAAATGTCATCAGATCTCTGTCGCGATAATATATGCCTAGTTGAATTGCTAATACCCAGTCATTGAACTTAATGCGCTGGGCATTGTCATGTATATACTTTTTCAGCTGTACATGAGGCTCTGTATTTGAAACGTCATCGGTGCCTAAGAATAGAATTGACGTGTCAGCAGATTGCGGCGCTAAACGATGCGCTGCAGAAAAATCAGTTTTGGCTTGGTCGAAGTAAGAAGCTTTTAGTTTTGCATCCTGCGCTGCCGCTGCTGCATCAAGCTCAGTGACACCCCGGGTCATATACGGCTCAGGATGGTCGGGACTCAGCTCAATGCCAAGGCCGGCAAGGCCGATGGCATGCCACAGATACGCCGGATCATCTGTGCGATGCCGATAGGCAAAAATGAGCGGGCTCTGATATTGAAGCTCGAACGGATACTGCTCCGCAACTGCTTCAGCAAAATGCTGTAATTGCAAAATATGCAGCGCTGCATACCGCGGGTCCTCATCTCTGAATTGTACGCGATCAAATAGATCCATGAGCATATGCGGCCGCCCCCGCACATCTCCGTTCCATGCCCGCATATACAAAGGCATGGCCTGCTCGATGCTCTGTGCCTGCATGCCCTGCCGGACCAAGATATTCGTTCGCATCGGCACCAGTACATACCAAGTAACGAGCATGACAGAAACGAAACTCGCCAGAGCCATGCTCGTAGGTGCGACTTTTTTTTCTGCAGATGCTGCAGCAGGCACCATACTCGAACGCGTAGAGATCAGGAATGCAATTGCTATGACCCACAGCATTGAGTCAGCGATTGAATGAAAAAAGAAAAAAAGGTAGGTCGCATACGCCAGTATCCATGGCACCATACTTGCCCGAGCTACACCATCGGCATCGTTCACATCAGATCTTCGTACGAGCTTGAAAGGCAAAACCAATAGCATCAACAGATATGCAATGAGCCCCAATGCTCCTCCCAGGGCCAAACGGTCAAGAAATTCATTATGCGCATGATCTGACCATGCGCTATCTTCTTGTCCCAGATAGATACGAGGATCAAAATGCCGCTGGAAAACGATGATAAAGTTATTCTCTCCGGCGCCGAGTAACGGCCGGTCGCTAAACCCCTGCAATGCCGCCTCCCAGATGGCTGCTCGTGTCTGAGACGTATCTCCATGCAGGACCGATTGAGTCACATGGGTGATATCTATTTTTTTTAGAGAAATGATGCTTCCGATGGCGATACCAATGATGATAAAAAAAATACCGAATGTACGTAGCGCTGAACGCAAGGCATTTCTTTGGCCCTTTGATGCTATAACTGCATAACCCGCGAGTCCGACCAGAGGCCCGATCAAAGCTGCACGTGTTTGTGTGAGCATCAGCACCAAACATTGGGCGATAATGCATAGATCATAGACAAAACGGATGCGCGTGCCTGCTTGCAGACGCATGACAAAGGTAATACCCATCGCCAGCAGCAAATAGCCGGCGAGAAATGCCGGATTACCGATAGTGCCGAATAACCGCGTACCGCTTGCATAGACGATATGCCAAGGCGACAGCTGCAGCAGCGCATACATAGTTTCTGCTGCAGCAACTATGCTCACGGTACGAAGAAATGCATACCATTCGGCTTTGGTCTTAAAAATTGAGATCAGAAGAATGCCATACCAGAAGACTACTGTCCAATCCAAAACACCCCCAAAGCGCTCCCATACGCCGATAAAGCTCTTTGCTGGATTCACACCGAAACAAGCGCTGAGGATCATCGTGCACAAGTAGATCAAGGGAATGATCGTCCAGCGGTCTACATGCGGCCTTGCATTCGCATCTGCATACCAGAGCACGAACACAGGCACAACCGTCGCGCAGGCTATCAAGTAGATCAAGCTTGTTTGCGCGAAAATATAGGGCGATGTAAAACCTACGCAATATACAAGAGGAACGAATGCACCGGCATACGCAAATGTTTTCAAGTAAATCCTGAGAAGTTTCATTGGACAAGTATACTGGCTTTTTTAAAAAATATGAAGAATTATTGACGAAAGCGAATAAAATCAGTATGCTTGTTTTCAGGTTTACTTAGCATGTCTGTCATTCGTTTGAAAAAAATAATACTTCTCATAGGCGATATTGCATTGCTATATACGTCGCTTTTTTTGACCTTGGTATTCAGATATAGAGGCAGTATCTCCTACCAGCTGTGGCTTGATCACCTGCTACCTTTCTCACTCCTATTCATCATCTGGATCATTGTTTTTTTCATCAATAATCTCTATACCGTGCAATTGGTGAAGAACGATTTTAAATTTTACGGCTATTTAGTCCAAAATCTCATCATCAATACCATAGTCGGCTTTGCCTTTTTTTACATCGTGCCGCTGACGCTGACGACGCTGAAGCCGATCGGCGTGCTCATCATTCTGGTGATCATATTTGCGATTCTGTTCCTCTTGTGGAGAAAATTGTTCTATAGCCTGACCAGCAGCAAAGCATTGTCCAATAAGCTGATGCTCATCGGCATCAATAGCGAAGCGATACAACTCGCTGAAGCTATCGAACGGTCGCCGCAATTCGGCTATAAACTCAGTCTCATCGTTAATATTGATCAAAACCCGCTCCCTCAGACGCTGCAACATATTCCGCATGCGAAGGATCTTGCAGATCTCGTAAACACCATCAAAAAAAACAAGATACAGACCGTGGTTACTGTCCCTTCGCCGCAGCACAGTGCGATAATTTCACGCTACCTATTTGAAACGTTAAGCATTGGCATTTCGTATTACACTTTCCCCGACTTTTATGAAAAGATAACAGGAAAAGTCCCCGTTGCATCTTTGGAAAAAGATTGGTTCTTAGAAAACTTACTGAGCGGCAATAAGCATTTCTATGAACTGAATAAGCGCGTCCAGGATATCACCGCCGGCATGCTGTTCGGCATTCTCTCATTACCGCTGGTTCCGTTCATCATACTGGGGATCAAACTAACCTCGCCAGGACCTCTGCTCTTCAAGCAAACGAGAACCGGCAAGGGCGGTAAAGGATTCATGGCAATGAAATTCCGCACCATGGTTCTCGATGCCGAGCAGAATGGCCCGCAATGGGCCGCAAAGAACGATCCGCGTATAACCAAGCTTGGAAAATTTTTACGCAAAACGCGCCTTGATGAAATTCCGCAATTCATCAATATTTTGAAAGGCGATATGAGCTTTGTCGGACCTCGTCCTGAACGCCCGGAATTCGTCGCGCTCCTCTCCGAAAAGATACCGTTTTATAAGGAGCGTCTTTTGGTAAAACCCGGTTTATCAGGCTGGGCACAGATCAATTTCAAATATGGCGACTCTATCGATGATGCTATGACGAAATTGCAGTATGATCTTTTCTACATAAAGAACCGAACCTTTACGCTGGATATATCTATTATCCTGAAGACTATCAATACGGTTCTCAACGCAACGCTGGGGCAATAATACATGAAACCCTTTGCACCGAATCAGCGGATACTTATTACTGGTGCACGCGGTACCTTAGGTTCGCTTCTGATGTCGCTGATCGACAGTACCGGCATCGACAAAAACGATCTTGATATCACGGACAAAGCTGCTGTCGAACGCTTTTTTCAGGCCAAGACGTACGATCTTCTCATACACTGCGCGGCGATAACTGATGTTGCCGGCGCCGAGACGAGCAAAGATCTTTGCTACCGGGTGAATGTGGAGGGAACTGAAAACGTATTGCGATCATTCAAGGGAAAAAAATTCGTATACATCTCGACTGACTATGTATTCGACGGCACAAAAGGGAATTACAGAGAAACGGATGTGCCAAATCCGGTTAATTACTATGCCTTAACCAAACTTTTGGGAGAAATGGCAGTTCGCCAGTATCCGAATACCTTAATTCTGAGAACCTCATTTAAAAAAGACGGGCCCTGGCCCTATCCCAAAGCGTTCATCGATCAGTGGACAACGGCCGACTATGCATCCACGCGCGCTCCCCAGCTGCTGCAGATTGCACTCCTGAAGTCTGTATTCGGCGTGCTGCATATCGGCGGTGAACGAAAAACGACCTTTGACCTGGCTTCAGCTCAAACGCCTAACGTGGGGAAAATGTCGATTCACGATATTCCCACGGTCCTTCCTCGCGATGTTTCTCTCGATAGCAGCAAATGGCGCGCTATCATCAAGAACCTTCCTGCTTCATAGCCTTGCGATAGACCTGAATATACTGAGGCGCTATCGCATTCCAGCTTTGTGACTGTGCATAGGCTTTGCCTTGAGCGCCCATTGCTTTTGCTTTGGCGCGGTCAGCCAATAGCTTTCCTATAGCTGCTGCTGTTGCTTCTATGTCATTCTGCGGTACGAGTAGCCCCGTTCTCCCTTCCTGAATTGCTTCTTCAGAACCATTGCCGCGAGTGCCTATGACCGGCAGTCCATGCAATCCTGCTTCAAGATACACCAGGCCAAAACCCTCAAAAGCGCCTGCAGCTGTATTAATGCTGGTAAGGACAAAAACATCCGCAGCTGCATATAAGCCCGCGAGCTCATCGTCTGAACTTTCACCCTTGATGATCACCACATTTTCAATTTGGAGTTTGCGGATGAGATCTTTCAATGTCTGTGTATAGGTCTTATTTTCAGTGCTACCGACAATGCAGTACGCTATATTTGAAAACTGATCACGCAGACGAGCTATAGCTTCTATCGCTATATGATAACCCTTTCGGGACTTTAAAGTTCCTACGCTCAGGATCAGTCTCTTTCCGGAAAAGCTATCACCTGCGCTGTGAGATTTTGCTGCCATGTTAAAGTGCTTCAGATTGATGCCGTTTGGTATTACGGCAACTGAAGTATTCGGAATGCGTTTCAATACTTCCTGCTTGGTAAAGTTGCTCACGCAGATCAGCGCATCAAGTTTCGGATACAATGACCGGCGCAATGAGCGGAGTTTTCCTTTATCGAGCGGCTCGACTGCTGATGTGCCGTGAGCTGTCATGACCACAGGCACCTTGCCTTTCAGCGGATAGATATGCGCTAGGTATGGTTCCTGGAGAATATGCACGCAATCGTTCGCCTGTATAATGGATTTAATGCGTCGTGCATTCTGCAATGTCTTGAAAGGGGATTTCGGCGAACCCAATAAACGCTTTTCAAAAGGAGCTGGATCGCCGCTGTGTATATGCGAATGACTGGTAAGTACCGTGCACTCAATGCCTTGAGCGCGAACCGCGCCAATCAAATCGCGTGCATACACTCCCCATCCATTTTTTGCTGTAATGCTTTCAGTAATAAAGCAGATGCGCATAGGCTTATGATTCATAGAGACGCTGCATAGCGTGTATGGCTTTCAGCGTTGTCTCAGTATCAATCGAGATCGTCTTGCAATACCAATCAATGGACGCATAGCGCGGCTGATTATCGCGTCGTACCAGTTCAAGGGCCGTAGCGCGATCAAGTATGCCTTGTCTGATCTGATTGCTGCGGAAGGTGTCATTTTCAGTAAAACCTGCGAGCAAATAGTAGATATAGTTATAGAAAGGCGCAGTCCCGTCCCCTATTCTCCAGGTACTCTTGGTATCTTCTGCTATTTCCCAATCATAATCCTTGATCAAGGTAGTATTGATCTCTTCTTCGACCCACGGAATATAATCGAACAAATACAGGTAGTCATGTGGGATAAAATAGTATGACCGATACCCATCAATAGTGTCTAACAACGAACGGTTCAAAAAAGCTCTGTTTGTCGCGAATTGACGGGCATAATACCATGCGAGGCGCGTTTTATCGCTAAAACTCATGGCGTATGGCGATTTGTCTGAATGCGAATGGGAAATATTGCAAAAACCATGCTTAAAGTGCGTTCGCTCAAGAGCATTTTCTGACATTACTATGCGCTGCGCATGCGTTTGTTTTGCTACCTCATTCGCATAGTAAAAATACTGCTTATCCCCGGCCATGAACAGCGGTATCGTTCCCAGATCAGGTTTTTGAAGCCATGCCAGGACATTCAGGCGAATATTGTTCCGTTTCTTTTTTATGTCCGCTGAAACCAAAATATGCTCAACGCCCAAGTTTCCGCACATGCGCGCTTGATTACGGCGGGCAAGGTCAGTGACCATGCCCCAGTCATAGGAATAGGCGACCACATCAAGACCCAGTATTTTCTTGAAATAATGCAATCCATAGCTTGAATCGCGTCCGCCGCTCAGACACACCACGAATCGCGAAGGTCCTGCTGACGCCAGATCATTCAATTTTTTCTTCAGAACATCTGCGCCTTGATAGGTGATCTGAGCATAATTCTTGCAATAATTGCAAACCCCCTCAGGATCAAAATGAATGAAAGGCATTGTTTCAGGCAAGACGCAGCGAGTACAGCGGCGAAGTGAATGAATACGGGCTGATGCCCGCTCATACAAAGAACCGAATGAAGTATGCAGCTGCCGCTCTCGCTCCACTGAATGAGCTTCCGGCAACCCAGTGCTTGCTAGGTCGACACGCGTACTCGGATTCAATCGAACTATGCTGCGCTTTTTAATTGCAGTTATACTAACAGAATGCTCGTCAGTATGATTTCCTGCTGCAAGCTGAATATTCCGCACCTGAAGGGTGTCCGGATCAATGGTGTATGCCTCATTGGCTTTCACGTGAATAATATCGAATTGTGCCATCCCGATACCTACGCCAAATTTTTCAATAATTTTTTCTGCGATATGCAGCTCGGATGCAAAGAAAAAAACAGACGTATCAGCATTGCTGCACATATAGAGCGAGCCATTATTCGTCGCTAAGACCAGTTCCGATCGATCATCGAACAGTAGCGCCATTGAGGCAGTGCCTCGCAGTGACCCATATAACTTCTGCAGAGAGTTATCAATGCTCAAGCCTGATCGAAGATAGCTTCTTAATATACTGAGTGCAACTTCAGTATCAACTTCATATGCACGCTTGAGATCCGGATGACGCTCCCACAAATCTCGGTCGTTCACGATAATGCCATTGTGAATGCCGACAATACCGTCCTTGATAATAGGCTGGTTATTGTATGGATGCTCCATGGTGCCATTGGTAACAAGACGAGCATGGCCGATGCACACGAATGGATCAGTATTCATATCATTTGCACGTTGTATCGCTTCGGTATAGGTATGTTGCTTCAAAAGAATCGATGCTGGCTGCGGCGCATTGAATACCTGTATCGCATCGCTACTAGCGATCGCGATCCCTGATGCTTCCTTACCGCGCGATTCAGACAGTAATAATAATTCCCGCACCAAAGACTGGAGTGGGTATTTCGACGAGGCTCCCTGTTTTGCAATAACGCCAATAATTCCGCACATATAAGCAAATATTTACTGGTGCATTGTATCAGTATGCTTATATTACGCAAGAACGGCTCGCTCGATCACTGCGTATAGTGCTCGAGCACTGATTTCACTTGTGCTTCAATTGAAAAAACTTCACGAACGCGCCTCAAACCTTCTGCGCCCATCTGCCGCGCCCGAACATCATCGGTCAATAGATCCGCTATGTCGCGGGCAAGCTCCTCGTAATTCGTCGCGTCAAATACGATTCCCGTCGTTCCGTGCACCACTGCTTCAGGAGATCCGCCTTTATTCGTGCATATAACTGGTTTAGCGCATGCCATTGCCTCTAAATTCACCGTCGGGAACGGATCCAGATACTGCGACGGTACCGTGACGACCGTTGCGCTATGATACGCTGCTACAAGCTCATTGCCAGATAGCCATCCGGTAATCTTCATATGATCGCCCAAATGAAGCTTCTCAATTTGAGCAAACAGTGCAGATGCATAATCGTCATTTTTTCCTGCTATCACCAGAACCGCGTCAGGTACGTTCTGAACGATCGCAGGCAACGCGTTCACGAGTACATTGCCGCCCTTCATACCGGTGATGCGCCCGGCGAACAAGATGACCTTCTTCGACAGGATATTAAATTTCTTTTTGAATATTTCAATCTGCTGACGGTCTTCTTTCCATTCGTCCGTATTGATACCATTGTGGATGGTCACCACATTCTTGAAGCCATGTTCTCGCAAGACATCACGCAATGCGTCGCTTACTGCAAAAATAGTCGTTACTGACCGCAGATACTTCCGTATGATCCTATTTCGCAATGGATTATAGCGCAGACCTGCCATGTTCATTTGTTTCCACGGCGAAGTTTCACCATGACCGCCGAGGAGCTTGCCGTAGTGGAATAGCATGACATCATGCACGGTCAGAAAAATACGGCGCGTATACTTGCGTGCACGCTCAAGGCACGCATACGAGAGATAAAAATGAACATTATGCGCATGTACAATGTCCGGCTTGAAACCGGCCATGATCCCATCAACCTTGCCTACGGTCTGCGAATTATAGAGCGACCGATAGTGGCGCCAGCGGACATGATACGATGAATACACGTAATGCACCATCATGCCTTTATACATTTCTGATCGCTCCTCTGCTTGTTCACCCACGCGACAAATAACTGCAACGGTGTGTCCTGCCTTCACCATGCCGAGTGCAAGCGATTCCGCCACCTTGCCTGCTCCGCCTACTACAGAGGGAGGAAAATCATCGCTGAGATACAAGATCCTCATCGTCTAGTGCTTTTTACGCGCTACGCAATATACATTGGCGTATATGTGCTTCGTTTTAAAAAGTGTATCAATACCGCGACCGATCGCCTGTATCCCCCTGGTGCTCACGCGAGCAAAGCGGCTTTCGTTTCGTTCATAAGGCGAAAAAAAAGTAAACCTGGTCAACTCTGAAAGGACCACGCCGATCTTTCCATAGGATGCGCATTCTACTACTTCAAAACCATTATCTTCCATGAGCGAGCGCAGGCCTTCGGGCGTATATCTGAAATAATCATGCGGATCTGCATGATAGGGAACCAAAAAAGGCGCTGACACCATACAGATGCCGCCTGGTTTCAAAACGCGACTCACTTCGGCAATCATGCGCCATGGATGCGGCACATGTTCCAATACCTGCGTCGAAATAACAGTATCAAATGCTCCGTCCGCAAAAGTTAAATGATCGACATCACAAACAACATCAATATTCTTCCCAGGAAACATATCACAGGTGGTATATGCTGACACTGAGGGTTGAATAAGCCCGCGGTATTTGGCATTGCCGGCGCCCACATCAAGAAGGGCTCCGGAAAAATACTGTTTACAATGATTGATTACATCTCGGGTAGTGTGCATAGAGATCAGCTAATTCGCCTGCGCAGTATTCTTGGCCATGAATGAAAAATAATTTCTAAAGTATATATGACAGACTATGGCAATGACAAGCGAGTCTCCTATGCTTGACCATACCATCCCCCACACCCCGTACTGCATGATAATAACATAACTAATAGGCATTGCGATACAAAAATTCAAAATATTTATAATGACCGCAACGCGCACCTTCTGTATCGTTCGGAACAGCGCTCCGATGCCTGTTGAAACGGCTGAAATGACTGCGAAGATCATAAGTGCCGGAACCAGCGCAACCACCGGAGCGAACCGTTCTCCATAAAAAATATAAACCAGCGGCTTTGCCAAAAGAATGAACGGCACCACGGCGATGATCGCGAATCCTGCTGAAAAATACGTAGCTCTATAGAAATCTCTCTTTAAATTACCGATGCCGAACGATAAGGATTTCGGCAGCTGTGAATTTAACAAGCGAGCCGCCGGTTTCAAAAGCAGGGTCGATAACGATATATAACTGAGAGCTAATTTATAAAAGCCAACCTCTGACCGCGAGGCTACTGCTGCCAAAAAAGCTATCGGTAATGTAGCACTGATATTCGAAAGTGTCTTATCCAGAGAAGCATTGAATCCGAACAGAACATACTCGCGCGAATTTTTTTCAGTAGCATTCGCGAGCACCTTTCTCATAGGTGGAAACAACGGATCTCGGCGGGTTAATACCCGGTACAGATAGTAGCCGATCGCGACCATGCACGTTGAGGCGATGATCACGCCCCACACATAACCGGTCACGCCGAAATGGAAAATGACAAAGAGGATCGGAATGATGATGAAAAATAATTTTTCAGTGACCTCAAGTATCGTTAATTTCTTTATTTTTCTGCTGGCCTCGAGCAATACCTTAAAAATGCCAAAAACAGCTCCGAGTATATTCTCAAACAAAAGCAATCGCGTCATGACGCCTATATAGGAGCTGTGATAGAAACGCGTGGACAGTTGCGGCGCTACCAAAATGGCAAGCACGGTCAGCGGCAGAAAAACGAACAAGAACATTTTAACGACATACCCGATGATGGATTCGATCTGCGCTCTGTTCTTCTCCACGTACGCTCTCGACAGAAAGGTGGTGACGACATAGTTGGCGCCGCTCCAATCAGCAAAACTCGCGAGCAATGCGGTAAAAGAAAAGATGATCGCATAGGTGCCATATTGTTCAGGCCCCAGCATGCGGGCCAAAATGACCGACGATGCTACTGAAAGCGCTGTGATCGCGAGTGTACTTGCTTGCAGCAATGCAACGTCCTTTATGAAAAGACTACTAAGCGCCCGCTCTTTATATTTTTGAATAACGTCAGACATTAAGTATTACTCATAGACCTGATAGACCACTGCTTGAATGCCGTTTTCAGGGTCCGTTACGTTGAATACGGACGGGAAAATTGCTGGATTATCTCGAGCTACTTGATAGATGGTATTGTGCGCATTTATATACCCGGTGTCAAACTGTTCATATGCCGGCACATTTTCGTCGCCCTCGTAAATAAGGTATTTGATAGTTCCTGTCTGGAGCGCATCACGGACTTCAGCTGCCGAATGCGCGTTCTCGAGGTGCAGTTTCGTAATATAATTAAAATTGAAGGATCTGAACGTCACGACATGGTAATGGAGGTCCCATGCATAATACCCCGGAGCTTCGGTGAGGAGATAAAAATCCTTTGCTCCTTTCTCGCGGCGATCGATCTCGCGCCCGATGATGTCCTGCGCTGAATAGATCCGCGAAACCGAGTTGAAGCTCAGATCATGGTTTTGCATGGCATAGACGATAGCGAGGCCCCACGTATCCGTGAGGATGGCGATAAGCACAAGAGCTGTCATGGTCCGCGAAACTACAACTGATAGTTTTTTTGATGCGAGTGCCATGATCAAGATCATGCACAAGATGATCCATGGCCATGTCGCGATCCAGCTTTTGTTCTCAATGAAACGTAGATGAACTATGTGCAGCGCCAGCAACACAAAAATACTGCTGCGTATTCGATCTACGGGCATCTTGACCACGAGCATGACCGCAGGGATACACAGCGCAAAAATCCACGCATATCGTGATATGAAATTAAGCAGTGGTACTGCAACATGAAATAGATGCTCAATGCTTCCTATGAAATGGCTAGACGACTGCGTTACATCGACACTCAATAAAGAAGCACACAAGATGAGAAGAAAAAACAACAGTGTATTTTGGTTTTTTTCGGACACAAGATAGCGAAAACCATATACAACAAGCAAGCCAGCGAATGGGTAGAAATAACGAGTTGCAGACGTCTGTGTAAAAAATAGCGATGTTAATGCCAGAAGAATGATCGCGACGACGGCTGCGTATGCATATCGCTTTTCGCGTATCAGTGCCCAGAAGCCTATGCAAACGATGGGCAGCTCAAATGCGAGCTGTCGAATGACGAAATATATTTTATCAACCAGGCTCATTGAGAGTGAACCCAGAAAGTGCGAGTGAGCCTGATACGCAGCATAGGGGCCGCCAAAGAGCGATGAAAATAACGGGAAAAATGGCGAATGGTAAACCAGGCAATTCTTAGTGATCCACATCAAAAATGGAAGGCACGCTATACCAAAAAATAGGAGCTTGTGTACTTTTTTTTGGGACTGCAGCCAAAGCAACCCATACGGCAGCAGCAGAACAAGAGCAATATACCTGGTCAATAATGCTATGCCAAGCGCGGTCGTTAGAAAAATAAAATCAATATCAGAGAGCGACTTGCGATACCGGTCCGCGTAGAAAAAAAATGCAGTGAATGCAAAAAGCACCGGGGCCTCTTCAAGGATATTCCAGCTCCAGAACGCGATCAATGGCGCTGATAAAAAAATAGCGACGGCCCATCGCTGATATACTGGCTCAATATCTGAATCGCGCAGCCAGCGTACTATATACAGCAAAGTTCCCAGTGTAAAAAGCAGCGGTACCCAGCCATATGCCCACTCAGATTGAGAAAAAAATATTCCAATGCTCAAAAAAATGGGCAATAACGGTTCTCTACCGGTAGCCGCGTCCTGTGTTTGTATAAACGGAATGATCCTGTGGTTCTCTACCATACTGCGTGCAAACGGCAGCCAGTATGCCGGGCCATCGCCGGTATAGAACCCCCGCAGAAGCATGACGCCAAACAAAAAAAATAGCATTACTGCCATGATTTGTACAAAACCTTTCGGCATGATGATCCGCTTATTGACGAACCCATACACGCCGACGCCTGCACAACAAACAGCGAGTGGAATGATAAGCCAAAACCAAAAAAAACCTCCGAGCAAGGCTACAATGCCGACTGCGCACATCACCCATGTCGCTACCAAAATATAATCGCTGCTATCTCCTCGGGCATCGCGGATAGTGGTGCGCAAGGTATTCATCGTAAACGTTTTCGAATTTCAGAAAGCTGATCAGCGAGCAAACCGAATGAGAAAATGATCAGTGATGTAGTGATCAGAAAATAAGTCGACTCGTTCAGGTTAAAGGCAAGGATGTCATTGATCAGCGAAATGAAACCGAACGCAAACAGGATACCGGCGATGGTAATAAAGAGACGCAGCGGAGAAAATAGAACGATCAAGCGGCTGATCAGCACCAATTGTCCCAGCATATCGCTCCATTTTACGGTACTCTTTCCCAATCGCTTGTTGATGCGAATAGGCACATATGAAACGCGATAATGATTTTTGAGTAGCGCGATCGTAATGGTCGTGCTCAATGAAAAACCATCAGGATACAGATTGATGAATTCATTAAAAATGCTTTTGCGCACGAGACGAAAACCCGAGTTCAGATCAGGGATGCGCGCATCGCTCAAATATTGCGCGATCAATTTAACGATCTTTTTTCCGGGCTGTCTCACCATCGGACCCTGATACCCTTCACGGGCACCGACAACCATATCATGGTTGTCAGCTTCTCGGAGCAGGTCATCAATATGCTCTGGTTTATGCTGGCCGTCTGCATCATAAAAAAGCAGCCAGTCATACTGTGCGGCCAGTGATCCTGTTTTCAACGAAGCGCCATATCCTCTGTTGATCGCGTGCTGCACGACGTGAACCGGAAATTTTTTCAGGATCTCTGCGGATGCATCAGTTGACCCGTCATTCACTACAATAACTTCATGTGCAATGCTGATCGTTTTTAGATGCGCTAAGAGATCGTGCAATGTTTTCTCGATATTTGGTGCTTCATTAAAACACGGGATGATGATGCTGAAAGATATCGGCATAGAATAACTCATTAGTATTGTATATCACGCACCTTTTGCGCGCAAACAGTCATAATATCGAAGGTATTCACGTAGACGCGGAATCTCTTCAATCCTGACTTTTTAACAATCTGGGCCAAAAAACGCAAGGGCGCGATCGTAAATGTATCTGACAGTTTGAACAAAAACCATTCTAATGTCATGGACTTCCCGCTATGCCGAATATCAAGGACTTTGAAACCCTCTTGTTCAAGCAGCGATGAAATTGTCGTCTTTGAAAAAAACTGCAGATGATCCGGCGGCGTCATCAAAGCCCAGTGCTTCAGCGACAACCGCGGAACGATCCCAGAGGCGTCGCCCGTTGAGATAAATAAATAGCCATCCGATTTCAAGCGTTTCGATATCTTTCGTACAAAGTCTCGAGGATCAAATACGTGCTCGATCACATCCCACGTCACAATGCAATCATACTGTTCTGATTCGGGGATAGCATCGACCGTTCCTTCGCGGACAGGAATATCAAGCTCATGCGCTTTCAGGACCGATTCGTGCGATGGCTCGACTCCTTGAGCATCAAAAAACCGGGCGGCCTGGTGGACAAAAAATCCAAATGCCGCACCGATATCGAGCAATGCGCCGCTGGATATAAATTTCCGTATATACGCCAGCTTTCGCTCGTCATTTATTTGCTCGCCATAGGTCAACGCACTCCCCTCTTTCGTATAGACATATTTATTCCCGCGCGTATACATATGCGAATCATAGTATGCCTTCATAGCAGCTTCACTTGGCCTAGGATCGATGAAGGTATAATCGCAGTCAGTGCATCGAACTATCTGGTAGCCATTTTTGTTAAACAAAGGCATCACGTGATCACGCTGGCAGAGCGGGCAAACGGACGATTTGTGTAGCTGCATTTCGCTTTGCATGTGAGCGTTATCGTTCATAGAAAAATTCAATGCGGTGAGAGCCCGCCTCAACTGGAACAGCCATATACATATAATCTGCACGTTCGATCGTTACCGGCTTGCTGTCGACGCTCGCGTGCCAGCCGGGCAGCCATGCATTGCCGACAAAAACGTATCCGCTCTTTGGTTCGTTCACCGTAAACGTAATTTTATCGCCGCTTGTTTCTGGCTGCAATTCAGCGATCAACGCAGTGCCCTCTTCCGCAGAATGCACCGCAGCTGTTTCAAGTACGATCGAGTGATTATGCATTGCCTGGCCGAGCTCATGAGCAAGGGCGTCGATATCATCCGAACTTGATTTCAGCTGTTCGGCTTTATCCGTAAAGAAATATCTCGGCATTGCATTCAAGAGCTTGTAAACGTAGTCGGTGCCGCCGCATCCCGGTAAATCCCCATGATATATTTCAAAGAGGCCGGGATCATTGATCTGGTACGGCGACAATACATACTGCACATTCATGAGACGCAGCACATCCGTTCTGCGGGTAAACTCCTGAATACGTTCTTCGACCGGAATTTTTTTTGAAGAAAGCAATTCTCCTGCGGTCGCGCGCTCAGATCCGACATATGCCAGGAGCTCAGCTATCCGTTTTGGCATGAAGTTTTCATATCCGTCTGCAGACTCGAGCTCGTATTGAATATTGATATTCGGCACCGCAAGCGCCTGTTCAAAAGCAAGCCTATCTTCCGCTGAGTCATTACTGCAATTCACTGCGAAACGGTCATATTCTGCGACACCGGTAAATAATGAGAATATTCGAAAGGGCTGATCATTGCTTCGGTCATCACTGATAGCGGCTATTGAGGCTGGCTCTGATTCGGCGAGTGCGCGCGGCACTGTTGTATAGAAACCAGCATAGGTGCATGTGGTATTGCAAACGATCAGCAGCATTATGAGCAATGCCCAGCCACTTTGATGTACGCGCGCCCGCTGCCGACATGCTACGAACAAGAGCACTATGAATATGATCGATACGATGGTCTGCGGATTCGTCAGTGAAAAAATATCCAAAGCACTCTTCGTATATTGTCGAATCAATGCCTGATAATGCTCCGGAGCTAAGTGAGCGGTATTCGCATATTTAAATTTAAAAAACAAGCCCTGCAGTACCTGTTCAATCATAACTGTGAAAAAAAGGCGGGATACTGTTGCAATGAAAACGAGAGGCGCTCCAACCCAAAGCAATACCTTTTTAAAGATCAGGAGCAGTTTCAGAAAACGTTCATCAGAAGTGCTCATCGCAAGTCGATCAAATGCAAAAGCCGCAAGCATTGCCGCAGCGAAATCCCCGATGAGCATAAGTCTGCTCAATTCGCGGAATGCATGTGCAAAAGGCAAGTAGTGTATCAAAAGAGCAACCGGCGAATAATAGAATCCTGTTACTAGAGAAACAAAAAACGTGAAAGCAAAAAAACGTACAGTGCTATTTTGCTTATTGTTCCAGAGCGCGTATACCAGCAAGATGAACGGAATAATGCCAATATACAGATTCGGCGCAGCAGCGGGAAAAAAAGGCAAACGCCAGAACGGAATAATGTATTGCAGCAAGTCCTGCGGCAGATAGCTGCCGGCAAACGCCTCTGACAATGCAACGCCTCCGGCACGCGCTGTTTGGCTTGTAAACGACAAGATCGAGTGTATCTGCACATATCCTATGGCTGCCGATATGCCGAACATGATCAACATGAGGACGGTTCGGTACATCGCTCTGGCCGCATCTTTGCGGACCGGAACGATGCAAAATCTCAGATAGTAGCAAAAAACAAAAGCGTGAATATACACGATGAATTGCGTGTGGCTCGACAGCCATCCGGTGCCTAGCAACAGTGCAGACAACAGAAGATACGACGAATAATAGCCTCCTTTTTTTGCATGCTCAATGCCGTACAGAACGAAAGGCAGGATCCAATAATAGTTCGTATTTACAATGACCGAACCCCACATCATCAATTGTCCTGAAAAGATGAATACCGCTCCTGCTATGCTGCTTCCGGCATGCGATACTTTTAACGATCGGGTATACCAGTAGGTGCCGACATATGCAAGAATAAAATTAAGCAGCGTCAGGTAATGATAGCCGTTATACAGGTCAAAAAAACGAAACAGGAAACTATATACCGGATAAAACCATGAAGCATTGACCGATGTATAGAGCGGAAAACCTGAGAGTATAGAAGGCGTGACCAGAGATTTCGAAGATGCAATGATCTTGAATAGCGGATAAAAATACAAAAAAGAATCGCCGTCTGAAAAAATACGGCCGGCAAAGAGCACATCTCGAAAAATGATCAATAGCGCCAGGATGGGCAATATAAAAATAACTTTTGCTCGCCACCCGTTCAATGCTGATGGATGGTCAGTGTTGCTGTTCATGATCGGTCATTTTTTAAATATGCCCAGGAAACTGACACCAAATGGCAAGTGCGCGCCTTTCAGTATCATACTATTTTCGATCTTCAATATCGCTTTCAAAATTTTATTGACGATGGTTTCTTTGTTGCGAATGGTGACGATCTTATTCTTCGTATGCTTCTTTATTTTGAGCAAAAGCGCATAAGGAGCGAACATAAAAAAATTCCAGTAGCTGCGCGTGAGCGTCTGCAAATGCAATGTTTCCACCATAGCGAGTACCTGCCGCTGCGTATACCGCATGATATGTTTATTCAACACATCGCGCTCGCTCCAGAGCGCCTGATAGGCAGGCACAAAAAGGATGATGACGCCACCGGGCGCAAGGAGGTCTTTCCATCGCTGCATTGCTTCTGATGCGTGCTGAAGATGCTCAAGAACATCAGAAGCAATAATAACATCGAAACTGCCCTCAGCGAGGGTCTGTGCGTATTGCGCATCGTCGAGCGTAACCGATGATAGATTGCGCGACTTGCAGAACGCGATCGCCTCAGGCGACAGATCGATGCCTGATAATTTCGAAAATCCCCGCTGCTGTAAATAGCTCAAGAGCCCTCCTCCGCCGCAACCAATATCTAATATCCGGGTATCCGGAGCGTATGCGTGCAACTTTAAAAAACGATATACAAAATCTTGCCGAGCCTTGAACCACCAATTAGTATCTTCTGCTGAATGATATATTGATTCGTATTGTTTATCCATACGGACAATACTATAGAGTATACACTGAAACGCCATTAAGTTCACCTTCGCTGTGCAGGCCCTGTATCGATCCGATCACATCCGATGCAAGAGGCGTTGTAGATATCAGCACGTCAATTCGATATTTCTCAAGTTCAGTGCGAAAGTCTTGTTCATAGAATTTTTTATACAAAATGCTCAGCTCCCCGATCTTTGACTTGAAATCAGAAAGAGGCACATCAGAAAATTTTTGTTCCCCAAAATATTCTTGCAGCGTATCGCCCAGGTAGCTTCGCGCTTCACGTTCGTGGTCGCGGATATACAGTGGCGCCGTCGCCGGAGTAATGCCATGCAAACGCAATTGCGTAAAATAGTTATGCTCAAAGCGCTCCTGTATATTGGGCGCATGCAAGAAGCGATAATTTGACGTATAGACATTACAATGCGTAAAACCTGGTACAAGCGCATTTAAATTGTCATCCGCGCCCTCACGAGTCAGCACAACGCAATCATGGTCGGTATGCTCATCAAGCCATTGAAACACTGCAGCATAGCGCTGCTGATCAATAACCGTCGGCACCCAGAATGCATAGACCCGCGATTGCAACGTTATCGCATAGAGAAGCGCGCATAACGGGAGTATATAGAACAGCGCAGCTTTTCCGATCGTGCGTATCCATGCAAAACCTGCAAAGCGCAATGATCGATAGATGATGAGATACAAAATCATGATCAGAACCGGTATGGTGTATTGCACAAAATGAAAAGGCCAAATGGCAACACCGGTGACGATCTGTTGCATAAATACGATACAACTTGCAAGAACGCATGCAGCCATCATCAGTACTGCATTATCGCGGAGCACGTCGGACTTTTCATACCGCCGCCACAGAAACAACGCTGCACAAAAAACAATGAGCATCAGCAGCACAAATTTATTGATGACTGGTTGATGCGTATGGAACAGAGCTGATAAACCCTCTCCATGCATATATGAGGGCTGGCTGAATAACCGCGCAAGCATATACCAATACGGCGCTGCGAGCAAAATACCAGCGCCCGCAAGCGCTAGCAGCCGCTTCATGAGTTTCAATCGCCGAGTGACAGCAAGCAATATCGATACGCACAGGGTGATCGTAAGGGCATATGCCCAGCTGAAAAAATAAGACGCGAACATGAAAGCCAAAGCGATAGCGCCCACCGTCATGGGACGCCAAGACTGAGAGCCTTTGAGTATACGATTCAGTGACGCAAGGTAAACGAATAATGCGATCGCACCGGTGATGGGGTTCACCAGTCTGGACCAGATAAGAAAAGCACTCGGCGTTACAGACCCGCGCAGCAAGCCGACTACCTGCCTGAAATCGACAACATCATACCCGCACAGCACAGCTAGAGAAATAGCACCAGCGATCACCCTCACATTACGATTGCGTTCTTCAAAAAAACTTAGAGCACAAACATATACCGCTAGCGCAAGCAGCGCAGGTACTATAAATTTGCTCGCTATGACCACATCGATGAGATTCGCTCCGAATACGAGACTCGGCAGTATATAGAGCCACTCCCCTGTCGGCGGCAAAAGCGGGATCTGGTCTTTGTACTCAAAGAAAACTGGCGAACCTAACATGGGATGGCCATCAAGAATATCATGCATCCTGGCCACATAGGTCTCTTCATCACCGGTCACCATCATCGGTATGCCGTGATAACGTGAACCCAGCTGCACAATGGAAACGATGTAGGGCATGCCGTAGAGACAAGCGACCAATACCGCGACGCATGCGGGTATCCAAAAACGATGCAGTAATTGTCGGGGGTAATGAGTGATCTGCATGCGAACCTTAAACGATGTTATTTTTTTGCCCGAACTATCCAGCCGGTAGCATTGGGCGGAGCATATACTTCAGCGTCCTTAAATTGCGATACGAGATCTGCGGCTTCATCTTTCGAATAATACCGCGCTATCTCGGGAAGCAATTGGTCGAATAGAATGCTGTGCATGTGCGAAAATGAGAATGTTTTCATTTGCTGGAAGTACGGCTTTTTGACCGGGAACAGATGTATCCATGCGTACAGCGGTATACTGCAGAGATAGGTCACCACATGCAAGAGGCGCAGGTTCATATGACTCGTGATGTATTTTCTGATCGGGTTCAATATCTTCAAAACGCCTTCGTACCCGACGCTCGAGTATACCCATAGCAATACCTCGCCACCGGGCTTCAGCGCTTCATAGAGCTCTTTCATGACTATGTCAGGATGCTTCGTATGATGCACTACGCCAATGGAGAATATAAAATCAAACTCGTTCTGCCACGGCAGGTCTTCGAGATCAAGCTGAGATAATTCGACATTCGAAAATTTCTTCAATGTTTCTCGAGCTGCCTCGACCGATCTCAGATCATGGTCGCAGCCGACAAGAGACGCAGCGCCCCATTCCAGGCACCAGTAGCTGTTCCGCCCCATGCCGCACCCTGCATCGAGGATGCGCTTCCCTGTATAAAAATCCGGCTGCAACGGATGCGTCCAATTCAGAAACTGTTCACGATATTGCTCGCGATATTCGGGTTTAATACTATTGTATTTTTCCCATTCGAAACCAAAACGATCGTGCATGGTAGGCATAGCGTTGTTATTTTTTAGCGACATAATAGAGAACCGATGCAACATGGCTTGCTAATCGCAATCGATGTGCGATGAGATCAAGAAATTTGATCGGAAAAAAAATGAAAATACTTATATTCATGAGCAACCAGAACAGGCGCTCGCTGTTAAATGAGAACATCAGCGCAAAGACATAACAGGCATAGGCGCTTAACGCAGAAAAGGGTCCGGCCAAAACGCCTTTCTCAACATCAGAGAGCCCAACCGCAGAAAGTTTTTGTTTGAAGCCTGATAATGTCCACCGAGAGAAATCAACCGGCGACGAATGGAAAGGATACAAAAATGGTATAGAAAAGTACACATGTCCGCCCGGTTTCAGCAGACGCTTCACTTCGGCAAACAGTTTGTCGACGCTTTCAACGTGCTCTACGAGCTCATCACACAGAATGAGGTCAGCGGTACCGTCTGCGAGAGGTACAGTACACACATCAGACACTATGGTCACGCCATGGTACGGAAACATATCTATATTTATGATCGAGTCGCCAAGGATCTTGGGCCCTGACCCAAGATTCAATACGGTCATTCCGTCGTGATAGTACTTTTTCAAAAAACGCCTTGCTGTCATTCCGGTAAAGAGCGCTGGTCCAAAAAAAGTTGCGACGAAATAATACAGCCGCGGAAAACGTTTATAGAAATTGCGCAGTCTGACCTCGAACCGATTATCGTTAACAGTGGTCTTCAAAAAAAAATACTGGCCGTTCTTGTAAGCGTATACGGTCCCGCACGACGCGCATCGTAAAGCGCCGTTCTCTGCGTGCAAAGCGCCGGAACATGAAAGACATTTCCATTTCAGAGCCGGTCGCATCGAGAGTTCTTGCGCATCTGCCATGTGATGTCTATTAAATTTCTTTGCTTAATAAAAAATCGTTCGAACTAGATCAGGCGAACGACCAGGAAGAGTTACATGTTCAATGTATCCTTCACGTTATAAATAGGCCTGCCGGATGTTTCGTAGTAATTCCGCGTCATCATTTCTGCCACCAGGCCCATTAAGATCAACTGCACACCTACAATGAAGAAAAGCGCTGCAAACAATGGCAATGGCGTAGAAATGAGGCTCGTGCCGTAGTAAATCTTCCAGTCGATGGCTAATCCGCCGGCCACCGCTGATACGATCAGGCTCCAGACGCCGAACTTGCCGAAAAAATGCATTGGTTTTGTCGAATAGCCGATCAAAAATTTAACCGTTACCAGATCTAAGATCACGCGAAAAATACGGCTCATGCCATATTTTGTCTTGCCGAAGCGACGTTTATGGTAGTGAACTGGTATTTCTGTAACACGGGCTCCTTGCCATGCGGCGAAAGCCGGAATATAGCGATGCATTTCTCCATAGAGCTTCACGTCGTTCAAAACAGTTCGGCGGTACGCTTTCAGGGTGCAGCCATAATCGTGCAATGTGGTCCCCGTAATGCGCGAAATAAGAATATTCGCGAGCAAGGACGGAAGCTTTCGAGACAAGCGCTTATCCTGCCATCGCTCCTTTCTCCAGCCAGATACTACGTCGTACCCCTCGGCTAGAACTGAGAGCAGCTGAGGGATGTCGCTCGGATCATTTTGCAGATCAGCATCCAGCGGAACCACCACATCGCCGTGAGCGAAATTAAAACCGGCAGCCATAGCAGCCGTTTGTCCGTAATTTCTTCGTAAATTAATGACTTTTACACGAGCATCTTTCTCTGCCAGCTCACGCAGACGATCAGCGCTGGCATCAGTTGACCCATCGTTGACCATAATGATTTCCCAATCAAAAGCGTTTTGCTCCCGTATCTTGTCATAGAGCAAATGAATGCTCTCTTCCTCATTATAGATCGGTACAACGATTGAAATGAGTTGAAATTTCTCTTTGTTGAGCGGTTCTTGTGTCGTTAACATACGAAGTATACTAACAAAATGGCCTGATTTTGTCTATGCTGATGCATCTGCTATAAGCTTCAAAATGCGGCTTGCCCGAGCGTCCCAGGTATATGCACGCATGTCCCGCTTATAATGTTGGCGATAGTCCGCTGAAGTAATGACCCGAGCAAGTTCGCCGGCATCATCAGGCTTGAAATACGAAATGCCGCTGAATTGGTCGCCAATTTCATGCAATGAAGGTACATCGCTTGCAACAATGGGCCGCGCACTGGCGAGGTAATCAAATAGCTTTAAGGGTGATGTATAGAGTCGCGAAATATCATCCACAGCGCTATTCGGCAGCACCAGAATATCTGCCGCGCGTACATAGAGCGCAATTTCGCTGTGCGGAGTCTGTTTTTTTAAACTAACATTGCGTATGTGATGCTCATGAAAATACTGTTCAAGAGCTTCAAAATCTTTTTGCGGACCACCGATGATAACTACATGGTAGGTGCTCGGCAGCATATCCGCAGCATCAAGTAACGTATAGACGCCTTTCCAGCGCATGAGCGACCCGATATACATGATCAATGCTTTATGCTCCTCTACTCCAAGGCGCTGGCGGATCTCGCTTGATGCTCCCGTTTTCAAAAAAAGCGAAGGTTCATACGCATCGCGTTCCACAACTATCTTATCGGAGGGAACACCTTGCTGCACAAGCGCATCTCGCAATCCGTCGCTAATGACGATGATGCGCGTGGCTTTTTTAAAGATGCTGCGATAAAAAAAAGAACCGCGCTTCGGAAGCGTATGCGCTTCATAAAAAAAAGCATTGCGGCCGGCCAAAGAAAATACAAATGCAGTGAACTGATCGCGTGTTATGATCGGTCCGTTATATTTCTTCATTCGGACATACTGCAATGCTGCAAAAGCGAATGTCAGGCTCTGGATGAAAAAACCAATGAATGGAATTTTTCCTGTCAGATCCCATACCGGCAAATAGGTCACCGGAAATTCATGGCGAAGGCCATAGTATGCCCGCACTGACTCTTTGATGAATGGCCTTTTTGGAACAACGAGCTCAAGTGATGCGCCCGCTTCGGCGAATGCATCGCACATGCGCGCCACTTGCAAGCCATGAGCCTTTTCAGTCGGCATTCGATAGTTCGTAATGTAGAGCAACGATGCGTTCATGAGTCAAAAAATAAACTGTATCAACTTCGCTGATACTAGCAAAATCGGGTTCAGGTGTCTAGACAAAGTCTACTTTGACGGATACTGCAATTCGTATATTTCGACCGTAGGCCCCAAGCGCTGCATGGTAAAGAATACCCAATTAGGCGCATAAAAATCCCCGGCGATATCGAGCGCCGTCTCGCTCGAAGATTGTGTAAACCGGGCGACCATGGTGCTGCCAGCTCGCAGACTGTGTTCCTGATTGCCAAAATCTCCTGCTTCCCAGTATTGCAGTATCGCATACCTCGGATGAACTTTTTCCAGGTAATCATTCAGATCATCAAGCGATTCGCTTTTCCAAAAATGGAGATTGGTATAATCCATAAGCACTGTTGACCCGGCTTCATCAGGATGCGCGAGCAGCGATCGTTCCACCGCATTGATCGTAGCGATATCCTGTTCGCGAAGCAAACTCTCATGCGTGCGCGCGGCATTGATATTTGGCGAAGAAATGACCATGGACTCGCTTGCATGGGTGCGCATCCAATGAAGCGCCAGCAGGCGCGTATCCGTATGCAACAAAAGCCAGTCAAAGCGTATGACAATTGCAAATGCAATGCACAGGCATGCATAGACAAACATTTTGCCACGATGTGAGAAATGTTCGATAAGCCAATCACATCCTGATCCTCCTACTAAGGCAAGTGCAGGGACGCAAAAATACATGTACCGCGGCGCCGTATGGTAAAAAAGATACAGACAGAACATATAGAGAAAGCAGGTGCCCAAAATGAATAACGCTCTTTTCCTGTATGCTTTGGCCAGGACAAGGCCAAAAACGAAGAGCAGGACCAAAATAGGTTCATGCAAAATTAAACTTAGGAAACTAAGATTCATCGACACTACACCGTCGGCAAAAGACTTTACAGCAGTTATCGTGCCATCTTCTGAATAAAATTGATGAATAAAATCCTGATAATACAGACTGACGATCGCAGCGGTACCGATAACGAAAATAAGTACGTTGCGAACAATGAATTGAACGAAATCCTTTCCGAGTAATTTCCTCTGCACAATGACGATGCACGCGCCGACCGCATAGCCGAATGCAACAACATACGCAATACCCATGCCGATGACGCCGACAACGCCAGGGAGCCAAGCAGGCACATCACGCCGTTGCATATAGCGAAGTATAACGTATAACGTGACATAGACGCTGAGCGTGGTTGCCGACCAATGCCGCATCCAATGACTGAGATTGACGCCAAAAAAACTTGATGCGACGAGCAGCGAGGCAAATACTGCCGTACGCTTGTTATACAGCAAGGCTGCAAGTGCATAGGTAACGGCTATGAGCCCACAAAAACATACGGCACTGATCAAGCGGGCGGAAATCCATAACCCAGAAAGATGCCACATCAAATAATTCTGCGTCATGGCAAGCGAACCTCCATGGAGGGCTAATTGCCATGCAACGAACGGCAGAGAAGCTGCCAAAATACTATAGGGCAGCAACACCGGATAATAGAGCAGGTCAAAATATTCAGGGTGTAACGAGGGTATGAACGAGTGATGCAGCGCCATGCTGAGCGTGCCGCCGATGAGCGACTCTTCATCGCCAATCAAATGCAATGGCAATCCATAGTTGATGCCGATCAAAACCATAACAAATGAAACAAGGCAGAGCATTACCAGAAACTTCTGCCGCTGGAAAAGCAGTTTAACTGTAGCTATAAATTTCATACCAATTGTTTCCAAGTTTGTTGTGCTTTCTGATACCATTCTTCAACTTTTTTGTGTGTTTTCTCTGGGTCGACAGGAACGCGCAGCAGCTCAAGAATTGCATCTCGGCACTCTTTCGGTTGTGCATCGACGAAGCGTATGGGCATGCCGGCACACATTCGCTGTACCGCATGCGAATTGCGCGTCACTACCGGCTTGCCGCAGCTGAGATACTCAAAGATCTTATTTGGTACGACCCGGTCGACCTTGTCGCTTGATCCAAAGACACCGAGGCATATATCGCCAGTTACAATGCTGTTTGCCAATTGTTCATAGGGAACCGGGGGGAACAGAATCACGTTTTGCAAATGACGAGACTCGATGATCGAACGTATCGATTTCGCGTCGCCGCCACTCCCGAGAAAATGAAAGCTGATATTTTTTTCATCGCGCATGAGCGTAGCAACATCCATAATATAGTTTACATTATGCAAGCGAGAAAATTTACCATGCCACCAAATAACCTTTTGTTCAGTTGCTGCCTTTGGTGCTGGTTTGAACAAGCCGACGTCGGTCACGACAGGTACCACTGTGATCCGTTCAGATGGTATGCCGAACTCGTTTTCCAAATACTTCGCATGCTCGTTCGTATCGATAACCACCATCGTGGCAGCATGAAATGCTAACCAATCAATGCACCAATAATACCATGCGCCGAATGAACCAGGCTTCACAGTTGCACGGTCAAAGACATAGGTGTCATACATCGAAATAAATGCGTCAAAAATGACCGGCTTGCGGCTCACCAGCCGCGCAATGATGCATGCGAGATGCCCTGGGAAGCCGATGACGACTGCGTCGTAATTTTTTAATTTCATCAGAGAGCGCGCTAAGCGAAAATACTTATCGACTCCTCTGCCCCGTTCATTGACTTCTACAACCGCAGCGGCCTCGGCAGTCCACTTCAGCAAGAGACGGTTGCGCGGATAGTCTCCATTATACGTGCCAAAAAAAATGACTCGCTTCATTTCTTTTGAGCTAGCAGGACAAATTGAAATGCGAAGAGGCCCGGCGGCAATATATGCTGCCATGCGTTCAGCGCATTTGGATGCAATACGTGTTTGGTTGAGTGAATGGCGAATCCATTCTTTTCAAGCTGATCGCATAAAAACTTCCATGAAAAAAGATGGATATGGCCCCATTCGAAAACGCCGCCATCGCTCCATGCATGGCGCCCCAGCAAAAATTTGATACGTTGCGACCAGAGAAGCATATTCGGAGTTGAAAGCAGTACATACCCATGCGGCGCTATAACGGTGGGCAAGGACTTAAAAAAAGCATCCGGCCTGAACAAGTGTTCAACCAATTCCGAGGCAATAACTATATGAAACTGCTGTTTGAATTGATCCGTCCATTGATCTGCATCGACATTGACCGCTTTTGTCTCTGCATACAAATGCGCATGCTGTGCAAGCAAGCGCTCTGAAATATCAATGCCAGTTACTGATATGTTCCTATCTGAAAAATGTTCGCGGCAATAGGATGCGATCTCGCCGCTCCCAATGCCGATGTCAAGGACGGAGATCGGCGTCTGAGCATCATACGAATTGATGGCCTGACCAAGCAAGCTAAAAACCCGGTCTCGCCGCGTAGAACTCATGCGATACCGCTCCCCGGTTGTTTCATAATACTGTTTTACGATATCAGACATAGAGCGCCAATATCTTTTTGATCAAATGATGAAGGCTATGCTCGTCAATTACGTACTGCCTGAGCAGTTCAGGTCGGACCGAATGATTCACCAATAAATCCTTGGCATGAGCGCCTATCTGCTCAGCGCTGTTTTCAGTGAACATCCGCGGATCGAGTTGCTCGCATATTTCCTTAAAAGCAATATTTGTCGTGAGCACAGGAATGCCGCATGACAGCGCTTCAAGGACCGCTTTATCAAGACTCCCGGTATCCGAAAAATTCAAAAAAAGATCTGCCTGTGCGTATTCCTGCGGCAAGTCAGTATACGGGACTGAAGTGATGAATTGGACATATTGTTCTAGCTTCATATCCGAAACCTGTTTTCGCAGTTTTTCTGCATATGCATGGTCACCCGGCCGTGCAGGCGTCGCGACAATGCGTAATTGTATTTTTTCCTTCATATGCTCAGACAATGCAGGAAGAAGGCTTATCATCATCTCTATATGCTTCGAAGGCGACAGCCTGCTGACAGAGAGCAGCCTTTTTGCAGTAGAGCTACTCTGCGGTACAGATACGAAATGATCAGTATCAATGCCATGCGAGAGGACTTTCAACTTTTTTGTTGGCAGCCGAAAGCTTTCTTTTGATGCCGTTACGACCGTAGTGCAGAGCGCAGTCATTAGCCGCAAGCGCCAGGTAACGGCCCGATGTGTATACCACGCAATGAGCTTTTTTTTGTATGCTTTTGCCCATGGAGCGATCAAAATACCATACTCAGGGTTTTGATGAGAAAAGATAGCGTCCACATTCGGGACGATGCGCTTGGCATACCTATGGAACAAAACGAACTCTGACCAGCGATCTTTCTTTAGCTCCTTGCCCAGAGAGTAAATGTTGCAGTTCTCAGGCAAGCCTGTTGTATCCCCTTTTTCCAGGCATATCACATGAAGCTCGGCAACAAGCTCAGCAAAAGCCTTCACCCATGTATAGGTAAACCCTGCCAGGGAATCATTTCGATCCACCTTCCGCGTGATCATGAGTAATTTCATAGACCGCTTGTTTTCCTCCACAATTCAATGATGCGATCAATCGTCGCTTCTCGTGCGTACTGTTGTACATACAGCTCGCGCGCCCATTCGCCCAACTGCTTCGTTTGATCGGGGAACTCGAGCATTTCTGAGAGCACCTCGAGGAATGCGTTTCGGTCATTCACGGGCACCAGAAATCCAGTCCTGCCATCCTTAATGATGTGGCGCGCACCCGTCGTATCACTGGATAAAGTCGGTATCGAGGATACGCCAGCCTCGATGATGACCTTGCCAAAGCTTTCATTCGTCGAAGGCAACACCATGAGCAGCGCAAGATGATAGTACGCGGCAAGCTCAAGCGGAGGTTTTGGACCGACAAGCTGAATATGCGATGACAAGCGATGTTTCTTGATCTGTTTTTCGAGTTCCTGCTGTAGTTCTCCGGTGCCTATGATCAGCAAGATCCAATCACTGCGCCGCTTTTTAAGATCAGAGACTACATCGATCAGGAAGCTCAAATTTTTTGCCGCCACGAGCCGTCCGCAAAACACGATGACGTGCTTACCCTGGTATTTAAATCGCAACTCCTCTAAAAAAACTTGTTGATGCGCGTCAAGCTCCTGAAAAATGGCCGTATTGATCGGCGTATTGATGACTGCAACTTTATCCGCAGCAATGCCTAACTTCAATAGTTTTTCTTCAATGCCATATGATACGACGCGAATACGATCAGCCGCGTGGATGATGCTTTGCTGCTTGGCAGCTAATAGAAAATTCTTCCATGATTCTCTCAGCCAGGCCTGGTTATTCCAGAAGTCTCCGTGCACATCAACGAGCAGCGGAATGTGAAACTCTTTCTTCAGCTTTACGCCTATCCAGCCGGTTGCATGCGGATCTTGCGTGACGATCAAGTTGATCTTCTTTCGCTCGATCAAATGCCGCGCATGCGATAAACCCCGGAATACAGAAGAAATGCCTTTTGCTCCGGTGCTATGTATGGTCAGAGTTCCGTGCTCAAGGCTGCTGTCAGACGCTCCTCCGAGCACGATAATATCTAAACTCGCAACCCGCGAAGCATAGATCGCATGGCGCTCCAGGGTATCGCCGGTGCCTGCATTCGCATGCAGCAAGCCAGGGTCAAGACTTATCATCAATACCCGCAGTTTGCTTTCGTTCATTACTTTAGCATCGCCTACTCGTTCTGCCATTTTTCTTGTTTTTTTGCTGATACTACTGTAGAATCTTAACATAGAATGCCAATAATGCAACAGAAATGGACCGACTTGACAAGAAAAAAATCATTTTACTCATAACCCAGAGCAAATATGGTGGTGCCCAAAAATATCTGCTCGAACTCGCACGTTTTTTTTCGCAACATAATCAAGTTCTGATCGCGGTCGGCGAAGAAAAAAATCAGGACGCACAATTTTTCGCTGAGGCTCGTGCGCTCGGTATCGAACCGATCATCATTCATAGTTTAATCCGTGACATCTCTCTGGTGAAAGCCTGGGAGGCGACACTCGAAATCAGAAAACTTCTCAAAAACGAACAACCAGATTTTATTCATATCAACAGCTCCATGGCAGGCGCGATCGGCGCATGCGCCGCTTGGCTCTATCGCTTCGACCCGTTAAATAAAGTTATCCGTGTTATCTATACCGTACACGGTTTTGTTTTTAATGAACCGCTCCCCGCTCTCAAAAAACAGGTGTACCGCATCATTGAGAAAGTCTCAGCGGGCTGGAAAGGCGCGCTGATATGCGTCTCAGACTATGATAAACAACAAGGTATACAACATAAGATCGCTCCTGATGCGCGGATGGTTGTCATTCACAACGGCATTAATACGAAACAAGAGCTTCTCACACGATCAGAAGCTCGTGCACAATTACACATTCCAGAAGACAGTTTTGTCGTTGGTACTATTGCAGCTCTCTACCCTACAAAAGGTCTATCAGCACTGCTGGATGCTATACAATTACTGCCGCGTGATAAAAAAATGAAATTCTCGATCCTTGGTGATGGCCCTCTGCGCAAAGACCTTGAAACACAAGCCACTAATTTAGGCATTTTAGATTCAGTTCAATTCCATGGTGCAGTACCCAATGCCTCACGCCTGTTGAAGGCATTTGATATAAGTATTCTGCCGTCGCTGAAGGAAGGACTTCCTTTAGCGATTTTGGAAGCGGGCCTTGCAGGAGTCCCGGTCATCGCCAGCAGAGTCGGCGGCATCCCTGAGATCATTGAACATCAGGTTTTTGGACTTTTGGTAGAGCCGGGCAATGCACAGGACATTGCATTAGCGCTTGCGGCCTTCTACGATGACCCGAAACTCCGTGCATCTATGTCGCATGCATTACAAAAAAAGGTGCGAGAAGAATTCACTCTCGACAAGATGCTTCAGAAAACTGAAGAATTGTACTTGCGTTTTTACAAAACTACTGAGCCTTCTTCCGCGTAAGCTCGCCTGCGTCCAGCTTTTTATAGAAGTCTTCGGTATACTGAGCGATACTTGGATCAAGTTTTACCGCTGTTTCCATTTCTTTTCTGGCCGTCTTTGCATCACCTGATGCGGCATATACCTGCGCTAGACCGACATGGAACTGCGCTTCCTCGCTCGGGAATTCTACTATTGCTTCCTGCAATAGATTGACTGCCTCATCATAGAGACCCGCTGCTACATAGACGCTCGTCGCATGCGCGATCGCTTTTGCATCAAATGGCATCAATTTGCTTAATTCCATGAGCTCAGTACGCGCATGATCCTTATCGCCCATGGTCGCATAGGCCGCGAACAAATTCGAATGCGCTTCAGGGATCAACGGTGCAAGCTCAACCGCATGCTTGAAATCAGCAATACCTTTATCATATTGCTTCATGTTCATATAGACCCTGCCGCGAATATAATAGAATTGCGGACGATCAGGGCTTAATGGAATACTTTCATTGCTGAGCGCGAGGGCCTTTTCGTAAAATATCGGATCAAATTGCCCTGCGTTCAGGAGCAAGTTCAGCTCAAACATATTGAAACGGGCATCTTTCGTATAACCCTGTGCGCGCTCCCGATCGAACCGCTCCTCGAGTCCTGAGGCCAGAAATTTCATATCGTCACCGTTTGGATTATCATCTCGGAAGCGGCTCACCGCAAATTCAGAATACACACCCAACAACTCAGCTCGGCCTAGATAGGGGCTGTGATCGATAAGGTCAAAGACTTTCTTCGTGATCTCAGGTTTATATCCTGGCGTCTGTGAGCTTGTCTGCGCAAAATAATATGATACAAATTCCTTATTGACCGACAACGGCCAAAAAACGGTATACCACAAACCCATCCAAAGGACCGCGCCCACGACAATGACCACTGCAGCACCTCCGACCCTGGGCACGAGAGCTTTTTTCTCGGCATCAACCGCTTGGGCGGAATAAACATAGATCGACGCATAGCTGAAGGCAAGCACGATATACAACGGCAAATAACTATTAATGCTGTCGAAAACGAATACATTCTGCCCGATATACGCAACAATGAATCCGAGCAGGAAGAGCGCCTCCTTGCGCGGAAGCTTTTTGAACGAAGCAATGATCAAGGTTATGAGAAATGCGAGATAGAGGCCGATGCCTATGACTCCGCCTTCTGCAAGATACTGCAAAAGCAAATTATGCGGCCTGTCGAACCAAAGCGGCGTACCTTCGTCAGTATAGATCTCGGTCGGAAAATGTTTATTGAAAAGTTCCTGGAAATTCTCCACTCCCCATCCAAAGACAGGTCGTTCTGCAAAGCCTTCGATCGCTGAATGCCATGTCGCCAAACGCGAACGGGTCGTAGCATCAGTAAATGAAATAGAGCTGATTTTTTGGAAAACCGGAGTGGATTTTATCAGTGCGCTGTCTTTAAAAATAAAAATGCCGCCGACGCCGATAATGCCTGCAAGCAAAAAACCTGCGCAGACCAGACGCGCTGTCCTCGAAAATTGCTTGCTCGCGAAACCACCGACAAGAACCGCGAATGCGCCAAAGGCTAAACCGATAATGGCACCGCGAGTCTGCGTATTGATCATCAAAAGTACGAACATGCACAGCAGCAGGGCCGGGATGAACTTATCGATGCGAAGCTGCATGCTGAATCTATCCTTGAAGAATAAGGGAAACACTGCTAGGAGCTGGATGATGCAGAATGACAGCGCGACAAGTGGATCGCCAAAAACCTGATTCCAGATGCCTCCATGGCCATCGGGACTGCCGTATCGGAAATGGATCACTACCAAAACGATATCAAGCAATAAAGAAAACCACATGAACATCTTTGTCAAAATGCCGCGCGGAGAACGGATAAATGCATAACAAGCTATAAAGAGGTGGATCAGCAAGTACGCTGACAGATACGTTGCATTGCCTAAAGTCGCGGTAATACGCTCTCCTCCTGACGAACTTTGGAGTAAGTTGACGCCGACGATCTGGCTGATGCCGATGACCGCAGTCATATACGCTACGAACAGGCTGGCCCACAAAATACGCTCAATCTGATCCCTGGACTTGAATACACTGATCACCACGATGAAAAATAGCGCCAGCGTATATACCGTCACCAGCCCGTCCATGCGCTCGAAATTGCTCGTGAAACTATACAAGGGCTCCGAGCCGAAAAGGCTCGACAGCGTCATTGACGCAAGGAACCCGAGAAGCAGATACAGCGGCAATCCGCGTTTCGGCAAATAGCTACGGTCGCGCATCACTAAAACCGTATAGAGTACGAACATGAGCGCGACGACGATCCTGAAAAAATCGTTGCGCGGTACAATATAGGGGAAATAGATATTAGAAAAAGTCACCATCGGAACAAGCGTCAAGACAATCGCCAAAAAACTGATCACTCGGATGATCCAGGTATTGATCGGCTGTTTCAGGAAACTATTCATTGATCTCATGGTGATGTTACTTAGCTTCTAATTGCTGCAAAGCTTCTTGCGCTGCGATGCTCTTCGGATCTTTGACCAGTAATTCATGGTACCGCGAGATCGCTTTGTCGATCTGATTGGTATCGCGGTAGTACAGAGCAAGATAAGCAAGGATATTCAAAACTTTGGGGAATTTCTTTACGCCATCGATCAAAAACTTCTCAGCTTTTGCAGGATCATTAAAACGGAATCGATAGATCACATACAGATCATTATAGTACGTTTCCAGGTACGTGTCATAGATCCCGGCATCTGCCCCTTTTTGGTCAGCGCCGATTGCTGCCAGGGCCTGCTCATAGCTCTCTGCTGCCTTGGTATCATTGAGCAACGGCGAGGCTGCATCTGAGTACAGGTCACCCAAATTGCCTAATGGCACATAGGCAGATGGCACGAGCTCATGCGCTGTCTGAAATGCAAGCTCGGCTTTCCCATAGTCACCTGTCTGGCGGTTGAATGCGCCGATATCATTTAATGGCCAGAATAAATTCGCATAAGCCGCATCCCGGTTTGTATCAAGGAGTTTTGCTGCACTAATAAGTTTTTTGACCTCGCTTGCAAATCCATCAGTAATTAGCTTTTTCTGATCGTTGGGGATATCAGTTTTTTTGAATTCCAATGTCTGCATTTGTTTGACAACTTCAGTAATATGCGCTTGCTGATCGGTTTTTTGTGCTGGAGACGAACCCTGCCGCGAATACCAAAAACGCGCAGCTGCGGCTGCGAGTAATAGGAGAATGACGATCAACAATACCTTCCGATACGTTTTCATAGGCCAAATGTGGATATACTGTACAGTATTCCGGCATCACTGTCTACACTCCTCCATCTCATAATATTTCACACAAATAACAGTCCCTCCCCCGAATAAACGAGGGAGGGATGCTGTTACGTAGATACAACTACACTGTCAGACCCGAACGTGGATTAACCACTGATCGTTTCTGCAGTCGTTGAGTTGTTATCCAAGCCCGGTACACGGAATCCATTGAACCAACCCAAGTTCTGCGTAGCAGTTGTTGAGTTAAGGTCAAAGTTCAGATCGGACCAGATGAAGTCATCCAATCCAGTGTCTGTTCCGTCGACTGCTGCATAGTTCACAAGGCTCGAGCTGGCATATGCTGCATCACCAGCAAGGACCGTTGCGACGCTTTCGCTGTCAGTACTGGATCCAGTGTGACCTGAGATCGTACCGCGCAAGGTGAAGTACTTCGTACCAGAGAAGTAGAAGTTCTCACCAGAGTCAGTCGTGTTGTAGCTGTTCGTATCGGAGTTATCCATACGAGCTTCAGCAACAAGTGACTTTGAACCAGCAGTTCCAGCGAAGATAGACTTGAAGTCAGTATTACCTGAGATCAAGTTACCCTGTGAGCCTGATGAATCAGACTGATAGAGCTGGAATCCGCCACCCGCAACGCTGACCGTCGAAGTCGTGATGCCGAAGCTGAGCTTGGCAATACCGACTGGACCGCCTGCGCTTGGCGTGATGTGGAACTTGAAGAGATCAAAGACACCAGAACCCGAGATCGTGTTCGATGCAGAATCCAACGTTACGGTCGGAGTCGACAAGAACGAGCTCTGAGTATTGAAGGCTGTGCCGTTTCCGTTCAACGTTACCGTTGAAGAACCAGCTGCCTGACCTGTCGTATCAACGTTGGTCATATTGACCTTGAGACCGCCGCCAGATACTGCTGGTGAGGTCAAGTGGTCAATAAGCTTCCAGTTCGCCTTGACCACGTAGGTCTTCGACGAGTTGATGGACAAGCTAATCGGTGATGAAGGAGTAACGGTTGCGTTATTTCCTGTCACCAAAGCGGTGCCCAAGGCTGATCCGCCGCCCAGTTCCCAAACTTCGAGACCATTCAACTGGTCTGCGATAGTTGTGCCCTGGCGACCCTGATCAGGTGCCTGGATCGTGAATCCGAATGAATTCAACTTGATCGTGTCGTTCTTCGCCTGAGCGGTGAACTGGCCGACAACAGTCGTTGTGTTACCGACAACCATGCCTGCGCGAGGATCAGTTGCATTCGAGATGTTCAAGATACCGCCGCCTGACAAGGTCATCGATTGACCGTCATTTGGTGTGTAATCTGGGGTGAAGGTCTGGCCTTCAGAGTCAATTGCGGTGATCGAATCAACCTGTGAACCGACTTTGAATGAGCCGCTGGTCGCACCAGTTCCAATATTCGCCTTGATCACTACGGTCTTGGACTGAAGTGCTGGAATAGTGAGATTGCCAGTTGCGATGGTCAAAGTGGTGGTAGCGTTGCCGCCTGCGGTTGAGCCTGCGGTTGAGTACGAAGTTGAAGTTGAATCAACTGGAACTTGCACTCCGCCAACATAGATCTTGAAGCTCGTGACGATGTCCGGGAATACCGGGGCAGTCGTCTTGACCGGGATCTTGAACTGAGTCACACGAACATCAGAGCCTGAAGTTGCTGCGTCGAGAACGATGTCTGCGACTTCGACTTCAGAAGCGCCCGCGACCAAGGTCTGAGCAGCTGGTGAAGAAGAAACAGAAACATTCAAGTCGACTGATTTGACGGTCATGGTTGAACCAGTTACGTCAACAGTCGGAGTGATGTCGGTTGAGTTCGTCAAGGTATCGCCAGTCGTATCACCCTTTGCAATTACCATTGCCGGGTTGATCTGAGTCTGGATCGTGTCGTTCGCACTGAAGTCGCTAGACAAGTCTGCGTAGACAGAATACACGGTTTCACCGATAGGAGCAGTGAAGGTGTCAGTTGTCGTTGCAGTACCGACCTGATCTGAGTTCGAGTTTGCACTCCAACCATTTGAAGTCGGATCCTGTCCTGAAACAACAGCCATTCCAGCCGGATCCTTCAAGGTGATGTTGGTAATATCAGTGATATTCGCACCAGCCGTTGAAGTGTTCAAGATAGTCTTGATCGGAAGGCGAGTAATGTTGATCGGCTCACCTTCGACGACGAACTTGAACTTACCGATCAAAACGCCGTTCTTGTTCTCCTGAATGGTCTGAGTAGCAACTGCTACAGACTCAATGCGGAGATGGCCATTATCCACCGTAGCTGCTGCTGCGTTGAAGTATGGCTCTGAAGAATTTGGATAGGTCGGTAAGACGTTGTAGCCACGGAGTTCGTCGAAGACGACGACATCTCCCTGCTTCTGGACATCATAATCGATAGTACGACCAGAACCGCCAACGATATCAAGCTTAAGATCGAGGTTCACATTGTTACCCTTCAAGATTGGAAGGTTCAAATTCGTGAAGCTGACCTTGTCGCCAGTTACCGTTGCCATAGTTCCCAAGGTAACACCCGTATTCGAGTTCACCAAGCGCAGGTTTGCAACGTCAGTTGGTGACGTAGAACCATTGTTCGTGAAGGTCACAGACTTCAAAGTCATGTTCTGACCAGTAGCACTCGAATTATTGGTAACCTTGATGGACGTAACGATGTAATCTTTCTGACCAACCTGCTTGGTTACTGCTGATGGGTTGTTTGAACCTGAAGCAATAGTTGCGGTACCGACGGTAATAGTACCGTTCGACAAGAAGACATTACCCATGATCGGCAAAGTGCCTGACATGGTTGAATTGTTCTTCAAGACCATACCTGCAACTGAGATCACTGGGTATTCGCCAGCGACAGCAGAAAGATCAGCAGCCATGTTTGCTGAGACGATCACATCCCACGATGCATTCGCAGGAACGGTGATGTCATCATTGAACACAGCCTGGTGATTCGAGTTCAAAGACTTGCTTGAATCATTCAACGGCAACATGGTGTTACCATCGAGCAAATCAAAGCTTGCGAATTCAGAATCACTTGCAACACCCTTTCGCTCGATCGTCAAAGAATCGATGATCACCGGGGTGCTGCCGGCGGTCAAACGAACGGTCGTCATTGGAACGCGTGCAGCGCCACCAAGGAGAATACCATTCGCAGCTGGAGTGTTTGGTGACAAAGCTACCGTCAAATTACCGGCAGGACCGGTGACGACGCTTGTACCAACACCTGAAATCGTTGCAAAGGTCTCAGCGCCAGTGATTGAAGAACCGACGGTCCAGGTGCCCAAGGATGAAACCTTGACCACGTAGTCCCAGTTCAGGTTATTCGCATCAAATGCTGCTGAGGATGCAAACGGACGGATATTCGTACCATCAAAGTAGTAGATGGTTGAATCACCAGTCTTCTGTAAGACCGTGCCGACTGAAGGAGCGGCAGCGGTCATATCATTGGAAGTCACGGCATAGGTGGTGCTCATGGTCAGAGGATGAATATCCCGGATCCATTTTGCCCAGCTAGAGCCATAGAGAGCCATTGCTACGCTCTCAGATGGGATCTTGCGCAACTTGCCGCCTGGTTCGACTGCATACACGAAAGCACTGTCCGGTGTTTTCACCAGATAGGTACCTGGGCGGTATGCTACTGCAGAACCAGTTGAGTACATGTCCAAGTCCGCTACAGTTACTTTTTTCACTGCATCGAAATTGCTGTACCACGTCATGTACGTTCCCTTGTCAGGGAATACGTGCTTCATCGTGCCGTCAATGTAGTAGACAGCGTCCGAATTCGGTCCCTTGACGAGATCACCCGCCATGAGAGTCGCTGCATGAGCCATTTTGACAGAGCCAAAACCGCCAATGCTGAACACTGTTACGAACATCAATGCGCTCAATGAAACTTTCTTGAGTAGATTCATTTAGTTCTTTTTCTTAGTCGTTCGATTGCGCCTACGATCCCACTAAAGTACACCCTCCGCCCTATGCCGATAGGCACAGCGTGGCTCTGCTTGTATGCAGAGGTTCATTAGTATTGCGGCCCTCCGTTGTTACGGAGTCGACCTTGCTGACACCCCCGACGTAATGTCGGGGACACAACCTAATGGAGCGACACTTCAGCGTTCTGGACGATAGTTTCGCAATGAACGCGAGTTAGACCCTTTGCCAGTGTACACTGTGCAAAGGAAAGTAAACGTTCCCCTTATGTACGCGCGCATAAGCGTTTCCAAACGCTCCTTCAGACCGTGGGTCTAAAAGTACATTTAGTTAAGGGCGCAAATCGCCGAAGCGAATTTCAGCGCTTCGCGTCCTTAACTAGTACTGCGGCAAGCATGGGTGTGCCCGTTTACCTGCTGATTAATTTCACTCACAAAGAACAAGTTTTCTAACAAACGAAAATAACGCTATTCAGTAACGACCGGATCTATCACTGCTGCATCTTGATTTGGATCATCAACGCTCTGGATCTTTACCTGGCCTACTGGCGTTGGTTTGAGCAATGCTGGTGGTTCGACTTTCGGTTTTGGCTTATTAAAACCATTGCCGCTTGCAACCTCATCAAGCAGCTCATCCATGCTGCTCATCATATCTTTCGCATCCTGCGTCTGTTTAAATGAGCCGCTGAGGTTATCGAGCTTGATCAAATCGCCTGCCAGTCCTAATGCTTCAGTCGTTTTTTTCAATAGTGATTTCAACTCATTACGATGCAGAAGATAATCGTCGTCAACTAACGCTATTTTCTCCTGCAATGCCGGCAGACGGCTGGCAAGCCCGGTGACTTTCTGCTGCATGAGACGATTAACTTCGGTACGGTTGACGACAGACCCAGGAGCTTCGATCACTTCGATCATAGCGCTCAGAGCCGTGTATGAAACTTCAATATTGACCGCCTGCACTTCGGCAACTACTTTTGCTGCTTCGGTTGCAGCAGTTGCGTTCTCATTCTCAGTCGAGTCTAACAGCGCCGTTGAGGTCGGGACCGTGGACGAATTCTGGCTTCCGGTGCTCACGGCCGCATCAGTGCTTGTTGCAAGGACATCGCTCCCGGCAAGCCCTTGCTCTGATCCTTGCCCTGCATCTGTTCCCAAGAGATCATGATTTTCGTTCAAAGCAGTCGCCGCTTGCAACGCGGTGTCGCTGAGATCCTGTGCGAGAGCCATGATCACCTGCGGCTCGCTGTCTTTCTTTTCTTCCTTAGTAAGCTTTAGACTTTGGTCTGCTGCAGTAATATCTTTCTCTAAACGCCGGACCAGCTGAGAAATATTCTTGCTCTTCTCAGGGGTATTCGGCCGGGCAGCTATGACGGTCAATTCTTTCAAGCGATTATCAGCATGCCGGATATGGATGCGCCCTTCTGAGGCTGCGTCCGTCGCTAAGGCGATCTCTGCTTTCTCATAGGTCAGCTTCAGTGGCCAGAGAATATCTCCAGGAACTGCAGCTTGCGCCATATAGGTCGAAGATACCGTAAGTGTAATGACCAATAGACCTGCAATGACAACGCGCTCAGCCGGAACGATCTTGCGCAGCATCCGAAGCCACATAAAACGGAACGCCTCAGCCCAAGTCAAAATAGCGCCAGCGCGGGAATCCTGGCGATTATTAATTTCAGCAAGCAACTGATGCTTCCCCAAAAGAATGCTTTGCTTATCCAGATTAACTTCTGGCAGTTTCTTTAACTTCGAGATGTGTTGATTAAAATTCATTTCAATGCTTATTGTTGGTCTGCGGACTGTCGTACGCCTCTTTCAGCGCTGCCGTTGCTCGATGCAGCAGCACGCGCACATTCGTTGATTCTTTCTCTATAATGTCTGCTATCTCAGCTATCGAAAGTCCTTCAACGTGCCTGAGAAGCAATACGTCCTGATACTCTTGTTTCAGCTTGGCAATGTTCTTTCTTAAAAAAACCAGATCGATTTCCTTGCTCACTGTTTCCGGTGCCTTGATATCCTCCGCGATGTCATCGATCAATACTGCTTGCCGTTCTTTTGATCGATAGTGGTCTACAATCTTATGGTAGGCAACGCGGTACAGAAATGATTGTAAACTATCGATCGTATTCTGGCTGACGATATATTCCCATGTCTGGATAAATACTTCCTGTGAGATATCGTGTGCTAGCCCAGTATCCGAGACTCGAAAGTAAATATATCGATATATCTTTTCAATATATGAATCGTATATGAAGCCGAATGCTTCAGTGTCGCCCTGCCGTAAACGCAGAAGCGCAATCTTCTCTTTCAATGTATCCTTAATGCCCTTCATATAGTAAGTCGCGATTTTCTGCCTAATGTTACACCTCTAATATAGAAAAAGACCTAAGTACTTAGGCTCTAATATTAGCTATATTTTCAGCAAATTGTCATTATTCTATGAAACAAGACGTTTCACACGAAACAAGTTTATCTAAACAGTTGGGATATTATACAGAATAGGATGCTAAATGTAAAGTATTTTAGTACTTAGCTGTTATTTGAGACACAGCTGATAATATATATACTTCCTGAACGGTCAGGATGCATTTATTTAAAACAATAAAGGTTCTACACCAATATACACTTTCAAATAATACAATTGAAAATAACTCTATACTAGTGTAGAATATTAACATGAGTGAAAACATAATAAGAGTATCAGTTTCTGAGGCAGCTCGACTTTTCGGGGTATCTACCAAAACGATCCGAGATGCTATCAAATCTCAGGACTTACGATATATTGTGGTTAATAACCGTTACAAGATCCATTTCGAAAGCCTTGTCGCATGGTCGCAAAAAAACAAACGTCGTGCAGCAAAACTCGAAAAAGACGGTATTGGCCAGTTTGTGGATAAGTGGCAAATTCAGGCGCCTAAATTCAGCCCTCGGCCGCCTTCAATAGATGATCCAATTACCAAGTAATTGATAATGGACCTTCAACCCCATTGCGAACGATAACCAACTGAACTCCTCCGCTATCCTGCTGGTGTTTTTTCCACAGGTAGTCAAATGAAGCGACCTTTGATACTGTGTCGCCTCCTATAGATCGAATACTATCTCCTTTTTTCATTCCCGCATTAGCTGCCAATGATCCTGGTTTTATCGGGCTACGAGTTGGATGAAATACTATGATACTTTCTGCATCCTCATCCTGAGCAGCTGGGTACGTTACCATGTATGAAATCCCGAGATCACGCGAAACTTCCTGGTGAAGTGACTGTTCCAAGGCAAGTTTGATGATGCCGCCCGGGATCAAAAGCAATTCATTATTTTTTACCTGTGAAAAACCGGCAAATCGTCCATCGCTGGTGAAGAATGCCTGCCCCTGCAAAGGCACTGATAGCGATTCGAGCAAAACATATTCGCTGAGCGAATCACTCGAACGAATATAGTCGAGTTTCGCATGCACCGGTGCATATGCGTTCTCAAGAACTCGTGCAACTGAAGTTTTTTCTGCTGCATTATTTGATGCGCCATCTTGTACAAGCGAATCCCCCACGCTCACACCGGCACTGATATTCACCGGGTTAAAAAAACGGACATCAGTCTTGAGGAATGAAACGCCGGTGATCGGGTCAGTTGATATGCGCTGAGCATCGTATATGGTGCCGCGCGCTATGACCGAAACTTTCGTAAGCTGTCCCGCTGGTATCATTGTCATGACCCAGCCATCTGATGTTGCGGCAACACCTGAGCCCAGGATCTCAGCTGGATCGATCTGTTGATCATATACATCATTGGTCCGTATACGGGATCGAATGATGGTTACAGTCTGTGCTTTAGCCACGGCCGCGGCATCGGCAATCACGCGGCCGGTCGTCTGCGGCTGCAGCTGGTTGAAGTTCAGATTCGACGGGTATGGGATATACGATGCAATTGGCAATTGAGAGCTTGCGATAATGAAACCCAGAGCTCCGGTGGTAACGCCAATGGCAACAACAAGCACCAGAAAAATGATACGTTTCACCATGGGAAATTCCTGGCTGTGGCTCGTCGGCCGTTCAAAATGTTTTTGCATGTCTGACGATGTTTGATCCATAAAAAGGTTGATTATTGCCATGTTGCCGTAAGAAGAAGCAACGCCATGACGATCAATGAAAAAGTTGTATAGCTTCTAAACAAACGTTTTCGGCTCGACACTTCCTGTCCTGCGATGACCATTTCTACAACAAAAAAGAACCAAACCGTGAGCAGAGTCGCAAGCGTATAGTAGTGCACTGGCAAGAGCGATAGCAACAAGCTCAACTCTGTCGTGGTGAGCACCAATACTCCTAATACCAGCCATCCGGAGCTCTTCTTCAGCCCGTGATCGAAGATACTACCGCGCCCGAGCACGTAGGTCAATACTGCTATCAAAAAAGCGCCAGGCATTAATTTGGCGTCGAAAAGCACCATCATAAAATATACCAAAGCGCTTACCTGCCAGAACGTAATGATATGTATAAAACTAATGACCAGCAGATAATTCTTGGCTTCAAACAAATTGGTAATCTTGGCATATCGCAGAAGCATATACACGAGGACGCCGGCGACAACGCCGCCCAGCATGATATACAGCTGGCGCAGCTCTGATGAGGTCATGATCAATACAAAGAAAAAGGAAGAAACAAGGTATAGTAGTACGTTCAGCCAGATATTCCAGTGGCGATACCAGCGCTTGCCGTCGATAATGCCGATGGTAACTATGGACCAAAGAAATAAAAAACCAAGCGTATAGTACACGAGCTGCGGATTTGCCGCTGAGGTAAAAAAAAGAAGCCAGTATACTAAGGCAAAGACATACGGAAAAATATACCGCATAGATTAACCGTGATCCGCTACAGCCTGTTTAAAATGATGATCCAAACGAGCGCGTTCAGCCATTGATACTTCGCAGCTATATCAACGAAGTCGGGTTTCAGAGAAGCGGTGCTGGATGCATGCTGCAGCGTATCATCCCAGCGCTTGAACACTGAAAGCAGTTCGCCCTGAGCATCCTTCTCTTCATTATTTACCTTTGCTGCTTCAAGTTTTCCGATCACGCCCTCCACATGTTCGCGATGTGCTGCTTGTTTTTTCTTTACGGGGTCCTTTTGCGGCACTGCAAGCTCATCCTTATGGAATGTATTCAAGATATTCAATATCGTCATTCGATCAGCATCCTGTTGGTAATTAACCGTCGGCCTGCCTTCGGGAGAATTGACCGTTTCAGCGTGGTGGCGCCATGCATACCATGCGCCGATCAAAAGCAAAAAGACTATACCTATCGAAAGTACCGCCACTAATCCGTAGAGCCACGGGTATTTGCGGAATGGAGATGCTGAGTCAAAAGTCATCATTATAGCGTAAGCAAAGCTAGCTACAGTATAGCACAGCTCGCTAGCTACATCAAAAGATCGCTTTCGCGTCAAATGGCAGCCAATCTTTTTTTACTTCGTCCCATTGTTCGATAACCATGTATGAAACCTCGTCCTTGTCAGAATATGTATAGTCTACGCGTACATCTCCGCCTGCACGGTGGGAATATAAGGTTTTCTTATCGAGTACTTTAGGCTGTGTACAAAAAGCGACCCGTAAAATTCCTTTGTCATAGGGCTTTTCAAACTCTATGCATTCAGCAGTACCTGGCTCCAGATCTTCTGAATACTCCTCAAGTACTTTAAAACTTTCCTTTATCTTTTGCCTGATATCATTCCACCGATCTTGAGTCATGATATTCTACACTAATCTATACTTATTGAACTTATTTGCCGAAGCGTCTCTTCCTTTTTCCATACTCCTCTATAGCTTCATCGAAATGCTTCGCAGTAAAGCTAGGCCAATTGACCTTAGTAAAGTATAGCTCGCTATAAGCTGATTGCCAAAGAAGAAAACCTGATAAACGCTGCTCGCCCGACGTGCGGATAATAAGGTCAGGGTCAGGGGTTCCGGCAGTATATAACCGCGATGAGATAGTTTCTTCAGAAATGGGCATCTTGTCACGCACTATGGATCGTATCGCATCAGTGATCTCATTCCTGCCGCCATAGTTAAACGCTATTTGCAAGGTGCCCTTCATATTATTTCTCGTCAGCCGCTCTGCTTCGGCGATCGCATGAAGCACATTCTTCGGCACCCGCTCGTGAGAACCGATGATAACGAGCCGAATTCCACGCTTATGGAGAACTTCGGCTTGCTTCATGATCATTTTCAGCACCAATTTCATTAAATATGAAATTTCAGCCTTGGATCGATTCCAGTTCTCGGTTGAAAAAGCAAATAAGGTTACGCACAAAATGCCGGAATCAAAGGCATGTTCAATGATCTTCAGTGCGGTTTCGTAACCGCGCTGATGGCCGGCAAGCGTAGGCAAGCCCCGCGACTTTGCCCAGCGGCGGTTGCCATCCATGATAATACCAACATGTTTTGGAAGGTTTGATACAGACATAACCTCAAAAGTATAACATAGAACACAATTTGAACAAAAAATAAACTCCGGAGAGTATGCATGCCCATTCGACTCCTCACTGCGTTCGTCGCTCAGGGCACTCGCCTCGCCTTTCTACACCACCGTTGAGACCCTGCAAAGCGTCGAAACGACGAGTGATCCTTGAGTGATAACAAAAGGCGAGTCGAGTGGTAGCCCCACGGGGAATTATCGCCTCGCGGCTTGCAAGCCGCTTCGTTGCCCTGGGCAGCGCCTGAAGCTACGTATTCCTCGCTTCAGTCGGCGCTCTCCGCCCAGGGCGGATCGCTGCTGCCCCTTCGATTCCATCCCCGACCTCAATACATCAAAAGCTAAATGATTATTTACTTAAGACGCTGCTTTGGTAGCCCCACGGGGAATCGAACCCCGATTCCTGCGTTGAGAACGCAGTGTCCTAACCGTTAGACGATAGGGCCTCAGTTACAACCGAGCACTTTACTATACCGCTTGCTATCGGTCAACGGCTAGCGAGTCGGCGGGATTTTGTAATACTGTAATAAGAACTGGGCGATCTGATTGAACAATGTCGTCGTACTGTCCGAGGCGAAACCTACATTTTTCACATTGTGCATTTTGATCAGAACGGTGAATTTTGAATCTGTCGCAGGTCCGAAACCGACGAACGTATGATTCGTCTTGGTCCCGTAGACTCCATTTTCGGCAATCTGAGCTGTGCCGGTTTTTCCGGCAAGGTAATAGCCTGGTACCGATGCTTTATGGTCATACCCCTCATCTGCGACGCGAACGAGCATCGCGGCAAGCGTCTGTGCTGTTTCTTTGCGGATCACCTGCCGTATCATTTGAGGTTCAGTGACCTTCTTATCACCGTCCGGATATCGTACTTCATCTACGATATAGGGTTTCACCAGAGCGCCGTTATTCGCTAATACGTTGATAGCTGCAATCATCTGCAACGGAGTTACCGTCAGGCCTTGTCCGAATGAGGTGGTCGCTTTATAAATATCTTTTCCTGCGCTCAGCTTGCCAAGACTGCCGGCAACTTCCTGGCTAAGCTCAACCCCGGTCTTTTCTCCAAAACCAAATTTTTTCACGTAGTCATAGTACACAGGATTGGCTACATTTTCTGTAGCAAAGATAACACCCAAGTTGAGGGAGTCCTGCAACACCTCGGTCATTGTCTTCGTGCCGTGAGCGACTTTATCAAAATCATGAATAGGATGATTATCGATGATGATCTCACCCTTATCCTCGTAGACTGTCGTTGGCGTTACCTTGCCCTGATCAATAGCGATCGCCATGGATATCGGCTTGAACACTGAACCAGGTTCATATGCTTCATACACTGCATTGTCATTAAATGCATCAATGGAAGACACATCCTGGTATTGATTCGGATCAAAGGTCGGATAATTACACAGGCCGAGGATCTTCCCAGTCTTTGATTCCATAATGATGACCGTACCATCATCGGCCGCATACTTCTCGATGCCTTTCTGTAATACGCTGCAGATCTCAAATTGTATGTTCCTATCTATGGTCAGGACCAAATCCGCACCGTCTGTTGCTCCGACCGTAGCGCCATTTGCTGTAGGCAGTAAACTGCCTATGGCATCGCGCACGACCGTGGCTTCTCTGCTCACACCTGCCAGCGTCGAATCCCAGAAGCCTTCAAGCCCGTATTTGCCTTTCTTGGTGGTGCCGTCATCCCCATAAAAACCCAGAATGTGGCTGCCGATCGTTTTATCCGGGTAGTAGCGCCATATCTCTTTCTTGAACTGCATGCCCGGAAGGCCTGTTTTCTCCAATTCCTGCTTTTGCTCCTCAGTGGCGCGCGAGACGATCGGTTCATAGGTATCATTCTTCTTCTGAGACCTGGTTAGGACATTCTGATAATCAACGTTCAGCACCTTTACCAAAGCCTCAGCCGTATTGACCGGCCTCGTGATCTTGCTCGGGTCTATAGCAACTGAATAAAAGACCTTATTGACCGCAAGCGGGTACAATGAATCCGCGGAATTTCCTGCGCCATCCCTGGCATAGATCTCCCCGCGTTCTGCAGTATAGTCATGCGTTCGTTTTTGCTGGCCATCGGCAAGCTGCTGGTAATAATCATGCTGTATGACCTGCACATAAAAAAGTTTGGCGATAATAGCGCCAAACGCGAGTACGATGAGGAAGGCGACGAGGAATAAACGTCGCTCAGCAAAAGCTGGTAGCTGTCTATGCGATCGGGGCCCCATCGAGTGAGTACATTATTTGTTCAGAGCAACTGATCCAGGTACAGAAATGTATCGAGCAGACGGTGCTTTCACGAGCTGCAATCGCGCGCTTTCACTGGCCAGCCGGTCGAGCGACTGCATTTCTGCAACTTTCACTGATAGATTCTGCTTCTCCTGGATCAATTCCTGCTCGGTATTCCTGAACTGTGAAAGCTCATACCGCTGCATAGCGTCATGATTGGCAAGCGCAAGATGCACGAGATATGATACGACAACCACTGCAACGAGCAGCGTATTGGTTCTTTTCAGGATTCCTTTGTGTATGTTTTTTTTGATTCCTATCCTCATATTTTTGTTTTTGATTTTGATATTATCTTGCAAAAGCTACAGTTTTTCTACGACACGCAATTTCGCACTTCTGCTGCGGTGGTTCATCTTGATCTCCGATGCGCTGGGAATTATCGGTTTTTTCGTAATGCGACGGATCGACGCTTTGTGCCCGCAGCGGCATACAGGTATATTCGGTGGACAGAGACAATCACGGGACTCGCGTTTGAAGAATTCTTTTACGATGCGGTCTTCGAGCGAGTGATAACTGATAATAGCTATACGCCCTTTGCTTCTGACAGCGGCTACCGCCTGCGGCAACACCGCAGCGATATTCTCCAATTCATGATTCACGGCGATCCGCAATGCCTGGAAGACCAAGGTTGCCGGATGCATGCCGGGCTTCGATCGCGGTGTTTCTGCGACGATCGTAGCCACAAGATTTGGAACGGTCAGCGGTTCAGCCTCGCGGAGCCTTACAATAGCTCGTGCGATCCGTCCGCTATCGCGCACCTCTCCATAGGTTCTCAGCAGATCTCGCAGTTCAGCTTCAGAAGATCGCATGATCAGATCGTGAGCGCTTTCGCCATTCGAATCATCGAATCGCATATCGAGACCCTCCGTATCGTTGAAGGAAAAACCCTGATTACTGGTATCCAGCTGCGGCGACGAAAGCCCAAGGTCGAGAAGAAAGCCGTCTGCACTCTTGAAGTCTGCATGGTGTTCAAGAGCCTCAGACAGCTCGCTGTAACTCTGTGCGAGTATGACAAGCCTGGATCCATACTCAGCACAATGCACTTCAGCAGCTTCGCGTGCACGCCGATCAAGCTCGAAACCGAGTACCATACCGTGCGGAGCAGTTCGTTTCAGCAATTCTGCGGCATGACCGCCTCCACCGAGCGTTCCGTCGATGTATTTTTTATTGCGTGTAGGTTGTAAATGATCAGCTACTTCGTGAAGGAGTACTGGCACATGGCGAAAATCTGCCATAGCTATACTCCCAATTCGAACATCGTTTCAGCAATATGATTACCTTCCTTTTCAGTGCTCTTTTGGTATTGCTCCCATTTCGCCAGATCCCAGATTTCCAGACGATCATACAGTCCTGCAATGACAACCTGCTTTTTCAATCCTGCATATCCGATCAAATAATCAGGAACCACTACCCTGCCCTGCTTGTCTAACTCGACTTCCATTGCACCGCCGAGCATCATCCGAAGGAATGCCCTGCTCTTGCTCTGGCTGATCGGAAGCTTGGCTAGCTTCTCGGACCAGGTATCCCACGCTGCTTTTGGGTACAAAAAAAGACAATCATCTAATCCTTTGGTCAGCACTGCTCCTGAAATCAACAATTGTCTGAACTTTGCAGGTACAGATAGCCTATTTTTATCATCGATGGTATGTCGGTATTCTCCTAGAAACATATTAGTTATCCACAAAAGGATTGGGTTATCCCCACTTTGTTCCACTTCACATCTATACCACTCCATTTTACACCACAAAACAGCTTTGGTCAACCACTATATTACGATACAAACAGAGGAAATAATCAAAAAGTTGCAAAAAATGGCTAAAAAATAAAAAAGACCACTGTGTGGCCTGTGGAAAAACAGAAAAAAAATTTCTACGGGAATGTGCTAATGATGATCACATAGACATACATTCCGATAACGCCAACCAAAAAGCCTGCAATGAAGCCAGTCAATGAGTCAGCCTTGATAGCGCTCATGATCGCCACCAGATTCTTCTTTTTCAAATAATACTTTGATTTATGTTTATGTTTCATACTGCAGGCTATAGTATAGCACAATTCTGCTCTGAATACGAAGCTTCTTTCAAACAACTTTAAATTTTTTTACTTTTTTTGATTCGGTCGTGTCGGCAGGACGCATATACTGCGGCAGGACTTGTGCGGCTTTTTTTGTTGCTTTGCTCTTTTTCAGAAGGAGCATGACGAGTTCAGCTGGCTCTTTTTGCTTCCATTCTTCAGGGATAGAGAAAATTGGCATGTCCCGAAGCCATGCATAGGTATTAAGCGTTGCTAGCAAAAGCCGAGACGAAGCAAAGCCTCCCAAATGATCTGCGACTATTCCAACCGCGGCAATATCCTTGAGTTTCGATTTCTCGCTTTGCAATACTAGTAATAATTTTTGATCCAATGGCGAAAAGTCCCCGCTCAGATCAAAACGCCTATCTTTTGAGACAACTTCACAATGAAGCATATTCTGAGAAATGCCCCACACCACAAGGAAAGAGGCTGTTTTTTTTAAAGTATATTTTTTTTGAGCCATAGCTGGATAGTTTTCGCAGCTGCTGTCTGATGTGCTAACGGTTTGAAATAATGATCTGCGCCTGCTATCAGGACAACTTTTTTTCTCTTTGACTTTGTCCATGACAATAGTAATCTGCTATCCTCCGGCGGATTCGTGTGATCCTTACTTCCGTCGACATACAACATTGGCATTTGTATCTTTCTAACGAATTGCTTTGGTTCGAGCCTTGAGCGGTCAATCCAGAAGTTTTTTGCCACCTTTGTGCGGCCAACCATGCTATACGTTTTATATGTTCGTATCTTCCCTTTGGCCTCCAAAGCAAGCTGCTTTTTCTTTGCTTCTGCATTACCAGCGATACATACGACACAGGCAATATTCTGCCTTTGCTGAGACGCAACAATCATGCTTGCTAATGCCCCGATGCTATGGCCGATGAGCGCTACCCCGTTTGAGGCAAGATCATTTTTTTTGCAATATGCTATGCAGTCTACGAGATCCGATACAAAATTACGGACAAGCCTGTCTTTGACTCCTCCGCTGCTATTGCCATGCGCAGCAAGATCAAAAACGCAAACACCAAAACCCGCTTTCGTTAATTCCTTCTGAATTGTAGCTATCAATGGATACCTGCTATCAACACCAAGACCATGACAAAGGATCACGAGCGGTAAATTTCTGTTGCCCGGATACAAGCGCAGGGCTAACCGGTATCCGCGGCGAGTCGGGAGCGTGACAGATCTCATTTCGTATACTTGTTGACGATAACTATCGGCGAATGATTCAAGATCGTATACACGAACTTATCCGTTACTTCGAGACGATACTTGTACTCGGTCGGCGAAAATAACGTGAAACGGATATCCTGATAGAACGACTTTGAGAGCGAAGCTATCAGTTTCTGAACTTTCTGGCGGTCTATCGTACCGACCAGTAAAATATCAGTCCCGGTCTCTTCTCCGACAAAAATGCCGGTCAGTATAAATACCTGCACGCCGCGCATCTCTTTCACATCGCGGACTATGGCCTGCTCGAGCAAGACAATTGATTTGAAGATCAGCGCCTTCAGCTCGGCAAGCATTGGAAATCCGGGATTTACGCTGTAAAATTTCTTTCCCTGATCGAATGAAGAAGCCAAAAGACCGATCCGTTCCAGATTCTCAAGCTCGCGGCTCAGGCCATTCAGGGCAATGTCCAAAGACCTGGCTAATTCACGGACATACCCGCGTGCTGTCGCATGCGTACAAAAAAATTTTATTATCTTCGCGCGTGACGTGGAACCAAAAAGATGTTCTAACATAGAGAAACTGCAACCAAGCCCACCTTTGTACCGCAGTTCTCTACTGCGGCACTATGGCGCGGCCAGGAAACTATTATTTATTGAAATACTGTATTATAAAGCAAAGGCGGAGCTGGGTTCACTAAAAAAAGTACCTATAGTATAATGACCGCACCATTTTAACGCAAGTATCTTGGACTAAATCATGCCGGACCCGCGAGATATACTCATAGATAAGTTGTTCGTATACGACCCTGCTTTCAGCCGAAGCATTGCTGATATATACCTTGGAAACGCACCTCAGGCAGAGCGAAATCTGCAAAAACTGATCATTGTCGTCGAATTCCCCCGCAGCGCCGCCGATCATGGAGCTTTGCTTGACGCTATCATCAATACAACGGTCAAAGCATTCGAAGAGTCGCGGCAATTCACACCTGAGCTTGTCCTCGAGACCACGCTCGAGTCTTTGAATATCCTGCTGCCCCATATAGCGCCGAAAAAAAATACTCAATGGCTGAATAGCCTCAATCTGCTCATCGGCGTATCTGACCGAGGCCAGGTGCATTTCTCGCAAATTGGAAATATACAGGCGTATCTGGTCCAGGGCAGCACCATGACCCTGATCTCAGAATCCGATCGCCAATTGAATCCGCTGAAGCTCTTCTCGCATATCACGAGCGGTATCCTGAATCCCGGCGATGCCATCATCATGACGACATCATCGCTTGGCGACTATATCGCGCAAGAAAAGATCAACAGCATCGTCCGAACCTATGCTCCGCAAGCTGCGGCACAAAAACTTGAAATGCTGGTATCTCAGGTGCCGTCCTCTATTACCTTTGCTGCAGCGCTCATCAAATTCACCACCGAATACGACGGGCTTGCTGCTCAAGGAATGCAGGAAGTTCCTGCAACTGCGGCACAGCGCGATGAGCAACCGAGCTATGATGATCTGATAGACAATACGAACGCCGGCACTTTCGAGGAAATGCCGCGGCAGAGACGCACGCTTCGCCCGCGCGAATCTCTCATACCATATATCTCCATCTCAGGATCAATACGCTGGTTCTTGAAGCATCTTCGGAATTACCTGCAGCTCATGACCCGCATTTTGATCAGGCTGTGGTCGGCTATCTGGGCCGGGCTCCAGGCGCTACTCTTTACCTCAAAACGTTCTGCCCATGAGAAAAATCTCATCGATACGACCAATGACTATATACAGCAATGGCAAATGAAGCTCTCGGACACGCCAAAACGAAAACGTTATACGATCATCTCGCTTGCAGTACTCTGTTTCCTGCTGATGCATGTGCTGCTGATCAAAGGACAAAATAAGGAACTCGCTTCCATACGATCATCGTATGACACCACATTGTTCGCATTGACCCAAAAAAAATCTGCAGCTGATGATGCGATCCTCTACGGAGATGAGGCTACTGCTGAACAGATCTATCTGGATATGATCAAGGCGCTTGATTCGCTGAAGCCTGCAAATAAAAAACAAGAAGAGCAGATCGCGCAGTATCGCAAGGATGCAGAATACCAGCTGAACAAGGTCCGGCATATCAATACCATAGATTCCCCTCTTTCGCTGGCTGACATTTCAAGCATACCCGAGACGAATGTGACCGCTATCGCTCTGGCTCCTGACGGTTCAGTCATGCTCTCAGCTGATAAACAGCTGTATCGGCTCACCAATGGCGCTTTATCAAAAGCATCCTTGCTGCAAGCTCCGATCGCATTCCTTGCGCAAAGCGGCGATACTACCTTGGCCATGACCGACGCCGGAGATCTTTTCAGGATCAAGGGCAGCGATCTGGCACAGGTCGCTCTGCAAAAGCATGCGGATATGAAAAAAATTGATGCAGTAACCCTCTACGCCGGCAACTTGTATCTGCTTGATCGGACCAAAGGCGAGCTCTTCAAACATGAAGGTTCTGGCACGACGTTCAAGGCTGGCACCGTTTGGCTCAATGACGCGGGTCTCCTCAATAAAGCAAATAACGTCGCCATCGACGGCAATGCCTATTTGATCACGAAAGACGGCGAGATCGTGAAGCTCCTGAAAGGCACACGCCAGGAATTCAATTACCACCAATTCAGCCCTCAGCTCGGTGCATCAAGTACTATCTATACAACGAAAGAATCTAAACTGCTCTATATCCTCGACCCTGAAAATAAACGCGTCGCCATCCTCGACAAGCAAGGAAATATTAAAGATCAATATACTTCTCCGAAATTCGACGATTTAAAGACGTTGGTCGTGACTGCTCAGGAGGATCAGATCGATGTGCTGAACGGAAAAGCGATTTATCTTCTCGCTATTAAAAAGTAACTAGCCGGGACTGGCCCCGGCAGGCCAGTCAGGGGTGAGGGGCTCAAGTTGCGAAGGCGCCCCTACACCCCTGACAACCCCGTACCCCGCCACGCCGCCTCCGGCGAGGATGGTGTTCCGCTGCTGCGGGACTGTTTTCTTAGAATATTGGAAAAACGCGAGCGGACTATACCGAACACCCTTCCGATTGGACCCGGTGTGAGGTGTAGGCAGCTCCGCGTATAGATACAAAAGCGCCCGGCCGTACGGCCGGGCGCTTTCAGTAGTACAAGTAATTACTATTACTTCAAAGCAGATCCTTCGACTTCGCCCCCTCGCAGAAGCTCGGGGCCTTCGGTCAGGATGACCTTTTTAGATCTTACTTGAGGGTCACCTTTCCGCCTGCTTCCTCGATCTTCTTTTTCATTTCTTCTGCAGCGGCTTTATCAACGCCTTCCTTCAGCATCTTTGGAGCGCCATCGACAATGTCTTTAGCTTCCTTCAAGCCCAACTGAGTGAGCTCGCGGACTACTTTGATAACCGCGATCTTTGTCTCACCGCCAGCCGTGAGCTCAACTGAGAAGGTTGACTTTGCTTCCTCAGCAGGAGCGCCTGCACCGCCAGCAGCCGGCATAGCACCCATCATCATGGGAGCTGCAGCTGTTACTCCGAAATGATCTTCGAGAACCTTTACCAGTTCCGAAAGATCCAATACCGACATCTTCGAAACCTCATCAACGATGGATTTGAATTTTGCCGGTACTGCCATTTTTTCTTCTGACATAGTGTTTAAATTATGGATTATTTCCGCCCGATAGGCGAAATTACGACTTAGATTCTTTCACTGCATTGAGCGCATTGACTAGCCCGCGCAAGTTACCAGCCAGGACTCTGACGAATCCAGAAACCGGAGCCTGCAAGGTGCCGACCAATTGCCCAAGCAATTCTTGTTTGCCCGGAAGTTTTGCCAGGGCCATGACTTTATCCGCGGGGATAACCTGGCCTTCGAGCATGCCTCCGACTATCTGCATGCCATCGTTCTTCTTCGTGAAGTCATAGACGGTTTTCGCAGCGCTTACTTCATCCCCATAGGAGAATGCAAGACCAACGCTTCCGTCCATAGCAAGACTCGAGAGATCGATGGATTGTTCTTTCGCAACCAAATTCAGCAATGTCTTCTTCACTGATTGTAGCTGCGCATCATGGCCTTTCAGGTCTTTGCGCAAGCCTTCGATTGCTTTCACTGAGACACCTTTCTGCGTCGCAAAGACGACCGCCTTACTTTTCTTCAGGCTTTCAGAAAGATTCTTCACTTCAACTTCCTTCTTTTCTCGTGATTTTGGCATATATATAGTCTGTTGGGACTTTTAAACAAAAAAGTCCGTGAGGAAATCACAGACATAGAGAGGTATCGACCTTTCCTCGGCAGGAGATTAAGTCACGTAAAGCCTCGCTTTCGCGCGGCCACGTGACACCTGCTGTCTTAGGATTTCACGAAAAGGAGTATAACTTACCGCAGTCGATTCGTCAAGTATATTGCTTGACGAAGCACCCTTTATACTATAACGTCACGACTTGATCTGTACACCAAAAAAGGAGGAAATCGTGGAACGATATGTGATCGTCCGCAGCGAAGGAAGTAAGCGTCAGGATGTCATCAGCCTCAAGGAAAGGCACCTGGAAAAGGGCTCCCTGCAACGCGGAGGCTATCTTCCCGGGGAAGACAAAACACTCATCGTCGCCTTCTTGTCACATGAGTTCAACCAGCTCATGGATCGATTCGTAAAGCTTGACGAAGCATTCAGCCTCTTCAACCCCGGCTTCTCCGATGACGAAAACTTCGAAGGCCGCGCGATCTATCTCGTCGAATCTCTGATCAACGAGCGGCCTCCGGCACGTGATCGTTCGATCCGTCGATACATCATTTTCGAGGACACCAAGCGTAAGTTTGGGCCGGAACGGGACATCATCAGCCTCGACGATGAAGATCCATTCCCTGTCGCTGGGCAACATGTTGTCGGCGAGCCGAATTACATCGTCAGGATGGTCTTGCCTGACGAGGCCAATCATCAACTGAACGAGTACCGAAGAATCGATACGGCACTCGATCAACTGATGGAAGGCCTGGATTTCGCGCAAGGAACCGAACATCACGCCCTGAAGATCGTCACCGCGTTCGTCAACAACAAAGAGTAGGCCGAAAGGCCTAGCAACTCACAGCCCCGGGTCAACTGATCCGGGGTTTTGCTTTTTCTTGATGTACCGAGACCAGCCGCAAAGGAAAAAGCCCCGGGCGTTAGCCACCCGAGGCCTTCTGTTCTCGCCGCGTCACACGCGACGTCGTGTTAAGCGCACTGGTAGAAACTGCGCTATTTGATGGGAGCTGCCTTCAGGTCATACAGCCAGACCCAAAGATGGGGCAAAAACTGGATCAACGAGAAGTTCAGCAGGAAGTGCGCTGTCCATGAGGACAGAAGCGCCTTCAGATGACGCCCATTCATACCGCCGCATTTCAAGTACAGTGCGGCGAGCAACAGGCCTATGCCGTTTTGCAGGTACAGACCTGGTATGACACCATGAGCAAGACCGAATGCCGGACCGACACACAACGCAACGGCAACCCACCGCCACGTATCACGGCGCTTGTTGCGAAAGAATACTACAATCGGCAACAAGCGACACACGATCTCCTCCGGCATCGCGGCAGCCATGGTCAGTACGAAAGTCCTGACCTCAGTATTGAGGTGAAACGGCTCGTTGTAGTAGTACCTGAGCATGAAATCGGTCGGCACGTCGGACAAGGTCGGCGCATTCAGGTACTCATGAATCAAGACGATTGTGTTCTGCCAGACAAAGATGCACCCTAGTGCGATGCAAATCGCACCGATGGTGCCGCAGAACCCAGGCTCATCCTCTAGCCAGGCGGTGAACTTCTTCACTATGGCATCCTCCTCCGTTCTAAAACGGACAATGGGCTCTTTCGAGCGACTGATGAAGATAACATTGCGCTACGGGATTGTCAATACAAATATACAAGCTTTGCATGCTCGCCCCTGAAACCCTAACGAACTAAAAAACTTAACTTTTAATGGCAATATTTTTTACTTCTCTAATATGATCTTTGAGAACAACCTTATCATGAATATTTGCATTTTGCAGAGCTTCAAAAATTTCATCTCTATCACCGTCGCTTAGAATGACTGCTGTATAATTTAATATTTTCTGGAGGATATCTTCCATATGCCCGACATTGCTGGTGCCAGTTATACGTAATTTTTCCGCTGTTGGGAAAGCGACGAAAGTATCAATCGCTACAGTTGAACTAATAGGTCGCACATAAGCCCCTATCGCTTTTGAGTGAACAAAATTTTGATGGATTGGGTTATAGAATTTCTTTTTGTAATGGTAAATAACTTGTGTCCAATATTTATCGTATGCGTTTCCAAAAATCCAGCCTTTATAATTTTTAGTTTCGATACAAAATATTCCATAATTGGATATGACCACGTGATCAATTTGAGTGACAGTTGTGCTGCCCGATGAAGGAAGAGTTAAATTGTTAATAACTTTATAGTATTCTGGATTTAAATTAAGCAACTTACCTCGGACAAATTTTTCACCCATTCTGCCAATGATAACTGGCAGCTTCCATCTCAATAAGAAAAGCACGATGCAAAGAAATACTACGAGAGCCCACGTAATCAAATTTAGTTTAAGTAAATATGCGTTTAGAAAACCGAGGTCCATTCGCAAAGCATTAATTACTCAACGTCGCCATCTGCCCCTCATTTGTATCCATAACCATAACACCCATTTCAGCCAGCTTATCACGCAGTATATCAGCCTGTTTCCAGTCCTTTGCTTCGCGGGCTTTGAGGCGCAGAGCAAGTAATTCATGCGCTTTCGCGGGTAGCTTACTCCTCCGTTGCCATTCAGCTCGCATGCCAAATCCTAATACCTCATCCATTTTGAATAGCGTTGTGAGTTTCATGCTACTGGGTTTCTTCGCTTTCAAAACTTGCTGCATCACATCCAGTGCTTTCGAAGTATTCAAGTCATCAGATAAGGCTTCATCGAATTTTTGTATCAACTCACCGATAGTCTCAACACTTGGCTCCTGATAGAACGATAGCTCTTGATACAAATTCTTCAAGCCCTGATTCGCGGCTTTGACCGCGTCCCAGGAATAGGCAAGCTCTTTGCGATAATGCGTTTGCAAGACAAAATACCGATAGGCCAAAGGACTCACTCCTCCGGTGATAATATCCGCGAGCCTGACGAAGGTGCCAGCTGACTTTGAAATTTTCTTATTCTTATCATTGATGAAATTATTGTGCAGCCAATAGTTCGCCTGCAGTTTGCCAGAGTACGCTTTTGACTGCGCCATTTCATTCGGATGATGGACAGTCAGATGATCAATCCCTCCCGTGTGAATATCGAAGGTCTCACCAAGATGTTTCATAGAGATAACCGAGCATTCAAGATGCCAACCAGGAAAACCCTTGCCCCAGGGACTTTCCCATTCCATATCGCGCTTCGAATCAGCTGGTGAGAACTTCCATACCGCAAAATCAGCCGGATTCCTTTTCTCAGGATTTGTCTCAATGCGCGCGACTGATGCAGCGCCTTTGCGATCAAGTAACGCTAAAGCGCCATAGTCCGGGTCTTTCGACGTATCAAAATACATGCCATCGGAAATTTTGTATAAGAAACCTTTCTCTTCCAGCACTTTCGCGAAAGCGATTTGCTCTTTGATCAAGTCAGTTGCTTTCACATAGTGTGTTGGCGGCAGGATGTTCAAATGATCGCAATCCTGCCTGAAATAGTTAAAATATTTTTCTGAGATTTGCCAGGCAGTCAGATGTTCACGCGCGCGCGCAACTTCCATTTTATCATCGCCTTCATCACTATCCGATGTCAGATGACCGACATCAGTGATATTCATAATGTGATTCACCTTGTACCCCTGCGAGACCAAAAAGCGCTTCAGTATATCCCAGGTAATATAGGCGCGCATATTACCAATATGCTGATAGTCGTAGACTGTCGGACCACAGGTATATAAACCAACAGCGCCCTTCACCAAAGGGTCAAACTCCTCTTTTTTCCGGTGCAAATTGTTATACAGCTCGATCATGTTTGTACTTTACCAAATATTACAACATGTTACTATGATAGAAGAACCGCGCAGGCAATGTTTCACCCCGCTAAGGCCTGCGGACTCGATACAAAGGAGGGAGCTGGCGCACAACCAACTCCCTCCCCTTCTTTTATTTTGATGAGCCGACGAGAACGGCCATATCAACCAGGCGATTCGAATAGCCCCATTCATTATCATACCAGGCGATGACCTTAACCATGGTATCATCCACGACCTTCGTAAGCGATAGATCAACGATGCTTGAATGGGGGTTGCCGATGAAATCTGAGGAAACCAGAGGCTGATCAGTGACATCCAGAATACCATGATAGCGCGGCGACTTCGAAGCAACGGTCAAGATACGATTTACTTCTTTCACTGTTGCCTTTTTCTTCACCAGGAACGTGAAATCTGAAAGCGACACATCAATGGTTGGCACGCGGATCGAAAGTCCGTCGAAGAGTCCGTTAAGCTCTGGTATAACTTTGCCGGTGGCAATAGCAGCGCCGGTCGTTGTCGGAACCATATTCTGCGCTGCAGCCCTGGCACGGCGCAAATCATCATGCGGCGCATCATGCAAACGCTGGTCCTGAGTATAGGAGTGAATGGTCGTCATCATGGCTTTCTTGATGCCGAATTTATCGCTGATGATCTGGGCGACCGGCGCGATGCAATTCGTGGTACAGGATGCATTCGAGACAATGTTATTCTTCGGATCATACTCATGATCATTCACGCCGAACAGCAAATTCTGCGCAGAGCCGCCTTTCACTGGCGCTGACACCACTGCTTTCCGCGCTCCTGCTTTCAGGTGTACTGCTGACGCATCACCTTCATCGAGGCGACCGGTGCATTCGAGTACCACATCGACTTTAAGTTTCTTCCACGGCAACTTCGCGGGATCAGGAATGGCATAGATCGGATATTTTTTCTTATCGACAGTAATATACCCTTTACCGGAACCTACTTCTTTACCGTAGGTTCTAAAAACACTGTCATACTTCAACAGATGCGCTAAGGTCTTCGCATCAGTGAGATCGTTGATAGCGACGATCTCGACGTTTTTTTTGCTCAGAGCAATTTTGAATGCTGCTCGGCCGATACGGCCAAAGCCATTGATCGCAATTCTGATTGGTTTTTTTGGCATAGGTTTAGTATTAAATATATACCTAAGTATAGCGCATAACCCTATTCATGTCATGAAAAGCATTGACATTTTAATATCCACATGTTTTAATCTCATGTTTATCAGTGACCCCGGCCAATTGCGTGCTCGTGGATTTGCTGATAAACGGGTTTGCGCCTCCCTATTGTGCGCAAGGAGGTTCTTTCGAAATGAACAGCAAGTTAGCCGAGGCAGTGAAGCTTCTCTGGGAACGGAATATTTCCGAAAGCGGGACAGCCTATTGCCATGCGGATTTCCTTCTCTCCGAGAAGAGAATCTTCGAAATGCATCGTGATGAAAGCGAAGGGGAAACGAAGGGCACCGATCTCCTTCGTTCGCTCCTCGACATCCACGGTGTTCAGTCGGTCACCGTGGAGCGCTACAAGGTGCATGTCGAGCGTACGAAAGTTGTCGACTGGTCGGCAATCTGCCCCGAGGTCGACAAGGCAATCTACGCCTATGTCGAGAAAGCCTTAGCCGCCGGCAACTAGTTCAGCTAGCGAACAAAAAAGAGCAGGGTCTTCGGATCCTGCTCTTTTCCATCAACTCAATTTCTTACTCACATATATGACCGCTAGCTCTGCGCTCATTATAATCCTTCTCATTTTCATATTTTACCGTCGCATAGTAGCTCAGACATTGTGCTTTCGTCATACCTCCTCGCTTCGACGGGTCATCACAATCACTGGTCTGATTCCAAAACAATGTGTCAGTCGTTACCGTTATAGTAACTGATGCAGAATCTTCTGTACCATTCTCATTTTTTACATGCAAGGTGATGACATGATTGCCTGGCGCAAGCGACTGACAGGTCGCTTCTTTGGTGGTTGCAATTTGACCATCCTTATCTGATGTCCAGGTATACGTATTTCCGGTAACTGGCCCTGCATAGTTGCCCTGAGCATCATAATCATTCACCATCAGATCGACGTGATTTTGCTCATAGGTCTTACCGTTTTCCGGAGACTTGATGCTCGCGTGCACAGGATATGGCATTTGTTTAAATTCAGAAGAATAAAACACGCGCGTTCGAAAACCATCAGTTGCATACACAGCAGCCTGAATGGTACCGGCCATATACGAGTCCCCCCAGGTATTGAAAGTCAGTTCATTATCCCCGATGATGTCCTTTGTCGTACCATCCGGCATTCGTGTCAGCGCTGCACCGTTTGCATCATGATATGCAACAACAGTGGTTCCGATACTGTTCTCAGTGTGAGAAAACCCATTATTAGATATATATCCTTCATACTCAAGTTTTGGCTCGACCGGTATTTGTTTCCATACTATGTGTAATACACCTGAGGTTAAGTCTTGTTGCGAAATATCTAGCGCAGGAAATTCTGTAGTTTGCGCTGCAAGATGGTATATTTCTTTATTACCTTTTTTAATGCTGAGCGCATCCGGCATTTTATCAGTAAACAATGCTGTAACGAAAAAACCATTCGTATGATCTGCGGACAAGCATTGGTCATCACCTGGTATATCAGCGCAGGTAAATGCATCAATAGGAGCTGATGCGAGAACCGTGCTTCCGTCTAACATCTCGACTGTAAACACTGCTTCCGGCTGAGGCTCCATCTGAGAAGCAGGTTCTTTGCTTGTCGTGAAAAAAAATGGATTCAGCGAAACAGTAGTATCTTTACCTATTTCACCGCTTAGTACTACATAGTACGGAGGCTCGGGTACTTTGGCTATGCCGCTGCTTTCCGGTATAGTGTTTTCTTGTGCCTGATTTGCAATGACCTGTTTTGGTGCTTCAACTTGCTTCGATGTCTGCAGATCTTCCTTTGGCTGAATAAAATAAAAATATGCAGCATATGCTCCTCCGCCAAAGAGCAGAACAACTGCTAAAACAATAAAGGCTTTTACATATACACGACGCCGAGGCTTCGACGTTACATGCCATTCAGCATTCGGTACAGCGGAACTTTGCAAAACATTTTGAATCGTTGAGGTATCCCAGCCAGCCTGAACTAAAGCATCTCGTATTTGCGTCTCATTCATTCCTGACTGACGCGCTTGCCGGATATACTCGTTTAATTGTTCATCAGCCATAGTGAATTCAGTATACCAAAAAATAATCTTTCCTGCTCTAAGAAAAGGCCGCCTTTGTTAGGGGCGGCCCATGTTGAGAGAAAATGCAATGCTCATTTGTCTTCCAGTTCGCTTGCCCAGGGCAGCGTAGCTGGCAGCATAATGGCACGCGGGAAAACAGTGTCGAGTGAGAGGCTCGGGAGCTGCGGAAGCTCTGCAGGAACTCGCGGCACCTTGAGTTTCAGGCGGTGCTGTTTCGAAGCAATAGCAACGCGCGACGGAATCTGCAGCAATTCCCCGGCTAAGCCTTCCATGGTCTCGGGCCGCGCGATCAAATGCTCGCGATTCTCGCGGCACGGTTCCAGGTAGTCGCAATACTCGCAGTACTTGCCTGCATTCGGCGGAAATGACTGGGCCGCAATGTTTTCGAGATAATGACGGATGACCTCAGCCATCCGGCGATAATCCCGCTCATCACGGTAGGTCATGAAAATCTTTCCGCTGCGCAGGTGATACCACGCGAATCCGACCGGTTTGACACCGTAGCGCATCTCGTACAGGAAGGTGTAGATCGTGGCCTGCAGGCCTTCATGCAACTGATACTGCTGCCTGACCTCTTCTTCCAGAGACGGATCTTCACGAAAGGAGCGCAAGTCGTAGGAATTACGATCGGTTTTCAAATCCGCTACGACCACTGGCGCGAAACCAGGGATGAGCACTCCGTTGCGGATAAGCTCCGGGCGGAACCGTGCGATCTTCTCAAGCGGGATGTCGCGTACCTGATCGAATCTGCCGCGCAGTTCTACGCCTGACCCCAAGGGCCAGCTATACGGCTCCTCGATCTGGATCGGCCGAGCACGGTCGACGTTCTGCTTCCAGTACTGTGCGATGCAGACCCTGCCGGTGACCATGTATTTCTCGGTCTGTTCGGCACTGGGATTCACGAGCCGCGGAACTTGCTTGGTAACCTTCTTCTTGCCCTTGCCGGACGAACGAGTCGCGAATCCAGCTATGGATTCTTCGACTACCGCGTTCCAGTACCGATGCCATGCACCCAGCGCAGACCGAATGGTCTTGAACCGGAAAGCACGCGGCTCTTTCGGAATAGCGTACATATCCCGGTGGATGAAATCATGTATCGCCGTTCCGAACAGCCTGGAGTAGTCAGTGCGCCGCTCAAGAAGACCTGTCTGCGAGATGAAAAATGCTTGCCGCGGACAGGTCATATAGGCACTGATCTTGCTGAACGTGACAACGATGGTAGTTCGGTTCATCCAGGACCTCCTTTCTTGTTTCGCAGGCGAAGCGCCTCGAGCATATCTTTTCTCGTGATCTTGCCCATAGGACCGCGGGCAACGATCACGCGCCGGTGATGCACCAGGATCGCATTCGCAACACGCCGGATATCCTGCCTGCTCACCTTGCGGAGCAAACGGATATACGCCGATGAAGGAACGAGGCGGCCGAGATGGGCCCACTGTTTCGCCATGAAGACTGCATGGTCCATCGGGTTCAGGTGCTGCAGCGAAGCATGCGTAGCCATGGCCGATACCGAGCCTTCCAGTTCTTCTTTCGAGATCAGATCAGCACGGAGCGTTCTGACATGATGCGCTATGATCCCCAGCGCTTCGAGCAGCTTGCCCGGAGCGAGCGAAACATTGATGGCGTATTGCTCGACATCGTGCCAGAGCCAGAGCAGATCGACCGAACTATAGCCGCGGCCTTTGCTGTCGAGCTCGAGCTTGAGATACGAGTCAGCGCCGCGGGACAAACGATTGCGCAGGACGCCGAGAGCGATGCGCTGCTGGTCAGAAAAGCCGAATGTCGGCCAGCCGATGATGAAATTGATCTGCTCGGCTGCATTATCGCGGATCACTCGCGAACCGCCGCGAAATCTCTGGAAATCAATCGTTTTGGGTACGGAAGGAGATCCGCGCCTCAATGGGGAGAAACGGTAGCGGACAAGCCGCATGGCTTCATCAGGGTCGAAACCTCCGGTGATCACCAATGCAGTGCGCAGGCCGACGAAACGCTTTCGATGCAGAAAAAACAGAGACCGCGCGGACGCTTTTTGAAGCATAGCTCCGCAGGACGGTTCAGAGTACAAGGCACAGGGAAGGTTATTACGGTGAAACATGGTGCGATCGAAATCGACCCAGAGCGCATCACCGCGAGAGTCGCGAACTTCACGACTTTCTTCATCGTGGCGTTCGATCTCGATACGGACAGTATCTGCGTCGAGCTTCGGATGCACCACGACTTCGCCCAGCAGGCGAATGAGCTTCGCAAGATCCTTGCGCTGTGCAAGTCCATGCATGAGCATGGCTGTGTGGCTGGTCTCAGCGTTGAACTGATGCGCGAAGGGGGCATAGAACCTGGTGATCTCTGCTTCAGTAGGGAATGCCTTGGTGGCACGCATCATCGCGTGTTCGAGCCGGTGGCTTGCAGGATTTCCCGGAGGATCATCACGGGCACCGCCAAGGGCGATAACCGCAATGCCAACTGCAGACGCCTGTTTGTCCGGCAAAAGGAACACCGACATGCCGTTCTCGAGCCTGCCGCTGATCAGCACGGTCATCACCTCCTCTCATGAGATGTGAAAAGGACAAAACAGCGCAAAGCGAAGCTTTGCGCGTTCTTACGTTATAATCGTTTTATTGTCCATCGTCAATGAACAAATATCCCGCTCCGCCAGTTGGCGGAGCGGGATATTTGCAGCCGTGCCAGGGTATGGGGGTGCAGGGGGCCTAGGGACGGGCTCCGGAACTTCGAGTCCCTGGCCCCCTGCCCCTCCGCCGGGAAGGCGGTAAAAAATTATAGCGTAAAATAAACGAATTTCACGACCTTAATATTCTCCCCAATCTTGGCGATCTGCTCGGTCAGAAGCTGTTCGACAGTCTTTTTATCATCCTTGATGGAAACCTGCTTCATGAGACAAACCTCGCTGTAAAATTTCTGCAATTTGCCTTCAGCGATCTTATCCCACATAGCTTCAGGCTTTCCTTCAGTTTTCAACTGCTCCTTATAAATTTCCTTTTCCTTCTCAATGACTTCAGCAGGGACATCATCAGGATTCAGATACTGAGGCGCAGTTGCTGCGACCTGCAATGCTAACTCCTTCGCAAAGGCGCGGAAGTCATCGTTGCGGCCCACGAAATCAGTCTCGCAGGAAACCGCAACGAGAGATGCTACCTTGCCATTCGAGTGAATGTAATGCGCGATAAAGCCTTCCTTGGTTACTCGCTCAGCTCGCTTTGCTGCGATTTTCTGTCCTTTTTTGCGGAGCAATTCAATAGCCTTCTCTTCATTGTCATTCGCTTCTGACAGAGCCTCTTTCACATCGACCATGCCTGCGCCGGTCGCTTCACGGATCTTTTTGATCAAATCTAAATTTGCCATATATGTTAACGTATTTATATTAATTTGCCGGCCGAAGGTCCGCCGTAGCTTAAGCGGAGGGGGAAGCGCTTTTTGCTTCGAGAATTGCATCAGCGATGCAATTGGTGATGAGAGCTATGGAACTGATCGCATCGTCATTCGACGGGATCGGATACTGCACCTTTTCCGGGTTAACGTTCGTATCCGTCATAGCAATGATAGGAATATTTTTTTTGTTTGCTTCAGCGACCGCGGTCTTTTCTTTCTTGATATCTACTATGTATACAGCCTTCGGGAGTTTCGTCATGCTGCTGATACCGCCGACGAATTCTCTAAGCTTCATCATTTCTTTGCGGAATGCGGTCTGCTCGCTCTTCTTGTACTTTTCCCACGTGCCGTCCTTTTCTTCAGTTTCCAGCTGTTTTAATTTGCCTATAAGTTTTCCTACCTGATCAAAGTTTGTGAAGATGCCTCCGATCCATCTGCCGACTATATATGGCATGCCGCAGCGTTCTGCCGCCTTCTGTACTGCATCGCGTCCTTGTTTCTTTGAACCGACGAAGAGGATCACTCCTCCGTTCGATGCGATCTGCCGGGCAAAGTCTGCTGCCTCGGCCAGTTTTGACCTGGTATGCTCAAGGTCAATAACATGCACATTGTTCCGCTTGGTAAAAATATACTGAGCGGACTTCGGATGCCTGCGCGAGCTCTGATGTCCGAAGTGGACGCCGGCTGTGAGCATGGCTTCCAGCGTGGGCAAAGCCGACGCTTGATTGTCTTTTGTCATAGCTGTTCCCTTTATATCCCGCACGTAATGCGAGAACCTCTGCTGTCATCTCTCGCGCGTCCGCCCAGTGCGGACGAGGGTTTCAAGAAATGCTGACCCAGCATGAGAAATAATTAATTGCCTGAATTCAGGCCGCATGAGTGTAGCAAGTTTTATCATTTATTTCAAGGACAACTATTTTTTACTCAGATATATTGACAATTATGTAATTTTGTGCCATAGTACTTTTTCCTTGATCTTTATCACAAAACGCAACCTTTCCTGGAAAAGGAGCTTAAAAAATGAGCGCGACAACAAACGAGGCATTCAAGCCCTTCCTGGTTCAGGGAGGGAGGGACCAGAGGACGATCTTCAAAGTCCTCAATCTCTATGAAGGAATTTCACGAGAAATGGCAGAACAGCTCCTTGAGCGACTGCCGATCGGCTTCCAGGTCCGCAAGGATTCGAGGATACACAGCGAGGATCTGCAGGAGCCTCTCGAAGTTCGCTTCACCCAGAGCATTGTGGAGATATACCCGATGCACAACCGAATCATCGCTTGTACTTCTCTCGACTCATGGAAATCGGAGTCCATCGTCCGGCAGATGCACGTGGACAATCTGATGGATACAACCTGTCCCGGCAGAGGCCAGGTGAGGTCCTGCATCCACTTCAGTCCGGACATCCTCGGCGTGCTGGGCTGGCCCGGAGACCGCGAAATCGAGATCGATATCTTCGTGTTTCCACGGACCAAACCCGACGAACCGCAAATCAAAGCCCCTGTTTTCGGAAAGCACGAACTGCGAGACCTCCTGAAGCTGATCATGGGTTCCGAAGACCGCCTCACTGCGGAAAAAATTCGGCAGTGGCATGTGATCATCTTCTATGCGGTAGCCACCATGCGTGCCTGCTACGAAAATCCGAACGTACCCGAAGACGACCCGGTACGCGCGTACTACAAGCCTCATTGGGATGAACTCGATGAGGCACAAGGTGACAGCAGAAAGATGGTCGTAGCACTCGAAAGCTTGTGCACTTCGATCCAGATGGAGTGAGCCCTTGCCGCCCCGTTTCGTTAGAAACGGGGCGGCTTCACGTTATTGACATTCCGCAGTATTCAGCGTAGATTGCTACGTTCTCGACCTTTACAACATTCACCAAGGAGATCGGCTCATGAAGCTACTCTTGATCGCGGTAATCAGCCTTGTGATCGGCAGTGCACTCCTCGTGTTCAGAAACAGGAACCTTCGAAAAAATCTTCAGGATCTCCGTTCCAACGTGCAACGCGAGGATCAGGAGAGACATACGATCACAACATTCTCGCGACAAGATCAGCTGATGGACGAGTACTATCGCAATATCGTTCGTCTGCTGCATGCAGCGATCATCGACGGGGGCAAGCCAGTAAAAATCGAGCTAGTGCCGGCAATGGTGCAGAGTCTCGATGCGCTACATCTGGGACAACTTCTCATAGAAGTTCGCAGATTCGGCGCAGGCCATGGCCTGAAATCCGTAGAATTGAACCGTGAGTTCGGTAAACCGAGTTTACGGCTGACATGGGAATGAGCCCGAAAGCCCGCTCAGCGCTAACGCGCGAGCGGGCTTTCTCACTTTATACAGGCCGATTCTTGACAATAGGGCAAAACCGTAGTACTATACGCAGGCTATGCCAGCCCAAGGCTGGTCCGCCTCGGGCGGAAAAACACTTATGAAACAAGATATTCACCCAACCTACTATACTGACGCAGTCGTCAAATGCGCCTGCGGCAATACTTTCAAAACCGGCTCGACCATGAAAGAGCTTCACATTGAAATTTGTTCAAATTGCCACCCGTTCTATACCGGCAAGGATAAACTGGTAGACACTGCCGGCCGTGTGGACCGCTTCAAGCGCTTGATCACGAAAAAGGAAGAAACATCGAAAGTCCGTCTGGGCAAAAAAGCAAAGAAGGCCCGATCTTCAGAAAAGAAAGCTACGAAAGCAAAGAAAGAGAAATAGCTGCACTTTTTGAAAAAACCCATCACTCCCGTGTAGGGTTTTTTGTTTTATGTAAATGGGAGCTTGACCGCTCATGCGATCTGACACAGGCGAGCAGCAGGCCTGAGATTACTCGCCAAGATTCCTAGGATAGTCATTGCGTGCCGAAGGAAGGTCGTATGGGCGGTCAGGAAATAAAACGGTATACTAATTCAATGAACTTAGGTGAAATCAAATCACAACTAACGACCATGGAAGCAGACTTAGCAAAGCCTGAGATTCTTAGTGATGGCAAAAAATACGGCTCGCTCTCAAAAAAATATAAAGAACTGAAAGAAATGCTTGAACGGTCAGAAAGGCTTGAGAAAACCAAGGCGGACCTTGCTGCGCTCAGAAAAGACCGTGCCACTGAAGACGATGAGGCCTTACGTAATATGATGGATGAAGAAATTGCGAACCTGGAAGAAAAGATCCCAATGCTCAGTTCCGAGCTCGACGAGCTCATGAATCCTGCCGATCCGAATGACGCGAAAAACGTCATCATAGAAATACGCGCCGGCACTGGCGGTGATGAATCAGCCCTATTCGCAGCCGAACTCTTCAGAATGTATAGCAGATTTGCTGAACGACATAGCTGGAAAGCTGCGATCATTTCGAGCAATCGCACTTCATTGGGCGGTTTCAAAGAAATCATTTTCTCTGTCGAAGGCGATCGTATTTATAAAAAACTAAAATACGAAATGGGCGTGCATCGGGTACAGCGGGTGCCTGAGACTGAAAAAGCAGGCCGCGTGCATACGTCTGCCGCGACTGTCGCAGTGCTTCCAGAAGCAGAAGAAGTGGATATTGATATTCAACCCAAGGATCTGCGGATCGACACGTTCATGTCCGGTGGTCATGGCGGGCAGTCGGTGAACACGACCTATTCTGCGGTTCGCATCACACACTTGCCGACAGGTATGGTCGTCGGCTGCCAGGATGAACGATCGCAGCAACAGAACAAGCTGAAAGCTATGACTATCCTCCGCTCACGGCTTCTTGCTATGGAAGTTGAGAAACGCCAGAAAGAACGAGCCGATGCACGGAAATCCCAGGTCGGCACCGGTGACAGAAGCGAAAAGATCCGAACCTATAATTTCCCTCAGGATCGCGTCACCGACCATCGCATCAAGCAAAATTTCCATAACCTCAGCGTGATCATGGATGGCGCCATTGATCCGATCATTGAAGCCCTGCATCTCGCAGACCGGCAAGAACAGATATGAACGGGAGCATCGGAGAGATCCTCAGTCAATCAGAAAAAAAACTTCAGACCGCGCATATGCCGGCTGATGATGCAGCTATCCTCATATCTCACATACTAGGCACGGACAAAAGCGAACTCTTCGCGCACCCCGACACACTCGTTTCAATAGACCAGCGCGGCGAAATTCAAAAAATGATTGCCCAACGGATGGCTGGGATGTCAGTTGCTGTCCTGGTCGGGCATAAAGAATTTTACGGCCTGGATTTCATCATAGATGAACATACGCTCGTGCCAAGGCCGGAAACTGAATTGCTCGTAGACAGCGCGCTCAGTCATCTGAAAAATAATGACTACCAAAGCGTTCTTGATATGGGAACTGGTTCCGGCTGCATCATCATTTCTATTGCAAAAAACACAGACGCTCACAGACACGTTAGCTTCTTCGGCATTGATATATCCGAGCATGCGCTGGTAATTGCCCGCAAGAATGCAAAAAAAATACAGGCCAAAGTACATTTTATAGAATCAAATCTTTTTTCAGAATGCGGCGACCAGAAATTCACATTACTCATTGCCAATCTCCCCTATCTGACCACCGCACAGCTCAATGAACCGTCGATCAAACAAGAACCCGTCGGGGCATTATGGGGAGGCAGCGACGGGCTTGATATCTATCGTGAGTTTCTGAAGCAGGCAAAAGATCATCTCGCCGAACACGGCGTCATGATGCTGGAAATTGATCCATCACAAACTGATCCAATAACAAAAAAAGTTCAGAGTGTTTTCCCTGAATCATCTCTCACCGTATTGAAGGACCTAAGCGGCCATGACCGCGTCGTCATTATCAATGCGTAGCATCCTGGGTATTTGAAACCAGATCAAGCGATGGCACCACGGCAACCCATGTCCGCCCAGGGGTCAGTGATATTTCTTGCTGATCATCGCCGATGAAACGCATGCGCGAACCCCGTGTTTCTTTCATCCAGGTTCCATGCATGGTTTGGCCATTCCTTAAAATTTGAGCCGGCCCGGAACCTAAAGTCTTCATATGCTGGCGGCCAACGGTATCGATCGTTTCTGTCGGCACCTGGATAATCACCACATTCGATGCAGAAACAGAATCGCCCGTTGCATAGAGCTGCGCATCACCGTTGACAAACCTGATATAACTGTTCTTCTCAGCATTGTATGCCCAGGAGGTCTTCAAACCAGGCGAATATATGATATCGACTTGTTGCGTAGCAGTCTGTGTTTGCGGCGCCATATCTGAATATTTCCACGGCGTGATGGTCGGATGCGGAACATGCAGGCGATCATCTAATTGCAGCCACGATGAAAAGGATGAAAACACATTATGCGGAGGCTGGATACTCGGGTCCCGCGTAAAATACATTTCTTTCGCACCGATCTGATCGATGTCCATGACGGCATCGCTATTCTTCAGCTGATCCAAAGCTTCCGGGCTGCCGCCGACATGCATCAGAATGCCGCCGTATTCAGAAGCCCAATCAATGAAATATGGCCGTACTGAACGGATAGGCCCGAATTTTTTCACGCTATCTGAACTGTCGAAAACGCCCATGAGCCTCGTAATGCCGCCCTCAGCTAATGCTTCATAGACGATCGAGGCATTTTCAAGGCCTGGCCGCGTCTTAACCGTTTCGAAATTGTCGAACATGACGCTCACGGGGAAAAAATCAGGCGTTGACGATACGATGACACCGGTCAGTGGATGCCGTGCAACCGGCGTATCGAATAAATGCGCTGGCGCTTCAGGCGCCTTCGATGTTTTGAGGCCCGGCGCAATAAAGGCATAATAAAAAACTGCTCCTACGATAACGGTGATGACTGTAGCAGCAGCAAGCTGAACCCTACGATGCATAGTCGCAATGAAATTTACGTACCGAAACTGATTATTTCTTCGGCTCTTCGGCTGCAGTGGCAGCAGCAGCCTCACCCTCAGCAACAGGCGCGCCCGGTTCGCCACCAATAACTTCAGTTACCGGTGTCTCAGTTTCTTTCTCTTCTCTTGGTGTCAGAACACTCACTACACTACCAGAGGGATCATCGAGAACGGTAATACCTGCCGGAATTTTCAGATCACTAATATGCAAGGTGGTGTCGAGTGCTTCAAGCACCGAGATATCGACTTGAATAGAAGAAACCAGATCTTTCGGTAAACACTCCACATTGAGCGAGTCAATACTGGTGATCAGGTTACCGCCCAACGATTTCACTGCGGGTGATTCGCCGATAAATTCGAGTTGAATTTCAGTGCGGAGCTTCTCATCCATTCGCACTTCATGCAGATCAACGTGAATGACCTTATTTGAAAGCGGGTCTCGCTGTACTTCAGAGATCAGGACAGGGACTGCTCCTTTGGCACCTTCTATGGACAGGTCGATGAGGTTGCTCGAGCCAGCTTTTGTCAGCACAACGCTGAATTCTTTCGCCGGCAAGGTGATCAGATGATTTTCTTTGCCATGGCTATAGACGATCGCAGGGATCGAGCCTTTTTCGCGCAATGACTTCAAACCACCATAGGTGGTCAGTTCTCGTTTGATAGCAGTAAGCGCTAAATTCATATCAGATAATTGAAAAATGTTATCCTGAACGAAAGGATTTAATCATATTTAAGAAGATGCGTCAAGTATAACCTTGGGCCGATCTATGCGGTCACCTTAGAAATGATTGTTTCCAAAGACCAGTATCCCTGGGTTCGCACTCGGGTTACTCGCTTTCAGGGACGCATCGTCATACAAGGTGCCGCAACCATCTCGCACGCCATCTCGCGCTGCGAGATCAGGTCGCGGAATTTCTAATGTAACCACGAGCATATACCATTGGCTTTGCGGTGAGCCAGTGCAAGCGCCCATGGCATAGTAATTGTATGTTTGAGCATAATCTACCGGACCCAGTGACGGAGTGGGCTTATTCAATGGGTCGACCGGCATTCTGCTGAAATATGCCGACAAATTCTGCGTATCTGAGGCATTATGGATCCACGAACCGCTCGCATCAATGGTCGCAGAGCTGTCGCACCAATGACCACTACCTAAAACACTGCCACAACCTTGCGAGTAAGGATAATACCCGTTCGCCTCATAAAAAAGTTCCAGGGCCTGCTGGATATTATGTGCTTCGCTCAAACGGCGAGCATCGCGCGATTTTGCACGCGCGACATTTACGTTCGTTACAACAATAGCTGCCAAAATGCCTATAATGGCTATAACAACCAGGAGTTCAATAAGTGTAAATCCCCTCCGCATACAAATACTATACGCGCTAGGTCGTTTTTTATCAATAAAATCAAGTACGAAGCGTTCGATTATCAACGATAATACTCGATACGATGCCAAAGGCGACAAAAAAACCTAAAAGCGAACTACCGCCTGATGATATGAACGGCAAAGGAATACCGGTTACCGGCGCAATGCCGATATTCATGCCGATATTGATGAAGGTCTGTACGGTCATGAGTGCGGCAAGGCCGAGACAAAAAAACGCGGCAAAATTATCGCCGGTCTTATGTGCAATGCGAAAGAGGCGATACAAGAGAGCGCCAAAACCCGCGAACAGGATCAGCACGCCGATAAGGCCGAATTCTTCAGCGAGCACAGCGAACACGAAGTCAGTTTCTGGTTCAGGTAAAAATTTCAATTGGCTTTGCGACCCCAGCCCGAATCCTCTGCCGATGATCTGCCCTGAACCGACTGCGATAACGGACTGCCGGACATTGTATCCGACTCCCAAAATATCAGCTTGCGGATTGACGAAGGTCATGATGCGGTCTTTCTGATAATCCTTGAGTACGAAAAACCATGCGCCGACCGCTACGACGAGAAATGTTGAGACCAAAATGATCAAATGCTTCCGGGGCACGCCCACGACCATGAGCATGAGAAACCAGGTGCCCAGGAGTACGATCGCCGATCCGAAATCAGGCTGCTTCAAAACGAGCGCCACATACACAGCTGTCATGGCTCCGCTTGCCAGGATATGCCGCCAGAGAAAAAATTGCCTGCCGTGATCGCTGAAATACTTCGCCAGCATGATGATGAGGGCGATCTTCGCAAATTCGACCGGCTGGAAGCTGAAGCCTGCGAACGATACCCAGCCGGTAGTTCCCCGTATAGTGACGCCGAAAACAAGCACAAAGAGAAGACCCAAAACCCCGACTGCATAGAATGCCTTCGAATACATCATCCAGAGCCGATAATTCAAATTACTAATGATGAAAAAAGCAGCAAACCCGATAGCAACCACGATCAATTGCTTCACGAATAAGCCGGTGTTCGCGGTATTGATACTGATGCCGTAGAGAATGGCAAGGCTGAGACTGACCAGAAAAAAAATGGCAACGCTTAAGAGCCAGTCAACACCGCGAATTCGTTTCCATATGGAAGAAAGCATGGTTCGAGTCTAGCCCAAAAGTTAGCTTTGGGGAAGATACGAAAAATTAGGATCAAAAATATTGACGATCGGGTATACTTTCACATTCTCAACGCGTCCTATCGAATCCGGTGCGCTTAAGGAAAAATCACGCTCTTCCAGGAATGGGAAATTTTCGCTCGTATATTCGGACAAGCCGACGAGCTTGCCGCTGCTAAGGTATGAGATCTGCCAGACGACCTTCCGGATATTCAGGGTGGACTCATTCCGCACGGTCCAATGCACTTCAGCAGGCAATACTGACTGCACGCCTTTCTCGACGGTCGCCAGGCGTGCCGTATAAGTAGGCGGCACGGTGAAATCCCAATTCAGCGGAGGCAGATGTGAAACTTTATGCCAGCGGAAATCCGATGTCGTGAAATGGCCAACGCCTTTGATCGGATCAGTTGAGCGATACCCGAGCACCGCAATGTATTTCCGTTCGCCGGGCAAAATAAAGGCATGATCGGCCTTGGTCGCCTCATTGGTGCCGAACTCGAACGTGTAATTCATCGATTCAAGCGCCCATTGCTGATTGGGATTATACACTTCGACCACAAAATCATACTTGTTCTCGCCCTGCGGAAATACCATCGGTGTTCCGAAATCTATATCAAGCGGCGCCAAGTCCTTGTTGACAGCGCTCCACGGGATGGTCGGCACGATGGAACGTGCCAGCAGCTCCTGCCATTGATTCAATCGATACATGTAAAGCCCGAATTGCACGAAGAAAAGCAGATACACTAAAATAATAAGCGCGGTAAGGCCGCGAGTAGCCCATCGCTCCAGCGCGAGCCTGTGTGTCGCTATCCAATACCCGCGGGCAAGTATTTTTTTATCCAGGTCTATTTGGTCATTTGCCATGTTATATAGTATACTATAAACGTCTGTGCTATACTATATTCGCTATGCTTGGAACATCTCGAGATATATTGAACTATACATTGGCAGCCTCAGCAGCGGTCTTAACTTTTTTCATTGCCTGGATACTCTGGTATTTCATCAAGATCTTCCGCGATGTCGAAAAGGTCATCCGCCAGGCTACGTCGGTCATTGATAAATTCAGCTCGGTCCTGGACCTGGCCAAAGACCAGATCCGTAATGCCGCAGCCATCCTTCCGCTCATCATGAAAGGCGGCGAGAAACTTTCCGAACTGATCCGCAGCATGCGCGAAAAACATTCCGAAAAAAACGAAGCAGAAGACAGTAAAAACAAAAATCGAAAGAAGCGAACTGAACTCTAATAGATTTGCATGTAACGCTTCGAAGCACAACAGGATGACCGTCCTGTTGTATTGATTACGTCCTATGTCGAAATTCGTACACCTCCACACTCATTCTCATTACAGCCTCCTGGACGGGCTCGGTACCATTCCGAATCTTGTTGCTGCTGCAAAAAACAGCGGCATGGAGGCGCTCGCACTCACTGATCACGGCGTTCTCTATGGCGCCATCGAATTTTATCAGGAGGCAGTCAAGCAGGGCATCAAACCGATCATCGGCGTGGAAGGCTACCTGACCGATGGGAGCATGCTCGAGCAGAACAAAAACATAAAGCCATATCACCTGATCTTGCTTGCAACGAATACGACCGGCTACCAAAACCTGCTCAAACTGACGACCGATGCACATCTCAAGGGTTTTTATTATAAACCCCGCTTCGATTGGGAATTATTGAAGGCGCGAAGCGAGGGCCTGATCTGCCTGACCGCTTGCCTGAACGGCCCGGTATCGCGGCCAATAGCGCAGGGCGATCAACCGCTGGCTGAAAAAAATCTGCAGAAACTACTAGACATCTTCAGCACCAAAAATCTTTTCCTTGAACTGCAGTTCCGGCCAAGCCTGCCTGAGCAAAGCAAGGTCAATAGCGCGCTCAAATTGTTGAGCAAAAAATACGATGTGCCGCTTGTCGCGACGAACGATATCCATTATGTACAGACTGACGACGCAAGCGCTCACGATACGCTTATTTGTCTGCAAACCAAGACGCGCCTAACTGATAAAAATCGCATGTCCTATATCGGCGAGGACTATTCACTCCTCTCTGCTGAACAAATGGCTGAGAACTTTGCCGATACTCCTGAGGCTATAGCGAATACGGCAGCGATCGCTGAACGTTGCGCTCTTGATATCACCCTCGGCAAGATCAATATCCCCTATTTCGAGATCCCTGGCGGAAAATCAAGCGATGAATTCCTGCAGGAGCTGAGCTACCAGGGCATTAAAAAAAGATATGGGATCGAAAGCACGCAGGCAAGCGAGGAATTAACTCATAGACTAGACTATGAGCTGGATGTGATCAAAAAGACAGGTTTCGCGGACTATTTTTTGATCGTTCAGGATTTTGTGAACTGGGCCAAGGACAATGCGATCATGGTCGGCCCTGGCCGCGGCTCGGCGGCCGGCTCTTTGGTGTCCTATCTCCTTGGCATTACGAATATCGACCCGCTTGCCTACAAACTGCTCTTTGAACGCTTCCTGAACCCAGAGCGCATCTCAATGCCTGATATTGATATGGACTTTTCAGATACAGAACGATCCCGCGTGCTCGAATATGTCGAAAAAAAATACGGCAAAGACCGCGTAGCCCAGATCATCACCTTCGGGACCATGGCTGCACGCGCTGCAGTTCGGGATGTCGGGCGTGTCATGGGGCTTCCCTATAATTTCTGCGACCGCGTCGCCAAACTCATTCCTGGCTTTACCACGCTTGCCGACGCATTGCAAAAAGTCGAGGAATTGAAAATGCTGTACGATGAAGATCCTCAGGCAAAGCAATTACTGGACATGGCAAAAAAGCTGGAAGGCATTGCGCGGCACGCCTCGACGCATGCATGCGCGGTTATTATCACGAAAGAGCCGCTGACCAATCACGTGCCGCTGCAGTACTCGAGCTCTGACCCAGACAGCATTATCTCGCAATATTCCATGCACCCGGTAGAAGATCTTGGTCTTCTGAAAATGGATTTCCTCGGACTGAAAAACCTGACCATTTTGCAGACTGCGATAGAGATCATAGAAAAAACAACGGGTACGGTCATTGATCTCGACACGCTTCCGTTGAAAGATGCAGACACATTTAAATTGCTCCAGCATGGCGATACGACCGGCATTTTCCAGCTTGAATCTGACGGCATGACGCGATACCTGAAAAAGCTGAAGCCGAGCGACATCGAAGATATCATCGCCATGGTGTCTCTGTATCGGCCAGGTCCCATGGAATTCATTGACGATTATATTGACGGTAAACTCGGCAAACGCACCGCTTCATATCTGCATCCGAAGCTTGCTCCTATCCTCGACTCGACCTATGGCATTGCGGTATACCAAGAGCAGGTGCTGCAAATCGCCCGGGATCTGGCAGGCTTCACCTATGGTGAAGCGGACATCCTGCGTAAAGCAGTGGGCAAGAAGATCAAAAAACTGCTTGACGAACAGTCGGAAAAAATGATCAAGGGCATGGTCGAGCATGGCATTCAAAAGCACACTGCAGAAAAAATCTGGGAGTTCATCCTGCCGTTCGCACGCTACGGCTTCAATAGATCTCACGCGGCATCCTATGCGATGATCGCGTATCAGACCGCCTATCTCAAAAGCCATTACCCTGCTCAATTCATGGCTGCGCTCATGACCGCTGACCAGGGCTCTACAGATCGTATCGCAAAAGAAGTTCATGAAAGCCAGAAAATGGGCCTGGTAGTCCAGGCGCCTGATGTCAATGAAAGCTTTTCGACCTTCTCTGTTGTCGTCGATGAAACGACCGGCAAAGCGACGCGCACCATCCGCTTCGGACTCAACGCGGTGAAGAATGTCGGAGACAATATTACGAAGGTCATCATCCATGAGCGCAAAAAAAACGGAAAATTCAGTTCGATCGAGAATTTTCTCCAGCGAATTCACGATAAAGATCTCAACAAAAAATCGTTAGAGAGTCTTATCAAATGCGGAGCGCTTGATGTCTTGGGTGACCGGGCCGAATTGCTCGGCAATATGGATGTGCTGCTAAATTTCAATAAAAAAGCACAGGACCAGGCGCGGAAAGGCCAGGAAGACCTCTTCGCCGATCTGCCGCTCGCAGGAGCTGCAGCCAAACTCAAGCTCGAACCTGCCCCGCTGATTACCATGATGCAAAAACTTGCCTTTGAAAAAGAATTACTGGGGCTCTACATCAGCGACCATCCCTTCAGAAAATACGCACCGCTCCTCCATAACACTACGGCGCTATCGGTCATTCAGGCAGGCGCAGCTTCAGAAGAAATGGTCCGGGTCGGCGGCATCATTACCGCGATAAAAAAGATCGTAACGAAAAGCGGCAAGCCAATGGTCTTCGTAACGCTTGAGGACGGCAGCGGATCAGTCGAGCTAGTCGTATTTCCCAAGCTCATGGAGCAAATGCCTGCGCTCTGGCAGGATTATTCTTTGGTATTGGTGAACGGCAAGCTCTCAGACAAGGATGGCGTGCCAAAAATTTTAGCTGAAAGCGCTGAACCGCTGACCAAAGAAAAAATCTCACAACTCGAGTCGTCAGCTCATGCAGACCAAAAATTATGGCTCACCTTGCCTGCCGGTTTTGGCAAAGAAGCGCTTGCTGACATCAAGGATATTCTGGTGCGTTTTCCCGGGAGCATGAGCGTGTATCTGATCGTACAGAATGGCAATATACGCAAGATCAAAACGAACATTAAAGTCGCCAATTCATCAGACCTGCATAACGAGATTACGAAGAAAATTGGCAGCCACAATATCATCGTTTCACAGTAGACAATATTCAGATATTTCTAGTATACTAGGGGGTATCAAACCGAACCTATGAAAAAAACAAAACGCACCTATCTTATCGTCATTAACTTATTTATCGTCATAACGATCATTGCATTGGCTGCAACGTTCTATTTGACTTTGGCTACGGCAACAATTTCAGTTCCGGGAGCACAGGAGCGCTTCACCAGCTCGGCAACCATCGGCATTAGCAAGGACGGGTCGGATCAGAGTATTCAAGGAACGGTCGTAGCTCGCCAATACACGATAACGGAAAGCGTACCTGTTGGCGCCGTAGTGACAACCTCGAAAAAAGCAGGCGGCCTGGTCCGCATCACGAATAGCTATACCCGCAATCAAAGCTTAGTTGCGTCCACACGGCTTATGACCGCGGATAATAAGATCTTTAGGATCAGTACTGCTGTCACCGTACCTGTCGGCGGCAGCGTTACCGTTTTTGCAGAAGCAGACCAAGAAGGCGATGACTACCTGATCGGTCCGTCAAAATTTACCATTCCTGGCCTCTGGGAAGGCGTGCAGGATAAAATATATGCTGAAAGCAGTTCCGATATGACCTATGAACGCCATGCCAGCGCAAACATAACGCAAGACATGGTCGACGCGGGGAAAAACTCGATTGACGAAAAAATACTCACCCAAGCCTTAACAGATTTCCAAAAAGATTATCCTGAACTTCAGAATCTCTCTCGCGAACAGCTATTCCCAAAAAATACTACCGTCAGCACAGATCCTGCGATCGGCACTGAAGCTTCTTCGGTGAATATAACCGTCACGAAAACCGTCGCAACCATCATGACCGATCGAGTAAAGCTCGAAGACACCTTGCGTGAAAAATTAATAGCCCAGCTGCCGAACCCAGATGCCTTCATCAAGGTCATACCTGACACCCTGAGCTTTACTATCGCGGCTCTGGACGAAACAAATGGCATTGCACAGCTTGATACCAAGCTCGATGCATGGGTGCACTCAAAAAGCTCCATACCGGACGTAGACCTCGGCAATCTCGCGGGCAAAACAAAGGCACAGGCACTCGACTACCTGCATCAGAACGGCGTTACCGAAGCCACCATATCCACATTCCCGTCCTGGTCGCCTACCTTGCCGCTCCTCAAGAACCATATTTCGGTGCAGGCACGTTAAGTGCGATTACTTGACCATTCATACAGGTCCAGTACACTATACTTAGATGCGAACGAGCCGCCTACCAAGCGGTTATCCGCACTTCTGCGGGTCGTTGCTAAACGCTAAGCATAGAAAAAAGTGTCTCCGGCATTGTTGGCCGGGGGAACTTGGGTGGAACCGCTTTAACAGGAATGTTAGAGTCCCAAGACTACTCAGTCGTGGGATTTTTAATTAGTGAATAGCGTGAGCGCCGAGGTGTATACGCTGAAGGCCGCTCGCAAAGCGCCGGGGCCTGAAGCGTGTGCTCCGAGGCGCATACTAACTAGCTACCTATGAAACAGAATAACGAACAACTGGAACATTTGAGACATTCTGCAGCGCATTTACTTGCAGCTGCGGTCATGGAGCTCTGGCCGGACACAAAACGAACCATTGGACCGGCAATCGAAGATGGTTTTTATTATGATTTTGAATTCTCAAAACCATTATCAGAAGCCGACCTGCCGAACATAGAAAAGAAAATGCATAACATCGTGCAAACATGGAAAGGCTTCGAGCGGCATGAAGTAACCGAGAGTCAGGCAAAAAAGGAAAATCCCGGCAATCAGTACAAGCACGAACTGATCGATGAGTTTTCAAAAGAAGGACAGAAACTGACGGTCTATCAATCCGGTACTTTCCGCGATCTGTGCCGCGGCGGCCATTGCGAGCACCCGTCAAAAGAATTGAAGCATTTCAAACTCATGTCATTGGCCGGAGCCTATTGGCGCGGCAGCGAGAAAAATGCGATGTTGACGCGCATCTATGGCACTATCTTCCCTACCAAAGAAGAGCTTGATCAGCATTTGAAAAATCTTGAAGAGGCAAAAAAGCGGGATCACCGGAAACTCGGCAAAGAACTTGGTATTTTCACTTTTTCTGATCTGGTCGGCAAAGGACTTCCGCTCTGGCTGCCGAAAGGAACGATCATCAGGAGCGAAGTCGAAAAACTGGCAGTCGAAATGGAAGAAAAGCAAGGATATGTGCGCGTTTCGACACCGGCAATGGCAAAGGAAGACCTGTACCTCAAATCCGGTCATCTCCCCTATTACAAAGACAGCATGTACCCTCCGATGGTCATGGATGATGGCGCATACTACCTGCGCGGCATGAATTGCCCGCATCATCACATGGTCTATCTCGATACGCCGAAAAGCTACCGCGACCTGCCTCTTCGCATGGCGGAATACGGTACAGTCTATCGGAATGAGCTTTCCGGCACGCTCGCAGGCCTGCTTCGGGTGCGCGGGCTGACTATGAATGATGCGCATATCTACTGCACTGAAAATCAGCTGGAATCAGAGATCAAATCTGTCCTTGAACTGAACCAATACTATTTCCAGCTCTTCGGCTTAAACGACTATTGGTTCAGACTCTCACTGTGGTCCCCGGCGCATCCGGAGAAATATATCAATGAACCGAAGAACTGGGACTATAGCCAGAATATCTTGCGTTCGATATTGAAAAAGTTGCAAGTGCCATTTGAAGAGGTCGAAGACGAAGCGGCCTTCTATGGTCCGAAAATTGACGTGCAATTCAAATCCGTTACCGGCCGCGAAGAAAGCATGTCTACTATTCAGCTTGATTTTCTGGCAAAGGAACGCTTCGGCTTGTCATATACGGACAATAGCGGCAAAGAAAATGGAAATGTCTTTGTCATTCACCGCGCGCCTCTATCAACCCATGAACGATTTATGGCGTTTCTGATCGAACACTATGCCGGCGCTTTCCCCCTCTGGCTCTCGCCAGTCCAGGTCCGCATTGCTTCGGTCAGCGATGAAAAACACGGAGAATTCTGCCGCAGCCTGGCGCAACTCTTCCGTGCGTCGCATATTCGCTGCGACATTGACGACAGCCACGAGACCATCGGCAATAAGATCAGAAAAGCATCGAATGAAAAGATCCCGTATACATTAGTCATTGGTGACAAAGAAATGGCTTCGAAAGAGCTGGCAATCCGCATACGAGGTGAAAAGGACTTCGCAGCTCTGGACAAAACGAAGTTTATTGAAACAGTTGCAAAGAAGATATACACGCGAAGCGCTGAACTAAAGATCTAGTATGAAAACCCGCTCAGAACGGCGAGAAGATAAAAAAATACGCAAAAAAAATCGAATGTCATCGCTTGCTGATCAGGTGAAGCGAGGGGTTGTACGGAAAAAAGCAGCATCAGTTCATGTCAAAAAAAATTAATGTTCTGGTCATCATAGGCCCTACCTCATCAGGCAAATCTGATCAGGCTATTCGTCTTGCCAAGAAATATAATGGTGAGATCATCTCTGCCGATTCACGCCAAGTCTACAAAGGCATGGATATCGGTACTGGCAAAGTTACCAAGCGCGAGCAGCGCCTCGTGCCGCATCATCTGCTCGATATTGCCTCGCCAAAACGAATGTATACTGTTACACATTTCCAACGCGATGCTGCTCGCGCGATACGCGATATCACGAGACGAGGGAAATTGCCGATCATATGCGGCGGCACTGGCTTTTGGATTGACGCTCTTCTCTCTTCTTCAAAATTTCCCAATGTTCAACCAAATAAATCTCTCCGAAAAAAATTATCGAAACTTTCTGCAGAGGAGCTTTTTGCAATCCTACAGAAAAAAGATTCTGAACGAGCTGCAAGTATTGATAAACACAATCCGGTTCGATTGATACGTGCGCTTGAGATCATTGAAGCTACAAAAAAACCAATACAAAAAGCTGCAGCCAGCGAATCGCCCTATGACACTGAGATTATTTTCGTAAACCCAACCCGAAAGACACTGTATCAGCGGATTGAAAAACGACTAAAGAAACGTTTCAAACAAGGTATGATTGCTGAAGTCGTGCGATTACGAAAATCCGGCGTCTCTGATAAACGGCTCATCGAGCTTGGCCTTGAATATCGCTATATCACCTACTACCTGCAAGGTAAACTCACCCGAACTGAGATGGAAGCAAAGTTGCTTTCTGAAATTAAAAAATACGCGAAGCGGCAGATGACCTGGATTCGGGGCATGCAAAAGCGGGGCAGAATACGTTAAGAGGTTCTTGCGAAGCATGGCGTCGCGATGCGTATTGTGCCTCGAATTCCCTAACGCAACTTTTCCTTCAACATTTTAGCAACCACTCCCGGATTTGCCTTGCCTCCTGAAAGTTTCATGACCTTGCCAACGAGGAATTGTAGTACCGGTTCTTTGCCGCCCTTATACTCCTCCACTTGTTTCTGATTTTCAGCTATTGCCTGATCAATAAATGCTGCAAGATCGCCTTCATCGCTTGATTGCAATAGATTTTCATCTTCGGCGATCTCATGCGGATCTTTGCCGGTGTGATACATCCGCTCCAGGATCGTTTGCGCAGCCGAGCTGTTGATCTTTGCCTCATAGACCATCACAATAAACTCAGCCATATTCTCAGGCGTGATCTCGATATCAGCGAATGTCTTATTATCTGTATTCACGTGTTTAAAAAGTTCGCTCGTGATCCATGAAAATGCAAGCTTAGTCAGCCGCTTGCGATTCTTGAGCCACATTTCTTCCTTAGTCCCATCGCCTTCGCTACCGGAGTCGTAGAGCCACGTCTTTAATTCATTGACCACATTTTCGAAATATTCTGCAGCATCTTTCTGTGCAGCAAAAATAGAAGCTTCTTCGTATTTCAGTTCGTATTCGGCAACGAACCGCCTGCGTTTTTCTTCAGGAAGCTCAGGCAACGTATCCCGCAGAACTTGTACATCGTTTTCGGAAAGTTCTAAAGGCGGCAAGTCCGGCTCAGGGAAATAGCGATAATCATCGCTGCCTTCTTTGCTGCGCTGCGCAACGGTTTCCCCCTTCGTATCATTCCAGCCGCGAGTTTCACCATGCGACGGAGCTTCGTTCTTTTCCCACAGAGTACTCTGCCTTTTGATCTCATAGTTCAGCGCTCGTTCAACGGCACGAAATGAATTCAAATTTTTCACTTCGGTTTTTGGATAGAGCTTGCTGTCGCCGGACGGGCGCAGCGAAATATTTGCATCGCAGCGCAATTGCCCTTTTTCCATATCAGCATCGGATACGCCGCAGTATCGTGCTATCAACCGGAGTTCATAGAGAAAAGCCTTTGCCTCCTCAGCATTACGAAAATCAGGCTTCGTCACAATCTCGGCCAGTGGAACGCCGGCACGATTAAAGTCGACGAGAGAATTCTGCCCTACATGAGTATTTTTACCGGCATCTTCTTCAAGATGCAGCCGCTCAAGGCGATATGCTTTCTCTTCTCCGTTGTAGTGAAATCGCACCACGCCGTCCTTTGCAAGCGGCATATCAAATTGGGAAATTTGATACCCTTTTGGAAGGTCAGGATAAAAATAATTCTTGCGATCGAAGCGAGTCGTGTTCGCAATCGTGCAATGCAAAGCCAGCGCCAAGCGAATGCCCTGCTTCACTGCCTCCTGGTTCGTAACCGGCAATGTCCCTGGATGGCCCATGCATACCGGGCACACAGCAGTATTCGGGGCTGCATCGCCGCCGAGGTTCGCACAGCTGCAAAACATTTTACTTGCCGTTTTGAGCTGTACATGGATTTCCAAACCGATAATTACTTCATAAGCACTCATAGTTTGAAGGCTTTTTTCACAATATCCCAGATAGCATTCCGCACTTCTTCAATGGTATCACCAGCATTGACGCGATGCCAGCCATATTCGTCAGCCAATGTTTCGTGCGCCATGCGCACTGTTTCAGTTAATGCAGCGTCTGTTTCGAATTTATGGCCTTTTTCTTGCGCATGCATATACCGCTTGCCCTGGAACAAAATACCCAGATCCTCCCACACCAGCTTGCTATTCAGCGTCTGCAGAATCTCTTTCGGAAGCCCTGCGCCTATTCCCCAGGCCATGCCGGTGCCGATATAATCTTCAGCAACGATCCATTCGGCAGAATCCAGGCGTTTGCGCAATGCAGAGTCATATTGCGTGCGGTTCATGATCTGCAGGAGCTGAAACTCTCTCGCAGAAAGCTGTAAGGGATTTCCTTTCCGTAAATACTGATTGATAACAGGCCCTGAAGGCTCTAATTCATACAACGGATATTTCAGATAACTTGCGTCCAACCCTTCCTTGATCAATGCTTCGACAAGCAATGCTGCCTGTGTGCTTTTGCCGAGATTATTGATGCCATACAGAACGATGAGTTTCCCGAGCGCCATATTACTTCACTACCTCATAATGCAGCAGCACTGAGCCTTCGCCGATCTGCCGATGATCAAGCAAATTCAATTTGATCTCGAGATCATAATCAGATGATAAGCTGATGCCTTGCCCGAATAGCAGCGGCGCAATGGTCAAATAGATCTCATCGACCAACCCGACGCTCAGGAAACTGCCGTCCAGTTGTCCTCCGCCTATAAGCGCCGCATGATCAACGCCTTCACCCTCCAATCGTTTGATCAACTCCTCTGGCGTGCCGGAAAAAAATTCTAATTCGCCTTGCTTGCTCTCGGCAACATCAGCGCTTGAAGACATAACTATCATTCTGCGGCCAGGCAATGCTGCCCGTAAATTCCGGTAGGTATTATAACCGGCAATAACGATACCAATGCTTTCGGTCATTTCCTGAAAAAAACCTTTATCTTCGATATCGGTCCAGTCAACGATATGCTCGGCATTGCGCGCAATGAAACCATCCGCGCTCGATGCTATGATCAACGTTGTCTTCATTTCTTTTCCTGCTTAAGTTTTTCATCCAATGCTTTTTCTTTGACGCGCTGCTTCGCTTCAGAATCGCCGCGTGCCCAGAAATAATCATTGTAGTCGACGAATTTCATTGCGTCCGCGCGCCACGGCGACCGAGTGCGGATCGCTGCATGCATCATCAGTATCGCCGCACGACGATAATTCGGATGCCCTTGGGGAGTCGTACGAAGTTCGATCAAATGCATAGCCTCACGGTCATTCATGCCCATGATCCAGCGAACTTTATGTCCGTGCAAAGTCACATACGAAGCTTCATTCGGGAACAGTTCGACTAATTTCGCGTACAGGTCACGCACGCGCTCTTCACATCGCCGAGCATGATCCTCGAAGCCTGCGCGCACCAGATCAGACGGCATCAAGAAACCAAGCAATGGAGAGAATCGCTGCCTCAGCTGTGTGGTCATGCGGTGGCGCATGAGATCCTTATACGTTCCGAAATCCGTGACCATATCGAAGGTGTAGGGATACCCTGCCTCCAGCGCGCGATACGGTCGGTCGCGTCGCGTCACGCGATTGCCGATATAAGTCAGTATCACTTTCTGTCTTGCTCCCTCACCTGCTTTGCGTACAAAATTCTGGATCTGCTTAAACGGATGTTTGAGGTACGGGTAGAGCATCGATGCTGCGACGAAGATATCCACCTCTTCCTGTCGGAAATGCTTTAAGGTGCTGCTATTAAAGTCCGGTTCGTTCTTCAGCTTGTCGACCATTGATTCATCGCCGTAATCCAGCAGATCAACTTCCTCATCGAAGCGCTGCACCGGAATATCCTTGAATAGATCATCGGCAAGCTTCTGCATATTTGCATGATTGTTCACCAGATACTCATTTCGCTTCGCACGGTGTACATAGGCCGGGATGACCTTGGTCAGCTCTCTGAATGCGTCTTCACCCAAAATATTCGCTTCAACATATGGACTCGACAAAAGCCCGGTCACTACATTCTGCATAAATCTGCCATTACCGAAAATACCGACATTTGTCAGCGTCGAAACAGGCAAGAGCGCCCTGAGTGTGTCACAAGCCTTGGTACGCAAGTCTGCATTATAAGTGATTCGAAAAGCTTTTTGATCAGATTCATTTTTCAAATCGGCATATTTCTCTTTGATGCCATCGCCATTGATGTCATAGTCGGCGTCATCGATCGATTTCAGCCCCTCATAGTAATGCTTCATGGGCTCGATAAGCTCACAATAGGTATCGAATACAAAATCCATGGCCGCTACATACTCGCGCGCGAGCGGTGACGCCATGATCTTCGGCTCAAGGTAGTACCGGTATCTGCCATCGATCTTCTGGTCATAGAACACATACCGCGTGGATTGTTCGATCGGTGAACCGCCAATACGGCGCTCCTCTATCTCTTTCGTGGCCATAATGGAAATATTCTCGAAGCTGACATGCGCGCCCTCGAGTTCGCCGACCGAATCATCGCCATAGGCTATCAAGATCCGCTGAATCAATTCTTCAGCATGCACAGGATCGATCACTCCTTCTTTCAGGAATTCTTTCAAGAGCACTTCTCGAAAACCACCTTTTGCGCGACTATAGCGGGCGTAGACAGCTCCGACCATGCCCGGCATATTGGTAACGCAAAAGACATTGCCTTCCGGGTCGGTAACATATCGTGAAAGTTGTTTTTTTTCTTCGTCAGTAAACATACTATCTCCCCGTTGAACCGAACCGGTCACTGCCTCTGCTTGAATCGCTTAACTCGCTTACTTCCTCAAATGCAGCCTGAGCGATAGGCACGATAACCAGCTGCGCTACCTTATCACCAGGCTTCACTTCATATAGTTCATTCGAAAGATTTACCAGGCACACATTATATTCGCCACGGTAGTTCGCATCAAAGACTCCGCCCATAGTCTTCAAACCCTTCATCACACCGACACTCCCGCGGTCCCAGACGACCGCAACATATCCTTCAGGAAATTCAAGCGCCCACCCGCAATTAAAAACGAACCGTTCACCAGGATGCAGCGTTTTTCCTTCGAGCGCATGCATAGCAAGCCCCGCGTCGCCTGGATGGTCATAATACGGGAGGCGCGCGTCAGGATTCAATCTTTTTACCTTTACGCTAAGCATGCTTTTTCATAAATCTATCTATCTGTACATACAGATCATCTTTTGAGCCTCCATTGTCCCAAATGACCTCCGCGCTCTTCATCACTTCAGGGATCAGAAGCTCAGTTTCAGCTTGGGAGCGCTCGCGCCATCGTTCAATCGTCATCTCTGCATCGCCAGGATTCTCAGCGCGTTCTACATAGCGCGAATAGCGCACTTCTTCGGGCGCATCTACAGCGATAAGCATAAAACCAGGAACCTGTTGTAGATGGGCGATGTCTGCAGGGCGCCTGATGCCTTCAACGACAACGACAGGCGACTGCGATGCCATGACGTCAGATGCCATAACTTCTGCGAGTAAGTCTTCGCCGAAAACACCCCGTAACGCGGTCGAAATATCCTGCAAGTATTCGCGTGTGTGCGGCTTATGCAGGCGATCAAGGAGCGAGCGAAGTATCGTCGAAAAACGAAAATCAGCAGCCTTGTAATTCTCTTTCAAATATGAAGCGATGGTGCCCTTACCTGAGGCCATCTTGCCTACGACTCCGATGATGACTTTCGGCATATTACTGGTTCTCGTATTTCTGAAGTTCATCATTCAGCACGTCGAGCTTGATGCCGGCTTCCTTGAACATATCGCGCGTCATACCGGCTCCGTGATAACGTTTTTCTGCAACGACCCGGACAATACCGGTGGCGATGATCATTTTCGCGCATGCCTGGCATGGTTCCATTTTGCAATACACCGTCGCACCGGCAAGCGAAACGCCGAAGCGCGCAGCCTGAGCTATCGCATTCGATTCAGCATGCGTCGTGCGAATGCAATGCTGATGCGGTTCACCTTTTTCGTCCAGAACCTTCATCATCAGATGCCCGGCCTCATCACAATGCGGCAAACCCGGAGGCGAGCCGACATAGCCGGTGGTGAGAATATGTTTGTCGCGCACAATGACGCAACCGCTATATCCCCGGTCGCATGTCCCGCGGCTCGCGACTATTTCTTTGATCTGATTAAAGTACTCGTCCCATGTCGGACGAGCATGTTTTGTGGATGTGTTCATAGGTCTTCATACTATCAAAACTGCCACAGTCATGCAATGAACTATTAGGCCAATTTTAGTGCTTATTGACAAGTTTTATAAAAATACTTAGTCTTGTCAGATATCTGTCCTTTTTCACATCAATACAAGCTCAAAAAAGGAGGCAGGCATGAAGTCGATTCTGAAGATACCTGGACGAGACGGTCCGCGGTTGCACTTCAAGATGTCGAAGTGCAGTTTCTGCAACGGCACGTTGCGAAGAACGATCTATCGGACGGGTTGCAAGACCTGCAACAAAACCATGGATTTCTGCAGCGAATGCAGAAGGTGCAAACACTGCGGCTCGAGAGCATTCCAGTCTGCAAAACCCCTTTCATCTGCGGAGGCTTCATGACGGAACCGAAGAGGCGTAGGACCGCGGTCATCTTCGACATCGGCGGCGTACTGCTGAAAGACATCTGGCCTGAGATGCAAAAGCGTCTCGCAGACGAAATCGGCGTTACCGTCGAAGAGTTCGACGATCTCGAACGCGGTCATGTCCAAGACTTGCAACGCGGCACCATTTCGGAAGAGCGTTTCTGGCGGATCGTCTGCGGCAAGATCGATGCCCAGCTCCCTGCGCGAGGTCACGAGGAAACGAGTCCCATCCGCTGGGCCAGCCAGGGCTTGAACGAACCAAACCCGATAATGATCGGCACCGTGCGGCGCCTGAAGAGCATGGGATACAAAACCGGCATCATCTCGAACATCGATTCGGCGTCGGTCAAGGTGGTCGAAGGGTTCGGCATCCACGAGCCGTTCGACGAAGTTGTGTACTCCTGCGACGTGGGCTTCATCAAGCCCGAACGCCAGATCTACGACATCGCGCTCGAACGCCTCGGCGTTCTCCCGCATGACGCGATCTTCATCGATGACCGCCCTGAGAATGTCGCGGCTGCCCGCGACTACGGGTTTGCTGCACACCTCTTCGAAGACGCCCTTCTCGCCCGGAAATTCCTGGGCGAGGAACTCGAAATCCCTTTCTGAGCTGAAACCGGACCCCTGCCGCATGTACATGCATGTTGCAGGGGTCTTTGCTTTTATAAACAAACCCGCCCTCCAGCAAAGCTGGAGGGCGGGTTTTAAATCTTCTGAAATATCAGGTTACGATAATGCGACTTTCACGCTCGGGCCCATCGAGCTTGCCAAATACACGCTTTTGATGAGATTTCCTTTCATGCCCTGCGGCTTTGCTTTATGGATAGCTTCCATGATCATCTGGATATTCGCGGACAAATGCTCTTGAGGAAATGAAGATTTCCCGACAGCGACGTGGATCACACCGCTCGCATCATTTTTAAATGAAACCTTGCCGGTCTTGAGTTCCTTGATAAGTTTCGTGACATCAGGAGCGATGGTCCCGGTCTTCGGATTAGGCATCAAGCCTTTCTGACCGAGAATACGCGCCACTGCAGCTAAGTTCTTCATCATATCCGGCGTTGCCACAGCTACATCGAAATCGCATTTACCGGTTTTCTTGATCTCTTCGATCAGATCAGTGCTGCCAGCGATCGAAGCTCCTGCAGCTTTTGCTTTGGGCACATCGTCTTCAGATACAAAGGCTGCGACACGCACTTCCTTGCCAGTGCCATGCGGCAATGAGACGACTGAACGCACCATCTGGTCGCTTTTCTTCGCGTCGATGCCAAGGTTCACATGTAGCTCGACGCTCGCGTCGAATTTAACCTTCGCTGTGTCTTTGACCAAATTCACTGCTTCGCCCAATTCATAGGTCTTTTTCGGGTCTATCTTACCCCGTGCCTCCTTCAAACGCTTGCTTACATTCATAGTAGTTCGTTTTGTGGTGCAAACCCCGCCCAGGGCGGGTCCCACGTCTATTAATTGATCTAACCTTTGACGGTCAAGCCCATCTGACGGGCAGTGCCTTCGATGATCTTCATTGCCGCTTCGATGTCATGGGCATTGAGGTCAGGCATTTTCACTTCAGCAATTTTTCGAACTTGTTCACGAGTCACGCTGCCTACCTTTTCCTGTAACGGCTTGCCTGAACCTTTCGCGATCCCGGCGGCTTTCTTCAGAAGTTCTGAAGCCGGCGGTGTTTTCATGATGAAATCGAACGTACGATCTTCATAGATCGTCAGAACGATCGGGATCACATCGCCCCGTTTATCCTTTGTCGCGTCGTTGAACTGCGTGACAAATTGCTGGATATTGACGCCATGGGGTCCAAGAGCTGTTCCAACTGGCGGCGCAGGAGTCGCTCCCCCTCCGGGTAACTGTAATTTGACTAATGCTTTAACTGCTTTTGCCATATGATAATGATTCTCTCGCGAGAGGCGCGCAAGAATTATTAAACTTTCTTAATTTGTAAGAAATCTAACTCAACAGGGGTTTCACGTCCGAACATCGACACCAGTACTTTGACCTTACCGCGCGATGAATCAACCGAAGCAACTTTTCCTTCATAATTCTTGAATGGTCCATCGACGATCTTCACCGCAGTGCCTTCACTCACATCGATCTTATACTCCGGCTCCTCAACGCCCATGCGCTGGCGCAATGCTGAGATCTCTTCTTCGGAGACCGGCGTCGGGGTCGTTCCAGATCCGATGAAGCCAGTGACATTCGGCGTATTGCGCACCACATACCATGACGCGTCGGTCACGATCATGCTGACCAGCACATACCCCGGAAAGATTTTCTCGCGGACCGTGCGGCGCTTGCCGTTTTTGATCTTGATCTTCGTTTCGGTAGGAATCAGGACGTCAAAAATCTTATCTTCCATATCCATAGATTCGATGCGCTGTTTCAGGTTGCGCGCTACATTTTCTTCATAGCCTGAATAGGTATGTATCACATACCAGCGGCGCCCGAGTTGTTGACTTTGCTTCGGCATAGTTTTTTTATTTTACGATAAAGTTAACAACGCCCTGCTCCAGCAGATAGTCGATCGCACCGAGGAACAGCGCCACGCCAACCGATACCACGATAACGAGTACCGTGTGATCCCGGGCTTCCTTACGAGATGGCCAAACCACTTTGCCGAGTTCAGCGCGTGATTCCTTCAAATAGGTAAATAATTTGTTCATTTTTTTATCTAACGTTAGCCACTATATGGCTTAAAGTATTTTAAAACGGCCTCGAAAGGCCATTAACATAGCTACTATATCAGAAAAAAACGCTTTAGGCAACGCTAATGTTTCCTGTGTGCGAATGCAACTAAATACGGCTCAGCAAGGTGGAATAAGCGCATGATCAGCACTATGCTACATACCAAGAAAAGTGCACTGAAGACAATCAAGGTTTTTTTACTGCCAACGACCAAGGTCTTGCCTCGTACGAACAAAACGCTTGCGCCAGATGCTATCAGACCGATGCACGACACTGCCGTTGCTATGCTATTGGCGACCAGCATATTGCCGGCGATGATAGATCGCAATGCCTGGCTCCACGGCAATAGCGATGCGACTGAACTCTTGCCAGTCACTGCAAGATAGTAGGCGACTGGCAGCAATAGTAAAAAGGTGATGATAACGGGCATGTAGTTTAAACGTCGAGGTTCTTCACGGTCTTCGCATGCGTCTGTATAAAGCGCTTGCGCGGGACGACATCTGATCCCATGAGAATATCAAACGTTTCATCTGCTTTTGCAGCATCAACGATGGTCACCTTTTTCATCATGCGGTTCTGAGGATTCATGGTCGTTTCCCAAAGCTGCTCAGGATTCATTTCACCAAGACCCTTATAACGCTGTACATTGAGCTTAGGACCTTTTGGAACATTCTTCTGCTTGGCTTCAGGAGCAGCTTCAGTCGCTGTCTCGCCTTCACCCGCATTTTCTTCAGCCGCAGCTTCCGCAGCGCTTTGGATCTCTGCGTCAGAAACGCCGTATTTCTTTTTCAATTTCTGCAACTCATCATCGGTGAAAATATAATGCACCTCTTTGCCGAATTGCACCCGATACAGCGGCGGCTGGGCGATATGGATATTTCCGTTTGAAATCAATTGCGGGAAATGCCGGTAAAACAAAGTTAGCAGCAATGTCCTGATATGCGCACCATCCACATCAGCATCGGTCATGATGACAACTTTACCGTAGCGCAGCTGTTCGATATTGAACTGTTCGCCGATATTCGTACCCAGCGCTATGACCAGCGCCTTCAATTCATTGTTCGAAAGCATTTTATCCAGCCGCGCACGTTCGACATTCAAAATTTTTCCGCGCAGAGGCAAGATAGCCTGAAATTCTCTGTCTCTCCCCTGCTTTGCAGAACCGCCTGCAGAGTCACCCTCAACGATATAGAGTTCTGCTTTGCCAGTGTCGCGCGTGCTGCAATCAGCCAGCTTGCCTGGCAAGGTCATTCCCTCGAGAGCGCCTTTGCGCAGCACCGTATCGCGTGCAGCACGCGCTGCAAGGCGCGCCTGAGCTGCGAGCATGCACTTTGCCAGGATCTCTTTGGCATCGCGCGGATTTTCTTCAAGGAAAGCACCAAAATAATCATTGAAAATACTTTCAACGATCGGCCTGACTTCAGCATTGCCGAGCTTTGCCTTGGTCTGGCCTTCGAATTGCGGTTCTGGGTGCTTGATAGAAACAACGGCGGTTAAGCCCTCGCGTACATCGTCTGATGTCAAATTATCGTCCTTCTCTTTCAGGAAACCATTGCTCCTCGCGTATTTATTTAAAACGCGCGTCAGGGCTGCCTTGAAACCGACCAGATGCATGCCGCCTTCGGTCGTATGAATATTATTTGCAAACGTATAGACAACTTCGCGATACTCAGTTGAATACTGGACCGCTATCTCAACGCCAATATTTCCTTCTGCTTTCTCAACATAAAAAACTCGTTCCTGTTTTACCTCTGCATTATGATTCAGATACGCGACATACGAAGCAATGCCGCCCTCAAAATAGAACGAATATCGCTGAGGATGTTTCTCATCACGATCGTCATGAATATTGATCGTAATACCCTTGGTCAGATAGGCCTGCTGGCGCAGGTGATCGATGATGGTTTGCCATTCGAATTCAAGCACGGTGAAAATAGTGCTATCGACTTTGAAAGTTTGTTTCGTGCCCGTGCCTTTTGCTTTGCCAATAGGCTTTACCTTTCCCTGCGGCTTGCCGCGCTTGAATTCCTGCATCCAAAGCTTGCCGTCACGAAAAACTTCAGTGCGCATATACTCTGAGAGAGCATTCACGACTGAAACGCCGACGCCGTGCAGACCGCCAGATACTTTATATCCTCCATCGCCGAATTTACCTCCAGCGTGGAGCTTGGTCATAACTGTTTCCAGTGCAGATACCTTGGTCACTTTATGAATATCGACAGGAATACCGCGTCCGTCGTCGGATACCGAGACTAATCCATCAGGCAAAAGCCGAATTTCAATATTCTTAGCATACCCGCCCATAGCTTCGTCGATAGCATTATCGACGACTTCCCAGATCATATGATGCAAGCCTGCTGCTGCAGTGTTGCCGATATACATCCCAGGGCGCTTTCTCACCGGATCTAAACCTTCAAGTACGGTAATTTGATCCGCAGTATACCCCCCTGAAGCTTTCTTTTTTTCTTCCTTTTTAGCCATTTTTTTGACCTAAAAAAATAATGGAATTTCAGACGCTCATTTTAGCCATTTTTTAAGCTAAAATAAGCTAAAAAGTTACTATTCCAGTATAGCAAAAAAATAGGACTTTTACAAGACATTTTTAGTAAAACGATTTCTTTTAGAAACTTGACAAAATGCCATATATATCCTATTATATATAATTGTATAAAAAGTACTTTTAAAGGTGAGACGAGCTGTGTGGAAGTCTCTCAAAAAACTCTCTGCAGACTTCTAGACAGCTCGTCTCAAACGAGGAAACTATAAGCGAAAACCCTTCGAGGGTTTTCATTCTGAAGGAGGAAAGCGGATTGAAACGTCAGCGCAAGTCAAAAAACGTCCGAGTCACACTCGTGACCGCGATGGCATTGGCCGTCACGGCTTGCGGGGTCGCCCAGACCGACAAGGTTTGCGTCGATAAAGATCAGGTCGTCGTGGACGGCAAGAAGTGCGAGGACGACGAGAAGGACCAGCAAGCCAGATCGGGCTATACCCCGTTCTACCACTGGTACTACATGTCCCGCGCTGGGACCAAGCCCGGCATCTACGCTCCTGGTTCGCATGTCGCGGGCGGATCGTTCGAGGCGCCGCATGTCTCATCGACCATTTCACGCGGCGGCTTCGGCAGCATCGGTTCCGGTCACTCGGTCTCGAGCTAAGCCATGAAGCGCAAACTCATCACTCCGCGCAGGAATTGGCAAGCCGAGGTCGAGCAATACGGCCTCACGTATCACACACACGCTGACGGGCGTCCCTACTGGAACGAAGCCGCCTACTACGAGTTCAATGCTCGTCAGATCGACGCGCTCGAGAAAGCGACGAACGACCTCCAAGCGATGTGCCTGGCCGCAGGTCAGCACATTATCGATCAGAACCTCTTCGCGAGGATGGGAATTCCGGCGCATGCTGTACCGCTCATCAAGAGCACCTGGGAATCCGAGCCGCCGGCCATCTACGGCCGCTTCGATCTCGCCTATGACGGCTTGAATCCTCCGAAGATGCTGGAGTACAACGCGGACACCCCGACGAGCCTCTTGGAAGCGGCGGTGATCCAGTGGTACTGGCTCAAGGATCGCTTCAAGAGCTCAGATCAGTTCAACTCGATTCACGAACGGCTCGTCGCCAAGTGGAAGGAACTCCGCGACTACCTGACCGGCAGTCCTGTCTACTTCGCTCACGTCGACGATGACGCGACCGAAGACACGATGACTGTCACCTACCTACGCGACACCGCGCAGGAGGCAGGCGTCGAGGGCATAGGCATTCTCATGAAGGACATCGGCTGGGACAAGAAACAGCGACGCTTCGTCGACATCGACGAGAATGTCATGACCTCGGTCTTCAAGCTCTATCCCTGGGAATGGCTGATCCACGAGCAATTCGCCGACCGGCTGGTCGCGAGTCACGACAAGATGCAGTGGCTCGAACCGGCCTGGAAGATGCTCTGGTCGAACAAGGCGATCCTGCCTATCCTCTGGGAGCTCTATCCCGACCACCCGAACTTGCTGCCGACCTACTTCGGTTCGCCGAACGGACTCACCGACTACGTGAAAAAGCCCCTCCTCTCACGAGAAGGCGCCAATATCACGGTCGTTCAGAACTTCGTCTCGACGAGCAGCAAGGATGACGGCTATGGCGAGGAAGGCTATGTCTTCCAAGCCCTGGCGTCGATCCCGAATATTGACGGCAAGTGGCCCGTGATCGGTTCATGGGTGATCGACGGCGAATCCGCCGGCATGGGCATCCGTGAGTCCGATGGACTCGTCACGGACAACGGTTCCTCGTTCGTTCCTCACCTGTTCGAGTAAATCCGATCAGGACGGCCTCGCGCATCATCCGCACCAGCGGACGCGCGAGGCCTCTTTTTTTTCTTTCAAATTCACAAAAGCTTTCCAACTCAATACTTTAAAAAACTGAGGCCATTCGTTGCCGAATAGCCTCATCCTACTGAGGGTCCTCCTAATTGATCGTCATCCCGGCGTCTGAGGGGTCGAGCTGTATCTCGGTTGTGGGCTTGTCCTCTTCTGTAAGGAACTCGAATTCTGTGTCAGTCACGACCTCTGCCGCATCATTCAGGAACTGCAGCGTAAATCCTGTGACGTAGTATCGCTTACAGAGCGGACAGATCGATTGGAGGAGCAGATACTTCTCCCCCTTCCATTCCACCGACGCAATGCCAGTGAACTTCGTTCTCGTGCGCTTGCACTGCTTTCCTTCACACCGAGGAACCGTCGAAACCCTTTGCATCGCCGTTCCCTCCTCTGTTAGATGAAAGAACACACAGTACTAACTACCCTAAGCTTACGTCATGTCTCAAAAAAAGTGTAGCGCCAAACATCCGGGTCATACGGATCAGTGTGTCAAAAAATTACTTTTTTACATCCCGCAATTTTTCCAAAACCATAAGCAGCTTATCCTTCGTATCATCATCCAGACCGCTCTCGAGCTCGCTCCGAAAGAGCCCGATCATTCGGTCATATTCGTCTTTGGTAAAAGAAGCAAATAAGGCAATTGCTTTTGTCTCATCCAATCCTGACTCTATCGATGCCTCGATCTTATCGAGCAATTCAATATCGCGCTCCTCGATGGCGGCAGCGGTCGCAGTACTCATCCTCTCCTCCTCTGCGTGCCGGTTACGCCTTCGAACATTTTTTTCAAACCTGCATACATGAGCAAAACCGTAGCCACTGGCAATACTAAGCCCTGTGCCGTATCAACAAGATTTTCAGCAATGTGAGAAACGCCCTCGACTGCATTCGGCGCAAACTCTACGCCATGCGCGCCTGTGGCTTGCGCAAGGTCAGTAAATACTCCATGCACAGCACCGCTATCAGCCAGCTCTACGAGTGCTGCACCTTCCACAATACCGGCCATTTCATGTGATAATTCTGACATAGGATAAGTATATCAGATCATACGGCTACGGATAGCCCTCTGCACATGAGCCAGACATTCACAGCCTTTCTGATGTAAAATCTTCTTCTGCTCACTCACTGTATTGATAAAGATATTCTGCTTCCGTGATCCGCGAGCTAACTTTGCATTGAGCGGTGTGTGATGATGATAGCCGCGTCGTTCAAATTCTTTCACCAGTGCCTGATGCCGATCATACAATGCTCTTGTTTTCCCGACCCAGCGCAAGGTCTCAGGATGGCGCGAATAGCCGCCTTTGCCGCCATGCTTGGTAAGGATATTCCAAAGGCCATGCAATTCACGATGCTCTGCAAGCAAATGTTTACGACATAAATGACGAGGATGGATGTCCCAGATGCGCATGGTTTAGGATTTAAACTCTCGCATTTTCAAATACTTTGCGGGGATAATTTTTGCTTTGATAGTCGTATTGCCACGCTCGTATACTTTCACTAATCGATGCTCTCCGTCCAAAATGACTAATTCTGATTTATAACGGGTCACAACAATAGGATAGCGAGCATTTGCATTCCTAACGATTTTGCGATGGTCCTGACTGTATTTCTTTTTCTCAATCACCTCCCATGGAGTAAGGTTCCAATCATCAGTTCCATCTTTTTCCCATACTGGCATATCAAAATGCCAGAGCAGCTTTTTGATTGATACTGTAACAATTGGCAAAGGCAGTTTGCGAAGTTTTACGGTGTTAACAAACATATTCAGGCCGACACGCGTTAATTTTTGTGGCGGTCTTTTTTTAATTTGTTTTTTCATGAGCCAACAACCTACCTCACCACCGCTCCGCATTTCTCTTTGAGAATCTTCGTCAGCTTATTGATAACCTGATCGACCTCATAAGACTCGAGTGTCCGCTCCTCGCTGCCGAACGTGAGGCTAAAGGCTATAGACTTCTTCCCTGCACCAAGCTTCGGAGAGGTAAAAATATCGAATAATGAAACGTCCGTGATCAATGGTGACAGATGTTGCACGACCTGTTCTACCGCGCCCCAGGAAACTGATGTATCAACAATGATCGCAATATCGCGTGAAATTGACGGAAATTTCAGGAGCGGCTGATAGCTGCGCGAGAAGCTTGCATGCTTGACCAAGAACTCAAATTGCAATTCCCAGAACACCAGACAATACCCTTCGAACTCGCTGCCCGCTATTTCTTCTTTCAGAACACCGAAGACGCCAACGGTCTTGGCATTGGATCGTAATTCAAACGTTGCATCGCCAAATGGATGCTTCACAGACTCTTTCCAGGCGAGACTGATGCCGCATTGCTTGCACATATCATTGATATCGCCTTTCAGTTCTCTGTAAAGTTTTTCTAGATTATTTTTCTTTGCAACGGCAATGCCTGAGACCATGATGGGTTGATTGGGTAAAAATGCACCGGATGAACCATCGATGGCGTGTTCGCCGACAGACTTATTAAAAATACGGCCGACTTCGAATAACTTGAACGCATCGCGCCAGCGTATATTCGAGGCAGCTGTTCCGATCAAATTTGGCAGCAAACTGGTGCGTAAAAAAGACAGCTCTTGCGCTATCGCATTCTTTACCGTGATACGGCCCCGATTGAGCTCAAGACGCTCAGTCCATTTCGGATCTGCAAATGAATAACTATACACTTCCGTATAACCCAGGCCTTTCGAAAGGATCATTTTGCATTCGCGTTCGACGCGCGAGCTCGATCCTTTCTGAGGTTTTGCGATCTCGACAATAGGCAGAGAAGGTTTGATATTATTGTACCCATAGATGCGCGCTACTTCTTCGACGATGTCCTCGCGTGCGGCAACGCCTTTGCTTCTGAAGGATGGCACCGTGATCGAAAACAGATCTTTCTTATACGCGGCGCCAAATGACAGCCGCTTCAAAATGTTCACGATCTCTTTCGCATCAAGAACAATGCCAAGCCGATGATCTAAGAACTCTTTCGAAACCTGGATCGTTCGCTGGGGTTCATCGCCGCCATAGACATCAAAGACTTTGCTCGCAACTACTGCTTCAGGCATGACTTGTAAAATCAAATCCGCCGCCATTGCTAAGGCCTGCGGAGCCAGGATCGGGTCAAGTTTTTTCTCGAAACGGGCTGAACTTTCCGTACGCAATGCCAAAGCAGTGGACGTTCTCCGGACTGAGGATGCTTCGAAGGTAGCGACTTCCAGGACAACGGTCTTGGTGCTCTCGGAAATTGCACTATACTCGCCTCCGATGACGCCGGCTACGGCAACTGGCTTCTTTGCATCTTTGATCATGAGCGCATCAGAAGGCAGCTCATACTCCTTGCCATTCAATGCTTTGAATTTTTTTCCGACGCCAGCACGTTCTACGACTATGCTGCTTCCGGCAAGTTTCGCATAATCGAATGCATGCATCGGCTGGCCCAGGACCGCGGTAATATAATTAGTGATGTCAACGAGAGCATTGATGCTCTGAAAGCCGAGGGCATCCAGATCGCGCTTCAGCCACCAGGGCGACGGACGATCTGAAACATTATCTATGACCAATGCCATATACCTGAGACAGAGCGCAGTATCTTTCACTGATACCGTCAGGGGCAATTGTCCTTTCGCCGGACTGGGGATCGGATTTATTTTCAGAGGTTTGAGCGGAGAGCTGTAAATCGCTGCATACTCGCGCGCTAAGCCATATTCGCCCCATAGATCAGGGCGATGCGTCATCGACTTATTATCTATTTCAAGCAAAAAGTCATTCAAACCCAGAGCCTTAGCCAGCGGGTCGCCGACGCGCACCTGGTATGGAGAAAGATCCAGGATCTCGCGCTCTCCCCCGGGGAATAAGCGCTGCAGGCCCAGTTCATCAGACGCCGCGATCATGCCATTGCTTTCAATACCTCGTATCTTTGCCTTTTCAAGCGTGATGCGATCCCCCTCTCCGTGCCAGCGGACCTTCGATCCGACCTTGGCAACTGCCACCAGCATATCTTTCTTCAAATTATTGCCGCCGCAAATGATCTGCAAAATTTCTGATTTGATATCGACGCGGCATACCCAGAGCCGGTCGGCCTGCGGATGCTTCACCACGTCTATGAGCTTGCCGACGACGATCCCTTCAAGCTTTTTTTCTTGATCGATCACATCCTCCACTTCAACGGTAGACATGGTCAGAGCCAATGCAAGGTCTTTCGGACTCGCATCCGGAAGCTTCACATACTGTTTAATAAAATTTAAGGATAAGTACATACTAGAATTGTTCCAAGAATCGAATGTCGCCTGATTGCAATAGACGAATATCATCAATGCCGTGTTTCATCATAACGAGCCGCGTCAATCCTAAACCAAATGCAAATCCTGAATATTTTTCCGGATCAACGTTGCCTGCCTTCAGCACTTCCGGATGCACGAGTCCGCAGGGCATGAGCTCAACCCATCCGGTTTGCTTGCACACTGAACAGCCGGGACCGCCGCAAATCAAGCACTTGATGTCCAGCTCGAAACCAGGTTCGACGAATGGGAAAAAGCCAGGGCGCAGGCGGACTTCTACTTTTGCCTGGAAAATATTTTCAAGCAGCATGCTCATCATGCCGATCAAATGGCTGATAGAAATATCTGTATCCACCATAAGTCCTTCCATTTGATAGAAGGTATGGTCATGTGAAGGGTCGGTCGATTCATAACGGAATACCCTTCCCGGCACAATGCCTCTGAATGGCGCACCGTATTTCTGCAAGGCCCTCACCTGGACCGGAGACGTGTGTGTGCGCAGCAAATTGCCGTCAGAAAGCCAGAACGTGTCCTGCATATCTCGCGCCGGGTGATCTGCCGGGATATTCAATGCCGTGAAATTATAAAACTCAGACTCGATCTCAGGGCCATCGAGAACCATGAATCCCATTTGTCGAAAAATGTCCTCAAGCTGATACTGGATCTGCGTCGTCGGATGCAGATGTCCCAAGGCATGATGCGTACCCGGAAGCGTCGGATCAAAGCTGGCTGCGGTCTGCTGCGTGCTGTGACCTGCAAACTTTGAACGGGCTTCTATGACCAGATGTTCGAGCTCTTTCTTGATGTCGTTGGCCAATTTGCCGAGTCGGGGGCGCTCGCTCTCGCTCAACTCTTTGACCTGGCGCAATGCATTCGTTATGAAGCCTTTACGGCCCAAAAATTCATGCATGAGCTGCTCAACGCTTTCACTATTTGAAAGCTTCTTATACTTCGCCAAAAAGTCGTTCTTAAATTGTTGTAGCTTCTGTTCCATATTAATGCGATTCGCGCTCTTGCTGCATGCTGACGATAGATAATTCCAGTAATGCAAAAATAATAACGATAAGCCCGAAGATCCATAGACTGAGCAGCCGCTGGCCCTGCAATACCAGCACAATGATCATGGCTAAAGCCCAGAGAAAGCCTTGCCTGAGGGATGTGGTAACCCGATACCGGGACGTCGAGCGCCGAAAGGAAATGATGCTTCTGAGAGTAAAGCCAAGTATTGCAAAGGAGCCAAAGAGCGAAAGAAATAACGTTATGTAAAAGAGTCCGAATCCCCATGCTGCAACATCAAGAGGATTCACTGTCAGAATTACCACAAGCCAACAAATCCATGCGACCACGGTTGCGAGAAGCATGAAAATAATATGACTGCGAACAGACAGACTCATTGCCCTAGTGTACTAAGTTTTTGGGCAAAAATCAATCCTTTTAATGCGGCAAAAACACTTAAATATCAAGGGCATCATTGTACACACGGACGCGGTCGATAAGACCTGTCCAATATTCATAGGTAGATACCTCAGTGCATATTGCCGGAGCTGGGCCATTTGCATATGAAATATCGCCTCTGCCTATTGAGAAATTCCCTGCGTCGGCCGCGGGCGTAGGCGCATAGGATGCATTGACAGTAACGGGCGATTTCTTCCCGTCAATGAACACCGCGTATTTTTGATGAGGGTTATCCCATACTGCCACGATATGGTGCCATTGATCATCAACCTTTACTGGCACTGCAGGGAATGCCATGATGGTATATGTATCGATACCGCTTGATGTGCTATGGAAATACATGCGCACCCGATATCCGGTGCCTGAAACGTATAAAAGACCTATGGCATATTCATCGCGTTGTTGTAATAAAACCTGAAGACCAGGCGCCGACGGTGTAACATACGTAAAAGGCTGAGTCTTGATCCACAAACTGACCGTTTTGCCCTGCGTACTGTTCATACCCAGCAACGACGAATACGGCCTGCTCAGCCAATATTGGGTGTAGGGAGCTGTATACGTGCCCCCAGAGGCCAAATTGCTCGTATCAAAGCATTGTCCCATCCCGATGCCCTGAGCACAGAGTCCGCTATTAGCAGGCGGATAACAATCCTGCCCAACGGCACAGGTTGCTCCTGATGTCGGACAAATGGTCAGATCATTACCGCGCGTAGATGTATCTAGATCCGTTGTCTGATTTGTTTGAAGCTTATCAAATGACCACTCACCGACTAATGCTGGCCCAAGCGCACGATCGACAGAAGTCTCAAATCGGAGTAAAGTCGCCATTCGTGTCTTATCTTCAGCAGATGTAATATTGGCGAGCATGATCTTGGCCAAAAGTACGATAACGGTAATGACAATCAGCAGCTCGATCAACGTAAACCCAAAAGCTGAATTAACGAGTCTTTTTTTTCTCATAGTACTAGTATACCGCGTTCGAATATTTTTTTCTATCACCGGTATCAGCGCTGAGCAGCAGGACAAATGAACCTGAAATCACAATCCTTGCACCAGAAACCCGGCGTCGGCGCAAAGTCAGAAGCCTTGATACTATCGATCATCTCCGTGATGAGCATCTTCACTTTCTGTAATTCTTTTTCAGTGGCCACAAATTCATATTGCTCTTGGGATTCAAGAAAATATAGGGCGAGCGCACCGACTTTTTTTCCAAAAACCTCATTCGCAGCTATCTGATAGATCAATAGCTGTTCTTTTTTTTCAAAATCAAGTTTACCTTCTTTGGGAGGTCGTCCGGTCTTATAATCGATCAATTTCCATTGCTTCTCGCCCGAAATATCAACTTCATCGATCCGGTCGATCACCCCTTTCATACTTGCCGCACCGACTTTCAAAACAAAAGGCTGCTCTAATGCAACCGGGACCGGGATCACGCCTTGCATGCTCGCGTAAAATTTTCGCAGAAGCTCCGTTCCATGGGCTTTGTATTTTTTCTTATTCGCTTCATCGAAAAACCAATCCTCGCTCCATAACTCTTCATAGATCTGCAGCAGCTCATTGAGTGAAACTGATTCATGCTTTTTTGTATCAGCTGCGGCGAACAGCGTTCCCTGTTCTGCGCTGCTTCGTTCGCGAACAAGCGAAAAGAATTTTTCCAAAACACCGTGCATGATCTTGCCGAACGAAAAAACTGCCTTTCCTGCTGCGGGGATCTTGATCACATGCGCATAGTAGTATTGCTTCGGACAGGTTTCGAACGCTTTCAACTGCGTATACGAAAATTTACTCGGAAGTTTATACTGGATCTTCGTTTTCTTTTGCTCCTCGTCGAGCACCAGTTCGGTGTTCACCGCCATCGGGCTTTGGTCCGTCGGGAAGCCTAATTCTCCCAGGAATCGGGAAGGTTTTCGTATGGTTGCGGTACCGTAGTCGTCGGCGTAGGTGAGAAAGACCTTTTCTTTAGCGCGCGTCAGTGCTACATACATCAGTCTCCGCTCTTCCTGTATATGCGCGTCGCCTTCAGGCAATACATCTTTGATGAGGGCATCAGGGATCTCGATCGGGTCTTTGCGTTCACGGCTCGGGAAACGCAAATGTATCACGCCGACAATAAAGACATAGCGGTACTCCAGCCCTTTCGCGCTATGGATCGTAGATATTTTAATTTGCTCAGGGCCTTCTTCGATATCTTGCTCAAGTTTACCAGCGTCGCCAGATTCAAGCTCAAGGTTAATTGCATCAACGAATGCTTTGACGCCGCCGTCGAGATGCTCTTCTTCCCATGCACGGACTTTCTTGTAAAATTGGTTCAAATACAGCAATTGCTCTCTCGTCTCTTCGCTGTCCTCCAAAGTCAGCACCTGTAAATAACCGCTATCCTCAAGGAATCGATAGATCAAAACCGAAGGATCCATTTTTGCCGAAAGTTTAGTATGCTCCTGAACCAAGGTGATGCATTTCTCGATCGCCGCAATGGTGTTTTGTGAAAGTTCCAGCTCGCCTCGATAATGAGTCAGCGCATGCCACAGGCTCCAGCTTTTCTTGGAAGCAAGAAAATTCAAATGTACCAAATCCTCATGCGCCAGGCCCCAGATAGGCAAAGACAAAATACGATACAGGCTTTCCGATTCATGATAATTATCGAGCAGTTTCAAATATGAAAGAATGTTAAGGATGATCTCCTGGCTATACAGTCCTTTTGCCGCAAGAAATTGATGCGGCAAACGCAGTGACCTGAAATAGCGGACAAATCGCTGTGCCTGGTCATTTGCACGCACCAAGATCGCAACATCGTTCCAGGTAAAGTCACTATTGTGTGCCCTCAGCTCATTTATCTTTTCTATCACGCCGCGTACTTCATCATCAGCGCTTTGAAAATGCAGCAATGTTGCTTCACCGGGATAGGACGTATGGGAAAGCAATTTTTTTTGAAGTTGCTGCTTGCCCTTCGTCAGCTTTACCTCCAGGCGGTCAGGGTTATTCAATTGAATGAAACTATAGGCAGCGTCAAGTATCTTCTGGCCAGAGCGATAATTATCGGTCAAAAAAATACTCGTTGCTTTCTTGAAATCTTTCTTAAACGTAATGATATTTGAAAAAGACGCGCCGCGAAACTTATAGATGGACTGGTCATCGTCCCCTACGACCATAATATTATTCTTTGGTGCTGCAAGCAGCTTCACTAATTCATACTGTGCATAGTTCGTGTCCTGGAATTCATCGACCAGAATATACTTGAACTGAGCGCGATAGTGTTCAAGAATGGCCGCGCGGGTCTGGAATAGCTTCAACGCATAATTGATCAAGTCGCCAAAATCAAGCGCCGCGTTCTCGAGCAAGAGCTGTTGATAGATGTGGTACGCATTCGCGATCTCATCAATGCGACGAGCTTCTTCTCCGAGCGCATTTTTATCAGCTGCCTGGTCAGCATCGAGCTTCAGCTGCTCAGCATATCGGATATAGTCGGCGGGATACACGCCTTCATCTTTGCAGCGCGAGAAATGCTGGAGCAATGCATGGATGAATTTGGTCGGATTGCCGAGCGGTGTATAGTAATCCAGATCGAACTTCTCCAGATTATCGCGCACTAGGATCCATGTTGCAGTCTGATCAAACACCTTGAAATCATTCGGTACGCCGATATCAAGCGCATGATCCGTCAAAATGCGCTGGCAAAAACCATGAAAGGTGTGGATCCATAGATCGGTATAGCCAAGCGGCAATAACTGATCGACGCGCTCCTCCATCTCAGCTGCAGCTTTTTCAGTGAATGTAACTGCCAAAATTTCTTCAGGTTTCGCTCTGCCTTCGGCAATAAGCCATGCGATACGGTTGGTAACAACGGTAGTTTTACCCGTGCCCGCTCCTGCTACGAGCAGCACAGGTCCCGAGCCATGCGTGACGGCTTTTTTTTGATTTTCGTTCAAATGTGTCAAATGTATGGCCATTTTTTTGTACACAAAGTGTAGTAAAAAAGGTCGAATCATGCAATTAAAAACATTGACAAAATACGCTCACTATACTATTCTATGCGGTTCACCGAAGTGACATCACTTTGGTTCAGTTGTTCGTTAAGAACTTACCTCTCAATGTAAAACCACCACTGCAATCAGTGCGGAAAGGAATCCCATGGAGAGCAAATCATCACGGAAATCTGAGTCATTGCTAGCGCAGGCCTTCTCAGCAGCACTCGATCAAGACCCCACAAAGCGTGCTCGGCTTGCACAGCAAATGCGAATTGGGAACATTGTCGCCATCCAGCAAGGCCTGGTGGACGACAGAATCGTCTTCATGCACGCTGACCTGATCGAGCAAGTAACGGGTATCGACGTCGGAAAGCTCATTTTCGATGATGTAAAAAAAGAGCTCTTTCCGGAAGACGATCCGCTCTCCGATGTACGCTCAACAGGCGAACTGCTCGCAGCCATCGAAATCTATTTCGAGCGGTACGGCAAGATCAATGTTCTGAAACATGCGCTCCTGGTCTCCACGGAAACCATCAACAAGTGGAAAAAAGGCAGAAGGGCGACCCGCGAAGCCCTCAAGCTGGTGCTGTCCGGCTTACTGCAGCTCAGGAATGGAAAAATTCCGAACGCACCATCTGCTCCACAACTCGAGCCTGCAGCAACCGATTCTCCGCCAGTGTCATCCGGGCCATCTACAGATCAACGCGAGATCATCGGAGCAGGCATCACTGCGCTCCGCTCCATCGTAACCGTGATGGAGTCGACGCTTCTCGATCCCAGCAAGTTTCTCGATGGAGACCGTGCAAATATCATCGACATCGTTCGCAGGCTTGGAAAAAATGTCGGCATCACCAACGAAGTCTTCGAGAGGCTCTCGATAACAACGCCGCTAACTGAGGATGATGAACGTCTCCTCGGTATCCGACGCATGATACAGGGGCCGACTTCGGCTCAAAGGAGGAAACGGTGAGGGAGGAAATTCTCCAACTCCGGATCACAGCCGGACACCTGATGGAAAACCTGGCCGGTTCGCTGTACGAAGATCCCGGGCACTGTCTCTGGGAAATCGTTCGAAACGGCGTCGTCGCCTGCATGCCTGAGGAAACCTGGAAGCCAACCATCGGCGACGTCGACATCACCATCGTCGACAATCATCCACTCGCTCCCAAAGGGCGAGCGCTCGTTGTGCTCGATCGCGGATCAGGTTTCACCGAGCCTGCCATCGAACGCTTCTGTAGTGTCGGTGCGCCGATCCGCGATGAAAAGCGCTCCCGTGGTACGCATAGCGGCGCAGCTCAGAAATGCATCGGGCGGTTCGCCGCTTTCGCGCTGAACAAAGCGTGTTTCGAAGGCGATCCGCAGAACGGTTTCTACATTTTCACGAGAACCGCATCTCGCGGTGCGATCACGTCGATCAAGATGATCCCCGCGGAGATAGAACGTGACGGCGGTCCACGCAAATCGTCCATTGACCCGGACGATACGATGCTCGGGCCGCAGAAAAACATCAAAGGGTCTTTCACCGCTATCGTGATCCCGAACCCTGTGTTCAAGAATCACGAAGAAGTGCGAATGTCCCTTGCCTGGCGGATCCCGAGAAAGCAGAATCAGATGTTCAAGCTGATCATCGGTGGCAAAAAGTTGATGCCTCCTCCGCTCGCGAGCCGTATCAGCAAGGAAACCCTGCAAGGCGATGTCGAAGTCTTCATCGATCGAATCGACGAGCAAACGACCAAGACACGTGGTCGCGGGATCTGGCTGTGCGACGGTACCACCGGGCTGCCGATTACGTGTGCGACGACCTTACACGGTCAGATACCGCACCCATTCTGGCATATGGATCTTACCGGCGACATCTTCATTCCTGGGCTCCTCGAGAATCAGGACACCGCGCGCTCAAAGCTACGGCGATCATTCTTCCACAGCGCTGTCTGGCGGCGAGCTATGGCATACCTGGTCAGCCAGGTCGCTGAAGACGCCCGCGCGCTACTGGGTGAGGAAGATGTATTCGGTAAAGACCCGTTCGATCGACACATCACGGAATTCGTGGAAATGTGCAATCAGCTTTGGGGAGTTCCGAAGCTGAAAAGCGACGACGATTTTGCGGTCAAATCACCGCATAAGCGCAGCTCAGGTGGCGGTTCTGGTCATGGCGGCTCAGGTGGCGGTTCTGGGAATCACCGGACACGCGCGACTCCGATCCGCATCGGTGACAAGGATTTCACCATATCAAAACGCCAACTCGATGGGCTCATACTGGCGGAAGTTGACGCGACCAACGGTACGGTGATCTACGTGAATGTGCATGGGTACGAATCCATGCCCACGTCAGCGTCTGCACGAGCCGAGCATATTCTGCTCAAGATCGTCGAGGCTGTCGGCCGCTATCTATTCCCGTCAGATTCAAGGGCGGTGACTAGTTTCGTCGGAAGCATCCGGCGAGAATTCCTTCAGCGCAAAAAGTAACCTACGAGAGGAGAAAAAAATAGAGCGCCGCTCCAGCATTGCTGGATCGGCGCTCTTTCATTTCTCAACGAACGTGCTTGCTAGCGCGGCTTCTCGCGTTCACGAATGTGCTTTCGAAACGCAAGAGTTTCATCTGAGGTCAGGATCGCTTCAGGTTCCCAGCCTATCTTCTGCGAAGTGCGAACGAAAAGGATATTACCCCCAGGAGAACCTTTGAACGAGAGATACGCCTCCCTGGTTATTACCTCGTCCGGCTGAGGATTTCCCAACAACTCCTTGTTGAAGAGATGATAGTTATCCCAACCGAACGCGGAAAGAATTCCGGCCTGTCGCGCAGCTGCAGCGATCGAACCAGCGCTCTTCCGATAGGGGTACTCCTTCTCAGCAAACCTTGGAAGGATCTCAAAAAGCGTAACGAACAACAGATAGGAAGGCGTCATGCGAACCGATGCTGCGATAGCGTCCAGCGAAGCCCGCCGTCCTACCACCGTCCTATTCGTGGCAGCGGTTTGAATGGCTAGTTGCTTCTTGTGATCATCCTGAGCGGTCGCTGCTTGAGGAGCCGGGGGATGCATCTCGACCACCTCTGCCAATGCCGGCAAGGCTTTACCGAAGCTTTCGGCAAGCTCGGCGGGAATACCGCTCGCGATCAAACTGTGTGCTTCGCGAATTCGATTGAGCGCATCGATATTCCGACGCTCTGCCGATTGAAGTTCCACGAGCCTGGTGATCTTGAGCGAAAGAAACACTCGCTCCTGAGTCAGTTTGAGTTTCTCACTTCGAAGCGACTTGCCATCAGCATCATCAGCGGAAAACCGTACGGCGTCCTCCATCTCCTGCAGCCTGTCATCCAGATCACTGCGCTGCTCCTCGAGATGTAACTGCGCTTCGACATAGGATTCGAGCCAGGTCGTACGGCGACCCAGCTCAACGGTCAAAGCTTGCAGATCGAATGTCGCCGGTCGATCAGTACCAGAAGATGCGGCCGGTTCGCTAGGGGCAAGGTCAAGTCGCAAGACGGCACGATCGAGCTTATCTATCAAGGACTCGATCTGGACCGAGCGTTCCTTAACAGCGGTCTTTTTGGTCGCTGTCAGTTCGGCCCTTACTTCTCGAACTTCTGCCTGAAGCTCTTCGATCTGTTCGAGAAGTTGAAGCGAAAGTCGCTCTTCAGAAGCAGCTTTCGTCAGATGCGCGATACTGCCACCGAGCGTCGTACCGACCCGATTGATGTTCTTGCGATCTTCCAGCCGCAGCGCTTCATAGCTGGCGGTAAGGGTTTCCAGCTTCTTCTTCGTGAGCACGAAGATTTCCTGCAAGTCAAATCTCTGCTGAGCAAAATGTGCTCGGGTCAACTCAGGTAGCTGCGTAAGCTCTGACTTGTTTGCCGGCGCCGGAACGTCCATCTTGCTGAAGTATTCATCGAGATCGATGCATACCTCTGCGACCAAAAAACTGGTTCGCTCGAGAAGCTCGTCGTTGCCCATGAATCGGGCTGCGTGCAACAGGTCCATGATACTCTGAAAGACCTGCGCGACGAACGGCGTGGTGACTGACGCCTGCCACGTGGACAGAATGCCAAGAATGCGATCGATCCGCGGTGCGATCTTGGCATCGGGATGCATCGAGACAACTTTGCCGCCTTCATCAGCGCGTTCAGTGTTTTTCGGATCAGCCATGGACCCCTCCCTGGGAATTGAAGATGCACTAGGGAATCTTCCGCAGTACACGTTATGTTGGATTATTTTGCCAATGAACCAAAATCCATAACCAGAAACCATACCCTAAAATACGATTACGGTCAACTATAACAACTGAGGACTATTGACCAAAGCACGCCGGAATGTTATGCTCGAAAGTCAATTTTATTGATCGGTACCTTACAATTCATCAACTAGGATGTGAAAGGAGCGCCAGATGGCCACTACGAATCCAAAAGTTCTGGTCCTCGAAGCGTTCCTTGATTTTATAGAACGCTTCACGGCTCTGAAGGAATCCACTCTTGTCACGCTCGGCGGCCAAGGCATCGAAGCACGCCTCTGGCAGGATGCCGGCATCTCGGCTGAGAATGGCTGGCTCGTAGAACGAAACCGGTCTTCTCGACTGAAGCTTATCCGATCTGACCTGCCTTACCGCCACTCAGATCGCCTGCATCCATTTGCAAAAAAGCTCATGGCAATCCGCGGGTCCAAAGCCGCGATCGATGCCCTGCATGCAGACTTTTGCGGAACTATCGAAACGAATGTCGGTGAGATCACGCCGCTCATTCCACTGATTGGCAGAAGTTCAGGGCGCTGTTTGGCGATCACGGTCGCAGATCAGCGGTCAAACCTGACCGTGGAGAACAAAGCTGACGGTCTCAGCTTCTTACGCTCCCAGCTGAGCGATGCTACTCTCTCGAGTCTACTGGAGCAGCTGCATGCGGAACAGGGACTGATTCCACGAAATCCGGAACTGCCCGCATTCTTCAAACGGCCGGACCCGCATAAAGGCGCACTTCGAGAACTAGGCGTTCTGCAAGCGGTGCTGCAGCTACTCCTGCAAAACAAACGGCTTCTTATGCCTACACTCATTGAGCGATACATCTATGTGTCGCGGTGGAGCGGGCATCCCTTCAGAATGCGAAGTTTCTTCCTTCACTTTGACAACAGCACTGCAGCACTGCGTTCTCGGCTACCAGCAATTACGGTAGACTGCTGGCAACGCAGTCCTTTGTTTTTCGCTGGTGAAACCATCACGTGTCTCAGACGCGAAAGTGTCGCGGAAAAGGAGCCTTGCGTGTACGAGAAACTGTCACAGCTCGTGAACATGGTTGGAGGTGAGGTCAAAGCCGAATTCGACCTCTTGCTCGCGCGTGCGAGCAAAAGCTTCTCGGCAGACGTCAAGCTGGAAGAGATCAGAAAACTCTTGGGTAGCGAGGATACACCTGATGTGCTTGCGGTTACCAAGGTACACACTCTGAGCAAGTCTCGAGTCGGCGGTAATGGCCAAAGCGTCAAGGTGCAGCTCTTGCTGCTGGATGGCGCTGCGAAAGGCGGCGCTGGGCTCAAGAAGGCCTATGACGCAGCTTTCAAAGAGCTGGGCATCGGAAGGCGCAAAAACAAGAAGCGCACGGTTGGCGGTCTTCTCGCGCGGACGCAGGGAAAATTCCGCGGCGAGTTCGTCGCCAAGGCCCTGCAGCACTCAACCTCGAAAGATGCCGACCTCACTCGTCTTGCCTCCTATTACAGCAGGCTCGGGGACAAGAAGGTCACGCGAGAGCAGCTTCTGAACGAGGCCAAGCCCTATTCCAGTTGAAACAACGACGCGAAGGAAACCAGACACTTCGAGTCCATCTCTCAGGCCAGACGCCCCGCGTCTGGCCTTTTTTTAATCATTCCCATGGAAAAACAGCTCTTGATGAGCTGCATTTAAAAGCGTTGACAATGTATTGGGCTACATTACAGTACGGTGATGGGACCCACGACGAATTGATCACCTTCTATCTCAACCTTTCGATAGCTGCCCATAGGCTGGTAGTCCTTTGACGGATCAAAATCAGTGGCTTCCTTTGGCAGATTCTTGCCGCTGAGACCTGCATAGAGAAAATATAATGGATCACCGTGTGAACAAATCAAAATATCACCCTCCTCTTCTTTCATTTTTTCATAAAAAAAATCAAGCATGCGCACCTGTACGTCCATCATGGTTTCGCCGCCCAGCGTATCTACGCTGGTGAAACGAAGATTCCGATCTTTATGATATTCATCAAGAGACATGCCTTGTATCGGACTCAGATGCTCGAGCAAGCGTTTATCATGGTACACATCTACTTCCAGAATTTCTGCTACAATACGGCTGGTTTCATCACAGCGTTCTACATTGCTGGAAAAAATCTTGCGAATCCCGGCATCTTTTAATTCGCGGCCGACCCGCTCAGCCCGCGCTCTGCCCTCCGCTGTCAGAGGCACACCGAGTCGTCCGATGAAAATATTCTGCGGATTCTCATATTCTGCATGGCGCATGAGGTAAAAAGCCCTGGTTTCCATGGATACAGTATAGCATAAAAAAGTTTTTTGTATTGACTTTCATTATCTATGCGCATACAATACATGGTCTGTGATCGTTCATTTCTTCCAATGAAAGGAGTGCCGCACATGCATTACGGCAAGCGCCCCGCCCCGCCAGCCGCAAGCCAAGCAGCTCCCAGAAAACCAAGCCACGATTTTCAAAAAAAAGACGGCAAGGCACCCCTCGTGTGCACTTCATTACACCGCTTCTACAAAGAGCTTAGCTACCCCTTGTGTCCGCGATGCGGAAACAAAGTTTGAGCGACCTACGCCGCGACAGTCCCTGACCCCATGTAAAACTGGGGTCGTTTTTTTAAATAAAAAAAGCAGGCGCTTGCGCACCTGCTGCATGGCCCGAAGGCCATAGTATTGCTCACGCGGCGACTTTTCGCCATGCAACGAATTGCTCCCGAGAAACGAAGTAGCTGTTCTTCTTCATCTGGCTTTCGCCAGTCGCCCAGTCCACATGCAGTTTCGGGATCACCTGAAGATTGTCGAAGAGGGCCTTCAGCCGATCCTTGGCGGCGAGCATCAGTTCGACCACGTCCACGATCGAAAGATTGTGGACACGAGCGGCGCCGCACGGCGCATGCGAATACAGGATGATGGTCGGCGTACCTTTGATCGAATACGCCTGTGCGATATGCTTCAACAGCACCTCATCATCCTTGTCCCCCTCGGACAGCAGCGGCGAGCCGGCCGCCAGGAGCAGCGGTCCTCCGTTGAGGCTCAACGGATGCACCATGGGAATGTGACCCTCGACGGTCAGCGACTTCTGGTACTCGCAGATGTCGAACATCTGGTGCCCATCGGCACAGGGAACGAGAATGACCTTCCCAGTCGGCTCCCGGTACTCTTTCGGGTTTACGTCGCAGAGCACCTGCAGTTCTCCGCGACGCCATTCGGTCGCGATACGACGATCCTCCCCAGACAAGATCAGTTTACTCACGGTTTCTCCTTTTTAAGAACGATGGTGGAAATGACTTGCTGCCAATCAAAGAGGATACTCCAGCGAGAGTATCCTGTCAATGAATTTTCGGTGTTCCGGCTCAATTAGGCGGCTGCTTCCTCTGCGTCCGCATCTTTGATCACATGGTATTCTAAGTTGTTGCCTACTGCTTTATTGTATGCGATGACGATCTCGAGGTCAGGGAAGCGCTGCTTCAAAAAATCGCGCGCCTTTTCCAGGTCTGATGCATGACGAGCTTCTTCCTCGGTCGCGTCATGGAAATGCTTGCTGCCTCCGTATGCTCCGCAGTCCCAATGATTCATCAGGACGATCCTTTGTACGCCGTGCAAATTAACGCATACGTTCTCGATCGCTTTTGCAAAGGTGTCCCGCGAAGGCCCGTCTTCAACGAAGATCTTGCCGCCCCCGGGAAAATTGACCGTATCAAAATCTTTTTCTCCCAGATCTTGCTCGATGAATGCATCATTCGCCTCGCGGAATCGAAAATCAATACACCCGACGACCACGGTCGTGCAATGATGTTTTTCCATATGCCCCTCGGGCATTTGGTAGGTGAACGATGTTTCGGTCATAGGTTTTGGCATTTCAATTCCGCTAGACATAGACGGATTATACACTCTTACGCTTATACTTGCGAGCAACCTTCAGCCTTGCTAATTCTTTATCCATTAATACTTGTAACGCAGCATAATCATGATCATGCGAGCCTGCAGGAGCTGCGAGCAATTCCTGAGCTCGTTTATGCGCCTCTGCTGCCCTGCTTTCATCGAGCTCATGGGCCATCTCTGCGGTGTCAGCAAGCAATACTAACTTTTCAGGGTGCACCTGTATAAATCCGCCCGAGACTGCCAGTGATTGCTGCTTGCCTTCGGCGTCGGTGACGATTATTTCGCCTGGCACCAAAGCACTTACCAATGGAATGTGATGTGGCAGTACTGTTATTTCTCCCTGCGCTGTCGGCAAGGTAACTTGTGAAGCGGATGTTTCAAACACGACACGCTCAGGAGTTACTATTTTAAATGAGAACGTTGCCATGGCTTTTACTTTACCTGATCAATGCCGCCTTTCATATAGAACGCCGTTTCAGGCTTATCATCATGCTTACCGTCCAGAATTTCTTTGAACCCTCGAATCGTCTCAGCCAAAGGCACATATTGCCCTGCGCTGCCGGTAAATACCTCAGCGACGAAGAATGGCTGCGACAAGAATCGCTGGATCTTACGCGCACGTGACACGGTCAGTTTATCTTCATCGGAGAGCTCATCCATGCCCAAGATCGCAATGATATCCTGCAGATCCTTATATCGTTGCAGTACTTTCTGAACTGCGCGCGCGACCTGGTAATGCTCGTTGCCAACGACCTCAGGATCCAAAATAACTGAACTTGAATCTAAAGGATCGACTGCTGGATAAATGCCTAATTCAGATAGCCCGCGCGAAAGCACCACCGTTGAGTCAAGGTGCGAGAATGTTGTTGCAGGAGCCGGGTCAGTTAAATCGTCTGCCGGCACATACACTGCCTGAACCGAGGTGATAGAACCTTTCTTCGTCGAAGTAATGCGTTCCTGAAGCTCGCCCATTTCGGTCGCAAGCGTCGGCTGGTACCCCACTGCCGATGGCATACGCCCGAGCAGCGCTGAAACTTCTGACCCTGCTTGAGTGAAACGGAAAATATTATCGATGAAAAGCAGGACGTCCTTTCCTTCCTTATCTCTGAAATACTCAGCCATAGTAAGGGCAGACAGCGCAACGCGAGCCCGAGCTCCCGGCGGTTCATTCATCTGACCGAATACCAAGGTCGTTTTATCAAGTACGCCGGACTCTTTCATTTCATGGTACAGGTCATTGCCTTCGCGGGTACGCTCCCCGACGCCGGCAAACACTGAGAAGCCGCCATGCTCAGCTGCGATGTTGCGGATAAGCTCCTGGATGACGACGGTCTTGCCGACGCCTGCGCCTCCGAATAATCCGACCTTGCCGCCTTTCGTGAACGGACAAATCAAATCGATGACTTTAATGCCGGTCTCGAAAACCTCAGTCTTGGTCGTCTGTTCGGTGAGTTTCGGAGCTGTCCGGTGAATAGGCAGGGTTTCCTGCGTGGTTACCGCTCCTTTGCCGTCGATCGGATTGCCAAGCAGGTCGAACATGCGGCCTAAGGTAGGCTTGCCGACCGGCACTGAAATAGGCGCTGCAGTATCATGGACCTTCAAGCCTCGCGCGAGCCCGTCCGTTGAACCCATGGCGATCGTGCGGACGACATTGCCGCCCATGTGTTTGGCAACCTCGAGAATTAAATTCCCGTCAGTGCGCGGCACGCTCAGGGCTGACTTCAATTCCGGCAATTTTTTTTCAAAATGCACATCGACCACGGCTCCTATGATTTGTTGTATGCGTCCTTCATTCATAATGGTTCAATAAAAAATTATATGGTTGCCGCGCTCGCTGCAACGATTTCAGCAAGCTCTGCCGTAATGCCGGCCTGGCGCGCCTGATTATAGGCTAATGACAAAGAATCGATCATATCCGTCGCGGAGTCAGTAGCGCTATGCATTGCCATCATGCGCGCTGAGTGCTCAGATGCTTCTGATTCGAGCACTGCCTGATACAACTGGACCTCGATCAAACGCGGCAAGAGCGATTCGAGCACGATATCTCGCGATGGTTCAAACAGAAATTCCGAAAAGTGAGATGCGGTCATCGAATCCTGGCTTGCGCCCATCTGGCCCAAAAAACGGCTCGGCTTGATCAGCGGCAGGAGATGACGGATACGCGGCTCTTGTTTTAAACTTGATTTGAAATCAGTATATGCAATGTATACAGCATCATACCGTTTTTCAATAAAGCCCGTGATGATCTCGATCGAAACAGGCAGGACTTCTGCGACAGTTTCAGTGATATCATCTTTTGCATAATCAGCGACAATATTTTTCTTGAGCGAGCTCAATATCTGAGCTCCTTTCTTTCCAAAGGTAATAAAATCAGTTTGTTCCGGGCTCAAACGCTCCTCTTTCACAAGATCCAAAGCCTTGGCTACTATGTTCATATTGAATGCGCCGCACAACCCTCGATTGCTGCCGATAACTACGATCGCCGCTTTCTTCACTGGTCGCTCCTCCAATAAGGGGTGATGCGACGCATCAGCTTTCGGCATCAGATCCATGACCATATGCCAAGCTGCGTCAGCATAGGCTCGGCTAGCCAGAACCCGGTTCACGCTTTTGCGCATTTTCGAAGCAGCGACAAGCTCCATGGCCCGTGTTATCTTCTTGATATTGCGGACGCTCTTTAATCTTCGCTGAATGTCTCGTGATCCTTGCGCCATACTATTCGAACGAATCTGCTAACTCGCTTATTGCTTTTTTCAGTGACTCCTCTATTTCGGCGGTCAACTCACCTTTCGCTACGATATCATTCAGCAGTTGTGAATAATTCGCATCCAGATGCTCGAAGAGCTGCGTTTCAAAAGCTGCCAGCTTTTCAGGATCAATGCCATCCAGCATGCCTCGCGACACTGCATACAAAATTGCAATTTGCTTCTCTACAGGCTGCGGGCGGTACTGGCCTTGCTTCAGAATTTCAACAACGCGTTTGCCGCGCTCAAGTTTCTTCTTGGTTTCCTCATCCAGGTCTGAGCCGAACTGAGCGAACGCTTCCAACTCGCGATATTGCGCCATATCTAATTTCAAAGTGCCGGCAACTTTTTTCATTGCCTTGATCTGTGCGCTTGATCCTACGCGCGACACTGAAGTGCCGATCGCCAATGCAGGTCTGATGCCTTTATAGAATAGATCGCTTTCAAGGAAGATTTGACCGTCGGTTATGGAGATCACATTGGTTGGAATATACGCGGAAATATCCCCTGCCTGCGTCTCAATAACAGGCAATGCAGTGAGCGAGCCGCCGCCTCGCTCCTTGGACATTTTAGCAGCGCGTTCGAGCAAACGCGAATGCAAATAGAAAATATCTCCCGGGTATGCTTCCCGTCCTGGCGGTCTGCGCAGCAATAGCGACACCTGGCGATAGGCAACGGCATGTTTCGAAAGATCATCGTAGATGATCAGCACGTCTTTTCCTTTGTCCATAAAGTATTCTCCCAATGCGCAGCCGGCATACGGAGCGATGAAGGATAGCGCCGCAGGATCAGAGGCCCCGGCAAGTACGACCGTGGTATATGCCATAGCTCCGGCCTCTTCCAATCGTGCAATGATCTTTGCTACTTTGGATTCTTTCTGTCCTATTGCGACATAGATACAAAGAACATTCAGGCCTTTTTGATTGATGATCGTATCGATGGCAACGGCAGTTTTTCCTGTTTGGCGGTCGCCAATGATAAGTTCGCGCTGGCCTTTGCCGATAGGGATTAACGCATCGATTGCCTTAATGCCTGTTTGTAATGGCTGCTTCACTGACTGGCGGGCAATGACTCCGGGAGCGATCTTTTCAACCGGATAGAACTGCTGCGTCTTCGGCTCAGGCTTTCCGTCGACAGCCACGCCAAGCGCATTCACCACGCGGCCGATCATAGCTTCGCCAACAGGCACCTCAAGCACGCGGCCGGTACTTTTCACGATATCGCCCTGCCGCAACATGCCATACTCACCCAAGAAAATAATGCCAACCGTATCTTCTTCCAGGTTCAGGGTCAGTCCATAGACAATAGATCCATCCGCTGCTTCGCACGCAACCATTTCCATTGAAACCACCTGGGATAATCCTGAAACGCGAGCAATACCGTCGCCGATCTCGACGATCTCGCCTACTTTTTCTTCTTTAGCTGAAGGGGTAAATCCTTCTAATTGTTTCTGCAGGCTCTTTACCAGTTGATCGTATGACATAGTATTACTTAGTGGTTAAATGATGAGCTAATTGTTTGACTGCATTATTCAACGTTGCATCCAGGATCGTGTCTCCGCACCGAACTTTAAATCCGCCGAGCAGCTTCGGGTCGATGACATTTGAGATCTCAATGTCTTTTTTCATAATGCTGCGCATATACTCTGCAATATGCTTCAGCTCGCTAGACGACAGGGCATATTTGCTGGTTACTACTGCTTTCAATTTCTTCTCCCGCGACAATCGTACTTCTTCTAAGGCATCCAGGAGCTCTGTTTTTTTCTTCAGCAATCTCTTTACAGCCAGCGCCTGAGAGGCTCGCAATGCAATAGCATCAATCTCAGCCTTACTTTTACCTTCGGCTGCGCTGTACAATGCTTGTGCAATAGAATCAATATATGCTCGAGACATGCTACTTTTTCGTCAAACGTTCTTTGATAAGCTTCTTGTCTGTTTTCTCATCGATGTTTTTGCCAAGGATCTTCTCGACGCCCGAAACGACCAATGCTGATAATTCTAGGTGTGCGCTGCGCAACGCTTCTTCTTTTTCAGCCTGGATCTGATTTTTTGCCGCACTTACCAGGCCCGATACTTCTTGCTTTGCCTTCTCAAGCATCTCAAGTCGCTTTGCATCCGCCTGTTTCTTGGCCTGCTCCATTATTGCAGTAGCTTGGTGCTTTGCTTCGCGAATATGCTCAGCGACTTCAGCATTCGTAGCCGTTAATTTCTTCTCAATCTCTTCGGCATTAGAGAGGCTTTTCGCTATCGTGTGCTCCCGGTCTGTCATTGCTTTCATGAGCGGCTTTAAAGCGAACTTCCATAGCACAAAAAAGACAATAGCAAAATTTACCAGCTGTGCTGCTATTAGTTTCCAATCAATGTGAAATGTTTTTATAAGTTCATCCATATATTAATTGCTTACTGCTGCCCGTGTTATTTTTTCCCAGAGGCGGGATTACTGCCTCATACGTTTCACGGACAGTCTGTAAATAATCAATTACTTGATGCCGAATGCGATAACCAAGGCGTAAATAGCGATTGCTTCAGCGAATGCTGATGCCAGAAGCATCGGAACCAGGATCTTACCTGCTGATTCTGGATTGCGGCCGATGGATTCCATGGCCTTTGCGCCGATCTTACCGATAGCTAAGGCAGGTCCGATGGAGCCGATGCCGATAGCCAATGCCTTTGCAATTGTTGTTAATTCCATGTGTTTTTCTTTCGTGAGTTACGACGAGTTATTTTTTGTTTAACGTCGCCTCGTTACTAGTTAAACCTGACTCCGATCTGTTCGACTGAAAGCCCTGGGTGTAATCGATGGGCTGCAGATCCGAATCACGAGCTAACTACTAATGCGCAGGCTGTGCCTCATGCGCCGCATGGTCGCCGCTGGCATGATCTTCTGATGCCACGGTAAAATAAACCAAGGTCAGCATAGCAAAGATCAATGCCTGCACGATTCCGACAATGATCTCAAGAAACATGAACGGGATCGGCAAACCATAGGCAAGGATAGCAGCTAAGGAGGTCAACAACACTTCGCCGGCGAAAATATTTCCGAATAACCGGAATGATAATGATGCAACCTTCGCTATCTCGCCGATAATCTCGATGATCCCTACAAAAAACGTGATCGGATTCACCAAAGCAATCGTCGGCTCTTTCTTGATCTTGCCTGGGATTTCAAGCAAGGCTTTCACATTGATGAATTTATTGAAGTAATTCCATACGCCGACGGAAATAATGCCAAAGATGTTCGATGCGATCACCGCAAACAAAGCCAAGGCTAGTGTGGTATTCAGATCAGCTGTCGCACCGCGGAATAAGGGGACGAATGTTGATTGACCATGATCCATTTCAATGAAACCGATGGATCCGACGCCCGGGATCAGTCCTAGCCAATTGTTCACCAGAATGAACAAAAAAACAGAAAATACGACCGGGAAGATCTTCAATGTTTTTGCGCGGTCATTGGTAACGCCATCAGCAAGTTTCAGAGCGCCTTCAAGCACGATCTCAGCCCCATTCTGTATACCTTTCGGAATTCTTCGAATCTTCTTCCCGACGAAAGCAGCCAGAATGACCAACAAAAAAACCGCTACCCATGAATTCAACAGCGCATTGGTAACGGTAAAATTTCCGAGATGAAAAACAGGCTCCGCGTATAAGGTGACTTCATGACCTACTTGGCTTTGGGATGTTCCCTGTTCAGCTGGCCTTGCGACTGGTGTTTCTGTCATTTGATTTTTTATTGGATGCTTCGACTTGTCGAATGTACTTCATGGCTACCATGCCTATACCGCAGCTAGTAATGAGAAATGCTGCACCGATGCACAGTAAGAAGTAAAAATTCGTTGTCCCGTTCCGTGCATCAAGGTAATTGCCGAGATAGAGCGCTATGATGATCGGAACGACTATCCAGCCCGTAACCTCCGCGAAAACAGCTACCGCTGGCTGCCACCAATTAAGTTCCTTTTTCTCATCAGCCATATGTTACGTTGACGGAAATAAGCCTTAAAAACTGCAGAAGCGGATCCGTCGCTATCTTATTTTTCGCGGGTAGTATACGTGTATTCAACCAAAAGGTCAATACTTTTTTTATTTCGAAAAAAATAAGCCTGTGAAGCTTAGTTTAAAAATTCTTGGAAATGAAGAGACCGCTTGTAAAACATTTGGATCTTCGTGGAGTGATTGGTGGAGGGGAAGATTTTGGTGCTTTGTGAAGCGGTCTGTGGGTGCCTTTCGGCGGAAGGTGCGTGACACGGTTAGGTGTCAACACATGTATAATAGCAAACCTATACGATTGGTCAAGGGCCTATAAAATAAGCCTTAAATTGACCTAAAGCCAATACAGCATAGAAAAATTCATCTAGCAGGCAAAGTTATCCACAGGTTCCAGCCATAGATACTTCCAGAAGGGCTTGTCAGAAGTGCTTTTGAGCGTAATACTATAGTTGATATAAATAACTAAGCATTGTAACTATGCAGAAACTTAGCAAGGAGCAAAAGATAGGGATTGGCGTCAGCATACTCGCGCTGATCCTCATCATTATCGTCATTGCAAAAAACAACACAACCGAGACCGATATCAATACCAATGCAAACGATAGTATGGATATGGCAACAACAACGCCAACATCGACTCCGGCTATGAATTCTAATACCAATAAACCGGCGGTGAAGACGACGACCGGAAAAACGTATGAGGCAAAGGTCAAACAATATGAAGGCCATCGCTTCCAGATCAATGACTCGTGCCAGGTATTTCCTGCAAATGCAACATTCGCCAATAACACTGCGGTGATGTTCGACAATAGATCAGCCATCGATCGCGTCATCAGCTTGAGCGGCAGGGACTTCACGGTCAAAGCCAAAGGATGGATCGAGATGAAATTAACGAGCAAGATCATACCGAATACCATCAATGTCTCATGCGGTTCAGCGTATAATGTCGCGAAGATCCTCCTGCAGTAAGTTAATGAAATGCTGTTTAAAACCGCCCTCGTACACGAGGGCGGTTTTTTAACCAGTTGACAGAATAGGCGGTCTTGCTAGTGTCAATTGTTGCTCTTTTCAAATATGCGGACACCTATTTCCTAAGGAGAAGCGGATGTTTCGACTGCACGTGATCGGTGATCTGGACGATCGGCAACAAGCTGAAGTAGCCGCGATCATCGGAACGGTCATCTCGCAGCACGAGTGGGCTGCATCATGGGCTGATACGCCTATCTATTTCACGCGGCCCAATCGCCCTTTCAAAAGAGGCGAAACGCTCATCATCACCATCACCTACCGGAACTGCGAACGCATTCCCACCGTCACCGAGCGAGGCACCTTGCTCGAGGACGCCGCATTGCAGCTGCACCTGCGGTCGAACCAATTCTGCGCCAACTCCGCGATCGTCATCGAGGCGAAAAGCATCGGGCCCGATGTGCCCGGCTGTAATGTGAAGATTGCGATGTCGTTCGGCGGAGGGCGCAGGAATTGAAACCCACAAAACGACCACGAAAGGAGGTCGCCATGAAACGAAAGATCTTCTCGTTGCCGATCATCGCTCCCGATGTCATCGGGCACATGCTCTTGTCGTTGCCGGACTTCTCTGAAGAGAGTATCAAAGCGCTCGAGAAGGAGATGGCCGAAGAGAACGAGTATCTGGCCTGCCTCCCGTTCGCCTTGGGCGAAATCCTCTCCGGCGCACCTAAAACGCACTTCGACGAAAGGCCTCAGAAATCCGAAGAAAAACGGAGACTCGTCGTCAGCGCTTCTCTCATGACGCTCCTTGCGGTGAATGACCAGCTGCAAACCGGCATCCTCGAGGACCTGCTCAAGAAAACGATCAAGAAAACCCAGCGCACCAAGCGCCGCGCTCCGAAAACCATCGCGAAAAAAAAGAGACTCCGCTCTGTCTGAATGACGCCCCGCATACTGTGCCTGCAACAACAGGTATGGTATCGGGGCGTTTCAATTTACTTTTGTTCTTTCTCTATGTTCTGTATCGCTCCCTGCTGTTTCAGATTATATTCATCTGCCATGTTTTTTGCAGCCTTTGCTTTATCCAACGCGTCGATCCCTTCATGAACTTCTTGAGCCGGCGTTTTTGATCCAAAGTAAAACTTTAAAATGATACTGCTTATGAGCGCTATGATCGCGATAGTAATCAGCAGACTGAGGAGGCCTATTCCCTTATGATATTTCATATATTACATCCTTACGTTCAACGACGATGTTCCATTTTTTACGTTTTGCATGAGCGTATAACAAATGATTAGGATTAAAAGCGATCGGATGATCCATCATGCTTAAAAATGCGATGTCTGACTCAGTGTCGCCCACTCCGATAGAACCTCGTAATGATAGTCCGTGATCCGCTATGATTGTTTCCAAAATTTCTTTCTTATCGAGCATCACTGTCCGATCGACGCCTCCCGTAAAATAATTGCCCTTTCTCGCATAGGCAGTGCCTGATATGTGATCGAACCGGTATGCTTTTTGAAATTCCTTAACCACTTCATATGGAGACAGTGAAATGATGATCAGCGTATGAGTTTTTCGCAATTTCTTGATCAGGTCCCGCGTATATACATAGACGTGCTGCTGCTGTTTGGCTATCAACGACCAGCTGATGCGCTCGATGGCAGCAATGGATACGCCCGCAATGTCTTTCTCATATAACCGAATGATCACGCGAATATAATCCTCATATGATCCTTTGCGGTTCAGCCATGCTTCCCGCACACGGGCAACCTTTTCTTTGGCTTTTTCCGGAAAGATGCCCTCGGCTACCAACTTAGCATTTAATTCAATCAATAAGCTGCTACGAAAAATAGTTCCGTCGATATCAAACACTGCGATGGGCTTTTTTCTGTGCATATGGTCATTGTAACACAGTGTTGACTAATGCTGAATCCTGGGGATACTATTGATGGGTAAGCCGGGGGTAACACTTCCGGCTTGATCATTTCACATCGACGGAAGGGGGCGTCATGACCACTGCTGCTGCGCATCAAAAAAGCGGAACGAGACGTGAACGCTGCTCTTGCTGCAAGGAAATGCGGCCGGTTGCACTTCGCATACGGAACAGTAATAAACCGGTCTGCAAAAAATGCAACGACAGATATTTCTACGATCTCCCGTGTGAACCCTGTCACTATTGCGGCCTCGTGAAGCCGGTACAATACCGTCTGAACAAAACGGAACCTGTCTGTGCCCGGTGCTACCGGATACATCATTATCACCCGCCTGTCGGCGAATGCTCGCGCTGCGGTAAAGTGCGTCCGGTAGCGAAAGTGAGGAAAGACGGCCGTCTCCTGTGCCTTGCGACATGCAGAAAAGCCGGCTTTAAGCCGAAACGAAGATTTTGTTTCTATTGTCGGCGATATCGCATCGTTCATAGCAGGCATGGTGCAGATCGCAGACCAGTGTGTCAGAATTGCGTTCGCAAGCGCTTCAAGCCTCTTGAAAAGGTGCCGTGCAGCGGCTGTAACCGCATGAAGGTCGTCACCACGCGAACTCCTGACGGAAAGCCTATCTGTAATTGGTGTCATAACAAAAAGAAAGGTTACCGTAAGGAAGCCTGCGCACTGTGCAAGAATGAGCGGATGGTCGAGCTTCGGCTCAAAGGGAAATATCCGATTTGTCGAAGCTGCAACAAAAAATATCGCTATTCGCGCTGCTGCAATTGCAGACAAATTCGAGTTCGCTCGATTATGCCGGGCTGGTGCAGAGAATGCTGGCGAAACGCCGTGAAGACCCTCCGGCCTGCCGAGGTCGTCGCACAAATTACTGCCTGAAATGACAGCCGCCCCAAGCCAAAGGCTTGCGGGCGGCTGTTTCATGCATCAAGGTAGTACCGCGAACAACAAAATTCAAAAAATATCTATGATTCTATATTCCATGAGTGGCACCATGTACGAATCTTCGGAGAATACATATCGCATGCAGCTGCCCCTTCGATTCCTGTATGCAGGCTATAGTATACGGTTGCACCCAGGAAACAATATGGCCGTTCATTCGATCCGGTCCGAGCACATAACTGCTCTACCGATCGGATATCGGGCACATGTTGTTTCATAATCTCGGCACCAATCCCAAGCCAGCACGTTGATCGGTATGAAATTTCTGATTCTGCGCACATGAGTAAAGCGCCCTCTATGTCATCAGGATGTTCTGCTAAATAGTATGCCGGCGCATATACATAGCAATCCCCTTTATACTGGTCAGACATATCCTGACACACACGCAATGGATGCTCAGACGAGCGGTAAGCGGATGGATGTAACGAGTCTTCTGAATTAAAATTTTCCATAAAAACCCCGTTGACACATGGTCCTGAACCTTCGGCGTCGAGCTTTTCACATAGCTCGATTGATTTTGGAAGGTCATTACTGGTCTCATACATGAAACCATGACCAATGCCATGGTAGCATTCCCACGTTTTCAGACCCTTGGGTACTGTCGCACATACCGACGGTGCTTCTGCCATAAACTGATCGCCTTCCTGAAAACCGCGCTCAAGTAAACCATGAATATACCCTGAATTACAAAGTTCATCAGAATGTTGCATAGCCTGAGAGAAGCTGCCGTAGGACTCAAAAGCAAAATGACCAATATCATGAACCAAGATATGGCAATCACTGCCACGCAATCGCTGCTCAGAGATAAGACCCCGGAGATAGGTGAAGCCGGCACTTACCCCGCTTTGCTTCATTCTCTCCTGCATTTGCTTTGAAGCTTCCAGCCGATCAATATAGGACGGCAACTGCTGTCGACGCGTAGTAAAATACCATGCAATAAAAAATACCCCCATGAGGGCGCTACAAACAATTAAAGCTCTTCGCATACCTATTCTTTAGGCTTGTCCACTGAAGTACTTTCAAGCAATGTCCGGTCGGTGTCAGTTATTTTTAAGACATCTTTATCGATCTTTTTAAACTCTGTTGAGGCCGTATTATAGGTATTCACAACCGTGCCAAGCTGATTACCAAGTTTTTGCATATGCTGATTATAGGCACCTAAATGTTTTTCAAGTTTTTCGACATTGGCTTTTATCTCTTTCGCGCTCTCCTCTATCTGCATGGCCCGTAAACCCTGTAGCACCGTTTGCAAATATGCCAAAAAGGATGTCGGAGATACAATAATGACTTTTTTATCCCGGAACGCATATTCAATGAGGTCACGTGTGTTTACTGCTACAGCGCCGACTTTATTGATCAAGAGGTCATAGTAAATTGCTTCAGATGGAATGAACATAAATGCAAAATCCATCGTATTGAAATCAGGCCGGACATATTTTGATGTTTCGTCGATCCGGTTTTTCAGATCTTGCTTGAAATTTCGTTCGAGCAACTCCCGCTTCTCTTCATCTTTCTCTTGCAAAATGCGCTCATAATTTTCCAGTGAAAATTTCGAATCAACTGGTATCAGCTTGCCTTTGACTTTCACCACGGCATCAACTATCAAGTCCTGATTGGTCTTCTCGTCGCGGCCAAGCTTATACTGCATCTCATAGGAATTCGGGGGCAATACATTTCGAAGCGTTTCTTCGAGATAGTATTCACCGAGCACCCCGCGCTGCTTCGGATTTTTCAGGATATCCTGTAAATTCTTCAGTTGATCTGAAAAATTTAGCACTTGCTTATTGGTTTCCTGCAATTGCGTCAGCTGTGCTACGGTATCTCGGGCTACTTTCGAGCTTTCTTTGAATTGCTCCTGAACCATTTTTGCAGATGCGAGGGTATGATCCTGCAATGCTTTCGAGGAATCGCTCAGCTTCTGGTCAAGGGTGCGCGTTAATTCCTGGATCTGCTGTTGCAGAAGCAATGACGACTTGTCATCGGACGTTGTTTCCCGGAAATGCTGCAAACGCCGGAAAATGACCGCAAGTCCGATCACGCTCACGACGCCTACAAAAATACTTACAATAATGAGAATCTGCTGCATAGAATATAGACAGTATAGCGAAGTGTATGAGTTGAGGCAATTAAAAGTATTGACAGAATCAATCGTGTATAGTATTATATATCGTTCGCGAAATTGCGAAACCCTACCCTATCTCAGGGTGAACGACCTTTGAAAGGAGAGATCCCGTGCAAAAGATCAAAACGATGTTCCAACTTCTGGGCTTGATTTCGCTGATGGTCGTTGTTCTCCTGGGCGGCATCTGGTTCTGTTCCGACTACCAGAACCGGCCGGCGAATATCCTCAAGAAGACCTACTACTTGCGGGATACGCGCCACAGCAACGTCTGCTTGATCGTCTCGGAGAACAAGGTCATCGGAAGCATCGAGTGCGACAAGGTGGAGAAATCCTTAGCTCAGGTTCGCTAGTCTGCGCCGACGGTAAACCTGAAGAGGCCCCGATCCAATCCAAACTGGAAAAACCAGTGCGGAAAGGGTCGGGGAGTTTTTTTATCTAAACTATATTTGAAACAATTTCTTCGCATTCGCACAGGTAGTCTCAATAACCTCCTCTACTGAAACTCCTTTCACGTGTGCAATATGCTTCGCAACTTCGAGTACATAGGGCGGCTCATTGCGCTTGCCGCGATGCGGCACCGGCGTCAGATATGGCGCATCTGTTTCGATCAGTACATGTTCCAAAGGTATTGCCTGCACGATCTCATCAAGGCGGCCGGTCTTATCGAAGGTAATGATCCCCGTAATGCCGATATAAAAACCCTTTGCGGTGAACATCAGGGCTTCTTCCAGGTCCCCGCCATAACAATGCACGGTCGCGCGTTTCACTCCCCTGCTTTCTACAATCTCATATATATCCTTATACGCAGTTAGGTCCTCAGCGCCATTCCTTCCGTGTATCATCAAAGCGAGATCATTGTTCAAAGCTAAGCTGATCTGTGCTTCAAAGACTTCTTTCTGTTTTGCTTTCAATTCATCCATCGGAATGTCAGGTCGCTTTATGTGCCAATAGTCAATGCCGCATTCACCGATAGCCTTCACTCGACCTGCACTTTGTTCGATCAATGCCTGGTAATCCTTAGGATGAAACTCCTCATCATAGACATGGATAGGATGCAGGCCGATCGTCGCATAGCTAAAATCATTCGCTAAAGCAATCTCAACCGCCCTCGCACTTGTATCGAGTGCAGCGCCAACATTCATGATCAGCATTTCAGCTTCAGCGCAGCGAGAAAGGACTGCTTCGCGATCTTCATCAAATGCCTTAAAATTCAAATGAGTGTGCGAATCGAAGAGCATTATTGTTTTGGGGTTGACGTCGGCGCAGCAGGTGATGTCGCATTATCCATTGCATTGATCTCATTCTTTTTCTCCTGTTGAATTTTCTCCAGGCCCTGGAAAATATTCGGCATATGCTGCTTCAAATAGTCGGCCTTTGATGTGCCGAAATCATTGAGCTGATCAAAAACGCCAAAGTCGATATCGCGCAAGCTTTTCGGCAAAAGCGGCTGGACTAATTTCGTCGAATATTCGAAATATGAAGCAACTTTAGATTCTTTCAGCGATGTTGCAAATTCATTCTGGAATGGAAATAAATTAATGACCCAAATCATGAGCCCGAGCAGCAGCAAGCCCTCGAAAAAACCTAAAACTGCACCAATAAGTCGATTCGTAAATGTCGCCATCGGAATATAACGGAACACTCTTGTAATAATGCCGACAAGAACATTGATGATGATATTCGTTGCTGCGTAGATGGCAATGAACGATACCACGATCGCGGTCATAAGCTGCATGTCGAAATACTCGATGAACCATTGCGCGACCATATCGTAAAATTGGCCTGCTGCCCATGCACCAACCACGATGGCGGCAAAACCGCCAATAATCTTCACAAAACCCGAACGAAAGCCTTTATAGATAAAGTAGGCCAGGATAACAAGCAGCACTATATCCCAAATGTTCATATCTACAGTCTACCAAATAATGGCTCTGATTTCACTATAGGGTTTGCGGTAATGACCTCATGTATTTTTTTCGATGTTGCCGGCATAAACGGCTCTAAAGCCAGTTGTATGTCGTAGAGATCCAACACCAGTTGCTGCAACAATTTCTGTAACGTAGCCGGGTCGGATTCGGCGATAGTCCAGGGCTTTTCTCGGTCGATCGTTTGATTTGCTTCGGCAATTTTTTTCCAGACCTCAAGCAATGCATCGCGGAAATGAAGATCGGCGATATATCCGGAAATCCTTTGTTCAAATGCAGTGTCATGTGAAAATGCAGGGGTCGTGATCGTAACGCCATATTTCTGCACCATATTGGTAACGCGTGACAATAAGTTACCCAGACCATTCGCAAGGTCAGCATTATACGATTCAATAAATTTCTCCTCAAAAAAATCACTATCTTCGAATGGATGCATATGTTTGAGCAAATACCATCGCACGGCTTCCGTGCCATAGGTACGCGTGAGTTCGAATGGGTCAATGACATTGCCCAAAGATTTAGACATTTTTTCACCGGCGACGTTGATATACCCATGGACAAAAAGTTTTTTTGGAAGCACGAGTTCCGCAGACAGCAGCATTGCAGGCCAATATACGGCATGGAATCGAATTATACCTTTGCCGATCACATGCAGGTCTGCAGGCCAATACCGATTGAACTTTTTTTCGTCAGAACCATAGCCAAGGGCGGTAATATAATTTGAAAGCGCATCGAACCACACATACATGATCTGCGAAGGATCCCCCGGAACTGGAACGCCCCAATTCTTCGCACGTGCGACTGATCTCGAAATACTAAAATCCTCCAAGCCCATCTTGATAAAACTGAGTATCTCTTTTTTTCGCGACGAAGGAACGATCGTATACGCATCAGATTCGATGAGCGATGCCAGTTGCTCTTGATAGTTAGATAGCTTAAAGAAATAATTTTCTTCTTCAACGAGTTCTGGCACTGTTTTATGTTCCGGACATTTCCCGTCTACCAGCTCACTTTCACTGTAAAAAAGTTCACAACCGACGCAGTATAAGCCTGCGTACTTTTTTTTATATATATCCTCAGGCTTACATGCGGACCATAGTTTTTGTGCACCCGCAAAATGATCGTGCTGTGCAGTACGGACAAAATGATCATTTGAGATTGTAAGCACATCGGTCAGGTCCCGAAAAATCTGCGCATTTGCATCAACGAACTCCTTTGTCGATTGGCCGGCTTTTTCTGCAGCTTGCACATTTTTCAAACTATTATCATCGGTGCCGGTTAAAAAAAATACGTCGTAGCCTTGTGCACGATGCATACGAGCAATAACGTCGCTTTGGACCAATTCCAGTGCAAAACCAATATGCGGCTTTGCGTTCACATAGGGTATTGCTGTTGTAATGTAGTATTTCTTGTTACTCATGTTCATGAATAATAACAACGAATTCGCCTTTGGTTTCTGCTGGTTTTAATTCCTTCGCTACATCCTCCGGCGTTCCTCGATATACTGTTTCAAATTTCTTGGTTAATTCTCTACATACTATAACCTGTTTGCCGCTTCCTGCAAGTTCAGTTAATAACTTATGGATGCGATGCACGGATTCGAACAGAATGACTGGTGATTCAGCCTGCGTAATGCGACGCAACGCTGTTTGTCTGCCTTTTTTATGCGGCAGAAAACCCATGAAGATAAATTCATCCATAGGTATACCGGCAATTGAAATCGCTGCCCCGAGCGCAGAAGCGCCAGGCAATTGAACGATTTTTACTTCAGGACATTCGCGCAATGTCAGTTCAATCAATTTGCCGCCGGGGTCCGAGATGCCCGGCGTGCCCGCGTCGCTCACATAGGCAATCGTTTTCCCCTGCCCGAATAATGTTTTGACGAATGAAAAATCTTTCGAAGTACTATGCTGATGCCATGCATGCGTTTTGATCGCAATGCCGTAATGCGCGAGCAGATTTCGCGTCACGCGCGTATCCTCTGCCAAGATCAGGTCTACCTCAGACAAAACACGCACCGCGCGGTGCGTGATATCTTCAAGATTGCCGATAGGCGTGGCAACAATATACAACTCCGCCATGAGATTGTTACACGATCAATTCTTTCTTATAGCCCTTCTCTTCCAGATACACCGCAATAGCCGTAGCCACCGGAACTGCCATGAGCGAGCCGACCACACCGGATAATTTAGCGCCGATGAGAACAGCGACGATAACGACCAATGGATTCAAGCCCACGCTTTTCGCCATGACTTTCGGCAGAATGATATGATTTTCCAATTGCTGGACAAGGACATACAGGATCAGGACGAACAGTGCCTGCCACCAGCCGCCAGTGGCGACCGTCAGGAAAATAGCAGGAATGCCGCTCAAAATCGGACCGAGGTACGGTACGACCTCAAAAATTCCTGCAAGCAAAGCCAGCACCAAGGCATACTGCACACCGATGATCTTCAATCCTACATAATCAAGCAGGAAAATGATCAGTGAGAGCATGAGCTGGCCGCGAAGCCAAAGTCCGAGTTTCGACTGGATCTTCTCGATGATAAGGATTGTTTCGTCTTCACTCCCCCGCGGTACGACCCATGTGATGAAAAAGCGAACAGCGCCCTGCTGCACGATAAAATAGAAGGTAATGACAAGTGCGAGGACCACCGAGATGACGCCGCCGAACACTGCGCTGATGACCGTAAATGCATTACCAGATGCAAGATGCGAAAGATTCGTGATCATACCGTTCAATCCGCCCCCGAAACTTTGCAGACGATCGGCTGTAAAGAAGCTAAGATTTTGAGAGGTTTGCAGTTTTTCGATACTTGAATTTATTTCATCGTAATACCTCGGCAATTGGTCACCGAGATTTTTAACTTCGGTCGCGATCGGTCCTGCGATGCCTGCGATCACTGAACCGATAATAGTAAGAAAAACGACGTAAATAAGAACGATGCCAAGAATCCTCGGAATGCCAAAGCGCGTGAGGTATTCAACGGTAGGGTTTAAGGCTGATGAGAGGATCAAACAGACGAAAATCAGCGCGATGATATCGTGAATGACCCATAAAAACCATGCGCCGATAACGACCAAAAAAATCCGCAGCAGCGTCTCGGTTGTAATAGAAATACGAACTTTTTCACCCGGTTGCGTCATAGTACTATTGTATACTAGCCTTTTCTGTTCGGCAAACTCGCTGTCAAAACTTTCGAGAACCGCTTGCTATCTTTATAGGGTCCAATCAAGGCAAGGTTAGCCTTCTTCCATTTGATAATGTTCTTCGCGACGCGGTTCACGTCAGCACGCGTTACCTTATTGATACGCGCCAAGCGTTCTTCTAAGCTTTGAATTTTATTCAGGAGTAACTCCTGGCTCATGAGATACGACAAATAGGAACTTGGCTTCTCAAATTTCAATATCAAACGGCCGCGTACATTATCCTTTGCACGCTTGAATTCTTCTCCGGTCACGCCTTTCTTCGAGACCAATACCAATTCATCTCTGATCGCAAGCAAAGCTTCATCTATCCGGGCCTTGTCGAGTCCGGCAAAGACTGCAAAGTATCCGAGATCTTCGAATGCTTCGCTTGTTGCTCCGACCCGGTATGCAAGCCCTTTACGCTCGCGGATATTGATGAATAAACGCGAACTCATAGAACCTCCCATTATGACAGCGAGCAGCATCAATGCCTCTGCATCCTTGTGCGTGTGAGAGAATCCGGGGAAACCAAGCATGAGCTGAATTTGATCGGTCTTTTTTTCCTCAATGGTTACTTTCGGTTTCTCCTGATTGATCTTCAGCTTCGTAATAGCCGCTTTCGCTTTCCTGGTCCGCACGGGGAAATAACGATTAATGAGCTTCAATGCTTTTTCTTCCTTGAAATTCCCGGAAAGGCCTATGACCATATTGCCTGAATAGTAGAACCGGTCGCGGAAATGGATCAATTTGTCATACGGCACTGATTTGATCACCTCTCGCGGCCCGCCGATATCCCAGCCAAGGGGCGTTCCTTTGAAGATGGTTTCTTCGAACTTCTCATCGATGCGCATCAGCGGATTATCACGATACATATTCAGCTCCTCGACGATAACGCTTCGCTCGCGTTCCATTTCTTTTTTCTCAAAAAGAGAATTATGCAGCATATCCGAAAGCATATCGATGCCAAGCTGGATATTATCCTTATCGGTCTGAATATAGTAGCCTGTGTGATCTTTGCCGGTAAATGCATTGTATTCTGCTCCGACAGAATCGAGTTCTCGAGAGATAAGTTTCGTATTCGGGCGCTTCTTGGTGCCTTTGAACATCAAATGCTCAATGAAATGGGAAACGCCGTTGATCGATCTCTGTTCCTGCCGGGATCCTACTTTAAACATAATTTCCCAGGTCACTGACTGGGATTCTTGGCGAGGCACAAGCACGATGACGCTGCCGTCAGCGCGGACGATTTTCTTATGCATTGAATTGATCTTGTAAATACTTAAGTAATTGATCCTGAGAAACCCGTTCTTGTTTCATAGTATCTCTGTCTCGAACCGTAACTTTCTTATCGTCAAGTGATTCAAAATCCAATGTTACACAATACGGCGTGCCGATCTCATCCTGCCTGCGGTACCGTCGGCCGATGCTCTGAGTCTCATCGTACATAACGGTGAACTGCTTCCGGAGGTCATTCGCGATTTTTTTCGCAACGCTTGAAAGCTGCTCTTTTTTCGAAAGCGGGAGAACAGCAACTTGATACGGTGCCAAGTGCTTCGGGAATTTCATTACAACGCGCACATCAGTTTCGCCCTCCTCTGCTGTCGGGGCCGATTCTTCATGATATGAAGAACACAATACCGCCAGGAATGAACGGTCTGCGCCAAATGTAGGTTCAATAACATGCGGGATGAATTTCTCATTGGTTACCGGATCTTGATAACTCAAATCCTTGCCGCTCACCTCGGCGTGTCGCTTGAGGTCAAAATTTGTTCGATATGCGATACCGTACAACTCGCTCAAACCGAATGGATATTTGAATTCAATATCTACCGTGCGCTTCGAATAGTGAGCCAGATCATCCTTGCTGATCTCATGATAGACAACTTCGTCCTCTGCGATGCCTAATTCCTTAAGCCATTGCTTCATTTCGCCAAGCCACATTTCGAACGTTTTTTCCCAATCCTTTTCGTGTATGAAATACTCAAATTCCATGAGATCGAACTCAAGGGTCCTGAAAATAAAATTACCTGGAGTTATTTCATTTCTGAATACTTTGCCTATTTGAGCTATGCCGAAAGGAAATCCAGCTCTCGTTGAATCAAGTACTTGCTTGAAATCAACGAACATACCAGCTGCAGTTTCCGGCCGCAGGTATGCGATTGAACTCGTATCTTCGACCGGGCCCACATTGGTTTGGAACATTAAATTGAATCTGCGGACAGGAGTAAGCTCTCCCCCGCACTCCGGGCAAGATTGTAATTCCCTCGGCGGGGTTTTCATGGTGCCAAGCTCGGGCTTAATGCCTTTTGCTTCAAGCAAATGATCCGCGCGGAAACGACGCTTGCAGCTTTTGCAATCAACCAGCGGGTCCTGAAAATTATCCAAATGCCCTGATGCCTCCCACACCTTTGGATTCATGAGAATAGAAGTATCCAGACCAACCATATCATCGCGGCTTTGCACAAATCGTTTCCACCAGGCGCGCTTGATATTATTTTTCAATTCCACGCCTAAAGGGCCATAGTCCCATGAATTAGCAAAACCTCCGTAAATTTCTGATGACGGATATATGAAACCCCTGCGCTTGGCAAGGGATACGATGGTATCAATAGAATTGACCATAGATGCTATAAACAAAGCCTAGTATAACTAAAATTTATATTGTTTGCAACCCAATAAGATTGACAAAGCCGGTTAGTCTCAACTAAGCTTGCGGTGTATTTCGTACTATTCACAATCAAAAAAGGAGTATGCGATGAGCGTAGAATTGCTCCGGGCTCTGGGCCTGAACAAGGATTTCGGACAGGATATACGCAATAAAGGAGACTGGCTCTCAGATGAGCTGAAAAGGCTCGGCTGCACCGAGCATGAGATCAATGAAGCATTAGCGCAATTCGCGGCACAAGCCGGCATCGCCCGCATCATGGGTTTCGAACGATACTCGCCCGAGAACGTTGCAGTCGATATCCGCCGCGCGATCGCATCCAAAAAAAGCAAACGCGCTTCAACACAAGGAGAGATCCGATGGTGACCAAGGTCCCAAAAAGCCTCTTTATGCCCGCTGAACAACACGAGGCAATGTGCTCTGAAGCCGACAAGCTCGGCGATAAGCTCAGAGCCCTGGGGTTCCCGGAAAGCGATGTGCTCGCTGCCGGACTTCAAATGGGCATCGAATACGGCTTCGCGTATGCTTTCGACTACAAAAGCCAAACTCCGCAGGTGATCGCGGACCGGATCCTCGGGTTGATGATCGAGAGACGCGCAGAAGAGCGCAAAGAAGTTTCATGAACAAAAACCAGGAGGCCGCCATGGATGCCAAAGCCAAAAGCGTCAGACGTAAACTGAGCCTTGCCTATCTCTTCGGACTCGGAGGGTTGTCCATCAGCGCGTATTGCTTCATCATGATAGCCTTGTACATCGTGTGGCCCTCGTTCGTGCCTATGACCGCACCTCAGGTCCGCTTCCGCCTGGCATTTGCTACGGTCCTCGCAGTCATGGGCGTGTACGCCTACTACAGGATCGATTCGCTCGAACGACAAGACCGCGAACTCAATCCCAGGTTCTGTGCCTGCGGCAAAACGCGCCTATGAAACAAACCTTGCCGCTCGAAGAGCAGATACGAAAAGCGAACCGCAGGATGCTAATCAACAATGTTGCCGGAAGCTGCAGCTTCAAGCTCGGCGCGATCATAGCCGCAGCTGCGACCGTGTTTGCTCCCGTTGTCGATTCGCCCTATATGATCTTTGGGGTTATCGGCGGCTTGTATCTTATCCTCCTCGGAGCATTCCTGCTTTCGCGAAAACAAGATCTCCAGAGCGAGCTTCACATACTTGAGGCTGAACAAGCGTTTCAAGCCTCGAAGTCTCACGTCGCTACCTGATGACTCATACCGCCCGAGGCCACGACAAACGTCGTGCGCTAAGGGCGGTTTTGCTTTAACGAAAAATTCGATCGAATTTAAAAAATTTGGACATTGCCCGGATCAAAAATACCGCACCATATGCTGAGAGCATGATCAGAACCGGCATACCTATGACGTCACGCGTCAAAGCAAAGATGCCGTCGACTCTGGTAATGCTGGAAGCCAGCGGATAGGTGCATAGCCAAAATGCCATGATGGCCGGCATTTTTTTTGTGGACAGCAGCTGCCAGAGAGCGAGATAGATCAGAAATGGGTCCCATCCATAGGAGAAGTACGAGCTATAGCGGTGTGAAAAAAGCCCGACACTTAATAAAAAGAAATTAAAGTGGGAAAAATAATTCCATACATACGATCCTGCTTTTTGAAGAAAGCCGCCGCCCACGATAATATTTCCGAACCGTGAAGCGGTCAGAGTCGGGAATTGCAGCGGTCCGAGAGCTTCCGGGATCGAAGCGCCGAAAGAATTTTTTGCATAAAAAAGCAGCATTGGAAATGCGATGATGCAACAAACACCAGCCATCCACCACCAGCCAGGAAGCAAATTTTTTTTACATGCAACGTAGAAGCATGCCCCGAAAAAAAATAAGCCCCATATAAAAACCATCGCATACCCATACGTTGCAAAACCAATAAGTGCGCCCGAACCAATGGCTGCTGCTATTTTTTTCGAGCGAATATAGTATTCGAAAAGCAGCCCGGCTCCCAGCAACATGGGCACTGTCAAAAAAACGTTGAATGCAACGCTCCCTGAAGCAACGCTCCATGGCCATAGCGCGCCTATGAAAAAAGTTGCGACGCCTACCCAGTCTCCGAACCAGCGTCTCGCTATGTGCGCCGTAAGTAAAAGAGTAACAATGCTTGCGATACACACGATACATCGCAGCACTGCTAATGGATCGAGTCCTGATCGAATGAATGGCAACGCAAGATATGCAAGAAGAACATTTTCACCCCATCCGTATCCTATGAAATGAACCGGCAAGCCATGCATGAGCTGCACCTCATGCAATACCATTGACTCATCGACATTGAGCGGTATGTGCGAAGACAATACGATGCGTTGCTGCAAAGCCAAAGCAAAAGCCAACAAACTCAGCAGCAGGAAAACTCTCTTATGGTCATGAGTCGCTCTCACAATTTCTGAGCTTTGTCTACGCGTATCTGCCCGCCGACGTCGAATATCACTTCATCTCTCCGGCCGATCTCGCCGGTCAATAAATAGTTCGCTAATGCATTGTCTACTTTTTCCTGCACAATGCGGCGAAGCGGGCGGGCGCCGAAAATAGGATCAAAACCGGCTTTGGCAAGCTCTGACTGAGCTTCGGGCGTCACGGTGAGCGTAATACCCTTCACGAGCAAGCGCTTTGCCACACCATTGAGCATCAATCCTGCCACCTGGAAGATCTCTTCCTGCGTCAATGGCTTGAACACAACAGTCCCGTCAAAACGGTTCAGGAATTCTGGTCTGAAAATTTCGCGCAGCTTCCCGCCGCGAAGCAGCGCATCCTGGATCTGCTCGACCGGCGTTCCTTTCTGCACTTCGTCCTGGATGAACTGAGCGCCGGCATTCGATGTGGCGATCAAGATCACATTCGTAAAATCAATGGTCCTACCCAAACTATCAGTGAGGCGTCCGTCATCCATCACCTGCAGGAAAATATTCAAAATATCCGGATGCGCTTTTTCAATTTCGTCGAGCAATAAAACGGCGAATGGCGTCTTGCGTATCGCTTCGGTCAATAATCCTCCGCGATTGCTGCCAGGTACGCCCAGAAGCCTCGCGATCGAGTCCTGATGCTGGTATTCGCTCATATCCAGCCGCACCATAGAATTTTCATTGCCGAAATACGTCTCTGCTACTGTTTTAGCGAGCTCAGTTTTACCGACTCCGGTAGGGCCCAAAAAGAGCAGGTTAACGATCGGCCGCTTTTCATCCCTCAATTCTGCGCGTGCGCGCCTCAGCGCTGCGACAACTAATTTTACCGCCTCATCCTGTCCGATCACGCGCTCATGCATGAGCTGGTCAAGATTCATGAGCACGGTCGATTCCTTCTTGCTGACCTGCGTCAGAGGAATATTTGTTTTGTGTGAAACAAGCGTTGCTATATCTTCTCCGGTCACGACCTTATTCTCGCGCTGCGCGATCCATGCTCCGACTTCATTCATGAGATCCACTGCCTTGGCCGGTAAAAATTGATCGTGCAAATAGCGGCCTGACAGGTCGATCAATTTTTCTAGGGATTCATAGGTAAAAAAAGTTTTATATTTCGCTTCGACAAAACCGACCTGGGATTCGAGTATCTGGATCGCCTGATTCTTTGCCGGCTCTACGATAGGCACGCGTTCGAGCGCACCCATGAGAGCGCTGCCCTCTATCAGTTCGGTCATATCGCGCGGCGTGGTCGTTGCAATGACCCAGACTCCTCTGTTCTGAACTGACTGTGCTAAGACTTCAGAAAGATCGATATGCTCCGTGCCCGCAGAGCTAACGCCGACCAGATTATGGATATCCTCAATGACCAAAATGATATTTCCTGAGCGAAGCACTTCCTGAATCACCATGAGCATGCGCTCCTGTACTTCACCGGTCTGCGAAGCGCCAGCGACCAAAAACGGAAGGGACAAGCTGACCAGCCGCTTATCCTGCAGTAATGGCGGCACATCCTCTGCGGCCATTTGATTTGCGAGACCTTCGATGATATTGCTTTTTCCAACGCCTTTCTCACCGACCAATAAGACACTTCGACCGCCCTCCATCACGCGAAAGATCTCCTCTATCTCTTTTTCTCTGGCAACAGTCAGCGGCAATTGGCCGCTCCGCGCAGCCTGCGTCAGATCGGTACTGTATGAATCCAAGATCGGCGTTGCCGCTGCGGTATATGAGCGATTGATCGGGCCTTTCGGCTTATTAACCGACCTCGAACGGTATCGCCCGTAATGTTCGATCAATTTATTATTGAAATTTACCCACGCAATGACATTATGAACCTTATCAAGATCAACTGACATGTCATAGAGAATTTCCTGTAACTTATCGTCGGCAAGTATGGCGGCTAAAAAAACATCAGTGATGCGCACTTTCACCGCATGATCCTGCCATGCAGTCAGATACGCGTTCAGCATAATATTTTTTACTGTGTCGCTTATTGCATCATCGCCTTTCAATGGCGGATAGTATGCGATCTGGCGCTTGATTGCTTCAAGCAAAATTTCTTCAGGCAATCCAAGGCGAGCCAGGATCATGATGATATCCTTGTGCTCAAGCGTTAAGCCGAAAAGCTGCAATGGTCGAATTGGCAGCTGCCCTGCTTTCATCGCATACGGCCACGCTTCATCAAGAAGTTTTACCACATGCGGATCCAGCACATCCGCGATATTAATTTTTGCTGGTTTTGCGATGGCCGCCTCTTTACCGCTGATGATCTTGCCGGCGACTGACGTCTTCGACCGGTACAGGCGATAAAACAAATACACATTCGGGACTGCCAAAAGCCAGAACGGACCTACAGCCCAGCTTGGCGATAAAAAAATCATGCTGAGCCATTGCTCGGCGTCGAATGCCACCAAATGGCCGATCTCATAGAGCACAAACAAATTCACCAGGAGTAAAACGATCAAGATGCCATTGATCGTTTTTTGCACGAATGAATTCCACTCCCTCAAAATGATATGTAAAGCATCCAGGCGATAATCCCAAAAAAGCAGATCCTTCTTCGTCACCGCGTAAAAACCGAAACCCCTGCATTCGCTGCATCGCTTGATATGGTTTATCAGGCCAGTGCCATTGCAAACCGGGCATTGGGTGAACACAGCTTGTCGCGTTTCACTAGATCCTGGCATAGCCACCCAAATAAATAACTTCTAAACGATAAAAAATAAGAACTGGCAAGCCGATCCAAATCAAAATAATGAGCATCTGCAACATCGAGAACACAAAGAAAAAAATCGATCGTGCGATCAAAATAACGATACGCATGAAAAAACTGATAATGCGGCCTGCGCTATCGCTTTGTGCGAACATTGGCTTGAAAATATTCAGTAGCAATAACCGAAGCGCCAATTGATCCGACATGCCTTCGAGGCTCCGGATTCGATTCATGACGATATGCTTCAACCCAGTCGTGTACCACCAGATCGGGAAATATAATACATCACCAACAATATCGATGGCGATCGACTTGATGCTCAGTACCACAATGTTTTGCTGTATCATTGTCAACAGTATATCACAAAACACGCCCCTTGAGGCGTGCCTAAAATTGTTGAAGCGCGTCTCGTGAGACTCGCTCCTTAACGCGCTTCGTTCGGCAACTTTGGTGTCACCGATATTTTTTTGTCGCCTTTTTGACGACATAGTAAGAATAGCACAAACTAACATAAAAGTCAATATTTTCTAAAAAGAAAAGAGCCGCGTGCGTTTTGTTCATTGCACTGCGGCCCTCTATTTCTTTTGATCACTGACGATCGCTCATGCAGCTTTGCTCGGTCTCGGAAATCCCAAGCCCCTCTCCTTTTTCTCAAAGGAGGCGAGAAGCATCTGAGGACGCTTCGTCATGCAGTGGTACAGAAAAGCCGGCACCGAAGCTGTCATGACTGTGCAGAAAAAGGCTGTCATGACGAATCCGATGCATCGCTGAAGCGTGATGAGAAGTTGCGGCGGTTTTGGGCGCGGGACAAAAATACTCACATTGTCCATCAAGACCTCCTTCTAGCGGAGCGGGTAATGCATTGCCCCGAGAATATACTCGATAGCCATGATCAGGCCCATTGCGGCAGCGACGCCGATTGCGCTAACGATCGTTATCAACGCGATTACTTTTAGCTCTCTGCGGTTCAGGCTGGGAATCCAGAATACATAACGCTGCTTCATGCTCCGGCTCCGGCGCCTTCCACTGAAATCCTCCTTTTATGGATGGTTAAATGACAAAATGAGCCAAGGCTCAATAAGTACTGAGGCTACTATAGATGGAAGAAAAGTCAATTTTCAACAAACGTACCTTGTTTGGTTTTTGCAAGTTCACATTACACTGATCTCAATATCTGCAGTAATTGCAAATAAAACCTCACATTGTGCATCGTTGCCAATTTCAGACCGAGCGGCTCCCCTGTTTTGAATAAATGATGTATATACGCGCGCGAATACTTCGAGCACACAGGGCAATCACACTGTATATCGATCGGCTTCACATCTTTTTTGAATGTTGCATTCGTAATATTAAGCGTATCGTAAAATGAACCTTTCAGATTTTTTTTCTTCCAAATGAATAAACGCCCGTGTCTCCCCTCTCGCGTCGGGATGACACAGTCAAACATATCAATTCCTCGCCGCACTGCTTCCACTATATTATCCGGATACCCGACGCCCATAAGGTAGCGCGGTTTATGTTCCGGCAAAAGCGGTACGGTGTACTCAAGTACTTTGTACATCTCTGCGGCGGGCTCGCCGACGGCGAGCCCGCCGACCGCGTAACCGTCGAAAGACAATGCCGTTAACTCCTCTGCAGACTTTTCTCGCAAATCCCTGAACGTCAATCCTTGTACAATGCCAAATAATAATTGCTTTTTGATTTTGGGATTTTTCTTTTCAAGTTTTTTCTTTTCTGCTATACAGCGCTTCGCCCATTCTGTTGTAAGCGCCACCGCATGCTCAGCCTGCTTTCGTGTTGCGGGAAATCCGGGAAAGTGATCGAATGCCATCATGATATCTGAACCAAGAGCTGCCTGGATACGGATCGATTCTTCCGGAGTTATGCGCAGCTTTCTCCCGTCAACATGCGACTGGAAGGTGACGCCATTTGGATCGATCTTACGAAGCTTCGACAGGCTAAAAATTTGAAATCCTCCAGAATCGGTCAGGATGGGCAAGCTGCTTTTCATGAAGCCATGAAGCCCTCCGAATTTCTTGATCACTTCAAGTCCGGGCTGTACCAAGTTGTGGTAGGTATTGCTTAAAATTATTTCCGCTCCAAGATCTTTTACGTCAGAAACTTCCAATGTTTTCACTGCAGCCTTGGTCGCTATCGGCATGAAAAATGGCGTGTGAATGCTGCCGTGAGCGGTAGCAAGAATGCCATGTCGGCCAAGGCTTTTTGTAGCACCTTTTTGTAGCCTAAAGTGTGTCATTCAATGACAGTGCCGACATCGCCTGGTTCGGTAGTAACGACCTGGCTCGTGGTAATGCCAAAACTCTTGGTCTGAAACACCTCTTTGCCGGAAGCAACGATCGTTGCAGGATTCAAAACCTGCATAATAGTTCCTTTATCTTCGTCTGTCGGAACCAGTTTCACTTTGAAGGTGGCCTTGAGCGGCAATAGCTTGCTTGAAAAATTATTGATCTGCCACTCAAGCCGATTCGTATCAGGATCGAACTTCAACGTGCCTTCGTCGACATCATCGGTAGATACAAAAGTAACCTTCGGGGGCAAGAATGCTGAAACACTGACCGTATCAAAATCCTGGCTGCCGGAATCAAGCGACCAGACGACCAGGTACACAGATTTTTCATTGGTCACTGGAGGCAGCTGTCCGGTGCCTACTTTTTCACCTGCTAAATTCCAGTATAAGCCTTGGTTGAATACCAAACCCTGGCCAACAGAGACCACGAATACTGATGAGGTCTTCTTCCAGTCCGGCAAACCTTCCAGTTCGACGGTGATCAATGTATCGACTGATGCGCGGCCGACAGTTCCCTTTTGCAATAACGGCGCTTTCCATGAAATAAGCGTTTCTGCTCCTGGATCCAAACTCGCGAGTGCAGGAACCTGTTCTTTTGTCCACGTAATACTGTCAGTCGATGCAGTGCCGGTTGATTGTACATTTTTTCTGTCAATCACGTCGCTGTCCATAAGCGCCGTGACTTTCACGTCGGTCATTGGCGATGTGCTCTGATTGGTAACCTTCACCTGGTAATTCAATACTTCGCCATAATCGCTATCAAAGCTTGAACTTTGGCCATTGATCTTCAGATCAATGCCGAAATCCGGCTTTACCACCGTGACCGGCAATTCCTGATGCAATAATTTCCTCGCCTGATCATTTGATTGTTGGTTGATCTCGATGATCCAGGACTGCGGTCCATCAGCATCAGCGCCAACTTTGGCATCTATTGTTAACACCAAAGGCTTATCGACAGCTATATCACCTTTCCAATGTCCATCTGTTAATGCTGGATCTGACTTCACTAGATCCAGATCTTTCGGCAAGATAGCTTCGATATCAAGCGCAGTCAACGTATCAGCGGTCAGGTTCTTCATAGTCGCAGTAAAGGTTACTTGCTGGCCTGCGAGCAATTTTGACGGTGAATCAAGTGCAATATCCAGCTGAGCATCGGAGATAACTGTTTCAACCGTTTTTTTAATTTCAAAATCAGAATTGATATTATCGGGCCGATACGACATTCTGAAAACAGCCGTTTGTTTCTGATCCTTCAGCCCGACGAGCTGGCCTTTGATCGTAAGCTTTTTCGTCTGGCCGGGATCCATAGGCCCGAGGTTCCATGTCGTCGCCGTAGTTGCGGTCGGCTCAGATGATGCGCTGTCGTAATAAAAACCATCCGGCCACTGAACATCAAGCTCGACCGTTCTCATAGCTACCAGATCTTTATTCTGGTATGAAAGCGTATAGGTAATGGCTGAACCTGAAACCAGCGAGCTTGGTCCGTCGACCGCAAGTGTCATACTGTCGCCTTGCACGACCGGCGGTCGAGAGTTCCAATAATAAAATCCTCCGGCCGTGGCTGCAAAAAGTAAAAAGAGAAACACAATAAAACCCCAGCCGCCGGAGCGGCCACGGTCAATCGTTTTGTATTCATCAGGAATGGGGCGCTTGCCGAACGAACCGAAATCTGAGGACATAGCCCTCACTGAAACGCGGGACTGATCCTTCGCACTGACTTTTTTCAGGGGAATTGATTTCGAGCCACGCACGGCATCCATATCTATTTTCCTGCTGCTAAACATAGTTGAATAATTTTAGAGACTGAAGCGGATAGCTGATAATATCTTGATAGTATTGCTGGCTGATCGAAAACCACTGTTTCTCAAGTCCATTCGAACCGGCTAATGCGATTAATTCATCGCCGTTCCGGTCTGATAGTATCGCACCTAAGAAATCTATCAAGCCTTCTTCAAGGAGCATACCCTCAGCAGCGTGCCTCGAACAGGTAAAACCCTTCGTTGCATGATAATACACCTGCATGCCGTCGAATGTTTCCCGGCAAAGAGCGCATTGCGTCAGATTCGGGCGCCAGCCCGATAATGCAAGCATTTTCCAGAGAAAGATCCTTGCCATCAGTACTTTATCCCGATTGGACCTAGACGAATCGCTCAGATATTCCAAGGTGCTGCTCATAAGATCGAATTCTTCGTGCGCTGCAACGCCAGGCACATTCAATCTCAGGACTAATTCTACCAAAGATGAGGCCAAAATAAAATCAGACCAATTGGAAGCCAGCTCTCTGAAGCTGCGGATCGTCGCAACTCCTGCAAGATGGTCTTGTTTTCCTCTGCCGATCATCAGGCGCACATGCGAGAATGGCTGTAGATGACCAGCCATTTTACTGATCGGCTTAGCGACACCTCGCGCTATGACGGAAAGTTTGCCTTCACGCGGGGTTAACACTTCATATACACGATCGGCGCCTTTCAGTACCCGCGAGTGCAAAATGAAAGCCTCTGTTTTGAATGCCATCGTGGTTCAGAAATAGATTGCTATATCCTCTCCATTTACCTTGGTTGGCGTTCCGGCAGAATCCACCTGTTTCCAGGATACAGCGATCGTCTGTTTGCAGAGCTGGTCAGTATAGTTGGTGATTACTTTTTTTAGATCGCTGCTTTTCGTACTATAGGTCACCGAAATGCTGTCGCTCGTCTTCAAGCCTTTTTCCTTGCGAAGCGCATTCGTCGTACGAACGAGTTCGCGCAATGTACCCTCAGCTTTCAGATCATCAGAGAGGGTCGTCAACAGCGCAATACTGTTCTGCTCATCTGAAACCCAGCCCGCATCAAATGAAAGCACGCTTTTACTGATAACTTCCTTCACGTTCACTTCTTCTGCAATGATTGTCTTCAGTTCATCGCTTACATCGATCGTGATTTCAAGTGTTTGCAACGGTTGCCTAACCTTCATCCCGGCAACAGCACGGAGCGCATGAGCTTTTTCAACAATCGAACGCACTGATTGCATATGGTCAAGCAATTGCTGATCATGTCCGGAAGCTTTCGACCATTCGGCAAGGTGCACTGATACAGCCTCCTCTGCTCCCAATTCTTTCCAGAGATATTCAGAAATAAATGGCATTGACGGCGCCATTATTTTTGCAAGATTCAGCAAAACATATTTCAAAGCCTGTAAAGCCTCCCCCTGTGTTGCCTCGTCTTTGAAACGATCACGGCTCCTGCGTATATACCACACTGAAAGCTCTTGGATAAATTCTCCCAGCGCTCGCGTTGCTTCAGTGATATTGTATGCGTCTAACTCTTTGGTAATGAAATTAATTTTGTCATCCAGCAATGCAATGACCCAACGATCCATGATATGTTTCGAATCCGCAGAGGCCTTGATATCTCCTTTGGCATACAGACCATAAAAACTCATGACGTTCAGCAAGGTCATTACTACCTGCCGTGAAGTTTCAACCAAATTTTTTTCATCAAACAGCTTGATCTCGCCGGGCTGATTGATAGTAAACAAATGATACCGAACGATATCCGCGCCATATTTATCCATCATTTCGAATGGATTGATCACGTTTCCCTTTGATTTGGACATTTTCTTGCCTTGCGCGTCATTGATATGCCCGAGACAAATCACATTTTTGTAGCTCGCGCCTTTGCCTAAAATCGTTGACACAGCCAGCAAGGTATAAAACCAGCCGCGCGTCTGATCGATTGCCTCAGAAATATATTCAGCAGGAAATGCCGCTCCAGAATCGATAAGCTCTTTATTCTCAAAAGGATAATGATGCTGCGCGAAAGGCATAGACCCTGAATCAAGCCACGCATCGAGAACTTCCGGAGCTCGTTTCATAGCTCCGCCACAGTCACATTTCAAAATGACTGCGTCAATATAGGGCCGATGTAGATCTTTGATATCTGTTTCAAGTTCAGCAATAGAGCCTACGCAACGAAACTTTCCGCAACTTTCACATTTCCAGATCGGCATTGGTGTCCCCCAGTACCGCTCGCGAGAAATGGCCCAGTCTTTCACGCCCTCGAGCCATTCACCGAAGCGACCTTCCTTGATATGCGCCGGATACCAGTTGATCTCACTCGCGTTTTTCAACAAATCATCTTTCAATGCCGTCATTTTGATAAACCAGGAATCCTTCGCATAGTACAGAAGCGGCGTATCGCATCGCCAGCAGAAAGGATAATCATGTTCATAGTCCAGAACTGAAAGCAGCAATCCTCGCTCTTTCAGATCAGCGATGATCCCCTCCTCGACTTTTTTTGATTTTACGAATTGCCCGGCCCATTGCTTCACTGAAGGTAAGAATTTCCCAGCTTCATCCACGGTATGTACTGCCGGCAAACCCATTGCCATGCCTAGATCATAGTCCTCTGCTCCGTACATGACTGCGGTATGTACCACGCCAGTGCCATCAGCGGTGGTCACGAAATTTGCAGGTGCTACATACCATGCTTTTTTCTCACCTGGATCAATTGCTCCAGGGAATAATGGTTCGTATTCGATACCAACAAGTTCAGAGCCTTTGAATTCGTCAACAACCTTAACCTCATTTAGATTAAGCTTCATCTGATTCTGTTCAAATAAAGGCTTAGCGAGAATATAAAAAACCTTCACCATTTTTGATTCAGGCGGATTCTTACCTTCCTCAAGTTGGTAGCCTAATCGTGGCTCCAAGTAAGTGCGTTGCACCCTTACATAATCAACATCCTCAGCAATCGCCAGCGCCACATTCCCCGGCAAGGTCCACGGCGTTGTGGTCCACGACAAGATATAATCACCGTTCTGTACCGCTCCCTTGCCTTTCGTAACTTTGAATTTGATAAAGACCGATGGTTCTTTCACAAGCTTATATCCTTGCGCGACTTCATGCGATGAAAGAGATGTTCCGCAGCGTGGGCAATGCGGCACAACTTTATGTCCTTGATACACCAAACCTTTATTCCATGCTTCCTTCACCACCCACCATACTGATTCAATATAGTCATTGGTGTACGTGATATACGGGTGCTCCATATCAAGCCAATATCCCATACGATCGGTCAGCTTCTCCCACTCTTCCTGATACTGCCATACTGATTCGCGGCATTTCCGGTTAAAAGCCTCGACACCAAATTTTTCAATATCTAATTTACCTGAAATACCAATTTGTTTCTCAACCTCGATTTCTACCGGCAATCCATGCGTATCCCAGCCAGCTTTACGCAAGACCCGATAGCCGCGCATGGTCTTATACCTACACATGATGTCCTTGAACGAACGAGCCAAGACATGATGAAGGCCAGGCCGGCCATTTGCGGTTGGCGGTCCTTCATAAAAAACATAGTCCCCGTTCGGTGCTTGTTTTTCCATCGACTTTTTGAAGATTTCGTTTTGCTTCCAAAAGTCCAGGATTTCTAATTCTTTTTCTGGAATTTTTACCATAGCTTCAAAAGCTATACTAACCTAGAATACTGAAGTTTTCAACTCTCTGTGGAAACCGCCCGTTCGAGTCCCTAGTGTGGCATCGACACACTAGTAACCAAAAGGACCCCAAGCATGATAGGGTCCTTCGTGGTTAAAACAAAAGCGTATACACCTGCTGGAACATTGTTTTTTTATGTTTCTTTTGCCGTGGTAAAAAAAATTTGTTCCGCGGCACTGCAACCGTGAACAGGTGCGCTCGCTTCAATCGGGTTTTCTGCATCATAAGACTTTCTTTATTTCCTCAATTGATAAGCGCTTTACATTTTGAAGGTACTCGATACGCTTCAAGCGTTCGATGGTCCGTTCGCGATGATACAGCCGGTAGCCGCCTCGGCTCCTGGCATCCTCCGGCAACAATCCTTCGCGTGTATAGAAGTTAATGGTCGATGGCAGCAATTGATACTGCTGTGCGATCTGTCCAATTTTCGCAAGTCTCTGGGCTTTTCCTTCAGAAGCATCAAGAACACGAAAACCCAGTGTTTTGTATTTTTTGTTTTTGTTTTTTTGCATACCTATGGGCTTGAGGCGTTTTTTTGCTCGCCTGCCAGTCCTCTTCCGAGGGGTATAGAGATAATTATAAAGCATAAAGTATAAAGTGTCAAGTAATACTATTTACTTCATACTTTATGGTTATGTGATTGTTTATACTGATTTATGCTAAGTTGTACACAGATATAAAACCGCCCCTCGACTACGCTCGGGGTGGCGTCTGTGTATAACCTTATTTATTCCTATACCACTATGGTCCTACCATCGAACGCAGATAAAATCACTACCCGCTTTTTCTGCCCAGGCAGCACCTCACCTATCTTTTCTGAACCGGGCAATAGTTTCAACGCTTTCCGTTCGTCTTTCTTAGCTACAGAAATAATATAACCAATACCGCAATTAAATGTCGTATACATTTCTCTATTCGAAACCCCGCGCGAAAAAAGTTGTCTGAATATGAGCTGCGGTTTGAGTTTCTGTGGGACAGAAATATGTATTTCTCCTCGCGGCAAAATATCTTTCAGCTTGGTAAATGCGCCTCCGGTGATATGCATCATTCCGTGAACCCGGCACTTTTTTAAGAGTCGATGTATCTCATCAAGGTATATGTGTGTAGGTTCTGTAAACTCCTTTCTCGAGCGAGTACCAAATACTTCGCGCACCTTGGTCATGCCATTGGAATGGAGGCCATTGCTTTTAAGTCCTATGAGCACATCGCCAACCTTGCATTCATTCTTAAACTTCTTTTTTATTAAACCAGATACTGTGATACTGATATCCATTCCCGTATAATCTGACTGAATAGATGTCTCTCCTCCGGTCATAGCAATTTTTCGCTTCTTGCATTCAGCCGCTAACGCTTCCACAATAGCAAGTATCACTCCATGATCGTCAGTCGGTAAAACGATGTGGTTTTGTACTGCGTAAGGAATTGCACCAACCATTGCTAGATCATTGAGATTCATTGCAAGCGCATCGATAACAGCGTTACGAAAAGTTCGCTTCTGCCAGTGGTATAGACCCTTCGATCCTATCCCGTCAGTGTGCTGAACTTCAGGGTATAAAAATTTTTTTTGAATAACAGGATACAGGCCTTTTGTGACCTGTACATAAGGAGTGTGCCACGTGCTCTCAATAAGCTTCAAAATAGTATGCTTATAGGGCTTCGTGGGGTTATACATAGTTACATCTTTTCTGGCGCTTCAATACCAAGCACCGCAAGGACGTCTGCTAAAACTTCTTTGCATGAAGCAACGAGTGCGATCCTCTGCTCTCGCAATGTTTTCTCTGCTTTCAGCACTGGCTGCGCCTCATAGAATCGATTAAAGCTGTTCGCTAGTTCAAAGGCATAGGTGGTCAGCGCGTTTACGCTCAGATCGAGTGCTACGCGCTCCAAAATCTGCGGCCATTGGTACATTTTTTTTACGAGTTGCGATTCTTCTGATGACAATGTCATGCTTTTTGGCATCGGATATTTCTTTGCACCGGATTTTTCTAAAATTCCTGCCATGCGGGCATGTGCATACTGAATGTACGGGCCGGTATTGCCTTCGAGCGAGAGCGCTTCATCAAAATCAAAAACCATATCTGTCTGAGGATTATACCTGAGCATATAGTACTTGATCGCGCCTATGGCCACTTTGCGAGCTGAAATCGCCTCTTCACTCCGCTTGCTTTCAACCGTATACGTTTTCTTCGAGACACGGTCTTCAGTCGCGGTTAATAGATCGTCTACTTTTATCCCAATGCCTTTTCTGCCGGACATCGAATATACGCTTTTCCCTGCTTCAGTCGAGACTCCGAGTGCTTTTGCGGTCGATTCAGACAGAGACACAATGCCATAGGACACATGTTTCAGATGATCTGCCTGCTTCGGATGTCCGAGGCTATCGAGCGCTATCTTCACCATTGCCTGCGGATAGGCCTGCCGTACATCAATGACATTGTACACATAATCAGCGCGGCCATATGCGGCACTTTTCTTCCCGCCTTGATCTGTGGTCGCCAGCGGCTCTTTCTGCGGAGCATCGTCCCATGTTCGGTATTGAAAATCCTTCCCCAGCAGATTAAATTTCCATAAATGATACGCAACATCCTTTCCGGTATACGTTACCGTGCCGTCTGATTTAACGATCACCTTATCAGGACTATACTCGTCAGCTACAGAATCATCGTCCGACTTAATGATCCAACACCCTTTATTTTTCCCCTCTGTTTCTTTCAAAAAAACGGCCGACTTTTTCAAAAGTTCGAACGCTGTCTTCCAAAATCCAAAACCAAGTATATCGCTTTCCCATACGAGCAAGGTGTAACCAATGCCGAATTGAGACATAGTCTTTAAATGCTCGCTCAAAATCTGAACAGCCAATGCTTTAACGCTATGCGCCGTATCGGTAGTTCCTTTTTCAAGTTCATGTAAGATCAGTTTTCTCTTCGTTAAAAGGTTCGGGTCAGTTTCATATGCTTCAGTGATGCCAGCATAGACGCGCCAGCAAAAATGATCGAATTTCTCGCCTGGCAGTTGATCAAGCTTTAATTCTTTGATCCCCAGATACGTATCCACGACTTGCACGCCGGTATCATCGACATAGTACTGAACCTCAGTGGTAAACCCTGCACGTTTTAATACTGTGTTAATGGTATCGCCCAAAATTGCATTCCTCAGGTGGCCGATGTGCATGGCCTTGTTTGGATTGACATTGGTATGCTCAATGACAACTTTTTCTTTGCCTGAGACTTTCTTCTGTAATGACTTCAGGAACTCAGGCAGCTTATGAGAAAGATCTGCAGTATTGAAAAAAATATTAATGAAACCAGGTTTGGCGACTTCAATGCGGTCCACATATGTTTTGAGCTTGCTGTCCCCAGAAAGCGTATCCGCCAGCTGCTCTGCTAATTGCATCGGGGATTTTTTCAAAGTCTTTGCGAGAAGCAACGCAATATTCGCTGCGCAATCTCCGTGCTCAGGCATATCCGACTCTGACAATACAAAATCCACAGCTCCGGCATCAGGCCAGAGTTTTTGAACATGCTGCTCTATACTATCCCGTATACTGCTATACAGATTGAATGACATAACCGGAGTATACGGGTTTTTATCAGAAGAGTCGAGCAATCGCCGTGACAATCGCAATAAACCAGGATCGTATGACGCTTGCAACGGTCACTGAAGCTGAAAGGTTTGTAGGAGCTGTCGGAGCCTGGCTATCGCCCGCTGCTGCGGCCTGTACTTCGAACGCACCGATATCACATTGGCCATCATTCCGAGGGTTGCCATCGTAGTCCACACTCGGACAGGCATAGATCCCGGAATTACCGCCAGCATTGACCTGCGGCGCTGCTGCAGAAACAGCATGGTAGTCATGTCCGGCATAACTGACAAATTGCGGCACCGAATTAATGCCGTTCACATCCTCGGGTGTTCCGTCTCCATCAATATCGGCTGCCTGCCATTGAGACCAACTGCAGTAGGTGCTATTGCTATATGCCCCGATGCAAGGACCTGATGGGTCATTTATATCATTGTAGTTTGTCCGATAGCGGGGTTGTGTTCCGCTCAATCCTCCTGCCGTTCCACCGGTGAATCCAAACCAGCCGCTATGATTTGCGCCGTCATAGACGATATTATTGTATATCGAATAGCTTTGGAAACATCCACCATTCGCACAGACGTTCGGCCCAGCACTATCGCCGCACGCAGAAGCTGCTCCATGATTCGGCTCCAGGTCCACTAATTGCTGCGCCCAGCCCAAGCCTTGGCCGACTGAGGTGTTGTTCCTGATGATTACGTTCGCTGAACAGTAGCTGTCCCACAGCGATGACTGGTACACCTCAGACCCATCGGTACAACCAGGACCGGTATCAATATCTGCGATATTATTTTCCATGACGACGCCAGTAAGGTCATCTCCTTCAATACAACCGTGATTCGTCGCATTCGTGCATTTATTTCTGGAGTAGGTCACCGTTGTGTAATTTCTGACCGACATAGGATTTCGCATATGGCCATAATCATTGCCGGTGATCACGATATTGCTTCCGCCGGCTCCATTGATGTTAAATTCTGCATCTAAAAAAGAAGCGCCTGCAGGATCTTCGACAAAATCACACGAGTCGTACCCACCTGATGCACAGCGGACCGCATCATTCACACAGCCCGGATAATGATGCACCCAGTTATTTTGAATGGTTACATTTGAAGTGCCGGTGACATAGAGCGCGCTCTCGCCGTAGTATGGGCTGATCTCGACACGATTATTTTTAAAAGTAAGACCAGTGGTACCAATGTCCTGTACAAAACCGCGCTGATAATTTTCCTGTACCTTAAATCCATCGATCACCCAGTTATTGCCATTGATAAGTATCTGATAGCTGGCAGGGCCACTCGAAGTGAACACCAAGATCGCGCCAAGTGGATTTGTTGACTTGATAGTGCAGGGCGCTTGAGAGGTGCAGTTAAACGATGCTGATGCCTGCGCTTGGTCGGTATAGGTGCCATCTGCAACCGTACACGTGTCGCCTGCTGCCATTTGCGATACACAACGCGAAATTGTGGCGCATGGCGAGCCGCTAGTACTGCAATTATTTGAACTGTCGCTGCCTGTTGTCGCTACATAACGCGTTGCTGCAGATGCTTGGTATGCGACAAAAAAAGTTATGCAGCAGAAAGATAGAATGAGAAAATTTTTTTTCATACGATTATTCTCCCGTTTGAAGTGAATTCAAATCAGTATTTGTTACACCGAGTGAGAGACAGCGCATGATCTGATAGGCTGCTTCACCATTCTGGGTATAGTAGCGTTTGCCGTCTTTCGGGTTCAGATACCACGCCTGCCCATTTTTTTGCACCTGCAGCAAAATCCTTCCTTTGAGCCGGCTAATGAGCGAACTGCTTGAGGTGAGCTTACCTGGTCCCAGAGGATTGTATCCTCCAAGAATTTCATCCTTGTCGCTAAAGCCATCGCCATCGGTGTCTGCCTTTGCACTGTCTGTTCCGAGGCCCTCTTCCATTTTATCCGGAATACCATCTAGGTCAGTGTCGGTTCCCTGGAAACATGTTGAAATGCCGATCGGGATTTGACTCAAATCTTTATCGGTAACGCCTAATCCGAATCTGCTTAACATCTTGTATGCTTCGTCGCCATTCGCAAGGTAGTATCTAAATTTTGACAGCGGTTCTAAATACCACGCCTCGCCTTTTTCTTGAGTTTGCAGGAGGATCCAGCCTAATAAGCGATTCCTCAGTGAAAGATTGAGAGCAGCAACTCTCGCATTTTCGCGCGCAACAACGTCTTTGATGCGTTGGGCGATCGTCGGGTCAGTCGGCGTAGATGGCGTTGTAGGGCTTGAACCGCCTGATGATCCTCCGTTCGTTCCTCCAGAGGCACCGCCAGAAACGCCGCCTGATGAGCTTGGCGGCGTATATGATCCACCGCCACCGCCCCCACCGCCTGAGGAAGGCGTCGTACAACTTTTCGCCAGTGTGGGCCGATTAGCAGTCGAGCCGCATGAATTTACGTCTGTACAGGTTCTCGTTTGTGAACCGGCAGAGCACGTACTCCAATCACTGCAGGTCCATTGTTCGGTGCATTGCTGGGCAACGGTGCATTGCGCAGTAACAAAGGCGCAACTTGCACTGCACGATACAATGCCAGCGCTAAAACCGAGCGTAGTGCATGACGTATTGTTCAAATTTGATCCATCGCATTCCTCGCCTGCATCAATAGTTCCATTGCCGCATAGATTTGGCTGCGGAGATGGCGCATCTGTAGTGAAGGTCTGATCGCTACTCCAGCCGCTGGTATTGGCAGAAACGTCAGTTGACCGAACATGGTAATGATAGACTGTGCCCGGAGTTAGTCCTGAAAGCGGCACTGTGTGGCTCGTGACAGCCTGAGCGCTCGTTTGACTCTGGGCATATGAAATACTGGTGCCATAGCCGACTTCGGAATCCGCAGCTTCATTAGTCGTCCATGTTATGATCGCCGATGTTTGAGAAATGGACCCTGCTGTGACGCTCGAAAGTATCGGGGGCGTTGTGTCGGCGGCTACTGAAAATTGAATTGAGTAACTGCCGGTATTCACATTCCCGCTCTGATCAGAGCAGCGGACATAATAATGATACGTTTGGGCATTTTGAAGACCGGTTATGGACGAACTATGGCTTGTCGAACCTGTGGTGGTAAATTGATTCGGCAGCTGCGCGTACACAACGTCAGCCGTGCCATAGCGGCAGGTAGCCGCCTCATTCGTAGAAACGGAAATCGTGGTCTGTGTCGTACCAACAGACAACACTCCGCTTGGCTGCCCATTTGAGAGCGTCGGTGGTGTCGTGTCAGGCTGCGCAGGGACTACAGCCGTTGCTTGATTGCTATTACCGGAAGTATTATTCGCAGCATCATATGCCTGCACAACATAATAATAGGTCGAACTATATGAAACTGAAGAGTCAGTATAGGTCGTGGCAGCAGTGGTTGCTATCTGAGTATAGGGTCCGCCGTTCGTCGTGCTGCGCAAGATCTTGTACCCAGTAACACCGACATTATCTGTGGAAGCAGACCACGTAAGAACAACGTCATGCGTTGCAGCAAAAATGACCTGAAATACAAAAAGCAAAACCGAGACCAGGGCACACGTTAACCAAAATTTGGTAGTGCTTTTAGTTGTAGTCATGTGGAAACTATGAGCCTCAAATATACTATAACAAAAAATACCGACTTACGATACCGGTCACCGATCGATGAATTGCCTTGCGTGGCTGTATGCGCTAAGGTTAACGCCTATGGAGCTCGCACGTAACAAAAAAGCTTTTTTTGACTACAGTCATCTCGAAACATTCGAGGCCGGTATTGTATTGACCGGTGCCGAAGTTAAATCTTCAAAAGCAGGACTCGTCCAACTTGACGGCTCATATGTGCACCTGCGAAATAATGAAGCCTGGCTCATAGGTGCAAAAATAGCTCGGTATGCAAAATCAGGCGCTGATCAGAGGGACTATGTCCCGGACCATGACCGCAAGCTTCTGCTGACGAAGCGGGAGCTCGATCAATTACGGGGCAGTCTGAGCACAAAAGGCTTGACAATTGTGCCTTTATCAGTGTATAGTTCGAGACGTTTAGTAAAAGTAAAGATCGCCCTCGCAAAGGGGAAAAAGCAATTTGACAAGAGAAAAGCTATCAAAGAAAAAGAATTCAAGCGGCGCTTGAATTCACGTGTCAGATAACACGGGGATGTTTTTATTTGATGGTATATACGAATCGAAAATAGCATGCCGAGCTTCCGAATCTCGTTAAACTGCGGATAAGCAGAAATGCAAAAAATGTATTCGCCAAAGTTGCAAACCTTTTCAAGGTGAACAATCTGGCACCAGTTCTAGCATAATACTTGCCTGAACCGCTCTTCAGCCGCGTCTGAAAGGTTGTATGGGCGTCATTCATCAGACTAGGTTACTCAAGTCCCGTCACTCGCGCGACTAACCGAAACCATGCGTGACTCGAATTGTCCGTTCTGTCAGCCGAAACAGCAATTCTAGACTTCTCAGTTGACTAAGCTTGTAGACGTTTTCGAAAAGTATATAACAGACAGGGGCGCACTACCCCTCATCTCCACCAATTGATCCGCTTGCGGATCAATTGCCCTAAGCGAATCCGCCGATTGGCGGATGAGTCGAATGGGCAACTAATAACTAAGCAACACAACCATTCAAAGACGTTTTTCATACCAGGGGCGTGCCCCACAGCAAGAAACGAAGCGTTTCCGAGTCAACCAATGGATCAAAGTGCCAGAGGTAGTCGTTATAGACGAAGAAGGCAATAACCTCGGTGCAATGCGAACGAGCGAGGCCCTGAAGCTCGCTGAAGATCAAGAACTTGATCTCATCGAAGTATCTCCGCTCGCCACTCCTCCGGTCTGCCGCATTATGAATCTCGGAAAATGGCAGTATATCCAGTCGCAGAAACAGAAAAAATCAAAAACACTGGATATCAAGATCGTTCGCCTTTCTTTTAAGATCGGGGATCATGACCGGCAGGTGCGGCTGAATCAAGTTCAAAAATTTTTAACGAAAGGCCATAAGGTCAAGATAGAGATGCGCCTGCGCGGACGAGAAAAAGCATATCCGCATCAGGGCAGAGAAATGATCCAAACATTTATCACCGACCTCGGCATACCGACCGCAGTCGATCAAAACATTAGCATGATGGGTGGCACGATCAGCGTCACCGTCGCAAAGAAGTAAAAACTATGAAATTGAAAACAAGAAAGTCAGTCATGAAGAGGATCAAGGTTACCGGCAAAAAAAAGGTCCGCATTCGAACTGGCGGACAAAATCACTTTAACTCGCGCGAATCTGGCAAAGTTACCGTGAATAAGCGCCGCGACAAGATCCTTTCGAAGGTGAATAAGCGCCATATTCAGCGCACTGTTCCCTACTTATAAACAGTAACGATAACAATCAGATATGCCAAGAGTCAAACGCGGCGTCGGCCACGTCAAACATCGTAAGAATATCCTCAAACAGGCCAAAGGCTATAAATGGGGACGCAAAAAAAAGATTCGATTAGCAAAAGTTGCTATCACCAAGGCCGGTGTCTATAGCTATCGCGACCGCCGTAACAAGAAGCGAGCGATGCGCGGCCTATGGCAGACAAAACTCGGAGCAGCTCTCAAGGAGCGCGGCCTTAACTACTCGGGTTTCATCGGAACACTCAAGAAAAAGAATATCGACCTTGACCGTAAAGTATTAGCACAGCTTGCCGAACATCATCCGAAAGTATTTGATGCTATCGTTGCAGCAACTAAGTAACGGCCACAATTTACTTCTTAACCGCCCCGACGTACGTCGGGGCGGTTTTGTTTTTCAGCAACGCGTAGGCGATGGTCATACCACAGATATCGATGCACACATCAATAGGACTTGCGACGCGGCCATGTACAAAACTCTGATGCAGCTCATCTGATATCGCGTAGAGAATGCAAATAACGAACACCCAGCTGAGGGACTTCCATCGATGTGCGAAGCTCCTCCACCAAAGCGCATAGAGAATACCGTATTCTATCATATGGGCGATTTTTCGGAAAATAAAATCCCAGAGGCTCGGCAATGAGCTTTTCAGGTCGGGCAAAGACGAGAAATAAAAAATAACCGCCATCCAAAGGATGGCAGCTACATGATAGACAATACGCCTATCGACTCTCATACATTACTGCATCTCAACAAAACTCACGCCCATCAGATCCTGCTTTTCAAACTCGTTTGGTCCCCGCTTCGTAATCAACTGGAGCTGCTGGAAGAGCTTGATGGAGCCAACTGGCGCGATAAGCTTGCCGCCGACTTTTAGTTGCTCCAGCAATGTCTGGGGCATTTTTTCAGGAGCTGCAGAAAAAAGGATTTTGTCGAACGGCGCTTCTTCTGGCAGGCCTTCTTTGCCGTCGCGCAGCCGGCACTCAATATTGCGATAATGCAGCTTGGAAACGATCCGCGATGCGCGTTGATAGAGCTCTTTCGTGATCTCGAGCGTATATACCTTTGACGCAAGCAACGACATAATCGCAGCCGCATAACCGGAGCCAGTGCCTATTTCCAGGACAATATCGGTCGGCTGTACTTTTAGCTGCTCCACCATGAAGGCAACGATATACGGCTGCGAAATGGTCTGCCCATTGCCAATCGGCAGCGGATAATCTTCGTATGCGATTCCTACGTCCTGGGGTAATACAAATTCATGCCGATGTACTTCTCGAAATGCTTTCAGGACGCGCTCATCCTTGATCCCCCGGGCAGCAAGCTGCTCTTTCACCATGTGTTCACGAGCTTTTTGAAATTCGTCTGTCTCAGACATAGTACTATTTATTTTGCTGCACCTGCGTCAATTTTATAGGCAAGTATAAAGTCATTTTCCGAAAGTCCCTTGATAGCATGCGTCGAGAGCGAGATCGCTACCTTGCCCCATTGCAGAACAATGTCCGGATGATGGCCTTCAGACTCTGCGATCGCGCCAACTCCGTTTACGAAATCGAGGGCTTTCTTGAAATCAGGAAAAGTATATTCCCGATGTATGCTGGTGCCGTCAGCAGACATTTCCCAACCAGGCACCACTGCAAGATACGGCGCTGCCTGCTCTGTATTGAACGGATCGATACCGCCTTCACAGGGAACACACTTTTTATGTGCTAAGTCCATAGAATTTCAGGATACCACTGTTTTGCTTCGCTGCCAACGCCGCCGGGTACTGGCGTATATCACTATGCCGGCAAGAACAATAATAGCAAAACTGTAGCCCGCGAATGTTTCAAAAAATTCAGGCTGGTAGGCGCGTATCAGCGCAGACTGAGCGGGATCAAGCAGCCAATAATCGTTTTTAAAAAGAAGCTCATGAAAGAGCGTAAATAATTCATCGAACCACATAACACCGATGCAAAAAAGCAGAACCATGCAACCCAGCAGCCATACCATTGATCTTGAGATCAGCAATTTCCAGTTTTGTATCGAACGTGTGCCAATAAATACATGAAGGAGCAAGAGGATCAAAATGCCGACCGCAAAAGCCTTGGTCCGTTCAATGATCGAACGCACATCATGCATATGCAGTACTTCGCGCTCAGTGAACATGGGAGTCGGCAGGGCTGTATCGAACAGCAAATAACTGCGGATCGCGCCTCGCACTGCAATCCGCTCTTGATTTTGTTCAATATGAGCGCGATCAAAAATGAATTGCTCGAAGTAAGCACTCGATATTAAAAAAGAAAAAAGCCCTAGTACTACCGTCATCGCTATGCCAAAACCGAGCATCGTCGAACATACGGTGTTATAGAACGATCGGCGCATCCGGTTAACCGTTTAGCTTTTTTTTCTGCGCAGCAAGTCCATCAGGCGCGTACGGGATTTTTCATCCCGCAGAATATGTATGAGAGAAGGCAATACGGACAAAAAGATGATCAAACCAATAATGGGAAGCAGGTATTTATCTACATTCGGAATTGCAGAGCCAAGCCAAAATCCAAGAAGCGTTGTGCCGACTCCCCAGATCACTGCGCCGATAAGGTTGAATAAAAAATACTTCGCGTAATCCATTTTGCCGATACCGGCAACCGCAGGCGCGATAGCCCGAATGAACGGAATAAAACGAGCCAGAATCAAAGTCTTGCCGCCGTACTTTTCAAAAAAAGTATGCGCCCGCTGAACCTGGTCATGATTAAAAAAGAATGAATCCTTCCGGTTAAACAAACGAGGCCCCATGTACGATCCAACCCAATAACCGCATAAACCGCCGACGGTCGCTGCAAGGCAGGCATAGATAGTAAGAGGCACGATGTGCAAGAGGCCCTGTGATGCAATGAACCCTGCGGTGAACAGCAAACTGTCTCCCGGCAAGACCATGCCAACAAAAAAAATGCCCGTTTCTGAAAAAACAACAGCCATGATACCGACATACCCGAGTGTCTGGACTATTTGCTGTAAGTCTATTCCGAAATTCATGCGTGCATTTTTCGATAATGATATGGTGCCCTCAGTAGGAATCGAACCTACACCTCAGGTACCGGAAACCTGCATTCTATCCATTGAACTATGAAGGCTCGCCTCTCAAGAATACAGCACTGTACCAATTACAACTGCAAATTGCAAGAGTGCAGCAACGCCATTACATACGATCAATGGTTTTTCTTTGTGGATGATCCCGTAGATGAACCAGAACAGCGACCCTACCATATAGCCGCCCCATGACAGCCAGGAAACGCCGTCAGCATCCTGGTAATACCAGATCTTTACTATCTGTGGGACGGTCATGAGTGGTGCAAAAAGACCGACCAAATACATGAACTGATCAAAAAGGTGCCGGCGCTCTGCCGCTTCTCTCCCCCGTTTCGTCAGGTGGAAATTATGCAAACCGTGTATCATGTGTCTTAGTATAGCACACTATTTGACCGTGGGCGCATATGCTGGCCGCCATGGATTGATCAAATTCCAGAGCTGCTGCATGCGGTACCAGAAACCCTTCTTTTCCCGATTCAGCGTAATGTCCACCCAGGTATCCTTGGAGCCGAAGGTGAATTCTTTTGATTGATAGCCGGCGGCAGATACCGACACTGTAGTATCTCCCCGCACGCTTAGGGGCAAACTGTAATAACCCTGTTCGCCGGTACTCGTGTCGCCATACGTCGAATGAACTGTGCCATGAAGAACAGCAGACCCAAGATCATCGCGAACGAAACCATATACGACGCGCGGAGCATACCAATCTTTCACAACAGCAACTGCTGCCTTCGGCGTGCCGGCTTTGTCCCACAGCTCAGTAGTGCCTCCGACATTGACCCAATAATTCAAACCAAGCACTGCTTTATTTTTTGCCAACAATTTGAGGGTTGCATCGATCCATGCAGACTGGTCGTTTTCGCTTTGATCGCCGTTAATATCAGGGATAGGCGCGCCCCATTCGCCAAGAATGACTTTGCCGCCGCTGAGCTTCGCGAACTCACGTATATCCTGGTCAAGCTCTTCAGGTGTTTTGACATAATGGTCGATGGTCAGAACGCCGTCCAGAGCCTTCGTCGTAGCCTGATCCATCACCAGCTTTGCGACATCGCCGTTCATGGAAAAATAATTCGAAGCAACATCCTTTTGAATGTCGTGAAATGCTTTCTTGGTTGCCGCATATTCGTCGATCAAAAATGTTCGGTACCCCTGCGTATCATGAGTGACGCGCGGATCGCCCAGTCCTCCGTTTTCGCATTCAGGACATGCTGAAAAAACATCGCCGTCAGAAAAAAGATCCGCATGCTCGAGGATAAATCTTCGCGTTTTGTCGATATGCTGTGCGCGGCTCATCTTCGAGTAGCCGAACCAGCCTTCCCATCCAGACCAATTACCTCGAAACCAGACATTCAGTTTATGCAAGCGCGCTGCGGCAACCCACCGCTTGAGAAAAGGAAGGAATTCAGCGTCGTAGGGTGTTGCAATGGCAATATGCGTGGCTCCGGTTTTAGCGATGGCGGCAACTTGCATCTCGATGACCGAATCGAATGAATCGCTGGCAATTTTTTCGCGGGCAAGATCACGCGAATACTTCATCGTGTCAATCGATTGAAATGCAAATAGCTTCTCAGGAGCAGAGCTGTTCGTTGCAGCTGAATTCGAAAGAAAAGGCTGCAAGGTAAATGCCAAGATGCTGAGGAGCAAGATGAAACGTATTGAATGGCTGTCTCGTATCATGACTTAAACTCCTGGTGTTCTCTTAAAGATAAGAATGGTCGGTGATGTATATACTTTCGTAAAGTATTTATACAAGCGGCCTTCCATGACGCCTCCATCCAGAAACGTCTTCCAGACCGAATCATTTTCCTGCATCACGATCCAGGTTGCATATGCTTCAGGAGCTGCGAGAGATTCTTCCCAGTATGGGCGATTGCCAATATAGATAGTATTTTGCATGGGAACCCCGCTTCTAATGACGCTCATCGTTCGGGCGAAATCATCCATCAATACCAAGCCGGTATCATAATGGCCTTTCATCCAATATTCAGCATCGGTTCTTTTTGAAGATGACAAGCCGATCGTGCCATCAAGGTATGACAGCACCGGCGAATAGCCCACGATATACAAACCGATCTGTGCGATAGCTAACGCTACGATAAGCCATCGAGCGCCATTTGTCGCGCGTGAAAAAAGATACCCTAAAAAAATAGCGGTCACTGGCGCCATCATGACGCCATACCGGACATTGAATAGCGTCCACTCGAAAGTGGTAGGCGTCAAATGCGGCACGAAGATCACTGATTGGCCCAGGTACAAGGTGATAACATAAAATACAAATGGAGCGAGTAACACCCCGGCGATCGCAAAACGATGTGCATTCTTTCTTTGTGAAAGAAAACTAATGGCTCCAACGATTGCCATGAAAAAAATCAATACCCCGCAATTATTCATCGCCGTTACAAAATAGTAGGCGAATGACAACCACATATTATGGTAGGTGGGCAATTCACCTCGCGCAAGCCATCCTTGCTGCTGCGAACTGGCTGAAAATTGGCTATGCGTAAAATAAAGCGGATCGCCCAAAATGAGCGCGTCCCATGATAGCCACAAGATGATGCCAAAGAATGCAAGCGTCACGAAGAGGAAAACCCTGCCTTCCATGATATCCCAGATGCTTTTCAGCGATGCCGATGCTTCGGCATTTTTTCTCAATGCCGGCATCCAGGTCTTGATCGCAGTCAACCGAGCACGCGACCAGTCCAGCACATACGGCGAATACAATAAGGTGATGATCGCTGCCTCTATCAAGACCAGAAACCAGCCGTCATATCTGGATAGCGTTGCGCAGAAACCATACAAAGCTGCATAGACGAATGCTAAGAAGTCAGTTCGATCGTAGATAAAGCGAATAAAGAAATAGCTTGAGAGCACGAAAAAGACCATCAAGCAAAGCTCGGTCATCGGCGTTGATTGCAGATACAGGATAGCCGGGTTGAACATAAAACTTGCAACGCCTATGAGGGAAGCGAGTTTCCGCCGGGTTATGAGCAGGAGTATTTTATAGATATAGACTGCGCTGATGATAAAAGCCGCGCCGGAAACAATGGATCCTGCAAGCCCGCTCCTCCACAAGAAATCATTAGCAACAAGCGGCACCATGAGCAAGTGCGGCAATGGCAGCCAAATGCCGCCCAGCTGCGCCAACCCCGGCGTGAGATTCGAAACCACGCGCTTCGCGATGTTCAGGTGAGACTCAGCATCACCATAGGAGACAATAATATCGAAACTATAGGCGTAAATGGTAGCGATTACTGCGAAGAAAAATGCAGTGCAGGCGACCCAAAATTCCATCTTGCGGTGTGCAACATGATGTTTGAAGGCTTCAAGCCGGCGAGTTGAAATTGAAAAATTAATCATGGTGTTCAAAATGCGGAATAATGAAAAGCAGCGTGAACATCCCCAGCAACACGAAGATCAAAATCAAGGTATAGTATTCTCTGAGCCCGTATGAGCCTGCTAAGAACGTATTATACAGAAAACTCCCGCTCCTACCGAGCGTCATCACGTCCCAGTTAAACAAAAAATTATACTTGCTATGCAAAGCTGTTGCTTCAATCTCAGGTGGTACCGCATTCGTGGTCAAAGCACCAAGCAAAGCGATCGCGCTGGAATAGCAAAATAATATGAATGCGCTGATCCGCAGCGCCAGGGCATGCCGCAAGCGCGCTAGCGCCACCCCGATGAATAATGACAGCAATGCCATCGAAGGGATTAAGTACCGTGGTCCATATGCCCAACCTCCCCAGGGGTCTCCCCAGCTGCTATACAAAAAAACATTGACTGCTATGAGTGACAGCAGAATATTGAGCTCCAGGGACCGGCGATGGCGATAACTCCATACAATGCCCAGAATTGCCAGCAAGAAGATCGGCGCATAGAAAAATAATCCTCTATCGGGAGACAACAGCAACGTAAATGAACTCCCAGGCAGATGCTGTTCGCGGAAAAAACCAACAATATTTTTTTGCGTGTTCAGGTCCTGCGGCGAAATGCCGTTCGCACCAGCTTTCAAAGGATCAAGCGTTGGATCGACAAATCGATAAGATTGCAGGCCGCCGCTCAAGTGGCTCCAGCCGCCATAGTATGCCGCATTATGGTAGAGGTGAAATCCGGTAACAATAACGAAAACTAGAATGCCTATCAGAACTTCAGAACGAAACCCGACATTCAATTTGCCGGGAATAACATGCAATTGAATTGCCGAAACAGCGAGATATACCATGACCGGGAATACCAAAAGCGTATTCGGATAATCGATCGAGATCGCCAGCGCATAATTCAGGCATGCGAACGCTGCCCAGGCAAATGACCAGCGCGTTCCTTTTCGAAAGCGCCACACTGCATAGAATGACGATAGTATAAAAAAAGTCGTCACGTGATGCTGATACATTGTAATCGCATAACTCCATGCGGTTGAGCCGAATGCGAACATGAATACTGATGCCAGAGATGCCCACATCGGCAGCCTAAGTATTTCGCGTGCGATGCGGTACAAAAAAATAAGACCAAAAATGCTTACCAGTGAGATAAATGAAAATGAGGCAACCTGTGCGAGTCCGTATCGCTCACCGAGCATATAGAACGGCAAGGCAAGGTAGGGCAATCCAGGTGCAAAATAGCTGTAGTACCTGCCATTATACACACCGACGTCAGGAAAAGCAGCCTCTGCCAATTCTTTGCTTAAATTATACTGGCCGAGATCAGCAAGAGCTATCAAGTGCACATACCGTCCGCGCTCAGGAGACAATTCGAAAGGCTGACTCTGCTGGTCAAGCTTATTTTTAAAATCAGAAGGCGCCGGATTTCCAGGGATGCCGCGGAGCGTTAATGCATACAGCGTTGCAGCAATGACGATAATGGCTAGAATAGCGAGCTTATTCTTCATAGCTCTGCCCCCCGTTTCGTCGACAGAGCGATCTGCCATTGCGCAGTGAGAGACGCTTCGATCTTATGTGATCGATAGCGGCAATAGGCATTGACGAAAAAAATATAGGCGCAAAGGATCGGGTGTTGTGCGGCTTGTCTGAATTTCAGAGCCCGCATCAGATCAGACGGTACAGCATATTCTTTTTCGACCAGCGCGATATCAAAATATCGTTTCATTCGTTTCGGTGCCGAGACGAAACGAGTATTTTGGCGGACTTGATCTCTGATATTTTGCGGTGATCGAAAATAGACGATAGCTGAAGAGCAATGCCGATACTGCATGCCTAAAGTCAGGCAGGCAAAATAGGTATATGCATCATTCGCGATCATATCAGCAGGCACGGCGATCTGTTTCACCAATGTTTTGCGGTACGCAAGCAAGCGTCCATCGACAGAAAAAACATTCGAGCCTCCTTTTAATAGCGAACGCAGCGGAATATAGGCTTCCGTTGTACAGTTAACTGCTTTTTCTAAAAATGTTTCCGCCGGTAATGGATGCGGATTCCCTCCTGTCATAGCAATATCATTTTTCTTCAGCAACGGTTGAATGATATCATGAACCACGCGGGTATGGCCAAAGATCACATCAGCATCCGTCTGGACCAGAAGGTCTGTTTTGAGATCACGATAGATCTCATTTAAGCGGGTCGATTTGCCCTTTCGACTGGAATGTATCCGGATCTCTATCTTCTTCGACCGAATTCGGCGCGCATGCGCTACGGTACGATCAGTGGATCCGTCGGAAATAATGAGTATTTTTTTGATCGTAAAGCCTATCTCCTCTTGCGAAAGGACCGATTGCAAAAAACGCCCTATGTTCGCTTCCTCATTATACGCGCTCAAGGCAATGGTTACCGTTGGGATTTTTTTGCGATGGTTCATACAACTTTCTTTGAGGAGGGTGATGGCTCATATGAAGATTGGTTCTTCAATTGAAAGAAGTAACCAAGAACTCTCGTCACGCCCAAGGTAACGAGATACACCAGAACATGCAGCGGTTTCCAAAAAATAAACTCAGCAATGGCCCTCACGACGATACCCACCGGTATAGCATACTCGCGTGCGACCGACTGCTCGTCGAATTCTCTGATGATCATTTTATGTCCGCCGATAAAACGCAAACTCTGCCGAAAATGGTCAATGATACGGGCAGGCGATCTGAACATGACCGAAGCCTTCTCTGCATACGTAAAGCCAAATCCCTTGTCCCGAGCGAACAAATAAGAATACTGATCTTCAGCAAATTTATTCGGCCATTCAATGATGCTATAGAGTGCTCTTGAAAAGGCTCGTGCGCGGCCATGGCACAGATAGATTGTATTTCCGTTATTGATCTTCGTGTATATGCTGGTCTTTAATTCATGGCTGGTAACCAGGACCTTCTCGAAGAATGTTTTACCGGGAGCTGCGATCACATTGCCTCCGACAAGGCCGATCGAGGCATCATCAATGAGTGGCTTGCAAATTTCATCCAGGAAATACGAATCAGTTGGCACCACATCTGCATCCAGAAGAACCAGAAAATCGCCAGTCGCTTCACGCGCGATGATATTCTGGCCCATAGCAAGGCCGCTGCGTATCTGCTGTGCTATCAGCCGGATGCGAGGATCAGCAATGGAATGAACTTCCTGTGCTGTAGCGTCTGTGGAGCAATCGTTCACGACCAAGATCTCCTTGATCTCTACCAAGGAAGTTCTCTGAGAGAGCAATGTGATCAAAAGCCGCTTGATATTTTGCTCTTCATTATATGCGGGGATGCCAATTGATACGGTGTGTTTCATAGAGCCCCCTCCTTTCGGAACGCATACTGCTCAGGGATCTCAAGCGCCTGCATGCCTTCAAATACCCTCTTCCACTGCGACGCATATGCCTCGATGCTATTCGCTTTCTGAGCGTCAGGGCGAGCTTCTTCCATCGCAAGATCATGCCGTGTGAGAAAAACCTTATCGATCGGATTCCGCTTGCTATACGGAATGTCGTTCCAATACACAATGTCTTTAAACTGCTTGGCGCATACATCTCGAACCAAGCAATGATCCACATGATTACCGGTAGCTAACGGTGCAAATACCAGATATGGTTTTGATATATCAACAGAGCGGAAGAGCGCCATACGCAATGCTTCAGCTAGAGCAAGGTCAGCAGGCGCTATCAAGCCTCGCTTAACATGGAATCGATACGTCGGATATATATGGTTAAATTCCGGCACCACGGTTCCGAATATACCTTTTTTATGCTTGCGAAATAGCGCGTCTTCGAATCCTAAATGCTCATAGCGGGAATTGAGCAAAGTGCATGCAGCAATATCCTCTTCTCTGCGCAACCGAAAAAGTTCTTTCGGATCACCGCTTTTCATTTGCCGCAAAAATTGTCGCGCTGACAATGTCAAAGGCGTCGAGTATTCGGTAAACACAGTAATCACGGTGACCGAGGTTACGTGCGAAAGGCGGGCAATGAGCGAGCCTGCAGAAAATACCGCATCGTCCAGGTGCGGTGAAATAAAATAGCATGGTATTTTTTCAGATGCGATGCGCTGTAGTAATTGCTCTATCATATAGCGTCTAATGCTTCACTGATAGATTCTCTGTATTTATATGATACATCCTCCCAGCTGAAGTTGCTGATATAGGCATGGCCCTGCAATGCCAGCTTGGTGCGGAGCTCAGGATGTGTGGCTAATTCGAGCATGCGCTCGCCCAATCGTTCATACTGGAACGGCGGGATCTTCATGCAGCAATAATCAGGCAGCCACTTCAAACCTTCAATATCGAATGCAAGCAGCGGCAGACTATACGAAAGCGTTTCCAGAGCAACGAGCGAAAATGTCTCATGGCGTGACGGCAATACCGTAAAAACTGATTTACTGAATACGTCATTTTTTTCAGGGCCTGAAACGCGCCCGAACAAGCGCACCTTGCCCTCTAACCCTAACTCGCCGATGAGCGCATGCAGCTTGGAAAGTTCTTCGTCAGCACCTGTGCCGGCGATGGCAAGCTTATACGGCAGCTTATCCGCAACATGCGCATATGCTTTCAGCAAGAGATCAAGCCCTTTTTGATTCACTTCGATCCTGCCGATAAATGAAATATATTCTTTGACTTGAGCCGTCTGATTCTCTTTCGGGAAATCGACGCCATTATTGATCACGTCGATAACTGCCTTCGGGTTGCTGCGCCGGATGGCATCAGCGGTGACCTGAGTCAATACGATGAAACGATTATAGGTTTTGAGCCCCAATCGCTCTAACAAATGGAATGGAATGTGATATTTACGGTACATATCTTCTCCTGCAAGCATATGCACCAAGCCGATGACTTGTTTTCGAGTGAAGAGCTGCAGGCATGCTGTCGAAAAAGGCGGAGTAAAACTTTCGATCCAAACATCAAAATGCATGCGCATCACATGCCAGGGTAATGCAAGCATAAAGATTAATTGCCCTACCTTTGGACCAAATAGTGAAGAGCCGACACGTCGATAATGCACGCCATCCAGGACCGTGTCGACAGAGCCGGGGTACTTTCCGGTGAGGATAGTAATATCGCTCTCCAAGGCCAGCCGCTTCGCTACCTGATGTACTGCGATCGCTCCTCCCCCGGCATAGTACGGATTATGGAGATCATCGTAGCTCGAAAAAATAATTTTTTTGCGTGACACCTTGGTGCTCTCTGCAATGTCCCACAATGATGTGTCGGCCTCTTTTTCGAACATGAACCATACTCGGATCACGCACCACATTGCGAAATAGTTCAGCGTAAAAAATGGATTGCGGATACATTCTTTCAGGATCGCTTTTACTTTTACCGGCAATGTCACTGTATAATAATGCTTTACAAACAAACCGTCGAAATTATCTTTATGTACCGTATACGATCTGGAGAAGCGCTTCATTTGGCTCAAATAATCTCTCAATGTTGCCGGCAAGGTAAACTGAACCTTCGCGGCATCAGCCCGCATAAATCGAAACCCGTGCTTCTGAGCGTATAAATATGGAAAGACATCATCTGCGCTTCGTTCAGGGAATCGCATCTTCGTGTACAACGATCGGCTGAATGCGCGGATAGCGCCTTCGCAATAGTACAGGTCATTTGGCCGTGCCATTGCGCGCGTGGCATCCCAGACAGAAACTCCTGCAGCAGCAATTTTTTGAACATAGCTCGCGGCCTCAGCCGGAACTGAGGATCCTGAGACAAGCGCTATGTCCGCATATGCCCGAAATGGCTCTACCAATGCTTCAATGCATGTTTCATTCTCCAGTGCTATGTCTGCATCGAGAACTATTGCGATATCCGATGTCGACATCTCAAATAATTGGTTCATTCGATACGGCTTGCCGCGACGCACTTTTCCTACATGCACATAGACACGCGGGTCAGCGGTCGCGCAGGCTTTTTCTACGGTTCCGTCAGTGCTGCCATCGGAGAATACAATGATCTTCTCCAACGTGTAGGTTCGTTCCTGCTGTGCAAGCAAAGAGCCGATCAAAAAATTGATCGAAGATTCTTCATTATACGCAGGTATGCCGATCGTTACGGTCGGACGGCCGGATGCTTTCAGATCCGGTTTTTCTTGTGTTTCGCGATGATAGGGAGAAGAAAGAAAATCCTCAAACGACAATGCCAAAGCCCGATCACCCTGAGGCATGCTAAGCTCGAACAATGCCGTATAGCAGCCGAGAGCGCGAAATACGCTTGCGTCATGCGCATTGTCGAAGATGGATCGAATGGTTCGTGACTGCTTCCAGGCTTCCCGCGCTGGCGCGTCATTCCACAGTCCTAAACTTAATTTCAAAACATCGACAAAAGGATGCATGATCGCGATCACATCGAAATCGATCAATGTCACTGAAGCGTCCTCAGCAATAAGGATATTGTTTGGCCAGAGATCGCGATGTACGAACTGAACGCGGCGATCCATGATCAAAGCCGGAATGTGCCGTGCAAAAAACCAGGACATGGCAAGGATTCGTTTCCAGTCTTTCGGTGATCGCCAGAGTGCGCGAAACATAATGATCGGGAAACGAAACGTTTGATATAAGGCGTAGTAGGGGCGCAAGCGCAAGGTATTCGAGAGAAAAGCTCCCAGTTGCTTCACATATGCCAAAGCTTCCTCATAGAGAGCTATGCGCTCAGACGGTACAACAGATGAAATAGGATTTCCCTTGATCTTTTCTATCAACAAAATGAGATCATCCTGGGTTCCGTAGGCCTGGATAAAGTGCGGGGTATGCATGCGGGGAAACAGCATTGCCAGCTCCTCTGCATGTGCTGATGGCAGAGATGCAAGAGCCTCATAGAAATGAACTTCATTCATGAAGCGTGCATAGTTCAGATGAAATTTCGATCCGGTCCAGCGTTTTGCAATGGCGCGAGCACCGGTAGCTGATTCATATTCAGCAATTTCAAAACGATGATACTGCTGCTTTGGGTGCAGTACAGAGCGAAAAGTATAGTCGCCTATACGATCTGGAAATGAAGCGTTAACCTTCGGCATGTTCGTTAATAATTTCTAAAAATCTTTTACTTGAATTCGTCCAGTCAAAGCGGTTCGCCCATGCCATGGCTTCGACCGACATGCGCTGGCGCAACGCGGTGTCCCCCAGAATATCGATCATGCGTTCAGCAAATTTTTCTACATTGCCATGTTCCACCAGATAACCGGTATGCGGATTTCGCACTGAGTCGCGAAGACCAGGTACATTCGATGCGACGACCGGTGTCGCACAGGCATTTGCTTCGATAGTGGTAATCCCCCATCCTTCCATGAACGATGGGTTAACGAACAGCCAGGCGCGCTGCAACAGCGAAACTTTTTCTGGTTCAGATACTTTGCCCGCGAACGTTACTTGATCCTCCAGTTCTAATTCAGAGACGAGCTGCTTCAATGACTTTTCCTCTTCGCCGCTGCCGGCAATGACCAGCTGTGCATCAGGGATGCGCAGCAAGACGCGCGCAAAGGCCCGTATCAACACGTCGATGGACTTGTATGCCTTCAGCCGGCCCAAATACAACACCATCGGCACCGAATGCTTGACGCCCGGAGCAAGCTCTCGCAGATCGACGCCTGGGTGTACAACTTCAATGCCTGCATGCCCTAAACCAAGCGCCTCAATGTCCGCTTTGCTTGATTCTGAAACCGTAATGAATGGCACGCCTCGATAGACGAGCGGCATCAGGTCCTTTTCAAGGAAGCGCGCAAACCAAGCCAGAGGTTTTGCCAATGATCTCGTGAAGACCTCTTGGTGCACATGATGCATCAAACAGTACACCGGCCGGCGGGTATACAGCGGGGTAAAGAAAGGAATGCCGTTCTGGGAATCGATCAAAACGTCGAAATCGCATTTACGCAGCCGCAATACGTAGTAGACAGCTGCCCAGAAATAGACGAAGTAAAATCCGCCGCGCCGGATAATGTGCACGCCGTCGATCGTCTCATTCCGCGGCGACATGCCGTCATTACCTGAAAATTGCATCACCTGATGGCCTGCGGCTACCCATTGTTTCGCGATCTCATGCACATACACTTCTGCTCCCCCGGCAAAAACATGGCGGGTATCGCGCCAATTAAAGATCAGGATTCGTTTCGTCCCGGGCAGCTTCGGCGCGCATTCAGGGATCGACAAAAATACATCGATAAAGTCTCGGATATTATTCCGAAGTGACTTGAGGTGTTGTAATGCAAAATGCAGGATGAGAAAAAATGACAATCCGAACGAGCTGACGATGAAAAGCACCTGCACGACCTGTGTAATGTCGCGGTGCCATGTCCAAATACCGAGCGCCATGCACATCGACAAAATAAGCGACACGACCGGGAAAATATAATTCTTTTTCGCAAGATGATATGAAACAACAATGGTCGATAAAGTAAATAATGCAAGTGCTCCGACATAGGTCGAGAGCAGCGGCGCAATAGACGCTGCCTTATGCCCGAAAATGAACGGGATGATAAACGGGCCGAATGGTCCCAAGAAGAGATAGCCGCTGCTCACCAGGACCAGCGAAATGAGAAAAATAGTTTGAAAAACCCATTCAGTGCGCTTACCCAGGCCTTCGAGCCGCCGGACGAGCGGGATCATGAATACGACCGGTAATGAGCCGAAGAAGTACAGCATCTTACCAACCAGCGACAAGAGTGAATATTCGCCTGCGGATACAGGGTCAAGGAAATGTTTTACCAGGAGAATATCCAAACTCAAAAACACGACCGATGACAGACTTGATGCGATTGCGGCGATATAAAAACTCGGAGGAAACCCTGCAGATTGCGCAGGCGACGTCATTTGCACCTTCGGCGTTGCAATGAAGGTGAGCACAGCCGCGATCGAAACTGAGATCGGGATCGCCAGGTACGCATTCTCCCCCATCCCGGCTTTCACGAATAAAAATGCCAAACCCATTTTGCTAATGGTTTCGATCAACATGATGCGGGAAAGCGAACGGAACGCGAATGTTCCGTTCAGATAGCCGCGGTTCGTTGCGGCAAGGAGGCCGACGGTAAACAACGGCGTGAAGAGGAACAACGACTCCGAGTCAGCGATATTGAAAAAGGCAGCAACGCTTCTCACTGCGAATACCCATACCACAGACACGGCTAGAGCAATGATGATGACTTTCGATCGAACGCCGTGCAATAAGCGATTTGATGACGCCGTATCACCCTTCGCTACGAGAAATGCAGTCTGTTCATTGATGGTAGAGGTAACGCCGTTAATGAATACCGACCCTAAATACCATAAGGTATTCACCAAGGTTAATACGCCGAAATCTTCAAAATTCAGCTCTCTGCCCAAATAGGCATTGAATAAGAGGTTGATAAAATTGGAGATCATCATCACGGAGATAAGCATTCCTCCGGACGTGCCTACCTGCTCGCGCAATCGGGCAGGGATCAGGCGAACCACTGATGCCCTGAGTGATCTGCGCGGCACAGCTAGCACAGGAGCTCCGTTCGCCAATACCGGCTGCGCCTTTTGCAGGCCATGATTCGTTTTTTGCCAGTAATGCGGTTTAACGATCAGCTCATAGAGCGCGATATAGGCAGCGATACTTGTCGCGAGCCAGTACAAAGGCACAAGGTAGACGTATTTTATCAAACCCCATTGTTCGCGTTTCGCACAGCCGACCATGTAGTAGTACAAGCAAAGGAAATTTCCGAAAATAAGCGACATGCCTGCCATGGTGAAAACAAATGGCGGGTATAACGCTTCGATCGACGGACCAATAATTGACCGGAAGGTAAAATACAGGATGGTGGTTATCCATAGGATAGGATTAATCAGCGCGAAAGCTATTTTGCCGCCAACGACAAGCTGGAAAATAAGCGAATGATGCTTACTCTCCTTGCTGAACTGGACCGGCCGCCGCATATGCACGAGGTAGGTCTGCATATAGCCTTTGATCCAGCGTGAACGCTGGCGGAGCCAATTTTTGAAATCGCTGTTCGCTTCCTCAAGGGTCGTTGAATCGATGACAGCCGTTTTATAGCCAACTTTGAAAAGCCTGATGCCAAGGTCACAATCCTCAGTAACATTGAATGGGTCCCAGCCAGCAAGATTACGCAGGTCATTCGTTCTAAAGTGGTTGCTGGTTCCTCCGAGCGGAATATAAGTGTTGAGCGATTGAAGACCAGTCAATATAACGTCGAACCAAAGGGAATACTCTGCAGTGAACAATCTGGTCAATAGATTTTGACGAGGATTAAAATAGTTCAGCTTAGCCTGCAAGCACTTCACTTCAGGTCCGACATTCTGGAAGCCTAAATAAGCTTTCTTGAGCTGCAGCGGATCTGGAATATCTTCAGCATCATAGACGACCAGATACTCACCGCGGGCCATCGATAATCCGTAATTGCATGCCTTCGGTTTTGTCTTCGGCATTGAATGCGGCACGACCACAACGCGCACATACTCGGGCAAGGCCATGCTGTGTGCAGCGGCAATCGTATCAGGATCATTCTCTTCGAGCAGCAACAGCACATCCAGTTTTTCTTTTGGCCAGTCAAGTTTTGCAATTGCATCCAAGAAGCCGGGCAGAATATGCGCTTCTTTGTAGAGCGGGCACAAGATGCTGTAGACCGGCAGTGAAGAGATATCGATTTGTCTCAGCTCTTCATCGGTATAATGAATTTCCGGCGGTGTATGGAGGCTCCGGCGAACCAAAAATAAATTAAAAACGACGTCTATAAAATAAATAACGCTTAATACTGCGATCACGAATTGAGTTGTGCCCAACGGTGCAAAAACAATCCCAATAACGAATAACGCTATTGCCGCGATGCTAAAACGCTGCTGCCATGGCGCGAATGTTTCAATCGCAGAATAGCTGTGATGCAATGTCGAATGGGTTATGAAATGCTTGCCTTTATGCTTCACACCCGCGCCTATCATTGACGCGTCCTGAATGGGCGCAGTATGGCGCGGTTTGCGGCGTTTAAATTTCAATTGCAATGCATTCGAACCGATCTCATAGCTTGCGCGGAAAATATTGATCTTCGACTGCCCTTCTAAGCGCTCTGCAAATGGGATCACCACGGTGTCGATCGTATAGGCACGCTGGCGCGCCTCGATCAAAAATTCCATGTCGAAAGTCCACGGCGTCGGATTCAGCGTGACATCCCGGAGGATCTCTTTCCTGAAAACTTTCATACCAGACTGCACATCGCAATTCAATCCATGCAACAGACGGGCGAAAACGAAATTGAAAGACCGACTGATCACGGTGCGCAAGATCGATTCATCACGCGAAACGCGGTTTGCAACGACCACATCCGCACCGCCGACTATTTTTTGTATCATGCCCGGCAAAGCCTCTGGCGGATACTGCAGATCAGCATCGAGTATTGCGAGTAGCGGGTACTTCGCATAACCGAATCCTTCGATCAATGAATATGCTTTACCGCGGAATCCTTGCTTCAAGTAGCATACGACCGGATAAAAAGTTGAAAATTTTTCAGCAACTGAAACAGTCTCATCGGTCGAATGGTCGTCGATCAGAATGATTTCATACCTGATCTGAGCAACGGTCAGCGTGTCATGAATACGCTGAACCAGCTGGGGTATATTACCAGCCTCATTGAGGGCAGGAACTATGATTGAAATTGATCTTTGATTATCCATCTAACTTTTCGCTAACTCTTGGGCTAAATATGGCTAAGCCATTAATAAACACGACGGAACAATATCTCACATATTACAAATAATGTCAAGCCTACCGCGTTCCATTTAGACACGTTATGACTATATAAAAAAGCCCGCAATGCAGGCTCGCGACCGTCCCTATTGTATTGTTTAGGCGGCTTTTAATGCGGCAAGCAATTGATCGGCCCAGTCCTTGATGCGCTTTCGATTTGCTTCCTGATCAAAAAAATAACTGTCCACGCGCAATGTAGGCCCTACTTGCGTTGCTTTCGATTCTTTCACGAGCACTTCCAGATGAGTTGCGGCGATGCAAAAATTGGTATAGCTAGAATCGCCCAGGCCAAAAATTGCCAATTTTTTACCTGATAGATCAACGCCCTTAAGTTTATCCCGCAACGCGCCCATATGCTGCTGCAATTGCCCCTCGAATCGCTTCGTAGGCAAGATCTTCTCCCACGTGCATGAACCGAGGACCACGCAGTCATATCCATCTAAATCAGCAGGTACGGTATATTCTGCGCTTTTCATGGATACCGAATGTCCTGCTTTTGCAAAATCAAGCGCGACAAGTTCTGCCACCTCCTTGGTGCCACCTGAATTCGTGCCATAGACAACGAGTACATGCATGGCTCCAGTATATCATTCTGCTGGTCTTGCGTACATACAAGCAATACAGTATGCTATTCGGTCGTTGTTCATTACGAGAAAGGAGATGCACAGTGAAACGATGGGTACTAATACTCATAGTGCTCTGCGTGTCTTCGGTAGGTCACGCAGACGAACGTGAACGACCATGTCAGGGCATGACGTTTCTTGATTGTCTGGCGACCTTCACACCGCAAAAATCTGATGCTTCAAATGATTTCAAGATCCAGTACGAGTTCGAGAATGTGGTCCGCATTCGTGCATTCAAAGGGAAGCGGTGGTTCAAAACGCTGACCTTCGCATACTGGCTAGGCGGCGCTGCACGTGCATACCGAAGCCATGAGGACATCAAGCTGCCTTCACCATTCCCGACTGAAAACAATGCAACCACTTCATTCGGGCTGACGGACACAACCAAGACCAAGCTGCTTTCGCGCTCTATTGTCGTTTTCCCGCTCAATCGCCATTCAAAAATCGACCATCTCTGGGCGCTGCAAGTGACCAGTAAGGGCGCAAGCATCACGTTAGTCGTCAACTTTGAAAAGTTTCATCTCCGTAAGTTCTAACAGGACCTGTCATACCGGCAGGTCCTGATTCTTTATGTACATATTATATTCGTAAGAAACACGAGAAACAGACGTCAACTATGTACAGGTAATCTCATAATAATTAATCTGCACGATTATGCGTATGAGTCCGTTCAAAAAAGCAATCCTTATAGCGATTTTAGTTCCGGCCGCGATCCAGGCAGGCTTAATGGTGAAATCGCATTTCAAGTCGAATCAACCAAGTCCTGCCTATTTCGTACAGGCCCCTGCCCAATCTCAGAATGAGATGATGCCTGCTGATATCTCAGGAAGCAATACCGGTCAAAAAATTTCAGGGTCTAGCCGGACAGTGCTGGCATTCAGCCAAAAACAGCCTGATACCTATCAGTTAGCGGTCGCAAATTACTCCGCGAAACGTCTGCAATTCGACAACTGTGCAGTAACTACCCCGCTTGTCGGCGGTACCTATACCAGCGGTTCTGAATTGATGATAGAGGGCGCGTCTCCCGATACGCAATATGTCTATCTCAATAATCGGAAAATTGTCCTGGACGGATATGCATTCGTCTTGATACACCTGCCTCAGGTAAAGAAAGTTCAAACATTCACTGTTAACTGCCAGACCGCAGATACGATGCAATACAATGTGGCGATGCTGACCGTATATCCGTAAGCAGTGCTACAAAAAAGAGCTCCCATTCGGGAGCTCTTTTTTTAAAGATACCATTACTATGAACAGCCGAGTGCCTGCATGCACTGTACGCGTGACATGCCTTCCGGCGCTTGATTGCAGACCGAGCAGTCTACTTTAGCCTTCACCTTCACATTGGCGTTCACGTTCGCTGATGCCGAACCGGACGTACTGGTATTCATCATGCTGTTCACATTGACATTCATCATAGTACCTGCTGAAAGGTCTCTGAATTGAATATCTGCCGGCACTACAAATTCAGAAGAATCTTCGCTCCATGGCGAACAATTCACATCGAGCTGCTCATTCAGGTCGACTCCCTGCTGCGCATTCGCCTGCGTATGCACATTTGTTTCTGACATCATTTTCATTTTCACGCCCTGCGACTCGCCGATAGGCCCTCCCCAGGTATAATTCCATTGCCCATCGTTCAGCATATGCATGGTATAGTTTCCGGAACTTGCGGTGGACATCATAATATCACCGCGCATGTGGCCATTTGCTATATACATAGTGCCATTCTGAGTGCCAGAGGCGACCGTTTGCGTATACGTGCATTTGACGCTCTTGCCGTCTGCTAAAATACTTTTCCATGATCGCTTTGACTGCCCTGTATCCTGAGCTGTATTGGTATCTTGCTTCGGGGTCTCCTTTTTTGGACCATTGGACCCTTGGTAGACCATATAGCCTCCGCCTAGCAAAAGAATGACCGCAACTGCGACACTGATCGTTGTCTTATTCATAGTGAGTTTCTTAATGATTCTCTAAGCAGTATACCAAAAAGAGAGAAAACCGAACACTAACCTTCCTGAACATCGAAGCTTCCTGCTTGTATCCCCCACAGTTTTTGATACATTCCTTGGTTTGCTTTCAGAAGCTCTTGATGCTTCCCTTCCTCGATGACTTCGCCGTCATCAATGACAACGATCCTGTCCATCTGCATGATCGTTGAGAGGCGATGGGCAATGACGACCGTCGTTTTATTATGCATTAATTTTTTCAGAGCATCCTGAATATACATTTCACTCTCGCTATCGAGAGATGATGTCGCTTCATCCAATACCAATATCTTCGCATCTTTCAAGATAGCGCGAGCGATCGCGACGCGCTGACGTTCGCCTCCTGAAAGTTTGATCCCGCGCTCACCGACCATCGTGTCATACTGCTGAGGAAAAGAAGCAATGAATTCATGCGCATGAGCAAGCTTCGCTGCTTCGATGACCTGTTCGTCCGTAGCATCGGGCTTTGCGTAGCGAATATTCTCCATAAGAGTCCTATGGAAAAGTATCGGCTCCTGCGGCACAAACGCGAATGCCGAGCGCAGAGAATCCTGTGTGACTGCATCGATATTTTGGCCATCGATGCTGATCGAACCGCCATTCAAATTATAGAACCTGAAGAGTAGTTTCGCGATCGTGGACTTGCCGCCGCCAGAAGGGCCGATAAAGGCAACGTGCTCGCCTGGTGCAATACGCAGGTTAAAGTGCTTATAGACTTCGACACCATTCTGATAGACGAACGAAACATCCTTAAACTCGATACCGCCGTTCTTAACTTGCAACTGTGCTGCATGCAGCACATCCTGGACTTCATGCGGATTCAAGAGTATCTCGGTCATTTCATTAGCGTCCGCAAGGGCTTCATAGATGCTGCGAATGTTCTTGCCGGTATTCCAAAGTTTATCGAAAATACGCAGCAAAAACATCTGAAGTAGCGCCAGATCTCCTACATTCAAAGTGCCCTGCTGCCACTTAGCTATGGCAAGATAGAAGATCAGAAACTCGAGAAGTATCATCATAATACCCTGTACAACGTCTCCCCATGTCGACAGGTCCCAGCTTTTTTTCCGCATCAAAAACTGTTCACGTGTAATGTCGGAAAAACGATCATTCTCTTCTTTGTAACTGGCAAAAAGTTTGATATTAATGTTATTCGTTATACTATCAGCCAGTTGCGCGGTCGTTTGCGTATCGGCAGCTGCTCGCTTGATATCATAAGGTAGCTTGTAGATCGAGTATGCATATGAAAAGACCAAAAACAAGATACACCAACCGAGCACGATCAAGCCAAGGGTGCGATAGTTCCACAACAGTACCGTCAGGATCGCTCCAGTATCGAGCAATGAGCGCCCCAGGTCAAAGGTTATCTGATCAGCGATCAATTCGAATGCCCGTTCATACCGACGTACCTTCGTGACCAAACTTCCGACGAAGTTAGAATTGAAGTAGCCAAGGGAATGTTGCTGCAGATACTGATAGCAGGTATTCATGAGATCGCTCATCACCTTCGGCTGGAAATAATTATTGATGAAGTTCGTCGAACGCCACGTTGCAGTACGCGCAGTATTCACGATCAAAATCATGAACACGATAACAAAAGCCTTGTGCACAGTATCTGGCGACGCGCCGAGTGAAGCAACATTTATGAGATCGCTATAGAGCACCGGGATATAAGTTTGGACCGCGGTCACCACGATGATCCCAAATAAAAGAGCGGCTACCTGCCAATGGTAACGAATCGCATGTTGCCAAAAAATCTTTAGCGTTTGCCTGACAAACGCATAGCTTCCCTTCTCCTTCATCATATTTTGCTTAATTTTCCGGTAAACGAATAATAAGTATAGCACAAAAACCGCCACAGCGGCGGTTTATCACTATTCAATTCTGGCGGGATGGACGGGACTCGAACCCGCGACCTCTTCCGTGACAGGGAAGCGTTCTAGCCAACTGAACTACCACCCCAAAAGTGAACGGGATTACTATACACAATAGAAACCTACTTGGCAACTCTGCGGGCTTTCATTGCATACAAGAAATATGAAGCCGCGCCTATGAACATGATGCTTAATACCTGTGAGGCCCGCAGAAAACCGATCATTAACATCGGATCGATGCGTACAAAATCGACGATGAACCGAATAGCGCTATAGCCGATGAAATACCACGCCGCGAGAACCCCGGGTTTGAGTTTTTTCTTCGAAAGTTTGAGAAGCAAAACGAACAAGAGCGCATCGAGTATGGATTCATACAGGAATGTGGGGTGAAAATGGGAAAAACGTTCGAACCCCGATACTCGATTCTGCGGCTCTATATAGATCGCCCACGGCAATTTGGAGGGGAGGCCATAAAGCTCTTGGTTAAAAAAATTCCCCCAGCGGCCGATCGCCTGCGCTAAGGGAATGCCGACAACGCCGCTGTCAGCCAAGGCAATAAGATCGAGTTTTTTCTTGCGGCAATAGAAAAATGCGGTCGCGAGGCCACCCAGCAAAGCGCCTTGTATCGCTATGCCGCCTTCCCAAATTTTCGGAATTTCAATGAGATGTTGAGAGTAGTAGCTCCATTGAAAGATGAACACATGCCATACGCGCGCTCCCAGGAGTCCGCCGAGCACGACGTAAAATGCGAGATCAAGCATGTCCTGCTCTTTGCCTTTATTCCGAATGTATTGTTTACGGGCAATGAGGACTGCAAGAGCGATCCCGAGCGTCACCAGGACGCTGTACCAATAAATATGGAGAAACTGAAGATCAAGAAGGGTACGATCCGGTGCATATGAACCAAACCAGTATGCGTCCGGCATGGCGATGAAATCACTTAATTAGCTGGGGTTGTCGTGGCAACGTCAGGCAGATCCGGGAAAAATGTATCCAGTTTAGATTCAAGAGTAGTCCAGTTCGTCAACATTTCTCCATTGATGAAAAGAGTTGGCGTCTGATCGACTTTGCGGCTGTCGCCCAAGGCCATATCTTGCTGCACCAGCGAGGACTTCGCGCGTGACTGCACACATGCTTTGAAGGTATCAACATTCATACCGAGATCCCCGGCATATGTATAGAGACTGCTCTTCCCGAGGTTCGCCTGGTTCTCAAAAAGCTTGTCGTGGTATTCCCAGAACTTACCTTGGTCGTTGGCGCATTCAGCAGCGAGTGCCGCATTGAATGCGTATGGGTGGATAGAGGTCAATGGATAATTGATGAATTTCCACAAAACACGGTTTCCGTACTTCTCCATCAATTTTTTGATCATCGGATGCGCACTACCACAGGCTGGACATTGATAGTCAGCAAATTCCTCTACCGTTACTTGTGCCTGAGGGCTTCCTTTGGTTGCGCGTTCCGGCTTCGGATCATCATACTTCGGCGTGCATCCGGTCACGATGATCCCGAGCAACGCAAGTGCCAATATGCGTTTCATGATCGGTTTTCTTTCAGAGAGACGTTAGAATTAGCTCTTGTTGAGGATACCGTCGAGAATTGTCTTTACGTCAGAGTATGGCAATGCTCCTGCCAGGTACTGTCCATTGACGAAGGTGCCAGGCGTGCCTGCGATGCCTCCAGCCAAGCCGTCCTGATAATCCTTTTCAACTGTATCAACCATTTGGCCTTTATCAAGACAAGTGTTGAATTGGGTCGTATTGAGGCCAATGTCCTTCGCGCCTGTCTTCATAGAGTCTACGTTCAGATTCTGAGCCTTGTTAAGCTCGAAAAGCTTGTCATGCATTTCCCAGAATTTACCCTGAGCAGAAGCGCATTCAGATGCCTCAGCAGCTTTCTGAGCCTGTGGGTGGATAGATCGTAATGGGAATTGTCGGTATACGAGTCGGACCTTGCCCTTATAATCAGCGAATACCTGGGTCAAAGTTTCGTGGAATCGCAAGCAGAATGGGCATTCAAAATCGCTGTATTCGATCATGGTGATCGGTGCATTTGCATCACCGCGAATATGGTCGTCCTTCGATACTGCTGCAATCTTTGTTGCATCGCCTTCAGGTCCGGATGGCTGTGTCGGCTGCTGTGCCGTCGGCTGTTGAGCTGCCGGAGGGTTCGATCCGCCGCCTAATCCGCCTGGTGTGCCATAGCGTCCCATCATAAATGCTCCGCCCACGACAATACAAATGCCGAGACCGGTTATCAGCCCCATCATGAAGCTCTTTTTGCCCTGTTGAGTCATGTTTTCAGTATCCATACTACTTAGATTAATTATTGTTTAATACACTAGGTTAATAAAGTAAACAGAGTCTATCACAAAGACCGGATGTACTCAATAGCCTTTTCGAACTGAGAATCGATCTCCGGGCTATAGCCTTGAGCGAATAACTCGCCATTGATGAAAAAGGTCGGAGTCCCCAGTACGCCGAGGGTCCTGCCTAGTTCTACATCCTGGGAGATACTTTGTTTCGTTTTTGCCGTTGCCAGGCATTCGTTGAAGGTATTGATATTCAACCCGACCTTCTTTGCTGTAGCCCTATAAAATGCCTCTGCAAAACGGCTTTGATTGGCAAAAAGCTCATCATGATACTCCCAGAACTTACCCTGCTGGAACGCACATTGTGCAGCTTCAGCGGCTGCCTGAGCATCAGGGTGTATGGAGCTTAAAGGGAAATCCTTATAGATCAGCCGTACATCTCCGGGGTGCGCCGCAAGCAATTTCTTCAGGAATGGCTGTGCCTGAAAGCAATACGGGCATTGAAAATCTTCGAATGCGACAATAGTTACCGGCGCTGTTTTAGGTCCTACGCTTGGATCGTCGCTATTATGAAGCAGGTCGATTTTCGTATCCTGGCGCGTCTGAGCAAACTCAGCGATCGAATTACTGCCGCCGGCTTTGGTATACTCGCGATAATAATGAATGGTCTGAACGACTACAGCCACGGACCAGATCACCACGAGCACCCCTAGAACGATCAAGGTTGTGCCCCACCATCGGGTGTACCATCGACGGCGTTTTTTTGCCCGAATGGTATTTTGAATCCTTTCTTCAATTGACCGTGCCATATAGTACTAGTATAGCAAATCGCTTATGAATCTGCATTAACGCTTAAGCGGCGCACTAATTGCAAGAGCAGGCCCTCGGACCACTTCGGGCCCATCAACTGCAAACCCATGGGCAGCTCCTCTATCGTGCCGGCCGGGAAAGACACCGCAGGAACGCCGGTCAGGTTTGCTGCGACCGTATAAATATCTGACAAATACATGGTGAGCGGGTCTGACTGTTTTTCACCGATCTTGAATGCCGGCGTCGGCGAGGTTGGACCCAGGACAAGGTCGACGTTCTGAAATACAGCGTCCATATCCTGCGCAATCAAGTTACGGACTTTAGCGGCCTGGGCATAGTACGCATCATAGTACCCTGCTGAGAGAGCATAGGTGCCAAGCAATACTCTGCGCTTTACTTCAGCGCCTAAGCCAGCAGCACGGTTATGCCGATACAGAGTTTCGAGATCCCCTGCTGCCTCGCTCATGGTGCCATAGCGCAAACCATCATACCGTGCCATATTTGCGCTGACTTCCGACGGCATAATGATGTAATAAACAGCCAATGAATCTCCGATATGAGGCAAGGTGACATCGACGAATGTGACGCCTGATGCTTTCTTGCAGCGCTCAATGGCAGCCTGAAACCATTCAGAAGCAGCGCCAGCTAAACCGTCACGGAATTCCTTTGGTATGCCTATGCGGACCGGCCTTTCTTCCGCTATCAGTTTGCGATAATCCGGAACATTCTCCCGGCTTGATGTCGCATCGTGTGGATCAAAGCCTGACATTGCATGCAATAACGTTCCCACATCATGTGCGTCATGCGCAAAGATACCAACTTGATCAAGCGATGAAGCCATTGCCATCAATCCATATCGCGAGATACGCCCATAGGTCGGTTTGAACCCGATCACGCCGCAAAATGAAGCAGGTTCGCGAACCGATCCTCCGGTATCGGTCCCGAGCGCCGCAGGCGCATACCCTGCGGCAACGGCAACTGCACTACCACCTGACGAACCGCCTGAAACCCTGGCCGGGTCATACGGATTTTTTACCGGACCGAAAGCTGAATTTTCATTCGAAGATCCCATCGCAAACTCATCGCAATTTGTCTTGCCAAGCAGCACCATGCCGGCGTCAAGCAGTCGCTGAGCTGCTGTAGCAGTATAGGGCGGCACATAATTGCTCAATATCTTCGACCCTGCGGTCGACTTCAATCCCTGAGTCACCAACACATCTTTGACTGCGATCGGTATGCCGGTCAGCTCGGTCGGTTTGCCTGATGCGAGAATGCGATCTGCGGTCGACGCAGATTCTAAAGCAGCATCGTTCAACGTGATGAACGCATTGAATGGATCTTTTTTGATAGCTGCTACATATTCCTTCGTCAGCTCAACAGACGAGATCTTTTTATTGTGCAGCGCACCCTTCAGCTCAGTTATGGTTGCCGATTTAAGCTCCATCATCTTGTCCTTTCGCAAATACGCCTTTGGTTACCAGCAGGTCATTTTTGAACCGGTCTTTTCCGAGCAGCGCCGCGCGATCTTTGAATGGAACAGCAGCATCCCTGCGCAACAGGGACTCTGATTGCGGTTCGTTCTGATACGGCGTAACTTCTTTTGTATCGACTGCTGAAAGCCGGTCAATATAAGCCAGAATACTTTCCAGGTCAGCCGCGGCCTTGATCCGCTCTTCATCGGTCAGATCCAGCCTGGCTAACCTTGCCACTTTCCGAACTTCATCTTGATTCAGGTGATGTGCCATAGAGTCTTAGTATAACGTAATGCAATACTCTCTTCAAACCGAGGACTATTTCTTCTGCAAGAGCCGCTGTATGCCGGCATAATCAATCACTAGCACACCTAAACTTTGTGCTTTCGTGAGCTTTGACCCTGGATCATCGCCAGCAACGACATAATCGGTCTGTTTGCTGACACTGCCGCTCACTGATCCGCCCAATGCACGTATCTGTGCTGCTACCGCTTCGCGAGGTTCAGGCAACGAGCCGGTCAGCACGAATGTCTTGCCAGCTAGCGTTTGCGCTCCTTTTGCTAGCTCAACTCGAGACACCACAACGCCATGATCAGAAAATTTCTTGAGCAATTTCTTCGATTGTTTCGATGTGAACCAGTTGACGATGCTTTTGGCGACCACGCCTCCTATGTCCGGCACGCGCTCGAGCGCTTCAAACGTGGCACCCGATACCGCACGCAAGGTCCGAAACTCCTGAGCGAGCGTGCGCCCTGTCTCCTCGCCGACATGTCTGATGCCTAATGCATAGATGAACTTAGCCAGCGAGACATGTTTCGATTTGGCGATGGCCTTGATCAGATTATCGGCGGACTTCTCAGCAAAACCTTCAAGCGGCAAAATGTCGTCCTGAGTAATAGTGAAAATATCTGCAGCATCCCGGACCAGGCCTGCCTGCATCAGCTGTTCGACGATCTTTTCGCCCAAACCGTCTATATCAAAAGCTTTTTTGCCCACAAAATGAATGATGCCCTCCAGCTCCTGGGCATAGCAGCGCTTATTCGTACAATAGTGAGCTACTTCGCCCTTGGGCCGCATCACCTGCGAGCCGCAAATAGGACATCGCGCGGGGAATTGAAATTCCTTTGACGATCGCGGCCGCAATTTTGTCAGGACTGAAACAACGTCCGGTATGATGTCGCCTGCTTTTTGAAGTATCACCGTATCCCCTGCCCGAACATCAAGCCGTTTGATCTCATCTGCATTGTGCAAGGTTGCCCGCGACACCGTGGTCCCGGCAAGCAGTACCGGCTTCAGTACAGCCACTGGCGTGAGCGCCCCGGTCCGGCCTACTTGTACGATAATATCCTCTACCAGAGTCGTTGCTTGTTCAGCGGGGAATTTATAGGCGATCATCCAGCGCTCAGTTTTGCCGACAAAACCTAATCGTCGCTCTTGCGCAACCTCATTGACGACGACCACGGATCCATCCGTATTAAAGGGCAAGCTCTTGCGCCTCGTTTCCCATTTCTTGAGATAAGCGCCGACTTCCTTCAGATCTGCAGCTGTTTCATTATAGCGGCTTGTCTTGAAGCCCAATCGCGCAGCGATCTGATGGGCTTCTTCATGCGTTCGCTGGCCGCAATCAGTGATCAATTCAAAAATGAATGCATCGAGCTTGCGCGATGCAGTGATCGCCGGGTCAAGCTGGCGTATCGATCCTGCAGTGACATTTCTCGGATTAGCATAGAGCGGCAGCTTTCGCCTTGCTTGATCTTTATTCAGAATGTCAAAATTTTTTCTTGTCATAACGACTTCGCCGCGAACTTCGATCACGCGGGGAGGTTTTTTCAGGCTGGATAGATCGAGGCGCAGAGGGATACTCTCAATTGTCTTGAGATTTTGCGTCACATCCTCGCCTATTCTGCCGTCACCGCGAGTAGCTCCGCGGACCAAGAGCCCGTCTTCATATGTTATGACAACGGTAAGGCCGTCGAATTTCAATTCACAATAATACCCCTGCGTGGAAGATCTCAAAATTTTCTCATTCCGGGTCTGCCAATCGGCAAGATCGGTCGCGGTAAATGCATCCTCCAATGATAATACAGGCCGCGAGTGAGTTACTTTCTTAAAACCTGAAAGCACTCCTCCGGCAACACGCTGTGACGGAGAGTCCGGCGTGATCAAGTCAGGATATTCCCGCTCAAGCTGAACCAGCTCGCGCTTTAAACTATCCAATGCTGCTTCTGAGATCTCCTGTGTATCCAATACGTGGTAGAGGTAGCGATGGCGGTCGACTTCTTTTCGCAGCTTTTCAATTCTTACTGAGGCTTCCTTTTTTGTAATCATTGTCTCAAGCCTACGATCCATGACATATAGGTCGTGCCGCCGGCAGTTCCAGTGAATGCATTACTGCCTTGCGGCGCTAAATATTTGTCTGCCACCACATTACAGTCGAACGTGGATCGTGATGTCCAGCCGGCGCCTGCAGTGCCGCATGCAGAATCTGCTTCAAAACCATAGAGCATATCCAAATTCCTCGAGATCGATATCGTATTGCTGGTAAACGGCTGGCTTCCGGCGCCATTCGTACCCGAATTGCTCGAGTAGACAGGAGTGCCATCCAGAGGAATCGTAGGCGACGCGCCGCTATACTCAGTAACGTAGCCATCCAATGGAATATCACCGTCGCTTCCGCTGACCGTAATGGTAATAGTATTGCTTGCAGAAGCGTTAATATTTTTTGCATAATACAATCTTGATTTCAAACCATATCCTGCCTTAGCCATACTCAATTCTGAACCTATTTGAGTATAGGTATTACCGGCAGAATCAGAAATTGTCCCAAAGTTGTTACTGGACGGGCCGCTTGAATTTGCTTCCCAATCAATAGCTACCATCAGTAAATTTCCTGCTTTATTATTTGTTATCGTAACCGGTAAAGACAGAGCGCCTGTATTGATAGTGCGTTTCGAAAAACCGCTGACCGTCTGCACATGCTGTATATCTTCATGGCTGAAGAGGCTTGTGCTGCTTGCGTAGGCATCCATCCATTCAGTATGGTAATCGAGCTCGCTTCGAGATCCTCTAAATGAACCGAACGAATCTATCTCAACTTGCGAGGGCATATAGCAGCTATTGCCTTGTGCGCATGCATTCATTTTGATCTTGCGGACGGTGACTCCCGAAGTCATTGGCGTAAACTTGATGCGATAGTAATTGGTATCAGGAATTTTCGATGAATCCAGTACTGCATTGCCCGACGGGAATACCCAAAAGTTCGCTCCGCATCGATACATACTCACCCCATTTTCATCGACATCATTGCTGGTAGAGTTGCAGCCGCAGGTAATATCTACGAAGCCAGGGGCGACCGGCGTTAACAATGTCTGACAGTACTGAGTCAATGCGGTAACGCTATTGCAGTCATTGTTGGCGCTTGTAATATCGATCGGCTGATAGTAGACACGCAACACCGAATTTTGCTCGGTTGCAGTACAGGCATCCACATACCAATACACATTCAGCTGCGTCACACCGGTATGCTGGCCAACGCCGCCGCGAATATTCGCATTGTACACCTTGGTGTATACTGAGCTACCATAAGGAATATTATATTTCGTATAGGTAAACGATTTTTCACTTACTGTTTTGTGGTCATACAGAAGCTCCCTGTCGCCATTTGCCATCGCCGTCGTGCAATAGGGGGATCCCCCCACGGGGCAATCAGTTGCCGGATAGTTACAGATAGTATTCGCATCATTGGAACAGCGGCTGACGCACTGATCTGCTGCGCCGCCATCATCGCCGGCGCAAAGATTTTTCTTGTCGCTCAAGGCATCTGCAAAAAAATTGGTACCACCGCTGCTCATGCCTTCTCCCTGCTGCAGCCTCCAGAGGCCTCGTTCAACGGCGCTTTCGGCAACAAATGAAGCATTGATCCCCTCATCAGCTGCACGCGTAGCTTTTATCTCATTGATCAAAACCAAACTGAGGTACATCGTTGAAAGGGCCACCGCCAATAATAAGACCAGGGCAATGATGAGCACTGACCCGCGAGATGGCGAATGCCGGACTTTTTGTCGAGTATTAAAATTCATGTGCATACTAATACGTATATTGACGGGACGTTACCGTAGTCTGAAGATCATAGGACTGCGCAGACTTGGCTGTGCCGGCAGAAGCCTTCAATAAAATGGTAACGCTCGGCTGCACTGCCGGCCCGGTGTTTCCTGAATTCGAGGTATTCGGGTTTGCAGCCGGATAAATATAAAAATTCAAGCCGGAAACCGTCATGAAAGCAGATTTCTTGATCGCCCACAGCGAAAGTGCCGGGTTTGAAGTATTAAAAACGCTGAGAGCACACAGGCTGTCGTTATAACTTTTACAAATCTTCAGCACCGTGCCTGCTGACTGCACCGTATCATTCGCATACTCATAACGGATATACTTGCCGTCGAACGACTTCAGGCAAAGAATATTCGAAGATCCGGCGCTTACGCCGCAGCCTGTAGAAGTATAATCGATGGAACTAGATCTGATATCAGAAGCAAGCGATGTCAGTATATAATTTGCTTCGTTCAGAAGTTTCTGAGATGTCGAGGCTTTCGTCTGCGTATTGGTAAAGCCGATGAAGATCGTTGAGATAGCGCCGAATGCCAGAGAGAAAAGGCCGATCGATATGATCATCTCGACGATGGTATATCCGCGTGTGCTGCGATCTCGCATGAATTTCTGATCAGATTTGTTTGCGTACGTGTTCATATGCTCTGCAATGTTTAGAAACTATTCCGCGCCGCATACCCATTATCCCAATTGTACAAGCGGTCTTTCAATGTTACATCAATGGTCTTGCTCCCCCGTTTCCACATGACCTCCGATGTAACGAGAACCCCGATCCTCGTGTCTGCGCCGGTGCAATTGCCCCAGGTGATCGGCCCATCAGCGGGTGCTATCTGATGCACATACTCAACGCTTGACGAGCTGTTCCAGCAAATTGATTTTATGACGAGCCGTCGAAAAAATCTGGTCGGCAATGTATTCGCGATCGCCGAAGTGTATTGATGATACACGGTGGTACCGTTAACCGTGCCCTTCCGGACCTGACATTGGATCGAATTACCATCGCTCGGACTTTGCATGCAGCTCGACAGGTCATATTGCGTTGAATTCACCGGCTGCGCCAGTACAAGCTGAAAATAGCCATTAGTAGGGGGGAATACGAAAAAACCGCTCGGGTAGACGATGCGCGGATCGACATAACCAAATGACATTCCATTGTCCCAATTATTCGGAGAAATGCCTGCAATGCGCCGGATCCAATTTGAATCGCGCTGCTGGCGGACCAAATCAATGCCTTCGCGGGCTAAGTTGCCGGCTATAACGCGGTCGCTATTATCCTGGCTTGCAGTCAGATTCGATACTGCCAGCGATAAGCCGACGACTAAGGTTGTACTGATGATGCCGAGAGCAATAATTCCTTCGATGAGAGTGAATCCGTTTCTGCGCCTCAAAAAACCCGTCGCGCGAATAGCAACTCGTCGACGCTGCTTCCGAATGTTCATGAAAAAACGTTGCAACATATTATCCGCAGGTTACAAAAGATGGCGCAGGGGTAGTATTTGACATCAGCTTATCATCAGTACTCAACGTAGGCTGGTCGATAGTGATGCGTCCATGCTGCCTGCGCGTCTGAACGCTATCGGTCCTGGTGCCACCTGGCGCATACCAAAGTTCAAGTATGAGCCCGATCTGATTTGCTTTCGATGAGCCGTCATCATTTGAGATCGCCACACTTGACCAGGAATTGGACACGCGATCTTTCAATGAAAGTGCACCGCTGTCAAACAGGACCTCAGCCGCATCCCAATCATTGCAGCCATTTGTTGTCTTGAAAAAGTAAGGCCGGAAATCCTTCGGCATGATAAATTCTTCGACAAATTCTCCGCCAGTTTTTCCGCCGTTAAAATGCGGGTTGGTTGGATTGGTGAAATCAGCGAAAACGACGTAACTGCTTCTGCCTTGCGGATTATTTGTAGTACACGTGCCTTGTGCGCCGGTGCAATCAAGGTTGTCATAGCATGAGCGAGTAGTATCGCCGCTGCATACTTTATAGACCTGTTCGATATGCACACCATACCCATAGTACGGATAATTCATAGTGCAGCTGCCTGTCGTGCAGTCTGAACTTTTATTGCATGCGTGGACCACGGACCCGGCAGAGATGTCATCATAGCAGGCTAGTTTTGCCGTACTATTAAAATCGCGGCTTCGTGCAGAACGGATAGCAGAGGCTAATCTCTGAATTTCTAATTTCATCGTTTCGAAGTTCTTGCTGCTATTATAATTAAACCCGACAACGCCAAGGAGCAACGTCAGGATGCCGATCGAGATCATCATTTCAACCAAGGTGTATCCTCTACGCGCCATAGGTAAAACTCCAATACCAATTAAAGATCTGATCGCCGTACAAAAGCACGATATAGGTCGCTATAGTAAGAAAAGTGCCGAAAGGGAGCTGGCTTCCAAATTTTTTCTTGCCGGCAAGGATCAAAGCGATACCGATGCAACTGCCAAGCACATAGGCCAGCATTAATGCGATGACGACATGCGGCCAGGACAGGATAAGCCCCATGAGAAAACCTAAACGTATATCCCCGCCTCCGATCCAGCGGCCTCGCGAAACAAAGAACTGAACGCCAAAAAACCCTGCCGCGACAATACCCGCGAGCAACATGCTCAAGACCGGCTGATGCAAGGCTATGCCGCCGATCAATGCAATGATAGCTGCAGGAATAATCACCGCATCGAGAATCAAATAATGTTTCAGGTCATAGACAAAGATCACGATCAAAAAAGCTGCATAAATCCAATACAGCATGAGGCGAAGACCATTGTCCCCGAGCATTAGGCCATTCGGCGCGATCTGCATATACGCCAGCACAAATGCGAATGCGGTTGCGAGCTCGACGATCGGATATTGCCATGATATCGGCGTACGGCAATACCGGCATTTGGCTCGCAAAACCATGAAGCTCAGTACCGGCACAAGGTCCCGCGGCGCCAGCACATGCTTGCACTCAGGACAATATGACCGCCCCGCGGTCACTGACTGGCCTACTGAAAGGCGATAAATGATCGCATTTAAAAAACTGCCAACTATCAGCCCAAAAACAAAAACGACACTATATTCCATGTCTATAGTGTACCATTTTCAGGCCTGTTTTAAAAGTCATTTAACGCACTTCAGGCTGTAATTCTCGGTGACTGTGCACTTCGTGCTGGTGATGCCTAATTCCGGCCACGTTTTGTGAAGCGTAAAGTTGATCGAATAGGACGCATCAGTGCCGTCATACGTTACCGCATGCGAGCTCGGTATGCCTCCTTGGTAATATAAATGAACGCCGGGCACGAATCCGTTCTCAGACAGGTTAACCCCGGTGCGTATATCAATATGGTTGCCCAGCGGGTACCGCCAATACTCCTGGCGATATCGCTCTAGTGCATAGGAAAAGGTCCTCGCCTCCCCCAGCGTACGAATATCCGCGAGCCGCTGACGGTCTGAGATTCCAAAAAAGATCGCCAAAATAATAATAGCCACAATGATGGATAACGAGTAAACGCGTATCCGTTGTATGTTGGTAAGCATGGTGGTTGCTATCGAGTAGGTGCTATGTTAGTATCATTTCATATTAATGAGTTGTCAAGTATTGTTTTGGTAACCTATGTGCGGAATTGCTGGATTTTCAGGCAAAGGAGACAAGGCAACGGTCACGGAAATGATCGCCGCGCTGCATCACCGCGGACCTGATGATACCGGGGTTTTTTTTCGTGGCAAAACTGCACTGGCGCAGGCACGCCTCGCTATCATTGACCTCTCCCCTGGCGGGCATCAGCCTATGTCCAGCGATGATGACAGCATCCACATCACCTTCAACGGAGAAATATACAATTATCGCGAGCTGAAAAAAGATCTGGTCGCAGGCAACCGATATGCTTTCAGGACCAATAGCGACACTGAGGTGCTGCTCGCCCTCTATAAAAACTACGGCGTCAACATGTTCAGCAAGCTGAATGGAATGTTCGCGCTCGCGATCTACGACCAGAAAAAAGACATCGTCGTGCTCGCACGCGATCGGTTCGGTAAAAAACCCCTGTACTATGGGATCTTCGATTCGACCTTGATGTTTGCATCCGAACCGAAAGCATTGTTCAAACACCCGAGTGCCCGCAGGGAACTCGATCTGCATTCGATGAGCCTCTACCTCCAGTATGAATATGTACCGACACCGCATTCCATCTATAAAGGCATCTCAAAATTGAAACCTTCAGAGTATGCGGTCTGGGACGGTACGCAGCTGTCTCATCAGAGCTATTGGGCATTTGAAAAAAAACAGTCCACGGTAACATTTCCGGAAGCAGTCCAGGAGCTCGACGGACACCTTGCCCGCAGCACCAAGCTCCGCCTGATCTCCGATGTGCCATTGGGAATTTTTTTGAGCGGGGGTATCGATAGTTCAACGGTCGCTTACTATGCACAACAAGCCTCGCAGCAAAAGATACAGACATTCTCTATCGGATTCAAAGAATCGTCCTTCGATGAATCAAATTATGCACGTTTAGTCGCGCAGCATCTCGGAACCGAGCATCACGAGCATATCTTCGCTGCAAATGAATCTTTGGATATCATTCCGACTATTGCCGATCTTCTCGACGAGCCGCTGGCGGATGCATCATTGCTGCCGACCTATCTCTTATCGCGCTATACGCGGTCACACGTGACCGTCGCGCTCGGGGGTGATGGCGGAGATGAGTTGCTCGCCGGCTATGATACGTTCCAGGCATTGAAACTTTCGCTTCTCTATCAAAAGATCCCGACTTTTCTGCGTACGCTCGGCGAACCTCTTGCACATCTCTTCCCTGAGGGTGAAAAAAATATGTCGCTGGGTTTCCGTATCCGACGCATGCTGGATGGCATGAAGGTTTCAGTTCCCTATAGAAACCAGCGATGGCTATCGAGCTTTAGCCTCGATGCACAGCACGAACTGCTCCTGAACAAAGACGCTCTGCAGCGCAATGAATATCAGATCATAGACGACCTCCTCAAGGACGACCCCAGCATTGAACCATTGAATCAATTATCATATACATTCGTCCGGACATACATGGAGGGAGACATTTTGACCAAGGTCGACCGCGCAAGCATGTATAATGCTCTGGAAGTCCGGGCGCCATTCCTCGATCATGAGCTGGCCCAATTCGCTTTATCGTTGCCCAGCGACTACAAAATTCACGGTTTCACCATGAAATATATATTGAAAGAGCTCATGAAGGATAAACTGCCCGCTGCAGTGGTGACAAGGCCAAAAAAAGGCTTTGGCATACCGCTCACGCGCTGGCTCAAACATGAATTGAAACCCCTTACTGACTCACTGCTCTCCCAGGAACGAATAAAAAAACAGGGACTGTTCAACTATGCCACGATCTCTAAACTGCAATCGGATCACCTCGCTGGGAAACAAGATAATCGAAAAGAGCTGTGGACATTAATGGTCTTCCAGATGTGGTATGATAGGTGGTATAAGTAAAGCCTATTATGGAGCCAAAACACCCTAAATTGAACCTCGGTTGCGGTGAGGATAAGAAAGAAGGTTATGTCAACCTCGATTTTCACGATCATGTAAAACCAGATGTCGTACATAACCTGAATGACCTCCCCTATCCTTTCCCGGATAATTCATTTGAACTTATCGAGGCCTTTCACATACTCGAGCACCTGGACCGACCTTTTTCTGTCATGCAGGAATTGCATCGTATATTGAAGCCGGGCGGCACATTGCATATCAAAGTCCCCCATTTCAGCCGCGGCATGACCCATTCAGAACACAAGTCAGGTTTTGATGTCATCTTCCCGTATTACTTCAATAAGAATTTCACGAAATCAGGTTTCTATGGAGTGGAGTTCGTCCACAAGAAAACCGAACTGCATTGGATGACCTTCTTTCACCTTATGAAACACATGGGCGTCTCGCCGATCACGGTGACTGTTTTGCGCGGAGTTAATTTCGTTATCACGGGACTTGCAAATATGGGTCAAAATTTTTGCAGCAGGATCTGGTGCTTCTGGGTCGGCGGCTTTGAGGAGATAGAGTTCGAGCTCCTATGCAAAAAAGATTGACTGATGTCTTAGGCTCATCTCGAACTGCGACTGCCGTAGCGGTCGCAGTTTTTGTGATACTAATCGCATTGCTAAGTTTCGGCCAGTTCTCCTACAATGACTTTTGGTGGCATCTTGCATTAGGAAAATGGATGCTGGCGTCGAAATCATTTCTCACCCATGATATTTTTTCTCAACATTTTTCCGGAAAGCTTTGGCTAAATGGAACGTGGCTGTTCGACGGTTTACTCTACCTTCTGTTCAGCAAAACCTCCTTCGCGGGGCTTACTATTCTGAGATTTCTGGTATTTGGAGCAACCTATTTCTTCTTCATACGTGCGAGCCTTATCAAACAGGGCACAAAGGGTCTCTTGTTTGCTGTGATTGTTTTTTTACTGTGCATACCGCAAACGCGAAACCTAGTCAGACCCGAAATCATGCAAAATTTATTCATCGGTATATTCCTGTTCAGTCTGTATAGTTTTAAATACGAACACAAAAAATATCTCTACCTATTACCAATCCTTGAGGTCATCTGGGTAAATACTCATGGCACGTTTACCATGGGTATCGTTTTGATTGCCTTTTTTTTCGGCGCAGAACTATGGCGTACGATGTTACGTCATCGCTGTTTCATCATACAGAGTTTTAAGTTCAACAAATACGTCAGAGCCTATGGCATCGTTCTCGTTCTCACCTGCCTAGCGTCATTAGCCAATCCGTATGGATACTATATTTACATTCTGACGCATCAAATTTTAAGTGATCAGGAAAGCCTTCGAAATATCCAGGAATGGTCGAAAATTCCTTTTTCATCAATGTTTACATTCCCACTCAACGCATCGGTGGCCCATCCTCTGTACCTTTTCATAGCCGTTGGCGTCTTACTCAAAAAAATGAAGGTCCTGTGGACGAACAAAATTACTACGTTTGCATTTTTAAGAAATGTTCCCTATGAGGAAGTAACTATCTTTTCTTTTTACTTCTATATGGCGCATGAGTATAATCGCTATCTGATCACGCTGATACTTATCTCCGCACTCATCATCGTGAGATTTGCTCGGGTTCAAACGAACGGATCAACATTGCTCTATCTCCAAGCGGCGCTCGGTTTAATGTTTATCATCATTTATACGAGTGGGGCACACGACTTTACACTCAATACCGGACCAGCGTATGCGAGCATGGCGCACGAAAGCATCGCATTTGTACTAAACGAAAAGCCAAAAGGTAACCTCCTGAATGATTATGGCAATGGCAGCGAATTGTCCTGGCAACTGTTCCCCGCATATAAGATATTCATTGACGGCAGGACGCCAAATGTCTACGACAATGATTACTATTGGTACTATCGCAATATGGGCGACACCAATGTCCTCGGAGCTGCCATAAACCAGTTCTTGATAGGCTTCGCAATTGTTCCAAATAATTCAAGACTGTACAGCGCTATTATCACTCGCAAAGATTGGAAGCTAGTTTTTTTTGATGGCTCCAGCGCAGTGGTGATGAAGCAAGGCGTTGGCAATGATGCAATCATAGATACGAATCAGTACACTATACTTAATCCTGCTACGGAGGTACGCGGTTATAAAAAATATTGTCAGAACAACGCCGATCAGCAAACACTCAAAAAGGAAATTCAAAGAAACCTCTCGGAAATTAAAGAACCAGTGTACAGTCTTTCGGTGCTTGCCTACTTGCTTATGAACTGCGAAGGCAAAACTGTTGAGAATAGTCGACAGGCAGAAACCATACTGCGCTCCATCATATCGTATCAGCCGGACGACATGGACGCACATGCTAACCTGGGCACCGACCTTATCGATCTCGGCAGAGAACAAGAAGCTGTAGATGAATTTAAAAAATCGATCCAGATCAAAAAAAATGCTCAAAATATGACCGGCTTAGGCATCGCACTACATAACCTAGGCAGGTATGCAGAGGCCGAAAAAGTACTCAAACAAATTCCGGCTTTACCCGCACCAATTCCAAATGAATTTTATCAGGTATATGGACGCGTAAGTTATCAGCTCGATTACAATGATCGTGCTATTGAATTTTTTAAAAAATATCTTGACGTTGCTGATGAAAATGAGATTACCCAACAAGATTATATCGATATTGCAAATGCATATCGTGACGCCGGCGATACTGCTTCTGCTGACAACTATATTGAAAAATCAAAGACACTCACACATCCAACAACCACACCAGCATTATGATACCTACTTCCCTTAAAAAAATGATTGATTTCACTTCCTCCCGGAACAAAGTGAATGTGTTATGCATTGCGATTTTCGTTTGTGTTCTCGCTCTCATCAGTTTCGGTCAAGTTTCGTATAACGATTTTTGGTGGCACCTTTCTCTTGGTAAATGGATGTTTCAAAACCATGCGATCATGACGCACGATGTATTTTCATATACATTCGCGGGCGGTTATTGGCTGAACAATACATGGCTTTTTGATGGCATGGTATACCTGATCTATCTCTATAGTGCACATATCGGGCTCAATGCCTTACGCTTTGTACTGATCTCCGCTGGATATTATTTTTTCATAAAAACAGCGTTGATAAAAAAGAACGAACATCTAGTGCTCACACTAGCTCTGTTTCTTTTCACACTTCCATTGCTCAGAAACTTTATCAGACCCGAGATCGCCTCTCCATTATTCGCGGGCTACTTTCTTTTTGCACTCTATGCATACAAATATCGACATTTAAAGTTCATCTACGCGTTACCGCTTGTTGAGATAATTTGGTCAAATGCGCATGGTAGTTTTGAGCTTGGCATATTGCTTGTTGGGATATTCTTTGGCAGCGAAGTATTGCGATCATTCATCAGACACAAAAATATTATTCGCACATTTTCGCGAAACACACTTGCAAGGACCTATGGCATAATTCTTGTTTTGGTATGTGCCGTCACCTTGGTAACTCCCTATGGCTATGATGTATACGGCTTCGTGAGCAAAATGCTTAATGATACTGACACTCTGAATAATATTACAGAATGGTTTTCGACACCACTTGCGAATCTCGTCAGTTTTCCTTCGAATGCGTCAACTCCCGTGCCTGTTCTTGCATGGATCGCAGCGGTTGTGCTCGCGTATAAACTCGTCCTTCTCTGCAGATCAAAAAAATACAAATTGCTCAGTATCATTGAAACATTTTTTTTCGAGGATACTTTATTATTTATCATCTTTTTGCTATCTGCATTCAAATACAATCGCGGCATGTACATATTCGTATTGATCGCTGCATTGATTACTGCAAAAAATGTTACCATTGTTACACAGCTCAAAAAAAAGGAAATTCTTGCTCAAGTCGCATTTTTTGCGGCATTATTTTTTATCATTTTTTTTGCCGGATCGATATCATCTCTCAATATCGGACCCTCGAGCATCATTGAGGCAAGAGAAAGCATCGCCTTTCTCAAAAAAGCCAATCTACAAGGCAATATGCTGAATGAGTATGCTGACGGCAGTTCTTTGATCTGGCAACTCTATCCGCAGTACAAAGTGTTTATCGACGGTCGCGCGGCGAACCTGTATGACAGTTATTTCTTTTGGTACTATCGCGCCATTGCGGACAGCAAGACATTCCAAAAGGCTGTAAAAAAATACGACATTTCCTTTATTGTCTTCCCCGCCACCTCTTCATTTGCAAATATGTTAAGCGAATCGAAGGAGTGGTCGCTTGTTTTCTTCGATAACTATGAATCTGTGTATATGACCGCGTCCAAGACAAATGACGATATCATCAAAAATCATACCTATGCGATCCTCAACCCAGGAAAAGCATTGGATAGATACCTCCCATTTTGTAAAGAACCAAAAGCAAAGGCCAATCTTTTTGCGGAGATCAGTCGAAATATGCACGAACTCGAACACCCGCTTTATGCGATGACCGTTGCCGCAAAATTACTTCACGAATGTGATGGGCATACACAAGATGATCTCAAGATAGCAGAGCAACTCATGCATGAGGTCATGCTGTTACAGAACGGCAACAATACCTATCTGGACATGCTGGGCATGATACAGATCGACCGGGATGAGAACAGTGCAGCAGCAGACACGTTCAAACAATCCATAGCAATCGAAAAAAATAAACAAAGCATGACCGGCCTCGGTATCGCTCTCTATAACCTCGGCCTATACAAAAAAGCGGATGCCGTATTCAGTAAGGTACCATTCTTGCCTGGCCAGGCACCGAATGAATACTATCAGACATATGCCAGAACAAGTTATCAACTCGATCATAATCAGAAATCAATAGAACTCATGCACCATTATCTGGCGCTTATCGATCCGGAAAAAATTACTCCGCAAGATTACCTGGATCTCAGCCGCGCCTATGCAGATAACGGCCAACCAGATCTTGCTGCACAGTATCTAGAAAAATCCAAATAATTATTTACTAAATACAAAAACAGTCCCAAGCAAAGGACTGTTTTTGATAACCACTTACTATCAGGTCAACAAGAGGTATACGTACAAGCAGTCTCCGTACAGGTGATAATACAGGTTTGATCTGTAGCGCTATACGTAAAGCTGCTATTTGCAGAAACTTGGTTACAGCCGTTTTGGTAGTTCCAGCCGGTTGGCAGGTCTGGCCAGTTGATCGAACCAGCTGCACCGTTCGAGTTACAGACCGTGGTACCATTCGCAGGCTTATTACCTGCTACGGTGTTAACGCCAGTGCTTGCGCACAGGTTTCCAATAGTGTTCCAGGCAATATTACTGCTGTATCCATCCTGACAAAGCACCGCGGCTGACTGAATGGAATGCATGGTTGACTTCGCTGAGGCGATCTTTGCCTTACCTCGGGCACTGTTCAGGTTAACCATGGCGATCGCAGCCAAAATACCGATAATAGCGATCACGACGAGCAATTCGATGAGCGTAAATCCTTTGTTTTTGTTCATTCTGTCACCTCCATTCATTGTGGTTAAGAGAAAACGAGCTCGTGTCTTCCTCTTAACAGATATTTAAATTATAAACTATCCACATATCGACCAGTACTAAACATTATACCACATTTTCTCGATAAATTCTATCTATACGTTGCCAACAGCCTAACAACCTGCGTATGTGCAGGCTATTTGTGTACAGGTGATAATACAGGTTTGATCTGTAGCGCTATACGTAAAGCTGCTATTTGCAGAAACTTGGTTACAGCCGTTTTGGTAGTTCCAGCCGGTTGGCAGGTCTGGCCAGTTGATCGAACCAGCTGCACCGTTCGAGTTACAGACCGTGGTACCATTCGCAGGCTTATTACCTGCTACGGTGTTAACGCCAGTGCTTGCGCACAGGTTTCCAATAGTGTTCCAGGCAATATTACTGCTGTATCCATCCTGACAAAGCACCGCGGCTGACTGAATGGAATGCATGGTTGACTTCGCTGAGGCGATCTTTGCCTTACCTCGGGCACTGTTCAGGTTAACCATGGCGATAGACGCGAGAAGGCCAATGATTGCGATCACGACGAGCAATTCGATGAGCGTAAATCCTCTGCTCTTAGACAGTACGTTCATACTGTGGTTCAGTGCATGATACTGCCAGGATTTATTTTCCAGATAATCAGAAAAAGTATCTTTCAGCATGATGATTGTAGTTATGATATTGTAGCATACAATATTAAGAAATGCTATTTGCGACCTGAAAAATCGGCAAAATAATTGCTGAAACCATAAGGCCTACGCCAACACCAAGAATGATCATAATGACCGGCTCGATGAGCGACGTAAGGCTTCCGATCATAGTATCTACTTCCCTCGAATAGAAATCGCCTAAACGATCCAGGACCTCGTCCATGCGGCCGGTACGTTCACCGACTCCCATCATCTGAGAAACGATCGCCGGCACCAATTTATTCTGCGAAAAAATCGTGGTAATCGAATTTCCGTCCTCCACTTCTTTCACGGTCTCCTCTATCAGCGCCTTGAATGCCTGATTCGATACGACGTCCGAGGTTATCTTCAATGCGCGGCTGATAGGCACGCCTCCTTTGATAAGCGTAGAAAGACCCGTTGCAAAGCGCGACAAAATGATCCTTTTGAAGAGGACGCCGAAGATCGGAATATGCAGCTTGCTATTGTCCCATGTCTCGCGGCCTACTTTTGAGCGCAAGGCTACGCGAACGCCCGTAATAAAGACAATGAACCCCAACAGAAGTGCCCACCAGAAATGCGTAAGAAAATTACTGACTGCAATCAGCATTTTAGTCATGAACGGCAGCTCTGCGCCATTTTCCTGAAGCAATGCCGTCATTTTTGGAACAACGAAGATAAGCATGGCGGCTCCTACGCCAACAAGCGAGGTAATAATAAAGGCCGGATAGATCATCGCCCCCTTGATGCGGCTGACCAGGTCATAGTCTTTCTCCATCTGAGTTGCAAGGTAATTCAGAACCTTTTCCAATCGTCCGCTTGTTTCACCGGACCGCAACATCGCGACATAGAAATTGCTGAATGTTTCAGGATGTTTCGCGAATGCTGAAGAAAGTTTCATACCGCCATCAATGTCATTGGCCATGCTGGAAATGATCTGTTTGAGCACCTTATCGTCTGTCTGTACGATGAGGATGCGCAGCGCCTGTACAATAGGCACGGTCGCTGCCATCATCACCGCAAGCTGCCGCGAAAAAATGACTACATTTTTTCGTTTTGCTTTGCCAAAAAACGGGATCGCAGCCAATGAAAAGCCGCCCTGATTCCCTTCTTCGATGGAAACAATGGTCAATTTTCTTTCGACCAATAGTTCAGCAACAGCTTCTATGGTTGCTGCTTCAACCAGCCCTTTTTGAAGCTGTCGTAATGAGTTCAGTGCTCTGTATTTAAAAATTGGCATGTATTGATGTTCCCTGCTTATGACCTAATTGAGCTTGGGTCGACCGCATATCTTTTCGCCTCTTCCGCAGATATCTTGCCGGTGCGCACCAGCTCTACTAAACGATAATCCAGACTGATCATTCCTTCATCGCGAGATGTCTGCAGAACAGTGCCGAGCTGTGCGAAGTTATCCTCCTGCAAGATCGATGTCACTGCGGCATTCATCGTGAGCACTTCTACCGCCAGCACACGGCCTCCTCCGGCGCCCGGCACCAGGCGCTGTGCTGCAATGGCGATCAGAACATGCGATAAAGCGTCTTTCGCCCATTGCCTGCGTTCTTTCGGAATGGAGTCAATGAAATGTTCGATTGCCGAAATACTTGATGCAGCGTTCATGATCATGATCACTAATTTGCCGCTCTCTGCAAGCGTCAAGACAAGTTCCTGGATGCCTTGCTCTGAAGCTTCGCTGATCGCAACGATATCAGCGTCCTCGTCGAGCAGATCTTTCGAGCCCTGGATGAATGAAGGGGTATCGCGGCCTACTTCACGCTGATTGATGATCGATTTATTATTGATGATCATATACTCGATAGGCCGCTCAAGCGTCACAATGCGCCTGCTATGGCTCATATTCACATATTGCAACAAACTAGCCATAGTCGTTGTGCGGCCAGAGTTAAAAGGCCCGCAGAGTATGATCAAGCCCTGCCTGTTCGTGATGCGGTCAAGCAAGAGGTCTGGAATGCCCAAGATCTTCGGATCAGGAATGTCTCGCGGAATAGCCCGCAATGAAATGGCCGGATACCCTTGCTGATAAAAAATCGAGGCTCTGAAGCGCGCCCGATCAGCCCACGTGTAAATTGTCCTGATCTCTTTTTCTTTATTGAGTCGTTCTTTTTCTTCGGGGGTCAGCCAGGCGTCTATCAGGGACATGATGATATCGACGCTCAGCACTTTCTCATCTGCCAGGACGAATAGCTTACTGTCCAGCCGCAACACCGGGTAATTTCCCGCAATCAAATGAATATCAGTCGCTTTTTTTTCCAAAGCGGTGCTGAAAATTGAATTCAGTGAAAGAGTTTCGACGCTGGATGCCGGCATGATCTCGATTCAGATTAAATAAGGACTTTTATTTTATCGACAACCTCGGACGGGACGAAATGAGCTTTGATAAGATAATCCACGGCACCAAGCGCCAGGCACTTGTCGATATGTTCTTTCTGCCCATAGTTCGTCAGTACCAGCACCGGAATGCTCTTGAGCGCCGCATCTTTCTTTAATTCTTCAAGCACCTGAAAGCCGTCCATCACCGGCAGGTTCAGGTCCAGCAAAATCAGATCCGGCTTGTCTTTTCGAATGAGCTTCATCGCCTGCTTGCCGTCCCCGGCCGTGGTGACCAGATAATCCTGCAATTCGAGCTTTGTTGCGTACATCTGCACCAAGAACTCGTCATCTTCTACGATCATTATTTTCTTTTGCATAGGTAGAGCTGTTAATTGTTATAGGATGCCGGGTTATTTTTCCTCGCTCGCCATCATAACCTCTTCCAAGGTGGTAGAGCCGAGCAAGGCTTTGATAATGCCATCCTGCTTCATAGTGATATAATCCTGTTTTTTCAACTCTTCATCGACCTCTTTCCGCCGAAAGCCGGTCGTAATCAGATCTTTCATGCTCTTGGTGACTTCGATGGCCTCAACGATCGTCGACCGGCCTGAATAGCCTGAGTGGCCGCAGCGCGGGCAGCCAGCTCCTCTGAAAAAAGTAAGCGGCGATGTAGGCGTGACGCCTCCATACATAGCATTCGGCGGTATAACTGCAAAGTCAGATTTCACGCGTTCCAATACATCAGGCGCAACGTCGGTCGGACGCTTGCAGAACGTGCAAATTTTTCGGACAAGGCGCTGCGCGACCACGATATTCAACGTATTGGAAAGCAGGAATGGCTCGACTTTCATATCATACAAACGCGGGATGGCGCCCACTGCGCTATTGGTGTGCAGGGTCGAGAGCAGGAAGTGTCCGGTCAAGCTCGCCTGAATACCAAGGGATGCTGTTTCATTATCGCGGATTTCGCCGACCATGATGATATTCGGGTCTTGCCGCAGCAGAGCGCGAAGGCCGTTCGCAAAGGTAAAACCGACTTCCGGTCGAATAGCGCTTTGGTTCACGCCTGAGATGAAATATTCTACCGGATCTTCCAATGTCGTGATATTCACTGATTCTGCATTCAAAATAGAGAGAACAGCGAAGAGTGTTGTTGATTTACCGCTTCCCGTAGGACCCGTGACCAGGAACATGCCGTTCGGCTTCTTGATATTCCGCTGCATCTTTGCAAGCTGGAGGCCCTGGAAACCGAGATCTTCCAAGGTCGGGGCTTTTTCCGGAGTGGTCAGAATTCTCATCACGACCTTCTCAGAATTCATCAACGGAATGGTCGAAACGCGGAAGTCCACGTCTTTATTGAAAATATTCAAGCGAATACGGCCGTCTTGGGGTATTCTTGTTTCATCGATCTTTAGATTTGCCATAACTTTGACGCGCGACACGAGCGCAGCATGCACATAGATCGGCAATACGATGGTCGTATGCAAAATGCCATCGATGCGGTAGCGAATACGGCTCTGGTTGCCGACAGGCTCAATATGAATATCTGATGCCCGCCCCTCGATCGCGTGGCGCAAAACGACGGAAACAATCTTCGTCACCGGCGCGCTCTTGATCATTTCATCGAGCGTCTTTTTGCCGTCGGTTTCAAGGCCGACCTCTTCTTTCGGCGCAAAGATGCTTTCTGCGGTGTCGAGAGCCTCCCCTACCTCTTCGTGGATATTCTCGTACTGCTTCGAAGCTGCGCGGTAACTGTCTGTCGATATGGCGAAGTATTTGACCTGCAGCCCGTTCTTGAGCGCCATGAAATCAACAGCTTCGATAGCCTTGAAATTACCCGGATCGACCATACCTACTTTAATGACCGTACCCTCCCGGTCAAACACGACGATCTTATAATTATCTGACAGATCCCGCGGCAGGAGATTCAATAAGCCTGAGCTGATAGATTTGCCGATGAGGTTGATGTACTCAAAGTTATAGAGTTCAGCTTTTGCTTTGGTGATCTCTTCTTCATTGATGACCTGGCGGCGGGCAAGAAAGGTATCAACGTCTGCAATTGCAGCAAAATCCTGCGCAAGCGTCTCGCTCTGGTCAGCGTCACCGATCAGCTGCTTCTCGCGCAGCAAATCGATATATTGTTTTACAATAGCCTTCACCATATCTCAGCTCTCCTTTTATTTCTTTGGTTTTGTCGTTGTTGCCAGGAGTGTCGGCACCAGGAACGGATTCGGCCGTCCATAATCACCGATCGTCGTGGTCGTAACTACCTGCACCGGCAGATCGGTCTCACCCTGACCTTCGACCAGAAACAGATCTTTGAATTGCTGACTCTGAATAAGCGTATCGAGGGATCCGCCTGTATCGATCTTGTTTATGGCGTTCGTGATCTTCGACTTTACTGCCTCAGCCTGTGTTTTAGCCACATCATCATTCGAGCTTGTCGGCGTTTCCACCGAGCTGAAAGTTTCTGATCTGAATCCGCGGAACAATACTAAGCCGGATGACGCAAGCAGCAGCAGAAAAACAATGATCAAAATTTTATCCTTTTTCATATGCTAAGGCTGATAGTATGTTTTGAGCTCCAGATCATAGGCCGGCGTTGTGGTAACTCCGTTATTTTGCTGAATGAAAACGGACCCGCTTACCGTCACTGACGAAATATCGAACAGGCGCACATTTCGCTCAAGATTTTTCAAGTAATTCTTAATGCCCTCATAGTCACCACCTTGGACGCTCAAGCGTATATTGATGGCATGCACTAAACCTGATGTGATCGGATCAGAAACCGAAGTGTCTGACGTAGATGCCGGTGGCGCATCAGCATCGGCTGGCAATGTCAGATTCATCGATTGCAATGTGAAACCGCTCGCCTGTGTTATTTTATTGAGCAATGGGAAGAGCTCCCCGTATTCTGAATGTCGAGGAAGCAACAATGCAATACGATCGAGTGCCGGCTTCTTCTCTCTCAAAATACGGTCATAATCCGAGGATGCCTGGTCAAGCTTAGTCTCGATCGTTTTCAGATCATCAAGCACCTCTTGTTTGAGCGGCAAACTTTCCTTAGCGGCACTTTGAGCTTCGCTGATCTGCTGCTGGAGGATGAAGGTATAACCGATGAAGAGCATGATGCAGACGACCAAGAACAAAACCCACCGCAAATAACGATTCACAATCTGAAGCGCGAGGGAAGACTGCTCTTTCTTTTGAGCCTGTCCTGATGCTTCTTTTTTCTTTTTAGATTTACCCAGCATGGTAGTAGAACAAATTTGGATTCAAATTCAATTCAATATTAAAGTTGACCTGATCAACGCCATCTTCATTTTTCGTCAACTGCGCATTGGATATAGTTGCCTTCGTCACGAATTCCTGTGCTTCAGGCAAACCCATTAATTGCAGTTCGCGAGAAATGGTTTCAAAACTAGAGCCATGCGCGCTCAATGTGATCGAAGTTGCCGAAGCTGAAACAGAAGCGCCATCGTAATACACGTCCGGCAATGTATACTTTTCAAGTAGTTTGAAGAAATTCGTGAGGTACACATGCTTATTCAGCAATTGCGCCACCAGTTCCACACGATTTCCCAAAGCGCTCATTTCAGGTTCTTGGTCATTATAGAGCAAGATGCGGTTCTTGACCGACTCTATCTGCGTGTCGATCGCCGCTGTTTGCTTATCGAGCTGTATCCTCCAGAGATGCAGGCCGCCAAATGCAAGCCCTATCAGGCCTGCTGATACAAAAACCGCGATGCCGATGCTGAGGCTAATTTGCTTCCAGCCTTTCGGTGCAAAATACGTGCCCGGAATAAGATTGATCTCCCGCAGCTCTTTCGATGCATTGGCAAAAGCATTTTTCGTCGGCATATGGAATAGCATGCCGCGATGTCCTTTTTGCTTTTTTTCTTTTGAATGATCCCCGTCATCTTTGATAGCTACAATATCATTTGAAACCGGACGTGGCGCTGCTGCCGGTGTGACCGGCTGCGCGGGGTGCACAGAGCCGGCTGCCGATGCAAGAGAAGGCATGCCTGGTACGCTTTGCATGGCCGGAGCAGGTGCTTTGGGCATAGGCATAGGAGGAGGCGTCACAGGCGTTTTTGCAGGCATTGGCGTCAGCATCGGTTTCGGAGCCGGAGGTGCTGGCGCTGCATGCTTGTTAGGCATTGGCAAAGACGTATGCTGCCGTCGGAATAAATGGAGCCAAAAAGCCATGGTCAGCCATTTCGGCATATGCCATTCTGTATGAAGTTTCGGTGCCTTTGGCTGAGGCATCGGCGTTTTCTGAATACTGGGCAAAGGCGCTTTCATAGGTTCGATGGGTTTCGGAAAAGCGATAGGCGTAATCGGCGTTACCGGCATCTGTTCTTTTTTCATCTCAACAGGCTTGATCGCCGGCTGGATAGGAGTAATGACCGGTTGCAAAGGTTGAGGAGCAGGTGCAGGCGGCGTGAAGCCCAATGGTTTCGGCGGCGCCGGCGGAACAATGGAAGATCTTTTCGGCGGCATAGGATGCTGTTTGTCAGTACGCGTGAATAGGTCGAGCCAATAGAATATATCCAGCCATTTCGGCAAATGCCATTTCCCGGGAACCTTCGGCGCTTTCGACATCGGTGATGGAGTTCTTTGCATGACGCCGGTGAACGTATTCACCGCTTCGATCGTTTTTGGCACCGCAACGGGCGTTATCGGAGCGCGCGATGGCATACGATCCATCTCTGGCTTCGCGGGTGAAGCATGTAAATGAATTGGCTCGATAGGCCGCGGGCCCTGAGAAGGCATTGGTTCGCGCGCCGCAGCCAATTGAGAACCGGGCTCGATAGGTCGCTTCTGAGATTGCGATCGAGCTTTTCCTGGTCCGGAAAATAGTGCCAGCAGTGAAAAGATGTCCAGCCATTTCGGCAAATGCCATTTGCGGGAAGCCTTCGCACTTTGCTCGGCAGGCGCCGGGCGCATGGTTTGGATCATCGCCGGACGCATACCGTGACTCACGCTCTCACTACCGTCCATCGGCTTCCCATGCGGCGCTGAAACGCTCGATTGCTCTTTTTCCGTCAATGCAGTGTCTGACAACAAACTGTAGTGCCGGGGCGGCGTCGTAAAGGTGTGCACCGGACGCTGTTCCTGTACATTCTGTGCCACCGGCACGGCACCAGAGTGGGCAGGAGCGCCTGGCCGTTTTTTTCCAAAAAATGATGCCAGCGATAGGCCCTGCTTGAATGATCGCTTTGTCTTCGGCGACAGAGGCCCATTGCCTGTCTTAGTACCGAACACAGGAGCAATGATCCCGAACTCATTCGGTGTTGCGGATCGGCCGACATCTTCGGGAGCTTTCGGAGCATTTGTTTCAACAGCGACGGCATCAGGGATCTTCGGTCCTGCGGGCCGCGGTTTACCAGCGGCGTCAGGCGTAACCTCCCAATGCTCTCCGCCGAAAAACGGCAGCCATGCAAGGACGCGGCGGCGCTTTTTTACTTTTTTTGGAGCGCGAAGCTGATAAAGAGCCTCTTTGGTATTCTTTGCTTTCTTATACTTCTCAGCTGAGCCCCTCAGATCTTCAGGAAGAAGATTGATCTCGCCAAGATCCAAGTCGTTCTGATCTTTTGATTTTTTATCAAACATGAATTTCGATACGCTCTTTTGCTAGCCGATATATTTCATTGCCAAGCCGATAGACACAGCCATTTGCGGGCCAATGCTCTCGAGCACCGGTTTCAGATCTACCGGGTACACGACGCGGTCCCAGGGATTTCCGATATAGACCGGGATCTTCAGGAGTTGCGACAAGTAATTGGTCAGGTTCGGCAGGAATGCTGAGCCGCCGGAAAGCAAGATCCGATCGACGGTAATGCTCCCCTGATTTTGATAGAGTTCAAATACATACTGGATTTCATTGATGATCGGCTGCAAGCTATCTTTGATCGCATCCGGAATACCGCCGCGCTGATCCTGCATGCGGATACCGAAATCCAGTTTGAATTGCTCGGCCCGCTCAAAATTGACGTTTAAACTATTGCTGATTGATTTCGTAATATGGTAACCGCCGATATCCAGTCCCCGATTCAGGACCGGTACGCCCTTTTCGACCATGCAAATATTGGTCGCGGCTGAGCCAATGTCGATGACCATGACGCTTGCATTCTCGCTGCCGATGAGCGACTGGGAAAGGGCCAGCGCTTCTGTTTCAAGGCTCAATAAATGCAGGTTTGCAGCCTTGAAGATTTCGACATACCTTGATACCAGATTTTTTGGAGCCGCCGTGAGAAGTATGCGTACGTTTTTCTTCGCATCATCGCCATCCTCTTTGCCGCCAGGCTGGACCGGAGGCGCTCCAGCAGCCAGTCCGGGCGCATCTTTCCCTGCATCGCCCTTTTTCTTCATCAATGAACTCATATTCAGCATGAAGAGCTTCTCTGCAAAGCTCGACTGCGCGCCTTCCAGGATCTTGTGCGAAAGGATCATCTCATCGATAGGCAGCGGTATGAACTTTTTTGCTTCCCATTTGATAGCCGTATCAAGGTCCCTTCTGGACATGCGCGGCAAGCTGATGATCGAGTTAAAAACCGAGAAGGTCGGAAGTGCAGCGATAGCTGCCGTTGTCGTGACCCTCGACCGCTGCAATACCTGGCCGATCAAATTCGCTACGGTTGTCTGCAGTTCTTTGGACTGATCGCGGATAATATCGAACTTCGCTTCCGCATAACCATAGGTAACAAGCTTCGGTTGACCTTTGAAATTCTCAAGCTGGGTAACTTTGATGCCGGATGTACCGATATCGATGCCCAAATAGCTCTTTTTGGCCATGGAATATTCTATTTTTATTAATGATATAACGCTGAAGCATCCAACGATCTCACTTTTTCAAGTGTTGGCTACGCTAGGGCAATATATCTCTTAAATTTCCATATGATTATACCATAAAATTCAGCTGTCGAGGAAGTACAACTGTGGATATGAGTGAATGGCTGAAAGCACTTCATTCCAAAGTCTCAATCTGACCTCTACACCCTCTTTTCGAGCGAAGCCTTGTCCCAAATCTGGTGATTGACCAAAGCCGCGCAATGCTTATATACTATGGGTGTTTGGAGGTATTTTCCAATTAACCAACTATCCAGAAAATAATATGAATTTGTTTGTCATTTTACCAGCAATTGCCGTAGTAGTACTCGTTTTGTGGCTCATTGCTCTATTCAATGCGCTTACCACATCAAAAAATAGAGTCGAAGAAGCCTATTCTGACATCGATGTCCAGCTGAAAAGACGTTATGATCTGATCCCAAACCTCGTCGAGTCAGTGAAGGGGTATATGCAGCACGAAGCAAAGACTCTGCAGGCCGTTACTGACGCGCGAGCCCTGGCAATGAATGCAGAAGCAGCGCCTACGAGGGCAAAAGCTGAAGATTTGCTGACCGGAGCTCTGAAAAGTTTATTCGCTGTTGCGGAAAATTACCCTGATTTGAAGGCTGCCGGTAACTTCGCGAAATTGCAGGATGAGCTTTCTGATACTGAGAACAAGATCCAGGCAGCCCGACGCTTCTACAATGGCCAGGTCCGCGACTTCAATATTAAAATTCAAAAGTTCCCAAATAATCTGGTGGCTCAGACTCTGAGCTTCAAGCAATATGCATACTTTGAGGTTGGGAATGAGACAGAACGGGAAAACGTCAAGGTTTCCTTCTCCTAAAACACAAAAAAGCCTTATACATAGGCATTTTGGCACTCTATTGCAATGAGTGCTAAATTGAGCTATAGTACAAAAATCTATGTATGATCAGATAGCATCGAACAAAAGAAAAAGCGCATTGCTCCTCTGCCTCTTCTTTCTGATAATTGTCGGTATCGGCTATTGGGCTAGCTATTACTTCCAAAACGGAGAAACATTCCTTGTTGTATCCGTGATCATCGCGACTGTCATGTCGCTTGCGAGCTACTTTAAAGGAGATGCCGTAGCCCTTGGCATCGCCAAAGCACAGCAGATAGAGGAAAAAGATAACCCCTACCTATATCACATTGTGGAAAACCTTTGCATCACCATGGGCATGCAGATGCCAAAAGTGTATTTGATACCTGATCCGGCTTTGAATGCTTTTGCTACGGGCCGCGATCCGCAGCATGCCTCTATCGCATTTACAACCGGCATCGTCGAAGCACTTGAAAATGAAGAACTGGAAGGCGTTGCTGCGCATGAGCTGTCACATATAAAAAATTACGATATACGTTTGATGACCGTCGTCATTATTTGCGTTGGCATCATCGCTCTTGTTGCTGATTATACGACCCGCAGCATGTTTTGGGGCGGCATGCGGAGGCGAGATGACAGGGAAGAAGGCGGTTTAGGCGGCATACTTGCCTTAGTCGGTTTAATTCTTATCATTATTGCGCCGCTCATATCGCAGCTTATCCAGCTTGCAATATCGAGGAAAAGAGAGTTTTTGGCTGATGCGTCAGGTGCGCTTATTACCAGGTACCCTGAAGGCCTGGCCAGGGCGCTCGAGAAAATAGCCGCCGGTCCTCCGCTTCGCAATGTGAACAGAGCGACGGCGCATCTCTATATTGCGAACCCATTCAAAAGTGATACTATGAAATCAGTAGCCAATCTCTTTTCGACACATCCGCCGATCGAAGAACGCATTCGGCGCTTACGCGAAACAACATGATGGACAACCTCCTCGACAAATTCACGTCTCATTTCAAGAATATCCTGATTCAGGCTCAAAATATTGCATGGCAGGAAGAAAGTTCTGCTATCGAGCCCGTGCACCTTTTTGAGGCAATGCTGCAGCAGCAGGGCTGTCTGGGCTTTGAAATCATGCAGAAACAGAATATCACCCTGAATAATACTGCTTTCCGGTCCCCTGAACGACTGAATATCACGCCGCTTCGGGAACAGGCAACGGATTTTTGGAATCTTCCGCAGCCATCTGCGAAGAGCCAGCGCATCATTGAATTAGCGGTCAAAACATCATTCGAGCATCACCATAAATACATCGGCAGCGAACACCTCCTGAGCGGCATGGTGAAGATCCCGGATTCGAAAATTAAAGGTATTTTTTCGGAACACAGCGTCAATATGCAGGCGCTTATCAGCCAGCTAGAAAATGTGCTACACGGCACTTCACGTTTTAATCATATGCAACCATCAGAATCACAGGGGAAAAATCAGGATATGGATGCGCTCATGGATGCATCGGAAAATCCGCCAAGCATGCTCGAGCTCTATTCCACCAATCTCACAACCGATGCCGTGCAAAAGAACATCGACCCGGTCATCGGGCGTAAAGACGAAATTAACAGGCTCATACAGATACTTTCACGCCGCACAAAGAACAATCCAGTGCTCCTGGGCGATCCGGGCGTAGGTAAGACAGCTATCATCGAAGGCCTTGCGAAGAAAATACTCCATGGCGATGTGCCGGATGTGCTGAGCGATAAGAAGATCCTTTCACTCGACCTGTCAGCCATCGTTGCCGGCACTATGTACCGCGGCGAATTCGAAAATCGTTTGAAGCAGATCATCGATGAAGTAAAACGCGATGAGAATATCATCCTCTTTATTGACGAGATTCATAATATCATCGGCACCGGCTCCTCTGCCGGGTCTCTGGATGCTGCTAATATCCTGAAGCCGGCTCTGGCACGGGGACAATTGCGCTGCATCGGAGCAACGACGCATGAGGAGTACAAAAAATTCATCGAAAATGACAAAGCTCTTGAGCGGCGTTTCCAGGTCATCATGGTCGACGAGGCAAGCGAAACGGAAACAGCTGACATTTTGCAGGGCGTCAAAGAAAACTATGAGAAATACCATTCGGTCGCGATCACACAAGAAGCGCTGCATGCTGCCGTTTCATTGAGCAAGCGCTATTTGCCGGATAAAAAATTCCCGGACAAAGCAATCGACCTTATCGACGAAGCAGCATCGCATATCAAGGTCGCGCGAAAGTATTCATCGCAAACCAAGCGCATCAAAGAACTTGAACGCAGCCTGAAATCTATCCAGGAAACCAAGCGCAACTTTATTTTGAACGAAAACTACACCCAAGCCCTGCATATCAAGGATCAGGAAGATATTGTATTGCAGGAATTGAACAATCTGAAGGCTATCAAAGCAAAATCTGACCCTGAGCTTCTGGGCCAGATCACGGCGCATGACATTGCAGCGGTCGTATCACAGTCCACGGGTATACCATTGCATGAGATCGAGGCTTCAGAAAAGAAGCAATTGACGAATCTTGAACATTATTTGCAGAAACATCTCTTCGGCCAAAACGAAGCAATAGCACGCGTGGCAGAAACGATCCGCCGCTCGCGCTCAGGACTCTCTGATCCGCGAAAACCCCTGGGTTCATTCATGTTCCTTGGCCCTTCAGGCGTAGGCAAAACCGAGATGGCAAGACTGCTCTCCCGCATGCTCTTCAATAGAGAAAATGCACTGATCCGCATCGATATGTCAGAATTCTCGGAACGCTTCAATGTCTCGAAGCTTATCGGCGCTCCTGCCGGATATATCGGTTACAAGGACGGCAATTTACTGACTGATTCAGTGCGCAAAAAACCGTACAGCGTGGTGCTCTTCGACGAGATAGAGAAAGCGCATCCTGATGTATTCAACATTCTATTGCCGGTGCTTGAAGACGGCTATATGACCGATGCTACCGGCAAGCAGGTGAATTTCAAGAATACGATCATCATCATGACCTCGAATATTGGGCTGAAAGAATTCACGAATCAGGCGACGGTCGGTTTCTCGCTCGAGGAAGGGGATAACATGCCGCTGCGTCGAGATATGGAAGAGCATATCATGAAGTCCTTGAAAGAGCATTTCCGCCCTGAATTCCTGAATCGCCTGGATAATATAGTTATCTTCAACCACCTGACCGAAGCAGTAGCAAAGAAGATCGTACTCCGCGAACTGAAAGACGTTGAAGAGCGCTTATCACTCCGAGGCCAGAAGCTTGCGATAGACAATGAAGTCATCAAAAAACTGGTCGAAGAATTCAAGCCGCAAGAAGGCGCGCGTTCACTGAAGCGTGCAGTACAGCGCCACATCATTGACCAGCTCGCTTTGAAATTACTGAGCGGCGAGATCAAAACAGAAAAATCAACGATCAATGCGATACTGAAGCAAGGCGCTATTCGATTCGAATAACATTTTTTACATCATAAACAGGGCATCATAACCCTGTTTATATGTTTGAAAAAACTACACAACTCATTCTCGACGCCCTGTTCCCTATCTCCTGCGTGCTCTGCAGCGATCCAGGAGCGCTGCTCTGCGCTGTATGCGAATCAAAACTGCCGCTGCAGCTGACGCGCCTTTCCAGCCCGACTCCGCATCTCGCCAGCATCACTATTTGTGCCAATTATGAAGAACAGCGAATACAAAAACTGATCTTTGCTTTTAAATTCAATGGTTTGAAGGGATTATCTGTGTCATTAGGAAACATATTGCAAACCGCAATGCCAGCGCTGCACTCTGACACTGCGATTATCCCTATCCCCTTGCATCGCAGGCGTGAGAGAAATCGCGGTTTCAATCAAAGCGCATTGCTTGCGCAGGAACTTGCAAAGACTACAGGCTTGCCTCTCGATACCCAATTGAAACGTATTCGGGCGCGGCGACCGCAGCATACATTGAATAGAGCTGAACGGCTGGAAAATCTGAAAGGAGCGTTTTCCTATAACGGTGCCGCGCCCGCTCATGTACTCTTGATAGACGATATCACTACAACCTTCTCTACCCTCGATGAAGCTGCATCAGAACTCAAAAAGCATGGGACAAAAACCGTGCACGCCTTGGTTGTGGCGAAAAACCAGCCTTAATCCAAGCTTCTTGCAATGGTATTGTGAAAAGAGTACGATTGGGGCAAGTTCGTAAATGAAGTATTGGTTAAATTTTTTATTTAATTCTTCTAATGTATGTGGATAACGTCATGGATTTCAGCGATCGCTGCTATAATCACTGTGATTACTTCTATCCTCGCTCTAAAGAAATTGCGCGAAATAAAAATCGAAACAAATTTTATAAAACAAAAAATTAACACTGTGGGTGGTAACGCCATTATGAATAACAGGATAGATAACACTGGTGGTGATGCTATCAGAGTTGAGAGTAAACAAAAAAACGCATAATCTAATACTACGTATCCGGTTCTCAACTTAAAAAATATGAAAAAACAAATTTATTTCAGCATTGCTTTAGCTCTGGTAATTCTAGGAGTTAGCTTCTATTGGTTTGCATTAAGGCCTGCTGAAATAAAAAGAAACTGCTCGAGTTTGGCGCAAAAATTATTTCAAACGGACAATTTATCTGCGTCTGATTTCGAAAATCACTACAATTTTACTTATAGCAGGTGCCTTGAGCAAAATGGTCTTTGAGGATTTTAGCTTGTCAGCGCAAATACCCTGCCCATCCCCCCTCAAAAAACATTGCTGCTGTTTGCACATAGCCATGAGCGAAGAGAGGACCTCACGAAAAAGCCCGCCTCCATATAGGCGGGCTGAGTTTCCGCAGCTGAGCGAATGGGTATGTGCAAACAGCGCCTAGTCCACCCTCTTCCATTCCTTACTATACGAATGCCCGAAAAAAATGACTGAAAGCTGATTCAATATCCACTGCATGATAACACGCGGATAGCCAAGCTTACGGTAGCGGCGCGGATCATCATACACATTCAAATTTGGCGCTGAAATAACCTTACCGACTTTAGCTAGTCTCCGCATCAGATCATTATCTTCTGCAGCGACCAAGGTTTCGTTGTATCCATGAATTTTCTCAAAGGCTGAACGACGCATGATCTGTGCCTCGCCTTTTCCCGCTCCCCAACCCATGGCATTGCAAAAACGTATCAGTCGGTTGATAAAACCACTCACGATAGTATCCATGCGCGTTGCTTCATCAGGATAAATGCCGACATTGGGGATTACCGCGACAATGTTCGGATCTTCAAATCGTTTCAGAACATATTCAAAAAAATCTGGCACCTTGTCTATCTGCACTGCGGCATCAAAAAAAGCAAAAATATCTCCGGTAGCCACCCTGGCACCTCTATTCCTCCCTTCAGCTATCGTTTCTTTATCATAATTAATTTCAATTTTATCGGTCAAAGGACGCGCATACTCAATGCTGCCGTCCTTCGAACCGCCATCAGCGATAATAATTTCAAAGGTAAACTTTCCTCGCAACGCATCGAATTGCTTCAAGTTGCGTTTGAAATTCTCAAGTTCGTTTTTCGCCGGGATAATAATGCTGAATTGCATGTTAATGCGGATTTTTGATTTTTTTTAATTTGATATGCTGAACTTTTTTGAATAGCGGAGCGAACACATCGTCGCGAAAATCCATGATCAATTCATTCTTTTTCACTGTCTCAGTAAATACCGCGGGCGAATCCTCCACGATAGCCAGCGGCCGCTTCTCAGCAGCCTCGCCCATGGTCAGCACTGCTGCAGTGGCTACAGCATCAGCGATATCGACGCGTGTGAGCTTCAATTTCCTTCCGAAAATGTCTTTCGTGCCGCGATCGTCCCGTACGCCTTTGAAACCTGCATAGCCAAGAGCTATGCCTACGACGCCGGCCCGCAATGGCAATAGCCTGCTGTCAGTAATAAGTATACCCAATTGATTGACTTTATAAAAACGCTTGAGTTTTTGCCGCAAAACCGCCGCCGCTTTGAAGCTATCCTTAGGCAATAAGATCAGCTTGCCATTCGCGTTCGATTCATCAATGCCTGCCGCGGACATGACGGCATTGTCTTTGATGGTGAGCCAGGTCCATTTGGTTCGCATAGCCCATTGGCTCTCCGATTTTATCAGCCGTATTTTCGCTCGCCTGCCGGTGTTCGTCGATGTGCGTTTTTCAGAAAGCGCTACGATCTTCGAGGTTATCACAATGACACTTTTATTCTTGAGCTTTGGGATATAGGAAACAATAAACGCGAATAGATCCTCCCCTTCTTTGAAGACTCTGGTTGTAAGCGGACGTATGATCATGCAAGAACTTTTTTGAAAACTTCTTCTCGCATGCGTTCTGCCAGGAGCTTCCAGTCATATTTCTCAGCGACCAAAACGTGTGCATTTTTTATGATGCTGCTGCGAAGGTCAGCTTGTTCCATCAATCGTTTTGCCTGGCGCGCAATGCTTTCAGGATTTCGCACCTCGCAGAAAAGACCAGTAGCGGGTTTGTCAGGGTTCTTCTCAGGGTCAAAAAGAAAATCTACGATGCCGCCGACTGGCGTGGTAATGATAGGAATGCCGGCAGCCATAGCTTCAATAAATGAAATGCCCATGCCTTCAGAAAGCGAGGGCCGGATAAAAATGTCCGACACTTTCAAATATTTTGGAACTTCAGTATTGCTTACTTCTCCGAGGAGATGTACACGATCAGAAAGACCGCTTCGCGCACTCAACTTTTTCAATGCATCCTCATCCGGACCAGTGCCGATAATAAGGAGATGAAAATTTTTGGGCAAAAACCCCATAGCCTTTATGCTGTCATCCACTGCATTTTTCAGGACAAGCCGCGATGTCGTGATCAGGAATACATCACCGTCTTTTTTACCAAGTTTCTTTTTTACGGCATCTAGTTCTCCCTGATGAAAGGATTGTGAAAATAATTGCAGGTCAACACCATTCGGAATGACGTTCAGTGAGCCCGTATAACCCATGCTGCGAGCCAGGTCTGCAAGGTACTGAGAGATAACTTGAATATGATCTGCACGTTTGAAGATCTGAATAAATAGCGGATACACGAAACGGACTCGGCGTTTGATATAGTCGATCGGGTCGCCTTCCTGCAAGGTGAGCAGGAACGGGATCTTCGAAAATTTCATTTTGAAAAAGACCGCTCCGAAACCGGCATAATTTGCCATCATAGCCCAGGTGGCATCATACGGCTTCTGCGCATGAAGCTGTGAGGCTTTTTTCAGAGCAAGGAATGGGAAAAGGTACTTATTGAACGACAGCGGAAAACGAACTAAATCTCCCATGGTCGGCTTCTGTGACGTGAAACCAATGCGATGGACATTCACATTCCTTATTTTCTCGAAGCGCGGCAATGCAGCATCGAAGCGCAAGGTGATCATATCGAACTCAATCTCTGACTGCGAGATCCGATCCGTTATCTCTTTAATAGCAACCTCAGCGCCGCCAATGAAAGGCTGATAGGCGATTGAAAAAATCAAAATGCGTTTCATAGTACACCTCGATGTTCAAGTATTTTGAGCGTGGACGGAATCTTGATATCGACCATATAGTCAGCATGTTTCTTGGTGCAGAAATCTACCAGTTCATCCAGAGGCAAGGTCATGACATCGATCTCTTCTGTTGCATCACCATCGCCCTCTTTCTTGCCGACAAAGGTAACGTTTGGCGCGTAGAAAATGGCGAGTTTATCAGCCGAGAGCCCGGAATTATAAGGACCTTCCTGGACCAGATGTATTTCATCAGCCAGATACCCGGTTTCTTCCTTCAGCTCGCGCTTTGCGGTCTCCTCCAATGGTTCGCCTTCTTTATCACTCAAACCTGCCGGTAATTCCACAATGTCTGCATCCAGCGGATACCGATATTGCTTGCAAAGCACAACCTCCCTATCTTTTGTTACTGCGAAGATGACTACGATCTCTCTCGTCCGCTTGCGTTCTACGCATTCCCAGACATGATCACCGCCATGCTGATCTTTGAAATGCTTTGCGATGACGCGGATAAAATCCCCCTCCCAGAGCACTTCTCTTTTTACTTGTCTTGATCCTGGCATATTATTTTGGTCTGGCTAATTTTTTTTGCTGCTTATTGAGCAGGTTGGCATAGGTATAGCGCACCTGATTGACGAAACTGGTGCTTTCCTTGGAGATGACCGAGGTCTCTGTATCTTCTGTAAAGACCGAGCTTTGCTGTTCCTGCGTCACATCTGATAAATATACAGAATCTGCCTTACGAAGCAACCTTTTCGATAACGGCAGCAGAAACTTTTTCTTAAACGATGTTTTGGTCGCTACTTCGCTCCCATCGAACGTCATCAGAAAATTGATATCTCGATGTATCGTTTTTAACCCCCAGGCGACCATGGCAGCATAGCTTGCCATGACCGACCACACGAATCGGTACTCATGTTCCTGATACAGCTTCAGGGCTTGTTTCAGTCCCAATGCCGGCAACAGATACTTATCTTGCTTGGTGCCAAGGCCAATGCGATAAATAGTCACATTGCCCATCTGCTCTATAGCCTGTCTGTCCTTTGCCAGTTTTGTAGTGATGATATGAAACTCCGTGCCCGGCATAGCCTGCGTCAATTCATGCAATGCCTGCTCAGCAGGCCCGATCTCGGGATAGTATGTTGTCGCGACCACCAGAATTTTTCGTTCCGGCAATTTCACGGCCTTGAAATACTCGATCGTTTTCTTCAAACCCTCCTCAAGAGCAACCTTCGGTTCCCATCCAAGCTCTTTCTTTGCCAAAGTAATATCCGGACAGCGCCGCTTCGGATCATCGGTCGCCTGATCAGTAAATTCTAATTTTGACTTCGTTCTCGTGAGCTTGATCACTTTCTCTGCTAACTCCTTCATCGTTATCTCTCCGGGATTGCCAAGATTCACCGGTCCCTGGAAATTATCTTTCCGCATCATCCGATCCACAGCTTCTATCAGGTCATCTATATACTGAAAGCTCCTGGTTTGGCCGCCATCACCGTAGACAATAAGATTTTCATTGCTCAGCGCTTTCAGGATGAAATTGGTCACTACTCTGCCGTCATTTGGATCCTGGCTTGGCCCATAGGTATTGAAAATGCGAATGATCTTTGCATCAACGCCATACTCGCGATGATAATCCATGCATAAGGTCTCAGCGACCCGTTTGCCTTCGTCGTAGCAAGCGCGCGGCCCCAGCGTATTTACATTCCCGCGATACTCCTCACGCTGCGGGCTTTCAAGCGGATCACCGTAAATTTCTGACGTTGAGAACTGCATGATCCGTGCATTGTTCACGCGGGCAAGATCCAGCGCATTCAGCATGCCTACGGTATTGGTCTTCACCGTATGCACCGGATCGAATTGATAGCTTGTATAGGATCCTGCGCAGGCCAAATTAAAGATCCAATCAATATGTTCTCTGACGGGTATCGGCTTGATAATATCATGCTTGATGAAGGTAAAATTTCTGCGCAAGAGCAGATCGCTGATGGTATCCGTTGAGTTTGTCGTTTGTAAATTATCGACACAAATGACCTTGTGCCCGGCGGTAACGTATTTTCGACACAGATGTGAGCCTATGAACCCAGCTCCCCCGGTGATCAAGATAGTTTTTGGCGTAATAGCTTCCATATACTCTTCCTTTCACGAACGGTCTCGGCCTATTTTATGAAAAAAGCATGATAGCCGCTTGTTTGTTTGCTTTGGACTTTATGCGTCAAGCGATCGAGCAAAAAAGCCCCATGAGACAATAGCTGTATCTTTCCTAACGGACTGTTTTTTAACCATGTTTCCAGCGCTCCCCGGACATTCTGAACCTCAGCGTGCTGAAAATCTTTGCCAAGGTACTGCATGGCATCCTTGGTGAACCGCCAATAGTCCTTGTAGTAGCCCTGTTCTGCATGATAATAAAAAAGGAACGGCACATAGATGAAACAGTAGCCGCCCGGCTTCAAAACGCGATGCATTTCTGCGACCGACTGGATCGGATTTTCGACATGTTCTAAGACTGCAATACAGATCAAGGCATCAACTGAGTTGCTCTCAAGAGGCAGCTTATGAATGTCGCCGATGATATCTGGCTTGAAATCAGGGACTGGATCAAGAATTTTGTAATCGACCTGCGAAAGAAATGGCCGTATCCATTCGCGATCAGGGTTGTAGCGGTTTCCTCTGTCTTGCAGCACCCGGAGGCCTCCCCCTATATCGATGATCGATTTTTTTTCAGAAAAAATTTTCTTAATCTTTGCATTAAAAAATGATTCCCAGGGACGCTGCATGATTTTAAAAAAAATTCCTATGAATTTACTAATGGCGGAGAGGGCGGGATTATCGCCTCGCGACAAGTTTATTTCAACTTCGCTATTTTTTTTAACTTAATACCAGCACTTGTGGTGGTTATTGTGCCGACTTTTTCTGTGTAACTCTTTATTGCCTCCAAGGTCTTTTGAGGAGTGTATGAATACGGATCATTAGTAAACTCGTTTAGAGTTTGCTTGCGAGTGCTTATATCAACAGGAGACGTTGCTGGCTCTTTTGCTTTAAAAACTATATCAGCCAGTTTCTGTTGGACGACACGAGCGCGCTCTTCAGTCGTTACCCAGAAGAAATCATTATTTCTTTTTGCAAATTCCTCGATCAAATCACCATAATCGTAGAAAGAGCTTATCGCTTTAATTTCGTCTTGATCAAAATCACTAATAAATAAATGGGAATAAGTCTTCCAATTCTTTGTTGGGAAAACTGAAGGGAAATCATTAGTGAAATTATTCTGGATTTTATCTTTTATCTGAGCAATTCGCTCCTCCGCAGTTCTGATTTCCATCAGAAGGACTCTTGCGGCCTGAACTTTGAAATCTTTTTTCTGTTTAAAGTAAACCAGTATAGCCACTGCTCCGGTGATGATGGTAGCCAAGCCAACAAAGAGATTTGAATTAAAAAATGTTTGCATAAATATTGTTTTATTGATTTATAGCATTTGAGTAGCCCGATAAAAACATATCTGGCGGAGAGGGCGGGATTCGAACCCGCGAGGGTTTTTTACGCCCTGCCTCGTTAGCAGTGAGGTGCTTTCGACCACTCAGCCACCTCTCCGTGAACTATATGATATCAATTGTATTTTGAAGTAAAAAGGACAATCTTTCTCGACCTTTACCACTTTTTAAGAATTTTTCTTCCTCGAGCGCATCACGTTTTGATAGGAACACTTCGTAATAAATGAGTTTCCAGTCATCATTTTTGCTTGTGAATGAAGCGTTACCATTTTTATGCTGCTTCACTCTATTTTTCAGATTTGATGTCTGGCCAATGTATCGTTTCCCTATCTTTTTGCTATGGAGGATATAGACATAGTACATAATCGCTTTTCATTGCCTTTCTGACTAAACTCCCCGCCCGAGGCGGGTGCGCCTTGGGCGCAAGCCACCTCTCCGTGTAAATTTCCTCGATTTTACAAGGAAAAAGCTTACTTACAATACAATACGCATGGCTCGATGTCAATGATTTTATAGGAAAAATATGCTATACTGTTTCCATGGCAGAAGATAAGAATAGACCAGGTGAAAGCGCACCCGAGATATCGAAAAAATACGGCGAAGTATTGGCCGAATGGGATTTTTATTCACATGATGAACATGAACGCGGCAGATGGTGGTATATTCTAGCGGCGATTATTGTGATCCTGTTGCTCGGGTATTCGTTCTTCGACCAAAATTACTTGCTGGCAGTCATCGTTGCCCTCACCATACTCATATTCGTCGTCAGCGAAATGCGCGGACCAGGTTTTCATAACTTTGCGATTACCGAGGATGGGCTTATCGCTGGTCCGGATTTCTATGCGTATACCGAGCTCAATAACTTTTTTATTATCTATGAGCCGCCCGTGGTGAAGACTCTTTACTTTGATCCTAAAAGCGTTTTCAGCCCGCATATCGGCGTGCCACTGGGCGATGTCAATCCGAACGAAATCCGTGAAATTTTATTGAACTTCCTTCCCGAAGATCTTGAGAAAGAAGAAGAGCCGACCAGTGACTTTTTTGGGCGGCTATTCAAATTTTAGTTGACAATCATTGTCAAAGTCAACAAAATAGTATATGGTGGTCCTGCCTCGTCGAGGTCCGTTTTAATTACCGCTTACATATCAATAGGTTTGCGCCCGTAGCTCAGGGGATAGAGCGCATGGTTGCGGTCCATGAGGTCGTAGGTTCGATTCCTGCCGGGCGCACCACTCCATTTCAAAACTATCAATTACAAAAACCGCTTCGGCTGCCCGAAGCGGTTTTTGCTTTTGATTACACGTCTACTTTCTTATTAATCATCATTGCCATCCTCATGCTTATTGCCATTGCCTTTATTCCCATGGCCTTCATTCTCGTGCTTTTCTGTCTTCTCGTGTTTCTCCCTGATCTCACTATCAGAATGAATGGTTACTGGCTTATGATCGAGCATGATAATGGTGAAGGTTTGAACGATATTTCCGTTATCATCGACGCCCTGGGTCGGTAATGGAATGATATCCTGGAACTTCTTACCCTTCGCATGGCCGATTGCATTGCCTCTAAATTCTTTCAATCGACAATCCGCTGCTAACCATATCTTGCTCTTGCCCATGACCATATACAATCTCCCATTGATCAATCCGTTCTCGCACTGTGTCGTCGGAGTTGGCGGTACCACATCCTGAACAGTCAATGATTGGCAAGCTCCGTCTCCCGGCAAGTATGTGCCATTGCCATCATAATGTACGCGATATGAGAGCATGCCTGCCACCGTCGTATAGGTTCCCGAAGCTGCAGCCCCAATGCCGTTCAAAGCGATATTGCTTTCTGTGACTGAAGGATCTCCTGAGCACGTGCCGTTCGCATAGCGCATGAAGTCCACAGATCCAGTCGGCGTTCCATTGCTGCCGGATACTACTGCATAGTCATGCACAACGGTGCCTGTCGTCACTGTTTGACCAGCGATGTTTGTATTGCTTGAGTTCTGAATGTTCGACTGTATGGTAGGCGTCAGATTCGTTGTAGGGCCAACCACGCTGAAGGGTTCACAGACACCGTTCGATGCAGAATACATCTCATTGCCAGCATAGCTTGCTTTATAGCCATAGCTTCCCGCGGCGAGTGTCGTTGTTGCATTCGATGATGCATTGCCGCCTGAAAGAGCCATCTGTTCGCTACTCAGTGCTGAGCCTGTGCAATTGCTCATACCATACAAGTTGAAGGTGACCGTTCCTGTTGCCGTTGTCGTGGATCCTACTCCGTTAACGGTAGCGTAATCATGGACCGCTGTGCCGAAGGAGAGGGCTGTATTCGTGACATCCGCATTGCTTCCATTACGAACTTGAGTCGAAACAGTCGAGCCGAACATATCACCGAATGTTCCGGTAATCGTCGCTGATCCGGTTGCTGGATTGCCCACAGCATCAGTGATCATTGTACCCATGCTTGCCACCATATCTCCGACCAGGACAGTCGGAACACCGAATCCATTATCATTCAATGTGAGAGTGAGTTCGGTACCGCCAGCATTCCATGCAGTGGCGCCAAGCACCGCTCCGCCATTCTTCAATGAGTGACCATTATTCACTGAAAGTACGGTATCAACATTTGCAGTGGTGATCGCAGGCTTGTTCGTTGCTTCGTTGAAAGTAAATACTAAGGTGTCACCGGCTGTTTTAGTAGGCGTTACTGCCGTATCTGCAGCAATGACGCTCGTCAGCACCGGACCTGCGCTATCAGCCTGGATGACCGGCGTTGTCGCTGCGGTCACGGCAGGAGTCGAGGTCGGATTATCCATGTTCAAGCCATTTGCCGGGAAGGTGACCGTGATCATATCAGGAGTCGTGGTGCTGCTCCAGGTACTGCCAGTTTGCATACTGACAAAGAAAACTGTCGTGCTTGTGCTGACACTATTATTTGCTGCTGTGGTGATCGTGGTGTCTCCATCAATTGCCACTGCGGTCTGCGACCCAGCAAGCACATCAGATGCCGGATTGAAATCACCGTCGCCATTATCTTTATAGACCGAAACATTTGCAATATCTGATGAGACAACTCCGGCAGGCGCAACATTATTCACATGTACCGTGACTGAGCCGAGATTCTCGCCAGCATCCTGTTTCAAATCTAATTTAAAAAGCCCTAGCGGCTGGCTCATAGCAGGCACGGTTTGTGCTGATGCGAAGAGCGCCGTAGGACCAGACGTAACGGTAACTGCCGCCCATGTTATTGATAAGGCAGTGATACCCAAGGTAATGCCGGCTACCAAGGCTTTGGTAGCCCTGCTCATTTGTGAGAAAACTCTCAGTTTTTCCATATTTTTTTTGGATTATTTAGTTATGTACAGATCAAGATGACGCAACATAATCCCCGTTCTTACAAAAAAGTCTAGAACTAGGCAAAAATCTAATAATTCTCTATACTCCTTCTACTGCCTAGTTTCCTCAAAAAATCATGAAAAAACTGCGTCAATTGAGAACCGAATATATCAATGCCATGCGAGTCGGCTGGTTTTTAGCCATTCGCCAATTGCGGCGCTCGAATAAAGGCACGACGGCTCTTATTATTTTCATTATGGTCCTTACCTTTCTCAATTTGGTCGTCGTATCGGGTCTACTCCTCGGCCTTATCACCGGCTCTTTCGTTCAATTCAGGACCAGCTATAGCGGTGAAGTGATAGTCACGTCTGCCGACGGCCATGATTATATAGAAGACTCTCAAAATCTTGTAACGTTCCTCGAGCACCATCCGCATGTCACTTCGCTCTCACCGCGCTATGCAGTAGGCGTTGATATTCTGGGCACGCTGAATGAGCTGCCGAAAAAAAATGAAACCGCTAACCGGGCAAATCTCGCTCTGGTCGGATTTGATCCATTGAAAGAAGAAGCAGTCACTGGATTCTCCCGATTCATCATCCACGGCAAAACTCTGGAGCCGGGTGATGAGGGTTATATCCTGATCGGAGCGAATATGCTGAAAAAGTACTCTTCATTCGCAGATGCTAATATCCCCGGTATTACGCTTCTCGACAATGTCGATGTGGGAAGCCGCGTCCGCGTTACCTTGCCTCAAAAAGACGGATTGCCAGTAAGCAAGGATTTCACTATTAAGGGCATCGTAAAAACAAAGGTAGACCAAGTTTCAACCCGGGCCTTCACCGTTGATCAGGAAGTGAAGCGTCTATTGCCAGCGAATAAGCTGGATTTGCAGGAAATAGCCATTCGCACCGACGAGGCATATGCACCGCAGCTGGTCGCTGAGATCAAATCGTTTATGGGTACGCATGCGGCGCGCGTTCAAACATCTGCACAGGCAGTTCCTTCATTCCTGCGGGATATAGAAACGACCATGGGTGTACTCGGCAATGCACTGTCCTCTATCGCTCTCGTCGTTGCGACGATCACCATCTTTATCGTTGTCTTTATCAATGCAGTCACCAAGCGTAAATTCATCGGCATCATGAAAGGCGTAGGCATCAGCCCGCGCGCTGTACAATTCTCATATATCTTGCAGGCATTATTCTATGGCATCATCGGATCAGGGATCGGCGCGCTCCTGACTTTCGGTTTTCTGAAACCCTTCTTTGCCGCCCATCCTATCGACTTTCCGTTCTCAGATGGGATCTTGGTTGTCACACCGCAGGGTGCAGCATTGCGCATTGTGATCCTGATTACCGTCACGCTCATCGCAGGCTATGTGCCGGCAAAACTCATTGTACGTAAAAATACACTGGATGCTATTTTGGGGCGATAATACTATGTTACAGGTCAAAGAACTATTAAAAAAATACGGCAGCGGTGAACTTGAACTTATCGTCCTGAAGAGTCTTACTGTGGAAATAACAGACGGGGAATTCGTGGCCATCATCGGTCCTTCCGGCGCAGGAAAATCGACCTTGCTGTACCAAATGTCGCTTCTGGACCAGCCGAACTCAGGAGAAATTTATTTCGACGGCTCATCAGTAACTCATCTCAGCCAGGCAGACAAAACATTACTGCGACTGCATAAAATGGGCTTCGTCTTTCAAGATTATGCTCTCCTCCCTGAGTTAACGGCAGTTGAAAACGTAGCTCTGCCTATCCTGATGCAAGGACACTCGCGCAAAACAGCCGAGGCGCAGGCGCTCATCGCATTAGAACGCCTTGGCCTGGCTGATAAGAAGCAGAATCTTCCGAGTCAATTATCCGGCGGCCAGCAGCAGCGCGTATCTATCGCGCGAGCCATCGCTCATCATCCGAAAGTTCTCTTCGCCGATGAACCAACTGCAAACCTGGACTCAGAAAACTCCCGCGTTGTCATGGATGCATTCCTCGACCTACATCGAGAAGGACAAACCATCGTGATGGTCACCCATGAAGAAGAGTATGCCGCACGTGCCGGCAGAGTCATTTCCCTCAAAGACGGTGCTATTACCTCTGACAGGAGACGGTAACCCTATGCCGGCACCTTTGATGTTGGCGCTAAGCGCTGTTCGATCAAGGCGTAGATATGGCCTACCGTCATACCATCTGCATCATGAGAATGTTTAGCTTTAATGTGCTCTTTCGCGCGCTCTTTATCCATGAGAGCTTTCATTTTCACAATCGCATCTTTTCTTGATTCCTCATTGACCGACATGCTTTCGCCGCATGGACAGGTAAAAACATATTTACTCATATATTTTTCTTAGTTTTTTAAATACATGCCTGGTAAACAAAGACGACGATATGCATAGTATTTTCATACAGAACAGTGTACTATTATCGCGCATACTGCTAACTGACAAGGCTTGAACTATTTTTTCATTTCTGATACATATAGTGGCTTGAGGAAGGGTGGCCGAGTGGTTTAAGGCAACAGTCTTGAAAACTGTCATACCGCAAAACGGTATCGCGAGTTCGAATCTCGCCCCTTCCGCCATTGAGCTTTGCTCAGGCGAGACTCGCCCAAAGGGCGGTCCGCCAGAAGTAATTAGTAGAGCTATCATTAAATACTAACTATGGCGACGATCAATCCCTATATTAACTTCAATGGAAATGCCGAGGAGGCATTTACTTTCTACAAATCAGTGTTCGGCGGAGAGTTTACGAAGATCATTCGTTTCAAAGACCTTGCAAGCCCCGAATTTCAAGTAGCAGAAAATGAAGCAAATAAGATTATGCATATTGAGCTACCTATTGGCAAAAACATTTTAATTGCCAATGATGTTCCGGAAAGCATGGGGCGTGTAAATGAAAACAGGTCCAAGATAGCAATCGTCACAGAAACTAAAGAAGAAGCCGATACACTCTTCAAGGGCCTTTCGGAAGGAGGCACGGTTGAAATGCCTATGGATCAAAGCCCCTGGGGTACCTATTTTGCGATGTTCAGGGATAAGTATGGTATCGAGTGGACAGTGGAGTTTGACGCAAGACAATAGGGACACAGCTATTTAGAATGTAATAGCCGGCCACGTCCAAAGGACGGGGCCGGCTTTGTATATACACTAAAAATTTTACTCAGGCTTAAACTTCGTATCTCGTACCTTTATCTCATCCATCCACTGTCCGGTTACATTACAATTGAGCAAACGAAGGTCGCAGTCCTTTTCGCAACGATTCCAGCCTCCTGGTGTATAAATACCCGCAGTATACTGATCATCACATGCTTGTGAACACACTGCCCAGCGAGCATCACAGGAAGGCCCACCCGGGACAGGATACGCCATTTGATTCTGTTTCATGCTCAATACCTGAGCATTCGCCTGATTAACACCTTGCGTTGCTCCGATGATCGCGATATTGCCCATGCTCACGCCCAGTAATTGAGCCATCAGAAATGCAAGGCCAAGACTGGTGATATTAGATATAACGAGCGCAATGATGATCGAGTAATGCAAGGCTGGCACTACTGGCTTTACTGCGCGCACCTGCTTCTGTTTCTTTTTGACCATACTGTAGCTCTATTTATTTTTTATTAAAAGTAATGTAAAAAGTATAGCATATTTTCAAAAGGGTTAACATAAACATCGAAAATCTCCGCATCCGGTAATTCAGGTTGACAAACGCAAGTATTTGACCTGTAGTTACATTGTTTTGGACCACTAACGGTAAGAAAATAATCAAACCCCCGTCTTCTAGTATGCGACACATGTTTGATGAAAAAGCCTATCTGAAGGCCTATGACCAGTATTCAGGTGCACTCTTTCGATATGTGTACTACCGGGTTTTTAATCATGAACGCGCACGGGACTATACGCAAGAGATCTTTACCAGGACATGGCAATACCTCATAGAAGGGAAAAAAGTAAAAAATCTTCGTGCGTTCCTGTACCAGGTTGCCCGCAATCTCATCATCGACGAATCAAGAAAGCGGCAAACCGTCTCGCTTGACGAGATGCATGAAGAGCAGGGATTCGACCCGCCCAGCGATGATTCAGAAAAAATGATCGCATCGATCGATGCCAAGGCAGCACTCGAGATCATCGAAGAACTAGACGACAAGCACAAAGACGTATTCATCCTAAGATATGTTAACGACCTGAAGCCGAAAGAAATTGCTGAGATCCTCGGAGAGAGCCAAAACGTAATATCAGTACGCATACACAGAGCCAAACAAAAAATTCAAGAATCGATCGAATCCCAAGAAAAGCCGAAAGGAAATATATGAAGATCTCATTCAGACAATTCAGAAAAACATTACGAGAAGCTAGCTTGTCCAAGCACGAACAGTTGGCCTTGCGTGAACAACTCGTAGATTTTATAGCAAACCACCCCTCGCCAAGCGTTTCCCGGGGAGATTTTCTATTCTTCAATAGCATTATGCTGCGGAGATCGTTCGCGATAGGCGCCCTGGCGATCCTCTTGGTACTTTCTGGCAGCGGCATCAGCTATGCAGCAGAAAACTCTTTGCCTGGCGGAATCCTCTATCCGGTCAAGATCAATGTCTTGGAGCCGATTCGCGGAGCTCTTGCTGTTTCTCCTGAAGCAAAAACTCAATGGGAAGTCGCCAAGGTAGAGCGCAGGCTCAATGAAGCAGAGCAAATGCTCGGCAAGGGTTCTTTCACAGCCGAAGCAGGAACCGACCTTTCCGAACAGATTCAGGACCATTCGAACGCCATAGCTCAAGGCATAACCGAGCTTAAAGCGCAGGACAATATCGCAGCGGCCGCAAGCGTCAGCAATGGCTTCACCGCAGCACTGCAGGCGCATGCTGACCTCTTGCAAGAGCTTGCAAAGAAGTCCAAGAATCCGGATAACGCACAGCAGCTGCTCACGACCATAGAACTAAACACCGAGACCAGCCACGATGAGATTGAATCGATCGCAAATGATGTCTCGGATGACGCTTCGCCAGATACGAAGAATGCCGCGAATGCGATCGCGCATGAAGCTGACCAGACCATTTCAGAAGCGCATAAGCTCTTCGATCGATCTGATCGAAAACTAGACGATTCAAGCAAACAGCAGCTCGACCAATACCTCAAACAGGTAGACTCATTGCGAGATCAGGCACAACAAGCAACCAAGACAGATCATTACAGCGACGCATTTGTCTTATTCCAGGAAGCACAGAGAAAGGCGATAGAAGCTAAGACCGTCATCAGCGCAAAAAAAGAACTTAAAACGAAGACGCATATTCAACTAAAGCCTGAGCTGCAAACTGTCCCTGACGAATCCTCGAAAGTCAGCGTAACAACTGACGACCCCGAGGTTTCTATTGAAGTACTCAGCACTGAGGGCTCAGGATCAGGTCATGGTAATAAGGGGCGCGGCTCAAGAATCCGCAGACTTTTGCCGGAAAATATGCAGTTGAACGATATAGGACTTGATCTGAAAGGTAAGGACAAAGAGCAAGACTAAGTCTGAATAGTTATGCACAGCTACACCGTTCATGACGTTGCACAGACCCAGCAGTTATGCTATACTCTAAACAACTTATATTCGTATAAGTTACCTATTTGTCTAAGTTAATAAAAGGGTTTGGGCATTCCTTAAGCGCATACTTGGGGGAAACCTGCACTCACGACAAATAAGTAGACGTTTACAAAAGGGCTCTTACCAAAGAGCTCTTTTGTATTTCTTCTGGTACAATACTGCTATGCTTCCTCTCGAATCTCCGGTCAAAAATTTGCATCATATCGGCAGCAAAACTGCTCCAAGGTTGAGTAAGCTCGGCATAGAGACTATTGCTGACCTGCTTTGGTATGTACCCATGCGCTATGAAGACATGCGCAATGTCGTACATATCGCGGATGTGCCTGCGGACACCATCGTTACTGTCCGTGGAAAAATTATCGCGGTGAAAGCATTTCGATCATTCAAAAAAAGAATGTTCATCACCGACTTGCGCATGGAAGATGACACTGGGGAACTCAAAGCAGTGTGGTTTGGACAATCGTATATCAGTAAGACATTAAAAGTTGGTGATGAGATATACCTTTCTGGCAAAGCAAAAATAAGTTTAGTAGGACCGGAATTCACGAATCCGGTGTATGAAAAAGTGAGAGAAGAACAGCTGCACACTGCTCACATTATCCCCTACTATTCATTAACTGAGGGTATCAGCCATAAGCAACTACGTTTCCTGATACAGACAGCTCTCAAAAGCGCTGAACTCCCTTCTGAAGAAATTCCGAGCACAACGATACAAAAAGAAAAACTGTCGCTTCTCGCAGATGCCCTGAAACAAGTGCATTTCCCTGATGATCCTGAGAAGCTTGAGAAGGCGATACGACGCTTAAAATTTGAGGAACTGTTCTGGCTTCAATTAGGCGTTGGCTATGCCAAACGTTTCTATCAGCAGCATGATGCGCCGCAAATCCCCTTCAAACAAGAGGATATTTCTGATTGGGTTAAAACACTTCCCTTCACACTTACTGATGACCAAAGAAAGGCTGGCTACCAGATTGTTCAAGATCTAGAGAAAAGCGAGCCAATGAACCGCCTGATACAAGGCGATGTAGGCTCGGGCAAGACCGTCGTCGCTGCCATGGGCATTTTAAGCACAGCACTTGCGGGCTATCAAAGCGCGCTCATGGCGCCCACCGAGGTTTTGGCATTACAGCATTATGAAACGCTGCGAAAACTCCTTCCGAACCTTCCCATTGCTTTATTAAGCTCAAAATACGCCGTATATAAAAACAAAAAAACGACCCGCAAAAAAATTCTCGAGGGATTATCCGATGAAACGATACTTCTGGCCATCGGAACACATAGTTTGATACAAAAAGATCTGCATGTGCCGAATTTGGGACTGGTGATCGTTGACGAACAGCACCGGTTCGGCGTTGGGCAGCGGAAAACCCTCACTTCAATGCGCAGAGACAGCATAGTGCCGCATCTGCTCTCACTCACGGCAACGCCAATCCCCCGCACGCTTGCGCTCACGCTCTATGGTGAGCTTGCTGTTTCCAATATTAAAGAGCGGCCGCAGGGCAGAAAACCAATCATTACAAAAATTGTCGATGAAACCAATCGGCCAAAAGCCTATACCTTTATTCAGGGACTTATCAAAAAAGGACAACAGGTTTTTATCCTGTGTCCTCTCATTAACGAAAACGATAGAAGTGAAAGCAAGTCAGTGCTTGCAGAATATGAACGCCTGCAGAAAGATATTTTCCCTGAGCTTGAGCTTCGCTACTTACACGGTAAGCTAAAAACAGATCAGAAGAAAAAAATCCTCGAAGATTTCAAGAACGGCGCCTTCCCCATCCTCGTCACGACCTCGGTTATCGAAGTGGGCATTGATATACCACAGGCAACGGTCATGATCATCGAAGGCGCCGACAGATTCGGCATTGCTCAGTTACATCAATTCCGCGGTCGCGTGGGAAGAAATGATTTACAGTCCTATTGTTTGCTTTTTACTGACAGCAAAAATGAAACAACCAAACAACGACTTGAGCTGCTGACAAAAAGTAATGATGGCTTTGAGCTCGCTGAGGCTGATCTGAAGCTACGCGGCGAAGGCGAGGTCTTTGGCAGTCGACAATCCGGTATCGTAAATTTCAAAATAGCGACTTTGCGCGATACTGACTTGATCGAGAAAGCAAAAAAGTATGTTGATCAGCTGGTGCAAGATGATACGAATTTAGAATATTACAACTCAATAACCCATAAGCTTGATGAACGAGTAGGGTTGCACTGGGAATAAAAAAAACACCGCACCCCGTCCTCCTTCTCAAAGGAAATTCAGGGTGCGGCATACGTTTACCGACCAAGGAGAGCAAATGCTGCTGTCAGGTAGCGCTGTGACAGGGCGATCTTGAGACTATCGCTTTCGTCACGCAAACGGCCTTCAGCATCGATGCTGATGTACGGATAATACTCGAGCAGAGGCGCAAGCAAGTGCAGGGTCGCCGGGCTCAAGCCGCCGGCAACGCCGATGCCTGCCGACAGGCCGAATTTTTTGAACTCACGGAAACAGTGCATGGCTACTTCCGGATCGAACGGCATGCCATATCCGCCACTCGGGTCAAAGAGCACATAGTCGATGAGGTGATCGTACTGGTGTGCGATCCGCTGTGCCAGAAGGATCGGCGATTCCTGAACACTTTCGAAAGCACTGGCACCAACCTGTAAAACGATGGCCGGCGGATTCGGTTCATTGAGTAGCCGTTCGAGAACAGCTGGGTCAGGCCATTCGATGTTGAGCTGAAATCCATGACAATTCGGCCCGGCAAGTTCTCGCGTTCGGAGCAATTGGCTATAGAGCTGTTCTGGTTCCTTTGTGTTGAAATGCACCAAATTTAACGCTGATCGATGGTCGACGAAGATCTCTCCCAAAGCCTCAGGTTTGGGATAGCGGTTGGGCCATTTGTTCGGAAGACCCAGGATCGTTTTCGAGCTTGCGAGGACGCCGATCATCACCTTGCTCAACGATTTCGGCGGTACGACGCTCAGGATCTCCTGAACTTCGCTTCTCTGCATGAATCCGGTGATGCCGATATACGGAGGTTTCACGGATTTCTCCTTTCTCAAATGTGTAAGAACAAATAGCTTTTCCTTATACGCTAAAAACCAATCCTTTGCAAGGATGCTTAGTGTTCACAAGCGACAAACAACTACCACCCCAACTTCTTCACCAGCTCGGTAATAGAGGCAAATGAATGTAAACTTAATTTGCTCTGTACTTTCTGCTCAAGCGGCGGGAAGTAGACTGTGCTAAATCCATGTTCTGCTATGGTCTTCAAACGTGCGCCTGTGTCTTTCACGACACGAAGCTCTCCTGAAAGACCAAGCTCACCAAAGACTACTGTTTTTGGAGGCAAGGATTGCTCTTTCATGCTTGAGAGTATGCTCATCAGTACCGCAAGATCAAGCGCTGGTTCGTGCACTGAAAAGCCTCCGGCAATATTGATATAGATATCATACAAGTCTGTATCGAGGTGCAATTGTTTTTTGATTATCGCGAGTAGCAACTCTAGACGCGATTTTGAAAAACCAGACGCAGTGCGCTTGGCATAACCAAAGCCGCTTTTCGCGACCAAGGCTTGTACTTCGAGAAAGAAAAATTGATCATCAATTTCAGTGACCGTCAGTGTTGAACCTGGCTTAGGGCTAAAATTATGAATGAAAATCGTTGCAGGATTGGCAACGGCTGTCATGCCTCCCCCGCCCATTTGCATAACCAGGACCGCCCCTGAAGCGCCGTAACGGTTCTTATATACACGCAGGAGACGATAAGCACTATGATGGTCAGCCTCAAGGTAATACACTGCGTCAACCAAATGTTCGAGCGATTTTGGCCCTGCAAGCGTCCCATCTTTCGTCACATGCCCTATCAATAAAACCGCAATCTGCTCTCTGCGTGCAAGTTCTAACAGTTGTGCGGTCACGGCTCGGATTTGATTCAGAGAACCTGCATCGCCGGTGACTTCTGCACTCACAATGGCTTGTAATGAATCGATGCAAACGACTTTCGGCCTCTGCACATGCAATGTCGCAATGATCTCTTCAAGATCGGTGCTTTCCGTAATGCTAAAATGCTGGCCAAATGCACCTACGCGGTTAGCTCGTTCCTTTACCTGTACTGCTGACTCCTCTGCTGAAACATATAGTGCCTGATGTTCCGAGCTCACAGTTCGCATCAACTGCAAGGCAAGTGTTGATTTACCCGATCCGGGCTCACCAGTCAATAAGGTGAGGCTGCCTAAGGCAATACCGTTCGGAAAAATCTCATCGAATGGAAATCCTTTGGCTGAAATACGCTGCACGGACCCCTGCTCAAGGTCAGAGAACTTGACCACTTTGGCAGGAGCCGCGGAAAAGGCTGTTCGAGACTTTCCGCCCGCGGCGATTCCGCCGCGGGCAGCTTTTGCAGCCGCCAATGGCTTTGCATGCTCAGCCAAAGTTCCCCATTTGCCGCATTCTAAACAGCGCCCAGACCATTTCGGAGCTTGGGCGTCGCAGTTCGAACAGACATACATGGTATTTTTTTGCATCTTAGCCTTTGTTGGTGTCAGCTTCACCGTCCGAATCGCAATTTTGCGTACTGACATGGGTGTGAATCGCGCCTGCATAATTCTCAAATACAATAAAGCCGAAATTGCATTGCTGCGAAATGTCATTCAATTTGCGATACAGTATGCTTTCGCCGGTCAATGTAGAGTCTTTGGCATTAAAGTCGACCGCTAAGCTGCCTGAGATCCCGGTTTTACCTCCGTAATGGCAGGAATTTTTTTTGTGCGAGCAGGCTTCACCGCATGTCGCGTCTCCGCGCGTAAAGTTGCACAGATTATGATCTTGATCGAAGGTGAATAATTTATTCTCATCAACAAGGCTCCAGACTGCCGTCTTTTTCACACAATCGATGAGTGTATTCAGTTCCGGCGCATTGCTGCCGTGGTTATTTTGCGCCTTTGCAAGCCCTTCGGTGCAAACGCGGCTTGCCCCTGCAGCTAATGAATTACAGACGCCGGGAATGCAGTTTGGATTCTGCCATTTCGGACTCCAAGGTTTATTCGGCGGCTTAACTAATTTTTTCATTTCTTCCGGGTCAGTGCATGACCATACACAGAATGCCGGCGCAGGATGCGAAGTGCAAGTCGTAGGGTCCTTGATATCACTGCATACAAAGTCATAATCGCTCGAGAGCGCCGGCGCTTTCAAATTCGTAAAGCTCGTGTCTATCTGGTTGAAGAGAAGGATTGCGGTGAGGGCTAGAATAAGGCCTATGACTGCCTGCTGAATCGTATCCTTCGCATTTGAGATCTTGCCGGAGTTGCCGATGGCCATGAGCCATTGGAGACCTCCGATGGTGATCATGAGGACTGCAAGAACTATCGCAAGGCGGTAGAAGAAGGTGTTGAGAGTATTAATGAATGAAACAAGGTCCGTCGGATCACATTTTTCACTGGTGAAGACCGACGTACCGCCTGATGTAATAAGGCCTGAGGCCGAACTGAAGCAGGGCTTATTCGAGTCAGCCGCGAACGCGTTTTGAGAAACGCTGAAAAAAATCGTGAGTAAGACTGCGAAAAGTAAAATGTTTCGTTTCATCAGCATGCGCTATTACTATTTGGGGCATGGTTTGTCATCCGGGTGTGCGGTCGAACATGGGTAGGTCCGGCATACATCGGTCCAGGTCAGGCCGGTCTTAAACGTATACAAACATCGCTGCTGATGAAGTTTTAAGTTACAAATACCCATGTTATTATTTGCAACGCAAATGGCTTCATTGCGCGGATAATCCTCACACTTCGTAATTTCATTACAGTTAATCGGTTTGCAGGTCCCCGCTCCTAAATAATTATCTTTGTCCTTTGGCTCCCAATAACAAGTATACTGCGATGAAAAATTGCACAATGCTGCGGTCATTCGTGCTTCACAAGGCGCGTCTTTCGGCGGTACCAAATTAATGGTGCCGATATTCAAATTCGTAAAGCTCGTGTCTATCTGGTTGAAGAGAAGGATTGCGGTGAGGGCTAGAATAAGGCCTATGACTGCCTGCTGAATCGTATCCTTCGCATTTGAGATCTTGCCGGAGTTGCCGATGGCCATGAGCCATTGGAGACCTCCGATGGTGATCATGAGGACTGCAAGAACTATCGCAAGGCGGTAGAAGAAGGTGTTGAGATCGTTGATAAACCTCGCAAGATCAGCCGCTGAGCAATCTGGCGACTTAAAAACGCTTTTTCCTTCTAAAATGCCCGATGCCGATGTAAAGTTGCAATCACCATCAGCTCCATAAGCTGGTGTCAGAGCTGTGAAGGTCGCCGTCAGGCTTAGTATGATCAATACAATGAAAAATTTTTTCTTCATATCACTTATTGGCTAGCACTGCATCAACTGCTGCTCGATATACTGCTAATGTCTGAGGCCCCTCATATGTCGCATCCCCTATCTTTACATACGGTACGACTGTTACGCCATTCTGCAGAGCTTCGGTAATATTCTCATCCACTAATGGCTTCGTATTTTCTTTATCAAGACATGTATCGAAGCGCTCTGTCAGTATTCCAAGATCCTTCGCCCAGACCGTATACAGCGCTCGAGAAGCTATGAGATCCTGTTTTTCATATAAGAGGTCGTGGTATTGCCAGAATTTCCCCTGTTGCTGCGCACAGCGTGCTGCGATAGCGGCCTGATACGGAAATCCGGTTTCTTCAGGCAGGTCTTTCCACACGATCCTTACCTGCTCTGGAAACAGAGCCCTGAGCTGGTCCATCTGGGTAGCTGCTGTCTTACAGGCCGGGCAATTGAAAGAGCCGAATTGCATCACCGTCACTTTGGCATCGCGAGGGCCTTGCGACGGATCAGTGTCATTTGCGGTCAATGCTGGTTGTTGCTGTGCCGGCTGCTTATCGGCTGATGGCTGTTCCAAAATGTTGATACCGACAATAGCTGCGATCGCCAGGACACTGCATATCAGGACTGCAACAAAGAACCTCTTCATCATCGTAAACGTATCGAATGCAGCTGATTCGTCACTTCATCAACGAAATACAACGATGATTCATCTTGGGATAAAAAGACAGACGAGGCGCTATACGACGAACGGTTGCCCACCGGTACCGCTAAGGGGATCTTCTGGCCGCTGCGGAGATCGATACGATAAAAAACATCCGGTATGCCTTTCGCGAGCTCCGGATACAACCCGGAACCGCGCGGCAAACTGGTCGGCTCTGCACAGTATATCGATGTTGATGATGCGTTGAAGGTGCACTTATTGGCCCAGGTATTCAATTCCAGGTCCAAATGACTCGTGCCTAATGTCTCTGCGTCGCCGCTCGTGATCAATAGTTTTGGATTATAGTTATTGTCCTGCGTGGAAACATTATAGAGAAGAGCATTATCCGTCGGCGCCCATTTGCTCTCGAACTTTAAACCCTCGACATTGAACGCAGGAAAATTCTCGCCATTCAATCCGATGGGCAAGACGCTCTGGGTATTCGCATCGACCGGGTCTCTCACCAGTGCCACGATCTGATTATTGTTCGAAAAATCTACTTGGACATTGTTCCCGCGATCGCCTAATGGTTCGATAAGCTGGAAATTTCCGCCATTCGCATCGCCGACCATGAGCCAATTCTCGTCATTCGTTTTGCCCATCCATTTCCCGGCGATAGCGTCGCCCTGGGGCGAGAACGAAAAATCGGTCAGTTCTTTCGGCAAGGTCACTTGCTTATCGGTCTTAAAATCATACACGACATTCGAACCATCAGGGTATTCCATGATAGCCTTGTTCTGATCCTTGGACCACGTCACTTTATCAACGTCAAAAAATTTCTTATCCGAGAGCGGGGTGCTTTTGCCGCCGTCCACTTTAAAGAAAAGCCCGGCGTCTTTATTATAGAAATAGGCCCCCTCGGCTCCCGAGGTAAAATCGTCCACTTTCGTATCACCATAATCAACGACCTTCGTATAGCCGCCTTGGGCAATGTCTGTCGGTGCTGTAACATCGATGGTCGTCGAAAAACCAGGCAGCTGTATGGGCTGGTTTTGATTTTCATTCGCATGGCCGGGTCCTCCTTGCCCCGGTATCGGCAATACGCCTACGGTATTGGCATTCCCATTCGTTTCATTGCCGGGAATGATGCCTTTGAAAAAAAACGAATACAAACCCCAGCCAAATATAGCAATGGAGACTACGAATAAAACGATCAAAGCTATTCTTTTTCTATCCATATGATCAAAGCACTGTGCATGTCCACTCTACGATTGATAAGCCTAATGACTTGATGAAGCCGAACATGCCGCTGCTGCTGAAGGTTTTTGCAAGTTCAGGAACAGCACAGGCAGCACTCCCGGGATGCGCGTAAAAATAAGCAATAAGTGTGAGGGTGATGTAAAGAATAAAAATAAGAACATCGGCTAACAAGACGATCGGTATCAGCCACCAGGAGAGTCCGAAGTAATCATGGCCAGGAAGATGAAATACCTGCCAAACCATTTGTAGATTCCATTGTAACAATGTCCATAAGATTCCGATCACAGTGAACGAAGCCACAGCACCAAGCGCAGTGGTAATATTCCGTATATTCCTGATGCTTTTTTTGATCTGCTGCAGATGCTGCGCAGCCTGAGCTGCACCTCCGAATGCGTTCTGCCGCCCCTGCTCTGCTCGAAATGTACCTGTCCTGAGCCGTTGCATCCGCAATTCACGAGCTCGCTGAGCTTCTTCAATGTCTCGCTCAACGACATCATATTGGGGTAAAGTCTGTGCTGCTTCTGCCATAAATGCTGATCGTTGTTATTTCCACTCGGCACTATCTACGTACCAAAACTGTCCATCTTTCACCATGGTTAATGCGAGCTTCACAAAGCTGTCCTGCGACTCAAGCTTGTCATTGCGCGTCGTTTGCTGAGCAGTGACCAAGACATCTGCTTTCGAGTCGGTAAGCGATTTGATATCGATCTGCAACACTCTCGTCTCGGCGCTCTTGAACTCAGTCGGAGCTGATGATGAGTCAATGGTTCTCTGGAACGAGGCTTTCAATCGCGCAGTGACACGCGGGAATAGATCCTTCAAATTCTGGAAATTGCTGTCGGTAGACCAGCTGCCGTACCGTTCGGTGAAATTGCGCGCAAGCGAGCGAACTTCAGTTTCCCCTGGCACTACAGCAGGCGTTGGCTCCGGAGCAGGCGCTGGGGCTGGTTTTTGTATCGGCAATACGACCGTATCGTGAGCAGGCTCTGTCGCTGTCGGTTTTGGTCCCGGAATACCGTTGCCATGCGGTATAAACCACCACCAGATGAGCAACAAAATAATGATGATCAGAAGTATCAGCACGCCGAGCGCGAGCAATCTATTTTTATTGTATTTGCCTTGTCCTTGTTGCATAGTCGTTATGTTTTAGCTGGTGCCGGCTCAGGCTCGCTGCCTGCCTGCTGCAATTGCATTGCCTGCTTAAACTCCTTCTTTGATTCTTCGATCTGCAGGAGCTGCTTCGGATCTGACGTGATGATCTGGTCTTCGGTATATGAGGCAAGCACCTTGATAGCTGCATGTTTGTTGCCGGCAAAGAAAATGCCTTCGCCCACTCCTGATTCCAGCAACAAATATTTCTCACCCTCGGTCAAAATGAATGTTTTCTGAATGAGCGCCACTGATGCCGGCGATTGCTTCAGTAGGATCTGCATGCTCGAATTGGTAACGATGGCCTGGCCATAGGGCGAGCGCAGGAAGTCGTTCACATCCTGGGTGATAGTCGTCACCCCGAGATAGTATTTTCTGCAGCGCTTCACCAACGCATAAATAAATTTCGCTGAATCTTCATGCTGCATCAGCCACCACGCTTCGTCGATAACGAGAATGCGTTTCTTCACATGCGAGCGGACTACATTCCAGATATAGTTGACGATGGTATAGATGGCTATAGGCCTCAATTCGTCTTCCAGGTCTCGAACACTGAAGACGACAAGCTGGTTATTGATGTCGACATTCGTCCTGCTGTTGAACAATCCAGAAAACGTTCCTTGAGTGAATTTTTTGACACGCAATGCCAGATCTTCTCCGCCGATCATGCCGGCAAGAATCTGCTCAAAGTCAGCCATCAGAGGCATTTCCGCTTTCGACCAGTCGCTCGTCGAGCTGATGTCTTTCTTTGCATACGTTTCGAGCAATGCGCGGTCGACGATCGAGTCTTCATCATGGGTCAACTCCCCGACCATGAGCCGGATCAAACCCTTCAAAGTAATGACAGCGCTTCTGAGAACATCCTCAGGTTTGCTGTCGCCTAAATTTGTAGGCAAATCGAATGGATTCAATTTACTTTCTGAGTTGAGCGACAGGTTCACGTAGGTTCCGCCTACCGCATCGGATAAATGCAGATACTCTTTCTCAGGATCTATGCAAATAACATCAGTATTCAACATCATGCTGCGAAGCACTTCCAATTTGATGGTATAACTTTTGCCTGCGCCGGATGTCGCGAACACAACCGAGTTCGCGTTCTGCAAACTAAAACGATCAAAAATGATCAGGCTATTATTATGGCGATTGATGCCGTACATGATGCCATTATCCGACGTGAGTTCGGATGATATGAATGGAAATGAAGCCGCCGCAGGCGATGACGACATATTATTCGCGATCGCGATCTCATCATTACCCAAAGGCAGCGTAGAATTAAATCCCTGCTCAGCCTGCCACAGAGCGCGCCGTGAGAGAACCAGGTATGCTCCCAACGTGCTTTCGATCTTATCCGTATTTGTATCCAGCTCTTCTTTCGACTTGCAATAGAGCGTTATATAGAGAGCAAATTTGAAGAAGCGTTCAGTGCCCTGACTCAAAGAGTCGCGCAAGGATTCAATGTCACGCAAGGCTGTTTCCTGGACCGGATCGCGCGGAGCGCCTTTCTCAAGATCGGATGAGATCTGTGCTTCGATGGCACCGACCTTGTTGCGCAATTTTTTCAAAATGATGGCGCTGTCGACCGGATAGAAGAACATGGCAATATCGAGTGCCAAACTAAAGTTGATGATCGGCGCGAACCAGCCGATCGTAATGTAGCGGGGGTATGCCACAACGAATAGCGTACGGACAAATTGATCGCCTAAGCGTATAAAACTCGAGTCCACCTTGAAAGCGGCCGGCGCTATGATATCCGTAATCGAAACAACGCCTTCTCGAAAGGCCTTTTCAGCGAGCAACAATTCCGCTTCTGTCTCTGCCCTGTCTTGCCCGATCGCCTTCTGCTCTTCAAACGACAGAATCGGCTGGTCGTCCTGCTTTTTGGTTGCTATAGCTTCGTTTGGCTTGAACATTATTCGTCGATCGATAATTGATTAATATCTGCGAGCTGCTCGTTCTGGGACAATGCCGGATTATAACTATTGTAGTACAGCTCGATCAGCGCCTGCGTATTCAAACGGCGTGAGGTCAGGCCCATACTGGTCGTACCTGAATATATGAAAAGGGACCGTTTATTCAATTCGCGCGCATAGTTCTCGAATTTCTTGCGGCTCAGGGTCACTGCTTTAGCAGTCGAGAACAAACCCATAAAGCGGTCAGTGAATTTCAATTTATTGTCCTGTCCGGGAGCATAGGGCACGACGATAAAGAACTTCTTGCTCATGATCTTCTCGAGATGCACGAGATCGTCGACGAAATTGCGATAATCTGCCGTCTGCATGCGCAGCAGCTCATTCGAATGCTCACGCTCTGTCACGATCAGACGCTGGATATACTCGTCAATATTGAGCGGCCTGGACTGTACGACGATCTGCAGCGGGAACTGCAATGAATTTAAGAACTGAACATAGGATCCGACCATAGCATTCTGCTCCTCTTCAGACTTCAGATCGAAGTTCACCGAAGACACCATGAGCACCGCGCGCACCGTGCCGTCCTTCATGACCACCATATCGTCACGGATCTCAGCAATATCCAAAAAACGCTGTGTTGAGATCTTCGGTTTATTGCCTTGTAATTTCTTGCTCTTCATCGGAGTTCTATTTTACGTACATTGATCTATTGATGCGGTTTGCTTCAGCTTCACCCTTATAGATGCCGCCGGTATCGATGATCAAGGCTAATTCAGACAATTTCTCAGATGAAAATTCCTTCTTCGGGACCAGATACTTTTCTTCTTTCCCTTTCGCTGCCTTGCTCTTTGCATCTCTCGAGCCTCTATACTCCTCTTTCAGCCATACGCGGAGCATGGGCCGCTTATAGGTAGAGATCATGTTCAGCATGAAAATGTGGAACGGCAAGCCGTTGAATTTAAAAAAAGCGAACAGCAATGTTGCTCCGAGAATGACCACGGTCCAGACCAGGAACAGCGAAAAATCTGCAAGCTTATACGCTGCGAACATGAAGATCATGCCAACGGCCACCGTCGCGAACTGCCGGACCGTGATCGGTCCTAAGATCTTGCTTTCTACATCGATGAATTGCGGAACGATAAATTTCTGCATACTAGTAGCGTAACATTCTGTTCAGATCAGAGACCGCTTCAAATTCATCCAAGGTCAGCGTCTGCTGTCCCTCCTGCATCATTGATTGAATGATCTCGGCCACTTCTTTTTTATGCTCCAGGCTCATCTGCCCGATCATCAGGTAATATTGATAGACCTCATTCGAACGCCATGCCTGGATGCCCTGGCTTTTCCTGGTCAGCGATTCTTGCTCAAGGTTCTGGATTTTGCCAAGGATCTTGCCTGCGCGAATGCGCGGATCTGGGTCAAGCATGCGCCATGTCGCCAGGTCCATGAGCGCCAATTCTTCGACGCGTCCGGTTGGTTTGCCTGAACGGACCGCATTGGACTGCGGGCGCTTTATTTCGACGATCGGAGGCTTGAACGAAGGGATCTGCGGTCGATTCATCTTTGGCATTTCTTCTGCGACGACGGCTGGTTGCGGCGCTTCCGGTATCGGCTGTATTGCCGGGGCTGGATTCTGTGCGGGTTTAACTTCAGGCATTCCTGCTGGTGTAGGTTGCGGCGGGCTCATCGGGGTCGCAGGCGGCATGATAGGCTCAGGTTTTTTCTCCTGGATCGGCGCAGCTGCAATAGGAGCAACAGTCTTCAGTGGCTGTGCAGGAGGGGTAGCGGTCTGGATCGGGGCCATTGCCGGCTTCATCTCTGGCTGAGGCATTGGCCTTGGTTTCGGCTCAGGCATGTTCTGCGGAGCAGGAGCTGGTTGCGCCATGCTCGGCATTGCGTCATCTACTTCTACTACAATGCCGTCTGTTTCTTCGATCTTTAACTTAAGATGTTTCAATACCGCGATCATATGATCTGCCGTATCGGAATTGATCCCTACGCCGCCGCTTTCAACGGTCATGGTAAACATTGCCCTGGTTTCTACCGAACTGCGCGCTTGCCTGAAATATGACAAAACGATCTTCTGGAAGGTCATGAAATCCTTCTCAGATAATTTCAATCCGTGCTTATCGACAAGTTTTTGGGCGATCTTAACGATGCTGTACTGCTTTTGCTGAGACAATCCGAAAACGGTGTTCAGTTTCTCAAGCTCCCGCTCTACTTCATCCTGGTCGTCTGGATGAAATTGGTGCTCAGCGATCGTAGTGCCTTTTTTTGCAACAGCAGGGTCCTCAAAATGCTCATTTACGGGGACGGCCGCCAGGTCGGTGAATTTCGGAAAATCCAAGGCGCCTCCATGCGGCGGATTTACGCTCGAGATCTGAGGTATGGTAGCGGCACTTTGAGTCGATGACAGGAGATCATCCAGATCTTTCAGCTCCCCGTCACTCAAAACCTTAAAATTGCCGTCAAGATCTTTGACGACAATGTCATCCGGTGCAGCAGATATCGTTTGATTTTTATTTTCTTCCATCCTTGCAAACTATGTTCACGAATTTAGCTAACCTACGATGATACTATAAGTATATACGATAAATAGTATACCATAGTAAGGCCTGATCGACAAACAATTAGACCTTCTTCCAAACGGTTATTTCCCGCAATACGATCTGGTCCTCGCGTGCATATAACAATTGGCCGCGAGAAGAGAGTTTTGGCCGAGAAATCCTATGCGTAACCTCAGGATCCTGTAATTTCCACCCAAAATGCTCCAATTGTGCAAAATCTCCAACCTCATAACGAGAACCAAAGAGATCTATGACCGGAAAAACTACGACTGCTATGGTGCCTGGATGAGAAACTGCGGCCATTGAACTGAAAAAATCATGGTATAAGCGGCCAATATCAGAAACAATACGCTGCAGATCTGATCGGGTAAAACTTTTTTGGCGTAAGATGCGAGCAGGGCCCAAAAAAGGTTCAGTTACTATCGCATCGAATGTTTGTCCAGTATATGCTTTGGAGAGCTCCAATGCATCCGCTGCTGACAGGTGCGGAGAAGGCAATTTGAACTGTTCAGAGAGCCAGGAAATATTTTTTTTGGTCTCATCGATCGCCTTCGGGTCGATGTCGCTGCCATAGACCTTGGTCAATCCCATGAGCAACGCTTCCTGAACTACCGTGCCGCCTCCGCAAAAAGGATCCAGAAGCCTTGACTCATGGGTAATCTCTGCAAGGTTCAATAAAATTTGCGCCAGTTTCGGCGGCAGCAAACCGCGTTCCATATTTCTCGACGGACGCCCGTAATCACGCAGGCCATATGAATCAAAATCCTGCACCGCAAGCGTTCTTCCGAGATAACATTTCTGGCCCTGTACTACGATCAGCTCGCGGCCGATGAGATTATTTTTTCTGACGACGACCGATGACAATGCATCCTCTTTCGAGCTGACCAATCTGGCTGAGATCCTCGCGGCTTTCAGATGTTTCTTGAGCGAAAGCCCGAGTGCATAGAATTGCTTTTTGGCCTGTTCAGGGGCACCATACACGCTATAGCCGAACAAAAATTTTCCATGCACATCGTGCAATTCGCTTCGCAGTATGCGAAGCCATATATCCTTGGTCAGCCTATTCCAGAGGTCGATAGTCTCCTCTACTCGCGCAATCTTGATAGTGCCGCCCAGCCGTGAGAGCAATGCGACAGGATCAAAAGATCCCTGCAGCACCACGGCCTGCGGAGTTGCCTCAACAACATGTCCTATCTTCCGCGCAACGATCAATAGCTCTTCAATGGATAATTCTGGTGTGCGGCCTAAAATACAGAGATACGTATGCATACGAATGTATAGCCTATAGTATAGCACAGAATCATTGACAAAGAGAGGCTTCTATGATACGGTAATCGCCGATACGTTTTCTTTTACATAGTTAACAGATCATGTATGAGCCTGGCCTTACAGCCGGCTCGTTACGAGGATAGTCCTGCTTTGCGGGATTATCCTAAATGACCCTCCGTGCCAGCCTGCGAGCAGGCGCGACACTGCGGGCATCGTAATCAACCATACCCATAGGCCTTGTCCTACGGGTCCTTACTTAATTATTAATAATGTAAGGTGTTCATGAAGCATTATGAACTCTTCTATCTGGTTTCGGCCCATGTGCCTGAGAACCAGTTAGAGCCTATCCAAGACGAGATCTCTGGCTGGGTGAAAAAGCTTGGCGGCACTGTCACCAAGCAGGAATCCTGGGGAAGGAAAAAACTTGCCTACCCCGTTAATAAAGAAAAGTTCGGCTTTTACCTGCTGAACGAATTTGACATCGAGACAGAAGCGATCGCTGAACTGCAAAAAAACCTCCGGCTGCATAAGCTCGTTTTGCGGTATTTGCTTTTGGATAAAAAGCCGATGTCCGCAAAGGAACTGCTCATGCAGGAGAATGCAAAGCGCCGGGCGCTCACGCGCATGCAGGGCACTGATGCACGCGGCAAGCGATCAGATACTCCTCCGCAGGATGATTCGACGACCGAATCAAAGAAGGATGCAAAGATCAGCCTTGATGATCTCGACAAGAAGCTCGATGAGCTCCTTGATACTGAGATGATCAATTAATATCAATCCTATGGACCTGAATAAGGTTATGCTCATCGGCAACGTTGTCAGGGACCCTGAAGTGAGGACAACGCCGTCCGGCCAATCAGTCGCATCGTTTTCGATAGCCACGAACTTGGTCTGGAAAGATAAAAGCGGCCAACAGCAAAAGAAAGCTGAATTCCACAATATTGTAGCCTGGCGCAGACTTGGCGAGATCGTCGGACAATATGTCAAAAAAGGCAGCAAGATTTACCTCGAAGGCAGATTGCAAAATCGCAGCTGGGATGACCAAAACGGCATCAAGCGCTATCGCACTGAGATTATCGCTGATAATATGATCCTTCTCGATAAAGCAGGCATGTCCGGCGGTTCTCAGAACTATGCATCGAAATCGAATGAGCCATCATTTGATGAACCGGCACCGCAAGCAAGTCCGGCACCTGAAGAAGAAATTAATATCGAAGACATTCCATTTTAAGCAACAGTATGCAAACAACCAATACCACGAAACCCAGGACAAAGGCATGTGATTTCTGCGTAAACTCTATGAAGACCATCGACTACAAGAATGGCCAGGGGTTGCTCAGATTCACTTCCTCGTACTCGAAGATCGTCCCGCGGCGCAAATCGGGCGTCTGTTCGAAGCATCAGCGAAAATTGGCGACCGCGATCAAACGCGCCCGCTACATGGCGTTGATACCGTATACTCCCCGCTAACCAATTCGTAACGCCATCCTATGCTTTCAATGAGTGAGATCAAATTAGGAACCGTTTTAACGCTGAATGAGCAGCCGTACGTAGTTGTTTTTACGCAGCATATTAAGGTTGCCAGAAGCGCCGCCACATTGCGTACAAAATTGAAGAATCTTCTGACCGGCGCGATGCTTGAAAAAAGCTTCTCAGGAAGTGATAAGGCTGAGGAAGCCGACCTGACACGCAGAAAGGCAAGTTTCCTGTATACCGAAGGCGGTAAATTCTACTTCATGGATTCTGAGAATTTCGAGCAATACGAATTCGGCTCAGACATCATCGCTGAACGCGCCGGCTACCTGAAAGAGGGCCAGAACGTCGACGTGATGCTCTATAATGGCAAGGCGCTTATCATAGAATTGCCCAAGAAGATCACCTTGTTGGTCACCAGCGCTCCTCCAGGAGTTCGCGGCGACACATCGGGATCTGCTACGAAAACCGCAACACTCGAGACCGGCATCGAGATCAGGGTGCCGTTATTCATAGACTCAGGAGAATCGATTCGCCTCAATACAGAAACAGGCGAGTACGTTGAACGCGCGAACTAATAGCGCTACTACAGTTGAATATTCAAAGAACCGCGCCCGGAAGCCAGTAGGCTTCCGGGCGCGGTTCGTCTTTGTTTTTTTATTTATGCAAAATTCAAAACTCTGTCTTTATAGGCGATCTCTCTGAACTGAAATGCGCCTGACTTCAGATCCAGATACATGGGGCTTATTTTTTGATCCATTTTTTTTCTATACAGATCAGCGAGAATGGCAGCGGTTGTTTCATCGATGCCTAATTTCTCGACCAATACTAATTTCCAGAATGTTGCAAGCATTACTGACGAAGTCAAATCCCCATTCCAGGTGTTTTTTGCTTCCACGCCGTACCGCACACCGATGCTGCGGCCGACAATCCCCTGGAACCGATGATCTGTTTTTAATGTCTCCAGGAGCCAATGATGATCGATGAGCAGATCGATCGCCGCTAAACATCTGTCCGTATCGCCGAGGCCTAAAGCGTCCCAAACGATGTCAGCAATTTTTCCCGTATTGCCGTTGATCTCGAGCTCCAGCCCATTCTTCTTATCCGCAAAAATAGCAGAGTACTTTTCTTGCACTGCTCGATATCGCGCCACCAATTCTGACATTTGCTCTGTTGATTTCTTCTGCTGGACCGCTGTTTTCTGTTCCTGGGGCATCTCGCTGTCGATCAATAGGAATTGCGTTTCCGCAACCTGCCAATACATCGGCATTTGCTCTTCATAGGACATCAGAAAATTCAGTACATTTTGCTTCTCAGGGCCATTCAATGCCAATGCGTTCGCGCTCTTGCTCAGGTACTTGCTCCGTTTCAAGCTGCCGGTCCCTTCTGCGCCGACCGTATGCAAATAATCCTGAAGCCAGTTGTTCAGAGTCGGTGCCTTCAGTCTGTCTTCACTGTCGCGGATAGGTTTTTGCGTCAGATACAGATCTGAAAACGCTTTATAGTGAACGAGAATATCTTTCGCAGCACCTTGGACGATCTCTGGTGATTCAGATTCAGCAGCCTCTTCTGCCTCGGATACTGCCTCCGGAGACGGCAAGGGGATCCTCGCGGGCACTCGCCCGCCGAGCCGGTTGATAAGCACATCTACTTTTTTCAGAAAATCCTGCAATGGCCAGAGTTTATCGAGTGCAATGCGCAATGATAATGCACGGACATCAACACGGTCTGCATCCGGCATTTTTGCAATCCGAGTCGGCAGATCAAGCACTTCGAACTTTCCCAGGATCGTACCGACTATCAAATCCAGGAGAAATACGAACTGTCCCCTGTATAATCGAAAATCAGCATTCAACTGCTCGTTCTTCTGAGCATCATCTTCGCTCATGAGCACTTCCTGCACTTCAAGCGGTAAATCTGAGATCGACGAATAGAGCATCTAGTGAATACAAAATGGTCTTATTAAACGTAATTCCTCTGTGTAAATTCTGCCAGCGGCACTTCGATCGGCGTGCCTTTGGCAATGATCTTGCCGCTTTTATCTTTTTTGTCCATGCGGATTTTTATCATACCAGATATAGGATCAAAACTCTCGTATGACCAGTTCTCCTGAAGCTTGCCGTTCTTATCAAAGTGCCTGACATTTTGATCAGGTTTAAACTTATCCATGCGGCCTTTTGCTTCGGTCAATTGCTTGGTCGATAATTTCTTCGCCTGCGCTTGATCATGGCTATCTTCCCACGTTTGCCATGCAACAACATCAGGGTTCGGCGTAGGCACTGCTAAACGGGTATCTACATGCTCGGTCACGATCTTAGCTGTCGAAGTTCCCTTGCGTAATTCATTGAACTTCTTCTGAGCAGCTGCCTGGCGGATCGCGTCGGATGGATCATTCGCGAGTTTCATCATATTATCCATGAGGGTCTCTTTCTGATTATCAAGCACCTTCGATGAGGTTAAGATCCTGCTCATATTGGACGTGCTCAGCTCATGCGTCTGATCTGCCTTGCCCGTTGATGCATCAACGCGACTCACTTCGTCATAGAAATCGTTGAGCTTATCATCTTCGATCTTATTCGCTATGGTGTTCATATCAATGAAACCCGAGGCCATAGCTCTCTTATAGTCGATCCGTGAAATTGCATTATCGAGTTTCTTTTTATTTTTCAGATCATCAGCTGATGCGCGGCCTGGGCCTGCGGCGGCAATATTAGCGTTCACTGTTCGTAATTGCGCTACGAGGTTATCAACGATCCTATCTTTCGCAGCTCCTTGTACATTTTCAGTAAACTCAACGATCTTATTCTCTGTTTGTTTGCCGATCAGCTTAGAGGCATAGTCTGTGTCTCGCGCTTTAATATCGTTATTAAGTTTACCTTCATCGAACATCTCTTTCATCAAGCGCTGATGGCGCTCACCCTCGAACTTGTCTACAAAGTCACCTTGCGCATTTCGTTGTGCATTTAAGCCGCGCAAGCCGACGCTCTTATCATACTCTTCGAGCTGCTTCTCGCTTGCGCCAGATGCAACTAAATGCTGTCTATCAAGGCTGGCCTCTTTTTCAGAAACAATGAACTGATCAGTTTCATCTTTCTCAGTATAGTGCCCTCGCTTGGCCCTTTCCATAATCGCAGCCCGACGTTGCGGTGCAGATGCAGTCTTCAATGCGCCGCCAACTCTGCCTAGGATGCCGCCTCGTTTCTCAAGCGCATCTGCGATGAAACGAGGGCCGATGGATCTTTCAAGTTGAGCTTCGCGCTGCGGCCGGGTCATATACTTGCGACGCTCCTCCTCAGCCGCGTCGCGTGCATTCATTTGCTTGGTGTGGGCGATCGTGGCGCTCTCAGCAAGCCTGCCGGCCAGCGGCACTCTCAAAAAAGCAGCGCCAGCAGCCGTAGCACCGCCCACGCGAAGGCCAACGCTTTTCGCACGGCCCAAGGCTCCTCCCTGTCCGCTCTTGCCCCAGGCAACTCGGTTACCGACGGATTTCGCAACTCCGGTAACTCTGCTCTGGAGCTTCGATGCGAGAGATCCGCCGGCTGCACCCATAGATACAGCCATCCGGATCGAGTAGATCAGCAAACCGATGCCGACCGCAAATCCAATAATATCGCTTGCATCAACGCCGCTGCCAGTGCCGCCTTGTGCTACGATCTCGGGAACTTTGCCGCTATTATCTGCGATCACAGCAAAAACAAGCCATAGCATAAAGGCCAAAACCGGCGCTGATGTTACATTAGATCCTAATTGCTTCCACCATCTGTCATACCATTCCCGCGTCTGAGGCAATGCGCTTGAAATGAACGCGAGCGGCGCGAAAATAATAAGCATCCATAATGCTAAGATGCGAACCAGGAAAATAAGCAGTATGACCGCGACCGCAAGGCAGGCGACTGCGACCATGGCCCCAGCCATAATATAGGTAAATAGATTTATACTAGCTTGTTCCGTTGTCTGAAGTGCGCCCTGTGTGACCGGATTTGCAATTTTATCAAGTCCAAGTGCGGTGATGATGCCTACTTGCAGCACCTTGTTCACCTCCGTGATGAAGGTCAGGGTGAAAATCTGTGAAACATCAATGAAAAATACGACAATGGTCTTGCTGAAGTTTATGAGCAAGGCCATGATAATGAGCCGACGCAAATTCTGCCGATAATTCACCTTTTCCCATTTCACGATCGTACCGATCGCAATGATCAGGAGTATCAGCACGAAAAACATATTGCTGATATTCCGTATGATCGGCCACCCTTTATCGACGATGGGCGCATCGGCAAATGTATTATACTTTGCAACCTCTACCAAGGCGAAGGTCAGTTTGTTGAGGAGCGTAATGAACGGAAAGAAGACCACATTCAGCAAAATAGGGCCGAATGTTTTTGCCACCCATTCTTGTGCATATACCGGATGTGCGAACGAGATCCCGATCGAAACGATCGCGACAGCGCTCAGAGCAAGCAATACTTTTTTTGTGTTTTTTAGCCGCATCATAGTTTATGGCTTGGGATCCTTGTAGACCATGATCAATCCTTTGAACTGGACATACCCGTCCGCATCGCTTTGAGGTGATGGCGGCTGGCCACTATTGACCACCTGCGTGTCTTTACAGCCTACCCCGGTCGTTCCATACACGCCATTGGTACACCAGCCCCAGTTATCCTGGACCATAACGCGCGGCCTGTAGCATGACACAGCTCCATCGATGCCTCGCGTCGTACATTTGCCGCCGGTAGCACAGTCATCATCGCGTCCGCATGAGCGAGCTGCATTATTATCACATCGGCCGCACGTATAGGCGATATCATAGGCATAGACGTGCAAATAATTCCTGAATGCGATGCGGCATGCCTGGTCTGAACCTGCATAATCAAGCGATGTCTGAGGCGCAGGCGGCGTGAGCGGTCCGAATGTTGCCGGATCACATTGTTCGAGATGATTCTTATAGTAGCCGACGCGCGTCTGGGACAGCCCATCGCCCCAGTCAAGATCAACATATCTGATCGGAATATGGTTCTTATCTGCTGCCATGTAAAACTTCAATGACGCGAGCATATTCTGGAAACCAGTCACCACATTGAGCGGCGACGGTTCACTGCCAAGAACATTATTGACGCTAAAGCCATTGTCATTCGGGGCTCCAAGCGGGCCATTCGGTACATGGAATTGATAGATCGGGGTGGACTGCTTGCACTTCGTGCCGGTGTCATCACATTTTGCCGGAATAATATACGGCGCATAGCCTGGCACCGAGGTCAGTCCATTCAAACTCGATGACGGCGTCAGATCCAATGGCAAGGCAGGGGCCTCGACGATCTGGTCTGGCTTCTTACCAGTACAATCCTCCACATCCGGGTTGCAGAGCGGTAAATAACCCTTATCCGGCTGCCGTTCACACATGACCTTGCCGGTGCTTACCGGTGGCGGCGCATACTTTACCTGATAGGATGGTATACACCGGCCATGGCTCGTACAAATATTGTCAGCTTCGTTCCCGGCGGTCGGCCCATATCCTTGCAAGGTGTATCCAAGCGCATTCGTATACGTCGTGCCGACCTCGCAATGAACCGGCGTCCCGCTGAAAATATATGGCTCCGGATTCGTCGATTGTATGCGAACTGAGAATGGCTCGCCGACGCAGAAATCGCCAGCTTCGTAGTCGTAACTTCCTTCTTTATGGTTAATGTCTGCGCAATAGGATTGTGAATTAATATTATCGAGCAGGCCTTGCAGTGAATCTGGATCTGAGGTGATGGTGCCGGTACAATCGCTTACCCCATTGCAAGGGACGCCGGTGTCTTCCTTGGTAGCGCCTGAGCCATAATGGCAGGTTGCCGGAGTGCCTTCGCAACTTAGATAATTCGGGTTCAACGGGATCTTGCAATCATTTCCTGCGAATGGCTCGCTGAAACAGCGGAATCTGCCGCTCGGATCATTCGGGTCAGGGGCGCAACCGCCTGCCGGATAGGCGATAGAACAGGTCACGGTCGCAGCGCCAGGATCAAGATCAGCAGCATTGCAGGCAGCGGCAGTTGCAAAGAGTCCGCTTGTATCGTTCACATTATCACCATTCGTGTCGCCCCAATTGCTCATGCATCTCTTCTGTGGCGCTGATTCACTGATAAACCCGACGCGCGTACAGACGCCGCAGCCCTGATACAGTTCAGAAGCGGGATCAGTGTCATTGAATACTGAGTTTACGCATTTATCCTGAATATGAACGCAGGAGGTGGCTCCGGCGCTTTCATTGCAGGAATTAGTGTCTCCTGCGCTGCATGGCTGGCCGCCATAATAGCCTCCGTTCTCGCTTACGTTCGGGCTATCCGGGTCATTCGGGCGGCCGCAGACCATATCCTCGCATAGATTTCCTTCCTGCCAGGTATAGAGATTGAATATCTTTCTATAGATCTCTTTCAGGCGCCTGACGCCGATCGTATATGGTTCATTGCCCCAGCCCACATACGGCGTTGTCCAGCCTTGTACCGCGAACGAAGACAAGTTCGCCGGATCGAAATAACTGCATGACTGCACGCTGCTGGAGCAAGCATAGGGACTGCCTGCTCTCGGGATAGTACCCGGCTTTTGTATCTGCAGCTTATCAGTTACGAAGCCAAGGCCATTCGGCACAGCTGAGCCGAAAGGCTTATCATCCTTATCAAGTTTATACCCAAGTTTCGCAGTACTCGTTCCAATCGGTATATCGCCGATGGCGTATCCAGAGCCGCCGTTATAGTTTGACCAGAATAGGTTCGTCATGGCAGCGTTCTCACCGCGCTCATCAACCGTCTGAGCTAATACTCTGCATGACGGATCAGGCGGATTTTCCCAGCCGGCAATCGTGTTGTTATTGTAGCTATACAATCCTGGTCCATTCGGTATCGGCACTGCATAACAATCTTTCTTTTTATCGAAAGGATGCCTCCAACCGCAGCCCAGCAAACCGAAATTAAATCCAAGAATACAGTTTGTGTGAGGATTTGGATCTAATGGATTGAACTTGCATCCACATTGCGCGCCTTGTCTGATAGCATACGCGGTCGGATCGGGGTTCAGGCTATTATTACACTGGTAATCGCACTTGCATCCGAAATAGTGGTTGACGCGCAACTCATACAATCCTACATCCAGACAGTAGTAGGCGGGTGCTTTATATGAATACCCTGCTTCTCTATTTTGGTTGAAAAAGTCATAACCGACCGGTGCATTATCGACTGGCAGCCAGTTGAGACAGGCGCGTTCAGTCTGTGATCCGTTGATGTTGGCGCGATTATCAGGTTCAAGGCAGAAACCAGGCCAGTTCAGGAAGCTGTCTGACTTTCGCAGATACAGCGGCGAGCCATTGTCTGGACAGCGCTCTTCAGGAGACATTTTGCCGTCCGGACCGTCCTTACATGCGCCAGTGGTCGGCACACCTGCGACGACAACGCTCGGACAATCAGTGTCTACCGTACAATGCCTTGTTATATTATTCGAACAGACCAAAGCGCCGCCAGTATCCTTGGTACCGCACTCGCGGTTATCATATTCGCCGCCCTGGCAAACGCATGCAGGGATGGCGCCCCCTGACAGCTGCACGTCGGCTGAAAAGTATTTAGTAACGCTGTTGGTGGATCCGTACTGGAACTTATAGTACCGGTCTTCGCACGATGCATTCTTCGTATCGCAAATGGTCGCATCCTGGAATCCAAATTTCACTTTGCGCGTATCGCCCTGGTCTTTATCGACGACCGAATACGGGAATGGAGAATCTTTCTCAGCCCATGCCCGGGTCGAGCGCTTGATCACGAAATCCGAATCTCTGCTGAATCGGCTGCCGTCAATGCCCACAACGCACTTATTCGTAGCAAAACATCGTCCAAGTTTTTCTCCCGGATTCAACGGATCGACAGGGCCGCATGGCGATTCATATGGCGGCTGCGAACTATCACAGGTATCAATGACGCGTACCAAGCGGTAATCCGGGTTTCTGCCATCAGGTCCGGTCGGCGGAGATCCAAGAGTACTGACGTCAACCAAGGACAAGGTGCCCACTTGATAGTCATTATAGATAGAATAGCCGGAATAATCAGCCGCATCGAAATCGATCGACCTATTCACATAGTAGCCATATTCCAATCTCTGTTTCGAAGGCGCAACCCAGTTCGCACAATTCATGATGTCGCTGCCAGGCTTATACTCATTGCACGTGCCGACCTGATCGCAGATCTGCCTGAAAGAATTGTTCGCTGAATCGAAGACCTCAGTCGCAGATCTGCAGGCAAGCCACTCTGCGCATTGGCGATCCCTGCGAACCTTCACGATCGTATTGCTGTCATTACTGCATGTCGTAGATCCTGCGACGCAGGTAACCGGCTGCACCAGTCCTCCTCCATTGCCGGCGCTCTTGTCATAGGTCGAGAATGCATCATAGCTCTTCACATCGCGCTTGCTCATATCGAGGAAGAGCAGGCAGCCGTCTTTCTTGCCCACCTGGCCATTGCAGCTCTGGGTATCTACTTCTTCATTGTTCAGATAGAAATAACTCTTTGCTTTCTTGAAGAGCGGGTTCTTCCACCACACCTCAGCCGGGTATGCGACATTGCTTCCGCATATCGCGGTAGCATTCCCCGTTCCACCGGATCCCACGGGCAAGCGACAGCCTGCATCACCATTTGCCACTGTCGGGGCAACTGTAGAGGTACTGGTTGTACAACGAACTGTCGTAGCAGTATCATCTGCATTTCCTGGTATGCCGTCTGGTCCTGGTATGGTGCAGTAGGTGTCGCCGCATGACATTTCATAGTCATAGGTAGAGACAGGCGCGCACGCTCGCGGGCCTGGCGGAGCACCTGTTCCCGGATTATTGTAATCATTCCTGCTTTGTTGATTATATCCATACCAGTTTGAAAGATTCAACCAGAGTGTGCATTCGTAGACCTTCCTCTGTCCGCTGTCAGCTCCCAGATCTACGACACGGCGAACATTCTGCCATTTGTCATACAGATACGGATTCGAAAGATAGGTCGTATAATCCAATACATAGTCCCGATCAAGGTCCTTCTTATACGGCCAGCTCAGACATCGGTATCCTGCGCCAAATCGGTTCACACATGCCGTGTCATCTGTTCCTGTTGCGCCTGCACACTGCATATTGGTATAGTCATCGTCATTTCTGTTGTTGAAATTGCCGTCAGGGCCAGGTCCCTCGCATGCGCTCCATGAAAAGGTATAACACATAGTGCCGGCGGCACAGGAATTATTCGGTCCGCATGGCTTGGTATAATTATAATTTCCATTCGGGTATTGGCAGAAGCCTGCTGAGCAGGCGCCGCCCGCCTTACAATCTGTCGTACTGGTACAACTTTCCGTCGTAGTTCGTATAGAAGTGCTGCAAAAATCTATATCGCGTGGTGAGTCAAAGTGGCATGACAAATTCACGCCAATCTGAGGATTGAGGCCATGCGTCATGCGCTGGACATTCACATCGACGCTATAGGCAAATACATCGGTGCCGTCGACATTGGAGAAGTCTTGTCCGAATGATATTGATCCATATGGCTGCAGACGGGAAATAGCTATCTGCTGGCCTGGGCTTGCTTGCAGCCAGCTCGCAGGCGGCGTACTTGAGTATGGCCAGCTCCAGATATGGTCTTTCCAGTTCAATGGCTGTCCCGAAGCATCGACCAAGCCGAAGTCAGCATTCGTCACCGCATTGTCGCCTTGGGTATCCAGCGGATCTTTGAATTCGGTACAGAGGTCATACTGCGCGGAGCACTCTCCGGCCCAACCGGTATAATCATAGTCAACATTCTTATAAATCCTGAAATCCTTATCTTCTATTGGCAGAACACCATCATCAGAGCAGCCGACCGGCGTCTGGCCAGGCTCGAGGCTCTTCTTCTGGAACCAGCCCGACTGGATACGGCCGCTTATATTAATATTATCTTTATACTCGCAGATTCGGTCATGCGGATTCTTGAAATAGACGGTCTGAGCCTTGCTGTCAGTGTATTCTTCGCAGAAAAGACCTGCATCCGTACAAAGCGTCGTATCATAGGTGTCAGGATTATTAATGAGCGTCAGTACTTTATACCCGTCGATATACTTCGGATGATCTTCGGGCAGATCCAAATTCAGCTGCGGAGCTCCTAAGGCGCTGCAGCCCTTGCTCTGGCTATAGCATCGGTTCTGCTCGCTATACACGAGATAACTAATATTATCTTCGGGCACGATCACTTCAGATTTATCATTCGCATTATAGATCTTTTGGAACGGATTCGTTGAATTTTGCGTATTGATAAATGCCTGGCAGCCGATAACTTCATTCGAACATAATTTTGAGAACGAACGGAGGTCATAGGCAGTGCCTGCTTTATTGGTATATTCTTGGCAGCCGAGCATAGCGCCTGGTATCGGCTGATCGCAGCTTGCCGGAGTCTTCCAGCTGTCCTTTATAATGAAGACATTCGACAGCGATTCTCTCAAAATAATATTGTCGAAGTACACCGGGGCAAGCGGATTTCCTCCGAACGGGATGATCGTCAGCGACGGAGCTGCATCAATTGCATTTCCGATATAGACCGGGCCGACGCGGTACTGCTGCCAGTCATTCGGTACTGCCATGGTTGTTGTCGGGAATGAATAGGTGCTGTCAGCATGGAAGACAACCTGTACGGGATTGATATTCTTCATCCAGAATTCCATATACATCTCACGTCCGGCTTCGATCTTATAGGTCTTATTGGTAGCGTTGCGAGTCAGCGTCGTCGTCAGTACATCAGAAGCATTTTTGTTCACGATCGAATGCCCGCCGGTGCTGACTGCCTCCGTAGAGAGAGACGCATTCGTGGTATTCCATTCGCCGGTATTGCCCTGTTCGAAATAATCCGTGAATAACGTCCGCAGATTATTCGACTGGTTGCCCCGATACTCCCTGCAATTATTATTCTGAGCACTGCAGGCACGGCTGTCTTTGCCAAGCGCATAGAACGTGGTGCCAGTGGACGTTCTCCTGAATGCCTGGCAATCAGCGCTTGAGGCGATGACATGATCTTGCTGGATATAATGCGGGATACCGCTGATATCGAAAAATTCTCTGCAATTCAGATCGGTCGCCATATCCGCTGCCGTACAGGTTGCAGGCGTACTGCTTGCATCAATACAATTCTTCGCGCCAATATCGACATTGGTGCATGGCTGGCCGGATGGCAGGTCAGAAGCAAGGAGCCTCCACGTTCGTACCTGATAGCCTGCGGTATCGCTCCCTTCCAGGGTATAGTAGGTGCTGCCGAGCGCATCTTCCACGCATTGCCTGACGAAGCTGAAATAATGCTTGCCTTCGCCGCCCTGAGCAACTTCTTCTTCATTGGTAAATTCTTCGCAATTCACCTCGGTCGCGGGACATGCGGCTGCGGTCTTCGCGATGAAATCGACCGGGCGCGGCGCAGGTGCAGGCAGCGGAATTTTCTCCAGCACATCGAATTGGCTCGGCAACTCAAGATAGCTCTGATAGCCAACGCACTCTGCCGGACAGCGGTCATCGGAGTCGATCTTGCCTGGCACTTTAAAGCCGCTCTCGGTTGCAGTGTAGAGATCGCATCCGACGTCATCCTTCGTGCAGCGGCTGCCCGATTTCAGATACACCTTGCCATTCTCAGCATATTGCGTGAATCCCGAAGAACGGCTGTTCAATTCAAACTTCACTCCATCAATATATATTTCATCTGCGGTCGCAACAGGCACATCATCACAGGCGGTTGAGAACGAAATATTCACCGATGTATCCAGCGTATTCACATCGAATGTCTTGGTCAGCTCGAAGCGCTTCCAGTCTTTCGTATAGGTCACCGGCGTGCTCTGTGCAGCGGTGGTCGCAGAAGAGATAGCGACATCCGTGACACAGTTGTTCGCCGTTCCGGATTTTGCAAACCACGAAAGCGTAAATGTCTTGTCCGCGAGAATTCCAGTGATAGCATTCGTCGATACGCGGCCTCCATTCTTTGCAGACAATCCATCCGATCCGAAATACGCATTGTCTCTGGTCGTATAGGTGTCTGCGGAACCTTGCCAGCCATCGAACTTATCGACAAGATTATCATTCATCCAATTCGGATCTGCGAGATTCGTCGTAGAGCTCGGCGTGAAGTAGTCGAAATCGCCGTTGGTGATCAAGTTGACTCCCGGCGTCAGCAATGAAACGAATTCAGTGCAACCGACCTGATCGGCATCGCATTTTGCAACTGTCTTATTGAAATAGATACGATCATTCGGGTTCCAGACTAAGTTCGGATTCGATTCGGTGCCGACATTGTCCTGGCTCTTCGAATACCATTTACAGCCGTTCTGAGATGCATCGCAGGTATCGACAGAATTGCCCAGATAGGAGACAGATTTATGATCCTCAGTCGAGGTAAAGACCGTGCAGCTTGCAAATTGTGCCGGGCATTGCTCGCCGTTGAAGCGCCAAATATTATTTTCCTTGGTGCAATACCCATATCCGCCGACGCAATTGCCCGCATCATCTTCTGCGAGGCAGGAGATGCCGTCTGCACAGTATTGCTGGCGTTCAGCCGTTTCGGTGCTGATAAGCTTCGGACCAAACCCTTCAGCTTTACAAATTGTTTCCGGCGCTTTCAAAACCCAGTTCGGGTCTATGAGGTGATAGTACACGTTGGATGCAGCATCAAATTTACAAGCGCCGCCATTTTCGAAACAATCAACGACCTGCTGCAATGTCACCGGAGCATCGATCGGGCTTAATGAAGCTGCGATTTCCCAGCCGATCGGTATGATGCGATATTTCCTCAGGCGGACAATATTGCTGTGGCAATACCCGTTCCGCACGCAGAATGGATCGCTATTCAAGCTGGTATTCAGATTTGAGATGAGCGGCAAATCCCCGCGGATAACTCCGTCAGCCAAAGCTTCAGCAAGTGTTTTTTTGTCGCGGATCGCTGAAGCGAAATTGTCATCCAAGGTGCAGTTGTCGAGCTCAACGAGATTGCGATCATCAGGACATTGGGTGAAGAGCGATAAATAATCATAATTATCGACCTTATCGAGAGACGGTTTTTTTGCCTCAGCGACATTGTTCACCACATTGAGCGCATTCAATGGAGACGTCACTCCTCCGCGCAGCTGCTGGATGATATTTTCACGGACCGCATTCACGTCCGTGCGCTGGCCGACTTCAGCAAGTGAGAATGACCCTGCCCGGATATATTTCTTCAGCAAACCGGAAATCAGCGATCGGCCGAAGATCTTTGCAGCATTCAACCAGAAAGCATTCTCGCCTTCGCTTTTCAGCTGAGCTACTTCGTCTTGTGACGACGGCGCATCTGTTTTTGCTTTCAAACCTTCGATCTCGGCACAATTCTTGTGAATATAATCATCTGTGATCTTGGAACCTACGTCTTTATAGTTGCCACAGGCCGTTGCATCCATGGTCGCTACTTTTTCTTTCGCAGCCTTCAACTCATCGGCTTTAGCCTGAATAGCCGACGCAAAAGTAAGGTCAGATTGCGACGTTTCAAGATCGGTCAAAAACTTTAATTTCTCTTCAGCGGAAAAATTCGACGTGACCTGCAGATACGGTACGCCTGAGTTTGCGCCAGATGCACCGACGCACTTGGTATCGCCCGGGCAATCAGCATCGCTATAGCATGAACCGCTCGAACCGCCAGCTTTCAGACATTTGCTGCCATCAGTACACTCGGCATCCGACGAACACAATTGAGCGATCTGGCGACAGGTAGCCCCGAGAAGGCCAGCGGCGATACAGTCTGCTGTTTGTTTACAAGAAACGAACTGGTTCTGCGAGCTTGATGTCGTAACATCACACACACCGGTATCAGGTAATGACGAGGCTATTGGATTTTCAAATCCACAGCTTCCTTGCGTCGTGCCCTGGCAGCTTCCAGCAACTAAGCCAGGGCCGGTGATCGACGATCCATTGATACCGAGCGTATTTCCGTAGCTGACATTCGCAGTTAAGCCACTTCCGTTGGTATTCGCTTCCGCGAAATTACGCCAATTCTGCTGAATATCGCGGATATTACAGCCTGATTTGCCCAATGGCACCGGATTTCCTGCATCCAGAAGCTGTAAACTTACATTTGCTTTCAATTGAGCCGTCGGGTTGCACAAATTCAATCCCAGTTTATCAAGAGCAGTTTCCGATGATAGATCCTGCACGAAATCACCGAGCGCGGCTTCGCCGTCTTTGCGCAAAATCGCACCGAAAGATTCTCTTCGCTGCAGACCGCTCTGGCCCTTGCCTCCGGTTGCCAGATAGTTCCCTGCGTCCTGTGCGATCTTATTTATAAAATTGGATGATACTTTATCGAGAGCCGTGATCGCTGCTTTTTTCCAGCCGATCTCTTTCAACTTCGTGATCCATTCTTTAATGGTCTGCATGAACTCTGTCGGGCTGAATGTGATGACGCCGGCTGCTTGAACCGGACGCGCAGAGCCGGCAAAGAATAGAGTACTCGCCAGCACAATGCTGAGTAAGAAGGTTAAGATAATTTTCGGCCTTCGGTCCATTTATTTGAAAGTTTTAAGCAAATCTTCTACATCCTTATTGCTCATGCTATAGACCTCATCCTTCGGCACTCCCATATCAATCAATAATTGCCTGAGATCATCATAATCTTTCTCAGTAATGGCATCAGTGGTCGTCGGTGTGGTTGTATTTTCTTCATCTTGTACTTTGAGGCTCTCTTCGAGCATGATCAGCAGGGTATTATCGCTGATCTTGTCCAATTTGGACTTATCGAATCCTTGTTCGACCAAGATCTGCCTGAACTCTTGTACGGTTTTGTCTTTCAGTGTCACATTCGAAGTAGAAAATTGAGGGAACAAATCAGAAATCTTTGTATCCGGTGTCACCAGTCGCAAGCCGCCGCATGTCTCGCCAGGTTTGCAATTAGGATCAGTGCCATTCTTGATCTCCTGGCCGTCTGAAATGCCATCCCCATCGGTATCGGGCAAATAGGGGCTTGTCCCATACAAGGCAACTTCGTCATAATCCGTCAAACCATCTCCGTCAGTGTCCTTAGTCTTTGACGCGAGCGCATCGCTTTGGTCCGGTTTCGGGAGAATTTGATTGACGATCGTATCTGCGCTTAATCCCCCGAGCTTAAATGGACTTACTACCTGATTTTGTACGACGTATGCGCCGTAGACGAGCGATCCGCCGCCAAAAACAAAAAGTACGATGAGCAGCGCCTTGATCCCGAGCGTCTGACGTCGAAATGTATGTCTGATTTTCGTTTCACCACCGACTCGTTGCGGCATAACAAACCTGATTCGAAATGTGAAGTTGATTTATTCTAAATTAGCCAATTCCGGTAGCTAAATAACGGGATTATTATAGCATATTTTATAGACAATCACCAAGTGATTTTGTCTTCAATTGCCCAAACCTGATATGACCGCCTCGGTGAGGGCTATCCATTCTTCAATTTTCATATCTTCTGCCCGAATATCTAGAAAAATGCCAGCTTTTTCAAGTAATTCTGATGCCTGAGTCCGCTCGATGCGAAGGCCTGCCATGAGGTTATTGATGAGCTTCTTGCGTTTCGAGCTGAAGCCAAACGTGATGAGCTGCCACATTTTCTTTTCAGGCACCGAATAATTCCATGAGTGGATATCTTCGATAGACAAGACCGCAGAGTCGACCGCAGGCGTCGGATTGAACGCGGTGCGGGGAACGCCAAAAAGAATTTTCGGCCGGCCATACATCTGTATACTGAGAGAAAGTTTCGTCTGGTCTCCTGCTCCAGCAGTGATCCGCTCGGCAACTTCTTTCTGGATCAAGACAACGATTCGCTCAGGCAAGGTAGTGTACTTCAGCACTGTAGCAAAAAAGCGCGACGTCAGGTAATACGGAATATTTGCCACAATTTTATATGCATCACCATGCTTCAGACCAAGAGCGATTGCTATCTCAGCGAATGGCATTTTTAAAATATCTCCGTAGAGCAGGCGCGTATTCGTATTTACCGATATAAAAGCTTCAAGTAACGCTTTAAATTGCGGGTCGATCTCCACAATAGCTACATGGCCTGCAGCTTTTGAAAGATATGCAGTTAAATTCCCGATCCCAGGGCCTACTTCCAGCACATGATCGTTTGCTGAAACCTTCGCGCTCGTTGCTATCCGTTCAAGCACCGTATCGTCTACCAAAAAATGCTGGCCCTGTTCATCGTCGGGCCTGATATGCCATTGCTGGAGCAGATGTTGGACAGTCGCTTTCGACATTAGAGCAGCATATAGAAAAATGTCATGCAGCCAGCCAAAATAAAGATACCCTGATAGAGCACGGTCGACGAAACAATGCCGGCAAGCAGCGCTAAGCCGACATACACGATGATCAAAGCCATAAGCTTGCCAAGCACCAGACTCATCTCAAATGAAACCACGGAATGCATGACACTCCTCTGCTTTGCCCGCTCATAGGTGATCGCGGTCAGGGGTACGCTCACGATATTCTTTGAAACGCGTGACAAGCTGTCAGTAAGAAAAATTCCCGGTGCGGCATGTACTATCAGGCGCAAAAACCATGCAAAGGCATAGACGACCGTTCCGAATCGCAAAATGCCGCGCTTATTACCTGCATCTGACGATCTGCCAATATAGAGTGTGACCAACAGACTCACGAAGGTTGCCAGTGCTGTTAATATGCCAATATTGAGAAGATCGGAGATCACGGTAACAATGAATACGGGCCATACGACCAGAACGATGAGTTCTTCACCGAATCCAAGATAGGCAATCAATGATTTTCTATTCTGGAGAGCGAACACATTCTTGTAGGCATCGAGGTAGGCGAATTTTTCTGGCTTGAAAACTTCCTTGGTGACCAGCAGCGGTATATTCGACATTAAAAAAATGATCGATACGAACATGAACAGTGCTGCAAAACCCCAATTTTCCAATACAATGCCTGAAATGAGCGGAGCAGCCACACTCACTATAGATACCAGGATCGTCAAAATGCTTATTTCTCTTCCGTCTTGCCCGCTGTCAGCGAATCTCGCAAAATCAGCATGATAGGCCGGCCAGTAGAGCGTTTTTTGCACTGCATACAGAACGGCCGCAAGGTAAAAAAACCAGGGTATGGTCGCAATATTATAGAAAGTCAGGTAATACAGGATAAAAACGATAGTGCTATAAGCGATGCTATGCTCATACCCGACTTGCTTTGCAAACGACGCACCAAGCGGCATGATGAAAAAATATATCAGATAGACCAATAGGAAAAAGAAAATGATCTGCTGTAATGAATAACCGATCGTATACAGGTAGATGGGCTCAAAAATCAGGATCATCGCGAGAGCAAAATCCAATATCGTTGTCGAGACATAGAGCTCGCGGATCTCGCGCCGCATATTATGCGGAAAAAAATTCAATATTCTATTTGCTGTTTTGTCGATCATCTAAAATGTCTTGAGTTGAATAGCTCCTTCACGGATGACTTCGACGCCGTTGCGGTCTACTTTCACGATAGTCGACGGCATTACTTTCGGCAACTCACCTGCATCAATAATGAGGTCAGGCTGCATGCGGCTTTTTTCGAATTGCCGAATGATTTCATCCACGCTATAGGTAGCCGCCTTGCCACTCGTATTCGCCGACGTTGCTATCAACGGTTTGCCAAATGCCTGGGACAGGCTCGCGGCAAAATGGTTCGAGCTGACGCGAAGCGCCAGATACGGGTCTGCATGATATTCATATTGTCTGCTATAGCGGAAAGGTAGCACCAAGGTAAGAGGCCCCGGCCAATACTGTGCTGCGAGCTTCGAAGCCGGCGGCTCGAACTCCACAAGCGTCGTCGCATAGCGCATATCAGGCACGATGACCGGTAATGCTTTTCCGGCGTGGCGATTCTTAATCGAAAAGATCGAACGGTATGCTTTCGGCGAAAAAAAATCAGCGCCGAGACCATACGCCGTTTCTGTAGGATAGACGATCGTGCCGCCCGACAATAATACGACCAGCGCTTCGGCAAGAATCGAGGCTTTATTTTCTTGTGTATACGGCAAGATCTTCATGCTTTACAGTATACACGATAGTCGTGCAGCATTCTATACGACAATACTGATGATCTTTTTTTCAATATAGATGAATTTTTTTATGGATCCGAGGTTTGGTACGTATTTTTGCACCGACTCCAGCGCTAAAACCGCAGTTCGCACATCAGCCTCGCTCATGTCAGGCGTGACGAGAATATCTGCTCGCACCTTGCCATTGATCTGAATGCCAAGCGTAACCCCTTCTTCGTTGATAACGCTCGGGTCGTATACAGGCCAGGACGCAGTATGCATGGTTCCTTGTTCGGAGAGCTTCGAATGCCAGAGCTCTTCTGAAATATGGGGTGCAAATGGCGCAATAATTTTCAGCAGTGCTTGCATGTCCTCTGTGCTCAGTGCTTTTTCTTGTTCAAGCGAATTCAGGCAGATCATCAATTTGCTAACCGCAGTATTGAATGACCGGCGTTCAAGATCTGCAGAAACGTCGCGAATTGCCCGATGGACAGCGGTGCGAGCTGCTGCACTTGATGCGCCTATGTTCGCGGATGATACAAAATCCCAGAAACGCCGCATGAAGCGCGCAACACCTTGCAGATTTTTATCGTTCCAGCTTTTATACTGGTCATATTCGCCCATGAACATCATATAGAGCCTGAAAATATCCGCACCATACTCCGAGACGATCTCATCAGGATTGATCACATTCCCCCGCGACTTGGACATTTTCTGCCCATCTGGCGCCAATATCATGCCATGCTGAACGCGAACCTGATATGGTTCGGGAGTAGGCACATACCCTTGATCATAGAGAAACTTGTACCAAAACCGGGAATACAGTAGGTGCAAGGTGGTATGCTCAGCTCCTCCATTATAGAGATCTATAGGCAGCCAATAACCTATTTTTTTCTTATCTGCAAATGCTTTGTCATTATGCGGATCAGTATAGCGTAAAAAATACCATGAGCTGCCGGCCCAGGTTGGCATGGTATCGGTTTCACGCTTCGCAGGGCCATGACACGATGGGCATTGCACATTCACCCAGTCAGTTATCTTTGCTAATGGCGATTCGCCCGTGTCAGTGGGCTCATAGAATTCAACATCTGGCAGTGTTACCGGAAGATTCTTTTCCGGAACCGGCACAGCGCCGCATCGATCACAATGAATGATCGGGATCGGCTCCCCCCAATAATGCTGGCGTGAAAAAATCCAATCGCGGAGTTTATATTGTACTTTCATTTCTCCGCCGACGAATGCAGTGATTTTTTTTCTTGCTTCATCGATTTCAAGTCCATTAAATTGTTCAGAATTAATTAAAACTCCATCGAGTATCATTCCATGTAATTCATTGTCACCTTTTATCACATCAACAATCGGCAAATCAAATTTCTTCGCAAATTCAAAATCTCTTTCATCATGCGCAGGAACAGCCATAATAGCACCGGTTCCATAACCAGAAAGTACATAATCAGCGACCCAAATTGGAATTTCTTCTTTATTTGCTGGATTGATTGCCTTGATGCCTTTCAACTCAACACCTGTTTTCTCTCTATGTTCCTGACGCTCGCGTTCTGATTTATTTTTAGCAACAGAAATATACTTGAAAACTTCTTTGAAGTTCTTAATCGAATCCTTATTTCTTTCGATAAACTCATGTTCCGGCGAAAGCACCATATAGGTAGCGCCGAATAAGGTGTCTGGTCTTGTCGTGAACACCTTGAGCGAAGGAGCGATGATCTGTCTGAGCCCTTCCGTTATAGGCGCGAGCTCCTGTAATTCTTCATCGTCTGTTTGTTCCAGGGCGTATTTATTCGTTGCTTTAGAAATATATAAACCTCGTAGCGGAAGATGCGGGTCTACTGTGCCATGCGATTCATTTGTGAGGATCACAGGACGCAGCGCTTCGATGATGCGAGGCTTCTCCCCATGGACTACCAGGCACAGCGCATTGCGCCATTCAGCATCGACTCTACCACCTGCGTGATCAGCGATATCCTGATAATATGCCTGCATCTTCGCGGCGATCTGTTCGATCGTCAATTTTTTTTCATCTTCTCCGTCAAGCGCATTGCGTTTGACCATGACTGGATCGATCTTCGCTCCCTGTACAAAAAAACCAGTATCGTCGGCGAGTACCGGCAGCTTGGTGTGCTTTGCTAAGGCGGTAGCTTTCTTTAAAGCATTATCCGCAAGAGTTCCTGCATCTTCGACCACGTCGAAATCTTTGACGCCTATGTCCTCTGGCGTTCTCAGTTTCACCGCAAGGCCGGCGACCTTGAAGAGCCTTTTCATGCGCTCTACCTTCCCTTTATTATTTGAGGCAAACACTACTTCGGTCACGGCTGGCGAGGAGATAGGAAAATCAATTTCAGCACCTTCGCTTCTGCCAATCCAGTTGATCTGCTGCTGCGCTATCGCAGGCAAAAAATTGACGGTCTTCAGGTCATCGATCAGCCGGTCTGCGTATTTCGTGATTTTCAAAATCCATTGCTTGATATTTCTTCGTTCAACCGGAGTACCACAACGTTCACAGCAGCCATTAACGACTTCCTCAAAAGCCAAACCAATCTTGTCTTTCGGGCACCAGTTGATCGGCACTTCTTTCTTTTCCGCAAGGCCAGCTTTAAATAATTGCAAAAAAATCCATTGAGTCCATTTATAGTAGGCCGGATCCGTCGTATTCAGCTCGCGGGACCAGTCAAAAGAAATCCCGAGCGATTGTATCTGCCGCTTATAATTTTCAGTGTTCCGTTTTGTCGCTTCTTGCGGTTTGATCTTATGTTTGATCGCAAAATTCTCTGCAGGCAAGCCGAATGCATCCCAGCCGATCGGGTACAGCACATTATATCCTTTCATGCGCAAGTACCGCGATACGATGTCCTGTGCTATATACGACAAACAGTGCCCGACATGCAGACCCTCGCCTGACGGATAGGGATATTCGACCAAAATATATCTTTTTTCTCGAGCATCAAAATCTTTGGCATGATAAATGCCTTCTTTCTCCCAAGCATCCTGCCAATGTTTCTCGAAGCGTTCTGGTTGATAGTGCGTATCAGGCATAGGCCTTACTCTAACAAAGCATATGATAAAAATCAACGCATTAGATATTTACATAATGCACTTTCTGTGGTATATATGACTGGTCCTAACCACAGTTGTATTCGCAAGCTGAATCTCACAATTCGACGCATCGCATTGAAGTCGATCATACTCGTGATCGACGCTTTCGTATCGATAGGAAAATTGTTCAGGCGCGGCATATGGCCGCTTTATCGCCTGGCCCGCAAGACCATAAAAAAAATTTTTCTCGGTACGATACTCAATTCATATTTCCTGGTTCTCAAATTGCAGCGCAAAATAAAATCGCTCGCACAATCAAGCAATCACACTATCTTGTCATGGCTCAATCGCTATCTCTATAAAGCAACTTTGGTCATCATCGTGCTCCTCACACTGGCGCATAATCTATGGGCCACTTCCTTGAATGCAGAAGAGCTTTCTTCGCAAATACCGCTGAATACCATCTCCAGCGAGAACGATGAAACAGCCGTACAGCTCATCCAGGAAGGGCCGCTCAATGAAGCGAACCAAGCAACCAAGGTCAGCTATCTGGATACTGATACGGTCATGAGTGACAATCCTCTCGAGGCGCCGGCGCCTGATACTGATGATGACATCATGTACAGCCCTGAGGATGACCAGCCCATCATAGCGCCGGTCATCACTGATACGCATGGTACTTCAGGCACCAACAGGTCCAAGATTGAAACCTATGTCGTACAAGCGGGCGACACTATCGGCACCATTGCACAGAAGTTTGACCTGAGCATCAACACGATCCTTTGGGCAAATGGCCTGACCGGATCAAGCACCATCAAACCAGGCCAAAGCATAACGATCCTGCCCACCAGCGGCGTTTCGCATACAGTGAAAAATGGAGAAACGGTGACTCAAATTGCAAAGAAATACCAAGTTGACCCGGCAACAATCATCGAGGGAAATAAGTTGGCCAGCGCAGCTGATATTCAAGTGGGCGAAGTGCTGATCATTCCCAATGGCATTAACCCGACCACCGTCATACCTCGTCCCCGGCAGCAGCAAAGTCTAGGCAGCATCATCCAGGACATCCTGGTACCGGGACAGGCCGGCATTTCACAGGAGCTTGGCGGCAAATTCTTATGGCCGGTTTTAAGCAGACGCATCACGCAATACTTCAAATTGCGCCACACGGGCGTCGATATCGGCGACAAGATCGGCAATCCGATCTATGCAGCTGAAAATGGCAGAGTAGAGCGCGCCGGATGGAATAATGGCGGCTATGGAAACTATGTCATTATCAATCACGGCAATGGCATACAAACGCTCTATGGCCATCAATCGAAAATTTTGGTCAAGGCCGGCGACACAGTTGCACGCGGCCAGCAGATCGGCATGATAGGATCAACCGGCAGATCGACAGGCCCGCACCTGCACTTCGAAGTACGTATCAATGGCCGCGTCACCAATCCTCTGAATTATATCCGATAGCATTATGAATGTGCTGACACTCGCGATCAGTATTATGTTTCTCATCATCGCGAGTGTCATTATCTATTCGCTGATCTTCGCAGGCCGGTCGCTTGCGCCATGGATTCCCAGTAAGACTGCGATGGTCGCAAAAGCACTGGATGAAATCCAGCCGAAAGAAGGCATGCGCTTCGTGGACTTGGGTTGCGGCGACGGACGCATCGTTTTCTTTGCGCATCGCCGATATGGGCTCGATGCGACCGGATATGAATACTCGATCCTGCCGTATATCATTGCAAAGATCCGGCAGCTCAAATATTTTAAAAAGCCTGTTCATATTGCATTCAAGGATCTCTATACACAGTCATTGAAGGATTTCGATATTATTTTTGTCTATGGTCTATCGACCGGGCCTTTTCAGGATACACTCGCCCCGAAGATCGAGCGCGAGGCGCGTCCGGGAAGTTACGTCGTGTCATATAATTTTTCATTCGCGAACAAAAAACCGCTCATCGAATTCCATGAACAGTGGCGTAATCTCTACGTCTATCGAACGTAACTGGTTTATTTTTTCAACTTTCCGGGTCCCAGCGGATTAAACCCCCGGCGGACTTCATCCCCGTCAGTAAAACCGTCTTTATCAGTATCTGTCACAAGCGGATCTGTATGATATTTTGCCTCGTCCGCGTCGCTCAGCCCGTCACCGTCTGAATCAATGGCTGCAGGCGTGGTCGTCGATACTGTCGTACCATCGTCCACCGCAAATAAATTTAATATGTCGACAGCGCTTTTCGATTCTTCAGGTTTCGCGATCTCTTTTTTCGACTCGATCAGATCTAATGTCGAGGAAATAGTACCGCGATAAGTTCCGGCTGACTTATCATTCAAATCGAAGTTCCAGCTGGCTTCATGCATGAAACGGTCCCGAATGCCGATCGTTATTAAACCATTTAAAGACCGCAATGAACCCAGGAGTCCCATGACGTTCGTTCCTGCTATCTTTGCTTCGCCGATCTTTTTTACGTCACCGGTATAGATGGGATCAGTCACAAATGAACCCAACATAGAAACGAACTGTTCAGGTTTGATCGCAACGCGAATATCAGTAACCTGCGTGCCGTCCGTCAGACTGCGCACCAGGTGTTCGACTTTCCATTGTACCGCGTCATGCCGGGAGGCATATTGCCATAGCGCATCGATGAAGCTCTGTGTCTCTGCGCGGTTGGTCTCCGGGTTCAGGAAGCTGATCAACTCATTGAACCCTTCCTTCGATACCGCAGGATCGCTCGAATCATATCCGAACCATTGGCCGCGGCTTTCGCCGTTCAGACCGATAGCCTGCAGGAACGCGGGCCAATGATTAAAAAAGAAATAGATGCCGACATCTTTCGAATCCTTCGTCTTCGGAAAGAGGACCTTATAGCCCACATCGATATCGCTTTCGGCAGTAGCCGTTTTTGTTTTTTCAAAATCAAGCCTGAAGACGCCTTCGAGCCCTGAATGCGGGATCACCGTAGCGCTTGAGACCAGAGTAAATGAAGCTCCATGATCAAATTCAGAAATGCCTACATGCTTCTGATTCGCATCGATCGGCGGATAATAATCAACAATTCCTTTTACGGTCCGCTTATAGCTGGGTAGTTCCTGGTATGGCGAATGCAGAAGCCCGGGTAGCTTGTCCAGCAATTTCGGTATCACGATCTTATTCAGGCCGAGCATGATCAATGCGCCGCCTCCGAAAATAATCAAAATGAAAACAAGGAGATTTCTAATTCGATGGCGCCGCCGGGGATGGGCCGTTTTTTCGGAAAGCAAGGTTGCCTCATCGCCGAGAGATAGCCTGCGCTGGAGCGCCATCCGTATACGAGCTTCTTGCGCCATGCGGTCAGGATTTGCCGGCCCTTGGGATGCATTTGGGTTTATAGGCTGCTCTTCTTCATCCATACTATGCAGTATAACCGATTGATAGGCGACTCACAATGCAGTTGGCTCTGGCATTGTATGCGTCACGTCTTGCAATACCCCGTCCTGCCAGGAAATGATCGACGCGGAGCCTTGTGCAACGGCATTTTTCAATTCGTGACCGTACAATAACCGGATCATATCGCTGCTAAAAAAATTATAGTCATAGCCCCAGAGTTCATAGGTCAAAAGCTCCGTCACCTTCCGGTCAGCGCCGGTTACCACAAGCCTATGGTCGCGATTCCTCGCATATAATCCTCTCTCATCATAGGTCCATGCGAGCAAAGCAGTTTGCTCGTCAGAGATTTCATATTGCGTGTATACCGGAAGCGCTGCTACTTTGGCGGCAAGTCCGGGCGCGGTCATTGAGAGCGCCTGATTGAAATTATTGCGGAACACCTGCGCTCCGCTCAGCGTATCCGGAAGACCCACAAATACAAAAAGATGATTTGCGTCCCGCATGTGCGGCAACTGCGCAGCTTGCGCGACGATCATATCGGCTGCCTGAAATGCATGAAGCCAAGCTTCATTTTTTTGGCTTAGGATCGGTAATGCTGCGATGAGCAGCAGTATAAAAATCAGCCGACCGAAGCGTTTCATAAACTCGCTCGCTGCAATGCCCATCAGCATCAGAAAAAATACTGAAGGCAGGTACGTATACCGCTCGCCCTCTGACGACAAACGGTTAAAACCCAGAGCCAAAAAAGGTGCAAGCGAGGCAAAAAGAATGAGGCTGGCGCTTTGCAAGGTTATATTATGCGACCGATACACGAGCCATATAATAAAAAGCATCAAGGCAGCGCCTGCTACAGTAAGAACAACGGGGTTTGCCCAGAACCACCACATCCACTCAGTTCTGAGCGTGCCCATCGTAAAAAACTCTTCAAAACAGGTAAAAAAAGTGTTGGCCCATTGCCAGGGGCGCAGTGCCAGGGGCGCAGCATAGGTACTGAAAACAAGTCCGGTCACGAAAAAACGCAATGCTAAACATCCGACAGCAGTCAATGCGACAACGATGCTGGTCAGAAACCCGCTCAACGACATTTTTTTAAGATGCACGCGCTGATACCAGGATTCAAATACACATAGGATTATGGGAAGCGAAAGCGCGGTTTCTTTGCTCAGAAAGGCGCAGAGGCTGTATAGCACTACCAGCCAGGTACCGCGCCGTACTACTCGCGAACGTCTCGAAATATAGGTCATCAGTGCCAGGAGCATGAAGCATGTCGAGAGCAAATGCGGCACTGCGGCTATCCATTGCACCGCTTCTACATGCGTTGGCCATAACAGAAAGAGGGTTCCGATCGCGACCGGTATCGATCTGGATTTTCGGGCGAAGAAGGTATCAAGAATAAGACCAGTAAGCCGAGCAAGGAGCAACGCATTGAATGCATGGAGCAACAGGCTGGCATAATGATACGGAATCGGATTCAGGCCGAAATTTTTGTACAATACATATATCCAGAGCGAGCTGATCGGATTATATGACCCGCCTGACATTTGGCCGACCGTATTCAAAAAAAATATTGACGACAAGCCCGTATTCTGGGAAGCAGTCATGAGCCAATCCCAATCATCCGAAACAAAGCCGCCGTGATGCGATACAGGAAAAACTAAAAATACAATAAAAACAAAAATGCCTGCAAGCACAAAAGTTCCGAATCTCTTCATAGCGTTATCCGATAGTGTGTTTCAGATCCATCAAAATGTCTGGCCGGTTGGTGATGATGCCGTCGATGCCGTACTCCACCAATTTTTGCATTTTTTTTGGATTATTGACAGTCCATGCATGCACCTTAAGTTTTCTCTCATGCAATAGTTCGATCAGCCGTTTTGAAATTAAACGATGCTGTATTGAAACGCCGGATAAAAATGTCGGTAAAAATCGCAAAACGCGCAACGCTGAAGTAATTTGAACATACAGCTTCGCACTTGCCTGCGGCGGCCATGACAGAATGAGGAACAGAGGAAAACCAACCTTCAGTCGATTCAGCGAGCGAAGGTCAAAATACTGCGGGCTGGAAATAAAGGTTCCCTCTGCGAAACGCATTGTCTGCAGCAGTTTCGCAAGACTCGAAGGATGTTTGATGCGCTTCAAACTAATATTGATCGGGAGGCCTGGTATTGCTGCGACACAGTCGGTAAGCCTCGGCGCCATAATGTCGCCGACCATATCCCGGATCTCAGCATAGGTAAGCCGGCTCCATCGCGGAGTGGTAAGCGAATACGCCGCGTCATGAAAAACTATAAACTCACCGTCCTTGGTCTCATGCACATCCAATTCGACCATGTCAGCGCCGATGCGCTTGGCTTCGATAAATGCAGGCACCGTGTTTTCCGGGTATTGCATCCAGAAACCACGGTGCGCGACAATGGCAGGAAATGTAACAGCGTTATTCATGATGAGACTGCGGCCCTATTACTTCTTCCAAGGCCAGTGAAAACCTTTCTTCAGCTGAGGGTTTGGTGCAAAAAAGAAGATATAGACAATATCCAAAATGCCGATCGAGTTTATCAATAGCAACGCGATGAACCAATACTTGTCTTCAGCCCGGGCTGATTTCCAGAGCGCTACTCCTTTCCACGGGAGACTCCAAATGGCGATTAAAATCGCCCACAACTCCATAGGACCTAGGTTTTCCATACTTTTTTTCTTAAAAATAAGACGACTCTAGTATAGCACTGACCGTATACGAAATCCATATTGCGCTAATATTGGCCCTGTGCTTGAATGGAAACGTATACAATAGCGCCCTTTCTATATAAGGAGGGATCATTCGTGTCGAAAATCCCTGAGATCCAATCAAGCTCGCTCGACGCTCTGTGGAGAAGGATTCGCCCCGTGGTCAGAGGACCTGACGGATGCCTGTGGTTCATCGATGAGTCACAGATCAACTTGCGGGAAACCCCATTCACCCGCAACCCAAAGCTCACGTCGCGTGCAGAATCGCTCGAGCTCCTGATCAGCGTGCCGATCATCACCACGCTCCTCATCTACTGCAAATCGCCCGAGCCAACGGTCGCCGAGATCTTTGCCCAATTCATTCACCCTATCCATCCGGAAGCACCGTCGCTCAAAAGCATCATCAAGAGCGTTCACGCAATGGAAGTCGAGCTCGAGGAATTCACGATCAACGACACATCAAACCACATGGTCATTTATGTCAGCCTCTACCGATAATGCGGCCATCATCCTAAGCCCGAGGGTTCACACCTTCGGGCTTATCGCATAGGCGATAATGCCGAATGCCACGGAAACATTCAGCGACTCTTTCTTTCCGGCCATTGGGATAAAAACTTTTTGTGCGGCTTTCTGTAACACTCTCTGATCAATACCGCCTACTTCACTGCCGACGATGAGCGCAAGCGGGTACTGTGGCCTAAACTCGCGGTAATCAAGCGCTCCTTTGATATTGTTCTCAAGTGCGACAATATGATAACCCTGCGTCCTCAATTTTTTCACCACTTCCAGCGTACTTCTACGATACGTGAACGGAACTGTTTTTTCAGCGCCCAGCGAAACCTTGTCTATATCCTTGCGCGGTGGCCGTGGCGTGATGCCGCACAGGTGCACATGATCAATACCAGCTCCATCCGCCGTGCGAAAAATGGAGCCCACATTATGGGTACTGCGGATATTATCGCACACAACAATGCACTTTTTCTTCATACTTGGAAAATTCCAGTAACTACAGTAGGATAAGTACGTCACTATATAGCAATACAGTACTATGCAGCCGAAATCAAGAGCATTCCACTTCCGGGGCTATTGGTACGATGAGAAAAAACGCACCGTTTCTTTTTCGTATGCCATCAGTTTTGCAAATCGCGAACCTCTCACGTTTACCGAGAAGATCATCTTGCCGCGCGCACCAAAAAAACTTCCTGAGTCAACGGTCAAAAAATTCCTCGAGCCGCTGCATCTGATGTTGGGGATCAGCTACTATAAACTGTACTGTCCTCCGAAAATGAGCTTGCCATTTGCATTGTCGCCTGACCAGGCTGAATTCTGGAATACGGTGTATCGCAAAGGCTTAGGCGAATTCCTCTACCGCAATAAGCTCCGTCCGGACCAGATCGCGAAATTTCCGCATGCGAAGGTCAGACGCGAGACTCCAGCATCATTCCCAAGATCTGAAAAAATGCTTCTGGGCATCGGCGGGGGGAAAGACTCCATAGTTGCCGCCGAGCTCCTCAGATCTTTTGATGTAACGTCATTCGCGGTCGAAACGCAGCGAAAGGATGCTGTTGTATCAGATGTCATTAGAAAAATCGGAAACCCTTCACTTCACATTCAGCGGAAACTGGATCCGCAAATTTTCGCAGCTCACCCCGGCTCATATAACGGTCATATTCCTATTTCAGCTATTTACGCTTTCCTGGGCCTGTTCTCTGCGGCGCTCTATGGGTATCGCTATATCGTTGTCGGCAATGAGCAAAGTGCAAACTTCGGTAATATGCGCTATCGCGGAATGGAAATTAATCATCAATGGAGCAAGTCCTCTGAATTTGAATCCATGCTTCAGGAATATACGCGGAAATACATCACGGCGGATATTTCCTATTTCTCGCTCTTGCGGCAATTCTACGAGATCCGCATTGCCGAGATGTTCGCAAAGCACGGGAAATACCATTACCTTTTTTCCAGCTGCAATATCGGCTTTAAGATCGCGCGTGAAAAAAACGGAAAGCGCTGGTGCGGCGAATGCCCGAAATGCGCTTTCGTATTTTTGATACTTGCTCCATTTTTGCCTAAAGAAAAAGTGATAGGAATCTTCAAGAAAAATCTGCTTGATGATCCAAAGCTGCTGCCGCTGTATAAAAATACTTTGGGTTTCGGCACGTTCAAACCCTTTGATTGCGTCGGTACCTTCGAAGAAGCTCAGGTTGCTCTTGCCATGGCGTCAAAAAAATTCAAAGATACCTTGATAGTCAAAACATTCCTCCCGAAAATCAAACATAGAGAAAAACTCATCGAGACCGTATTCAGAACCACACATGCTCCGACTTTACCGACACCGTTCCGTTTCTTGGGCATTAAGAATATATATGTGCTCGGCTATGGCACTGAGGGAAAAGAAACAAAACGCTACCTGAAAAAAAAATATCCCGGCATTCGCATTGGCATAGGCGATGAAAAACTGGACCGCCGATATTTGGAAAAGCAAGCTGACTATGATCTCATCATCAAAACGCCTGGGATTCCAAAAGAAAGAGTGACTGGCGCCTATACTACTGCGACGAATATCTTTTTTTCACAAAATAAAAACTTCACGATCGGCGTGACGGGAACCAAAGGCAAAAGCACGACTGTCTCCTTGATCTATGCGATGCTGGAAGCAGCCGGCAAGAAAACCAAGCTGATCGGCAATATCGGCAATCCCATGCTCGTTTCGCTTGCACAAAAAAATGATCCGAAGAACATCTTTGTCATTGAGCTATCAAGTTATATGCTCGATGATATCGAATACTCGCCGAATATTGCGCTACTCCTCAACCTCTTTCCTGATCACATGACCTACCACGGCAGCTTGGAAAAATACTATGCAGCGAAGCAAAACATTTTTAAATATCAGGGGCCAAAAGATATCGCATTGAGAGCTCCATTCACAGAGCGCATTCCTCTCAAAATTTCAGAGATCCCTCTGCTCGGACAACACAATATATACAATATTCGTGCGGCAATTCATGTGGTACGACACCTGGGCGTTTCAGACTCAGCAATCCGTTCGGCCATAAAAAAATTCAAACCGCTCCCCCATCGCTTAGAGAATATCGGTACGTTCAAAAAGATCACCTTCTATGACGATGCCATATCAACGACGCCGGATTCCACCATCATGGCCATCAGGACACTGAAAAAAGTCGATACCATTTTGCTGGGCGGCGAAGACCGCGGCTATGATTTCAAAGCGCTTGAAAAAACACTGCGCTCGTATAAGATACGGAATATCGTCCTGTTCCCGGACACCGGCAAACGGATGCTCAAATCCCGGAAAGGATTTACGCTACTCCAAACAAAAAGCATGGAAGAAGCGGTCACGTTCGCTTTTAAACACACGCGGGCCGGCAGCATCTGCCTCCTGTCTACCGCATCGCCGAGCTACTCACTCTGGAAAAATTTTATCGCAAAAGGAAATGAATTCAAAAAATTCGCTCGCTCACTAGGATCCCGATAACAATGCTGCAAGAAATTAAAAATTTTTATCACCTGCTCCAGGCGGCTCTCGCGAACATTTTTTTTGGTTTTCCGGGACGGAAGTTAACGGTGATAGGTATCACCGGAACTGACGGAAAAACAACTACCGCGCATATGCTGTATCGCATTCTCCGCGGCGCTGGGAAAAAAGCGATAGTCATTACAACCGTTGGGGCCCTCATCGATGATATGCCCTATGAGCTCGGATTGCATGTTACAACGCCATCGTCATTCACGATACAAAAACTGTTAAACATGGCGGCCAGGGCGGGTTGTACGCATGCGGTGATTGAAACAACATCTCATGCTCTTGACCAGCATCGTGTTGCGGGTATTCATTTCAAAATCGGCATTCTGACCAATATCAGCAATGAGCATCTGGATTATCACAAAACATTTGAACGGTACTCTCAGGCAAAATTGATACTTTTGAAAGCTGCGGAAACGGCGATCATCAACTATGACGACAAGTCATACGAGTTGCTCGCACGGACCCTGCGCACAAAAAATGTAATCAGCTATTCAGCAGTGAATCAGAAAGCCCGCTATACGCCTGCAAAATATCCTTTCAACCTTCGGCTGCTTGGATCGTTCAATATGATGAATGCATTGGCTGCATATGCTGCTGCGGACACGCTCGGTATTTCAAAACAATCGATAGCAGATTCTTTGGAATCATTCACTGCGCCGAAAGGCAGGCAAGAGATCGTCTATGACAAAGACTTTCGGGTCATCGTTGATTTCGCTCATACGCCGAATGCTTTGGAAAATATCCTGAAAGCGACTAAAGAAACGACGAAGCATAGGCTTATCGTACTTTTCGGATCTGCGGGTAAGCGCGATTCGCAAAAAAGGCCTGATATGGGTCGTGCCGCTTCTCATCATGCCAATGTCATCATATTGACCGCCGATGACCCGCGCGATGAGAATGTAACTGATATCAATGCAATGATAGCGGAAGGCATTTCAGGTTTTACAAAGCTCAATCCAACCGTCATAGCGCCGCAGAATTCAAAATTACTCTACGACATCCCCGACCGGCAAGAGGCCATTAACTTTGCAGTGAGCATAGCGAAGCCAGGCGACACACTGGTGCTTGCCGGTAAAGGACATGAGCAATCTCTGGCAATGGCAGACGGTGAAATACAATGGGACGAAAAAAAAGCAGTCGAAAAAGCATTGCTTACGCTCTAACCCTCAGGATACGACTAAAATCCTGACTTGCTTTTTGTACGCAGCCAATACTCCTCTTGTCTGCACAATGCTGATGCATCTCGCTTATCTGCGAGGATCGATTTGATAGCTTCCTCCAAAAAAATGGTATTTTGCGATCCTTTGAACAGCACGATCGCTTGTTCTGGTATATGCTCTTTCAGATGGCTCCCCAGATCTTTTGAATTTTGAAACCACTTCGACGGCACTTTATCTTTCAGGAGCGGCATGACGTATTCTTTCGTTTGATCACCGACGCAGTATGCAAGATCAGCAACCTCAAGAATCTTTTTTGCGACAGACTCATGTTCAATTTTTGATTCAGTGCCGAGTTCGCGCATATCGCCAAGCACAACAAGCGCTACTCTGTTCGTTTGTTTCTTTAAACGATCTACCAGATCGAGAAAAGCGATCATTGAGGCTTTCGATGCATTATATGATGAATCAAGAATGACGGAATGATTGATTCCTTTCAGAATCGTAGCCCTGCCCTTAGGCAATACAACGTTTTTTTCGATTGCTGAGCCTGCTTGGTTTACATTGACGCCGACGGCTGAGCATGCCAGGAGCGCTGCAGCAGTTAATTCACGATACTCCGCAGGCAACACCGCATGATTATATTTCACGGTAACCGGAGCGCCAAGAACCATAAGATCAAAGCGCGTTTCATCAAGAGAAATAGCCGACTTTAGATAGTACACATCCAGATGATTCGATGAGCCGAAAGCAAAAAGCTTTTTACCCTGGCCCTGCAGAGCTTTCACAGATTTTGCAAGCTGCTCATTGTCTGCATTATAGATGAGCGTCGTGCATCGATCAGTCATAGCCATTTTCAGGTCCTCCTGGATGATCAGGTCGATCAGCCTTTGTAGGCGTTTTTCATCAGAAAGGTTTGCGCGCTCCTCCGCAGTTAACAACGGTTCAAAATTTTCGGTATGCGCAGCTGACTCCTGAACGATGACGGCAATATCTGGTTCCACGATCGTGAGCAGGTAAGCCATATTCTTCGGCGGCAGCGGACTATCAATGCCCATCTCAGCGATAAGAAAATCCACTCCGACTAAATTAAAAATTCCGAATGGAGCTTGCGCTGCATATCGGATCCAATCGAGCAATCGATACCCTTCTACATGCACGCCAAGCATAGAAAGCGGCAACCCTGTTTCAGAATTTCCTTCGGTCGCCAGCGTCTTCCCGAATGGCTGCAAAGCCGCGCGAAGAATCTCCTTCGTCGATGATTTCCCGACTGAACCCGCAATGCCTATGACCACGGGTCTGTGTGCTGCTAGGGCAAATCGGGCAAAAAAACGAAAGTACTGCAGGAGAATAGTTGCGAATATTTTTTTCATACTGGCATACTAACATGACCTCAGTAAAAAGAAAGTGCCCTGCCGCTCCATCAGAAGCAATGCGCTTCAATGGAGACAGCAGGGCAAGTGGCACCTCGGTCGTCAGACCCGGATGTTCGGACAACCCGCGACGTCCGCCAGGGCGTCGTCGAGATTTTTCATGCCGTGGATGCGCGCGAAATCGGACACGTCGAGGACACCGTCGTTCACTCTGACGCTGATGAACCTGCCGCGAACTTCGGCGAAGTTGGTCTGTCCGCAGCTCAGCATGAACTGGATCTCTTCCGGTGTGACCGGTTCGTGGCGCATCCAGCGGTCAGCGGGAACGAGGTTGCAGAGAGCCGCAATCACTTTTGCGAAGTAACCGGGCTCGAAGCTCACATTCACGACATTGGCAACCGCCAGCGCAGGCGTCATCCGCACGCTCCTTTCATGAACAAACTAACATGCGACATGCACGTTAGAACGGAACAATCTATCAGGAAATCAGCTTCGTGTCAATGCATGAAGGCGCGGGCGATACTGTCCTGGAGATACATGCTATGCGGAAAGATGAAAATATGGAAAAAAAGCCAGACAAATGAAAAAATGCGGGCCGGCCATACCAGCTTTGGCCAGCGCTTCACGATCCAATAACCGAGCAGCAGCATGAGCGGATCTGAAATGAAGCGATTGTCCCATGCTTCAACTCCCTGGAACCAATACATTACTTTCGGGCCGAGCAAGCCAGTCTCCAAATAATGCTCAAGCGTCTCCCAAAAATAAGCGATGAACAGAACAGTAATGATATCGAAGCGAGTGAGAACTGCTTTATGCGTTTCTGCAAGCTCCTCCAGCTTTGCGCCGAACTGAGCGACTACATTCGAAAATTTCTTTCTCGTATGCAAAAAAGCGAGCGAGCCGAAAGAAATGCCGCTCACGATATGTTCGATGGTCCAGATGTCGAAAAAGGCAACTGTCTTATGTCCGAAAAGTAAATGCCAATCCATATGCATATCAGAATATCAGATAGGAAGTTCTATGACTAGGGTAAATGAAGCGGGGCGAAGCGCAAGCGCTTCGCCCCGGCTAGGTTATGGCGGTATTACAAGTTCGCCATGTTTCGGTTTTCGTATGCGGGGTCGGAGGTAACTTCCATTAAGACCTTCAGAAAAGGCGGCAAGGTAACTTGATCGTTCTCTTCGGTAGCCTCATTCTCGAGCAATGCTTTGCCTGAGGGTTGCTCGAAAACATCGAGCTCGAAATACTGAGACTCCCAAACAAAGCAGTGACGCTGCTTACGGATGATACGCGTGTTCGGTACACGAAATGCCGACAAGGCGTCGTACTCCTCACGGGTAATCCGTGCTTCGATCTCCGTTCTCACAAGATCGCTCTGGCGTTCCTTGCGCGTCCGCGTATAGACCCAGCCACCTTGCTGCTTGCGGCGACGAATGCGCACCACGGCATCTGAGCCGTACAAATATACGTATTGCTGTTCGATCGTTGAGGCAACCGCCGCCTTCAGGACCGGATGACTCCAATCGATCGGCAACTGAACGAGGTACTTGCGTTCGATCTCGATCGGAACCGGGATCCCCAGAATGCGCGCAAGCGCCTGAGTCGTGCGATGCAGTTTCTGATCAAAATCCGGGTATGCGTCGATCACTATGAGATGATCGGTCCCCCACCATGCTTTCTGGGTCTTGTCGTCCAGGATGCGCGCCTGTTCAGCCGACTCGCTACGTGCGGTGTTATTTTCGAGCGTATAGCTCTCCTCGGCTCCATTCGCAGCTGTAACGAGGTGTATCACCCCTTTGAAATCAAGCGCGGATTTCTTCGAGAGATGCACCGACTTTAGAACAGAGTTGAAATCTTTTCGATCCTTGACGTAAGCAAGCCCATCCATGGGACCGCGATCGCAGATGATGACTTGCGATTCACCGTTCGCTGAGTCCGACAGTTCGCGAAAGGTTTTCAAAAAAGCCATCTGCAAGAAAAGGATCTGCCGTTGAATGGCGAGAAAGCGCGGATAGTTCTCTGCGGCGATCTTTGGCAGATCAGGGAAACCCCCGTTGATCAAGAGTGTGGCTGTTTCAGGCACGACATACACCCGATACCCGCGATCACGAAGCCAGCTGATAAGGTGGGCGAGAACCGTTGTTTTGCCGCTACAGGGTCCCCCTGTGAGCACGATTGTTGGGATATCCGATACATGTTTCATCAAGCCATGCGCTGCGTACATTGTCTCCACCCCTTTTGAATGAACGTTTGAAAAAAAACTTCTACGTTCCAACCCTAACGTGTGACGTAGAAAAATGCAAATGAAGAAAAAAGGTCCCCGTCAAAGCTTTCGCTTATCAGGGGACCCTGGGTTTTGCGAGGTGTCACTCCTCGTCAGATCTCATCAGGAACAGTGTCCAGATCCCGAAGCCAAGCTTCGGGATTCGCATCGGACGGCATGCGCCAATCGCCCCGAGGCGAGATACATACCAGGCCGACCTTCGGTCCGTCCGGGAGGCACGAGCGCTTGAACTGCGTCTGGAAGAATCGCTTCAGGAAAAGACGCATCCACTTCTTGATCTCTGCCATCGTGTACGTACCGCGAAACGCGTGATACTGCAGCCTCGCTATGCGCGATGGCAGGAAACCAAAGCGGATCAGGTAGTAAATCGTGAAGTCATGCAAGGCATACGGTCCGATCACCGACTCGGTCTGCTGAGCGATCGTCCCGTCTGCCGCAGCTTTCTTGAGCTCTGGCGAAATCGGCGTCGCCAGAATGTCCTTCAGGACCTTCTGGGCTTCCGGTTCGTCCGAAAAGATCTTATCGGCAGCCCAACCGATCAAAAAGGAGATCAAGGTCTTCGGCACTCCGCCATTCACTCCGTAGTGGCTGAAATGGTCGCCGCCGAACGTACACCAGCCGAGTGCAAGCTCCGAGAGATCGCCGGTGCCGACCACGATGCCGCCGTGACGGCAGCTGTAATTCAGGAGCACCTGCATGCGTGCCCACGCCTGGGCGTTCTCGAACTCGAGAAGATCGGTACCATGAACGTTCGGGTTGTATTCGGCGGAAAAAAAGAAGCTGTTGGCAATGCGGTTGATCGACTTGCGCTTTTGGACGATGCCGAGCGCCTTCATCAGCTGAACCGCATTGTTTCTGGTCCGCTTCGTCGTCCCGAACCCCGGCATGGTGATGCCCGTGACTTTGGTTCTGGGCAGACCCAGCAGATCCATCGCGTGGACTGCGACGAGCAGAGCATGCGTCGAGTCCTGACCTCCGGAGATCCCGATCACGACCTTCCGCTGTGCATCCGGCATCTGTTCGAGCCGGCGGGCAAGAGCCGTAGCCTGGATCATGAAGGTTTCACGGCATCGCTCGTCGCGCGAAGCAGCGTTCTGAGGTACGAACGGAAACGGCGCTATCGAGCGTTTGAGCGTGCTGTAGTCAGCGATTGGCTTGCCGAAACTGCTGAGCGCGCTTTCCTCATCGACCATGACTCGAATGAAATTGCGACGGTTGTCGGTCGCATTTTGCCAGAACGAGGTCTGGCGCATGCGGTCATTCCGCAGCATCGTCAGGTCGACATCATGGATGATATACGATCCCTCGCGTTCGAAACGCTTCACTTCGGCCATGAGTTCGCCGCGTTCTGCGATGAATCCGTCGCCATCCCACGCGAGATCGGTCGACGATTCGCCATAGCCGGCAGCACAGTAAAGCTGCGCAGCTACATTCCTTCCGGAAGCTCCGACGAAAAGATCTCGCCTATATGCAGCCTTGCCGATCGTGATGTTCGACGCAGACAAATTCGCGATGATCGTCGCGCCTGCAAGCGCAGCCAGAGAGCTCGGTGGAATCGGTACCCATCCATCCTCGCATACTTCAGTGAAGATGGTCAGGTCGCGGCCAAGATCGATCAGAATGTTGTTTCCGATCGGAACATCGTGGCCGAGGAACTTCATGCTTATCAGCTGCAGATCACGAGCCGGAGCGAAATGCCTCCCCTCGTAAAATTCGCGGTAATTCGGCAAGTAGGATTTCGGTGCGATCGCAGCCGGAACACCGTAACGAATGGTTACGGCTACATTCGCGAGTGCGTCACCGACTCGCAAAGGCATCCCGACAGACACAAGCAGGTTCTTGCCCTTCGTCCATTCCATGATGGTCCGAAGACTTTGCATCGACTCATCGAGCAGCGCATCGCTGAAGAACAAGTCGCCGTTCGAATAGCCGGTAAGTCCCAGCTCAGGGCACACCGCGTACACGCAGCCCGCATTGTATGCTGCTTCGAGCAGCCTGATGTGCTCCTGTGCATTGCGTACAGGATCAGACAGGTACACGCGTGGAATCACGACTGCGACGCGCGCGAAGTTGTGTTCGCGAATGTCGAGGAATTTCTTTCGCTGTTCTGCTTTCGTCATAGTTCCTCCTTCCTTAGAGATTGCGCACACTGACGTCGTAGACGACTCGCTTGAACTGATGGCTCAAAGGAATCATCGTGAACGGGTGTGCGATCTTTTGATCGGTGAGTACAGTAATATTCTCTGCAATCCGCGGACATGAATCTGTCACCCAGATGTGATCGAGAGGCGACTGCTTCATACGGTACAGGGCATCCCCTGGCATAACCGCATGTGTGGCAGCCAGACTAACCGTAGATGCTCCTGCGGCACGCAGAACAGCAGCGCACTCTATAGCTGTTCCGCCGCTCATGATCAGATCGTCAACGATGACAACGTTCTTACCAGAAGGGTCGCCGTCTTTGATAGTGACGATGCGCTTGTCGCCTTCGCGCCGCTTGTCGCACGTGATGAGTTCGAATCCTTCGAAGAATTTCTTGAAACGCTTCCGCGCTCCTTCGTCGGGAAAGGCGATCCTGACGTCGCGCCCGAGCTTGTGAACGATGGCATCGCGGATCGCCGGCATGGCGCTGATGAGCTTCACGCGCACATTGTCGCTGAAGTAGAACTGCTCCTGCAGGGCATGGATATCGAGAATGATGATTTGCGCCGGCCCTGAACCGTGGCAATGCGGAATCTGAGAAAGCATCCGCGCCAGAGTTTTTGCTGTGGCAATTTCACCGTCCTGATCGACACGATCCATGGTGCCGGTCGAAAAGAAAGGAAGAATGACCGTAAGCGACCGAGCGCCATAGCTGGGCAATGCATACAGAATGCCGCATTGCTCGAAAATGTCCCCTGGCTTGGCGAATGACGCGAGAAAAACGATGTCATGTCCTTCGACCACGCTCGTGTCATCGATCTTGATGTTCGGCCAACCGTCGTTGAACGAATCCCAGCGGATCTTACCTCCGCTGCACGGACCTCCGACTGATGAAACAGCCATGCCGGTCCATATCGGATGCATTTGCGGACAGGCGAACACAACCGGATGTCGACGCATAGATCACCCCCGTCGCAATACTGCGATGGTTTTATATTCCTGTTGAAATGTGAAAGAACAATTCCTTCTTCGAAGAACCAACGGAGTCAGTTTTTCGAAGAAGGAGCGGTGGAGGGGACTTGTGGTCCAAACCTCCACCGCGAGAGAAAAAATCAGTAGATGCATTCCTGTGACAGCGTGTTGGTATAGCCGAACACGCGTTTGGCTCGTTCGACCTCAGCCGGGTCGCCGCTTGCCTTCGCCAGGTTATCCGAAAGCTTGATCGAAGGCCGACCGTTGGCTTCGACGACCTTGATGACCATCGAAAGTGCCGGAATACTTGTGTCGTTGGTCAGGTTCGTGCCCCAGCCGAAGGTGCACTTGATGCGGCCTTTGAAATGGTCAGCAATCTTCAGCATGGTGTGGACATCCAAACCATCGCTGAAGACGATGAGCTTCTCGGTCGGATCAACCCCATGCGACTCGTAGAACCGAATCGCGCGTTCGCCGAAAACGATCGGGTCACCGGAGTCCTGGCGCAAACCTTTCCATGCTGCTGCCTGCTCTGCAGTCATAGTCCGGAAGAAGTACTCGCTTCCGAATGTGTCCGGAAGCGCGATCGAAAGACCTGCACCGTACGTATCCCACCAATCGTGAAGCACCCGCTGCTGGACACTCAGGATTCCTTCATCCGTATCGTGATGGATGCTGTACAGCACCATGGGCATCTCATGGGCTGAAGTACCCATGGGCAGCAGCCCCAGGTCCATGGCAAGCTTCACATTCGAAGTGCCAAGCAACTGCCCAGGCGGAAGTTCCGCCACCAACGACGCGACTGCGTATTCCTGCCAGCTTCGGCTGAGCCGGCGGCGAGTACCGAAGTCGCTTATCGTGATATCCGGACGATCGCGCAAGACCATGATCTTGTCAGCGAGTCTGCCTATCGCTTCAGCACGATACAGATCTCGACGGAATTGACTGCCTTCCGAACAAACATAGCTAAAGTACAGCTCGTTGATGATCGAAAGGGCAATAGTCTCCCAGTGCATGGCTTCAGGCCATGCTCCGAAAAACTCAAGCTCCTTTCGTTCTTCAGTCCACACGAGCTCATAGGGAGGCAGCTGAAAGTCTTTCAGGAACAGCAGGTAGTCTTCAGGGAACATGCGGTCGCCGTATTCGTTGGTGCCGCGAAGGTAGTGAAGGTCCGTATTCGTGAAGCGCAGCGTTCGGACGTGGTCAAGCTCTTCGCGAAGCCGTGCCTCAGGAACGACTTCTGCCATCGAAGCATCGGCAATCGTTGTCCGATTCTTGAAGCGATACCGGACCGGCACGTCCCGATATTTCTTGAAGGCAACCAAACCCATAGTGAACTTGTAGAAGTCCACGTCCATGAGGGATTCGATGATCGGTGTTGGCATTTTACCCCCGCTGCTCTTGCTCGAGCTTCCGCAACAGGTACTGCACCAGTGCGAAGACGCGAACATCCTGGAAATCGATTCTGTCGAGTGCCACGACCGGGATACGCACAGGTTCGGTGTGCTCGCCCGGGTCCGTTCCGAAAAAATTTCCCGACTGACGCTTATTGCTCTCGTCAATTTCCACGAAACACAGGTACGCACACTCGGTGAGAACGCCCGCAGAAAGAGCCATCGGCTTACCATTATTCAGGAGCTCGATGTCCCAAGGGTCGATCTCGATGCCGGCCTCTTCGAAAGCCTCTTTTGCCGCGAGCTGCTGCGCGCCGAGATTCACATCGAACCGTCCTGCGACGGTTTCGATGATCATGCCGGTCGGATTGTGTACACTGAGCATAGGCTCCCGACGCTGCTGCACCAGGATCACTTCGTCATTGGACCGGTCGAAGATCAAAAGGTTCACAGAATTGCTTGCCCGAATGATCTCCCTGGTGATTCCGCCGTCGTAGGTGATCTTTTCGACGGTCAAAAAACCCTTATGGAGCGTTTCGCGCTTCATCTGCATTCTCCTTTTTCTCTATTGTTAATTGTGATGAACGTTTTCGTCATTCATAGGCGAAAGAACATGTGCCAAAGTATTCAGCAAATATTCTTTCGGGAGGAGCACTCTAGTTTTCTAGAATGCTCCTCCGGTTAGGGTTGTGTTAGCGGGTAACTACTTCGAAAAGCTGCTGGCTCAGGTCGATCGCTTCCTGGAACTTGGGATTGAAATTGCACCATGCAGGCGGTATGCCCTCGATGCCGACATTAGCGCCAATCATGGCACCGACCATGCTGGCTGTCGAATCAGTGTCACCGCCGGCATTCACTGCTTCCAGGACGCCCGTCTTGAAATCAGTCGGATGCCTCAGGAAGGTCGCGAGAGCGAAAGGAACCGACTCCATGCAGAAGCAGCCAGTACCGAACGTTCGGCGAGCGATCGCCGCGTCGCCGTACAATTCGCTTGAATCAATGAGGCTTGCAAGCTGCAGACAGCGGCCTGTCACCTTGCCCTCGACTTCGCCATTTTCTCCAAATGGCGTCACCTCCTCGAATTCTGCAGCTCGTGTCATCAAAGTGACGACAAGCTGCCGTGCATCGAGGCCCCATTGTTTCTGATGGCCGATCTCATAACCGGTGTACAATGCATCTGCGATAACGCGGGCGACGAGATACGCGGTAATCCAGGCTCGGGGATCTGAATGCGTCATGAGACCCAGGTCAGCAATGGCTTCAGCCATGGCATCGTCTTCCTCGTGCTGGAAGAAGAGGCCAAGCGGTGCGACCTTCATCGCGACCCCATTACCAGAGCCTTTGCCCGGACCTCGGTCCGGAGCAGGCTGGCATGGATTTTGACCTTCATGTCCGCGGCTGTCGAACCACTTCTTGATGTTCCTGAGCGACGTTTTCGTGGTACCGCCCCAGCCGAACTGGCAGCGATCAAATTCGACCACATGCTCGCGAGCAACGTAGATTGTGTCGAAGCTGCCGCACATGACGAGGGAACGGGTTATCGCAGCGGTGAGCTGCCAATCATCGGTTGTTTCGCCTGCCCGATGAGCAGCAGTACCTTTGATCTTGCGCTGAACTGGGTTAGCGAAACCATTGACCCCATTACCCTTCGTGGCCGCGGAGATCTCTTCAGGAGTCATGAGTTCCCAGGGCATCCCCATGGCGTCGCCAATGGCAACACCCATGAGACATCCTTTGATCCGAGACAAAAGCTCTGGAGAATTCATATCGAGTTCCCTCCGGGATACTGAAGTTCGGCGATCTTGGAGGCCATGTCTCGATTGTTGGTGAATGCGAGTTCCGCCGAAGCCACGTGGCTTTTCGCGATCGTCATTTCGACCGCATGTTCGATCGAAAAGCCGTCGACACAGGCCCTGATCGGGCGCTTCACCGGATCAAGCGAGGTCAGCGTGATGACGGAGTTCAGCGAATGCTGAACCGCCTTCCAGCCATAGGGCTCGAGCACGTTGTTGCCGACGAGAACGATGTTCGGCGATTCGATCGAAAGAGGCGTTGCTCCCATCGCACGAGCATAGGCTGTGGAGCCGGATGCGGTCGCGACGAGTGCGCCATCTGCCATGAGTTTTCCGATTCGAGTAACACCATCCACCGTTACGGACAGCCAGGCTGTTTGCGGTGACGAGCGCTCGACCCATGCGTCATTGAACGCTAGGTGCTTGTGTACGCTTCCATCGACTGACGTTACGGTCACCGACAGCAGCGGAAGATGGTAGATCTTGAACTCGGAAACGCTTGCGCTGGCGAATGGTTCATTCAGAAGAAAACCGCGGTGTCCGGCATTCACGCCAACGAACGGCAAACGCTTGCGCCAGTGTTCCTTCACTGCGCGCAGCATCATGCCGTCGCCGCCGACAACGACGATGCAGTTTGCTTCATGTTCGCTGAAAGAGGCGAATTGAGAAGCCAGTATCTGCGCTCGGGGATTATCCGCGTCGGATACCAGCAGAGGCCGCATCTCAGGAAGTACGAGCGTGGTCGCATGTGACGGTGCGCGGCCTCGATACAGGCCGTAGCGCTCGACGTACTGAAACACGCCGTCAGGCACCAAGCTCTGAATGGACTCGCGCTGAAAAGCCTTCAGCCTGATGTCCGAGCTCGATGCAACCCCGGTATCGATCGTCACCAGCTTATGGTGCGGCGGAAGGTCGGCAGGAGCTATCTCGTATCCCCTTCGGGAAACGACCAGAAAATTCAGCCGATCCCAGAGTTCTGCGCCATGTCGCCAATCTTTCTGGATCCGCGAAGACTTGCTTGCACCGCCGACAAACCAGTCGGAACCGATGACATGCCATACTTCGCCCAGCGAAGCATAGCGCCGTTCGATCTCATGCGTTCTCGTAAACACGTTTCGCTCGAGGTCAAAAAGGTCCACGACCACGTTCGGCATGCCTCGAAAGGCCATGTCGTTCATGGTTGCTCTGAAAAGAGGATCGACGTCGTTCACCGTCTGCTTGTCAGGACGAGGTCCGCATGGAATGACATAGGTCGTGCCACGCGGAGTCAACGCTGATACTGCACGGGCGATTTCCACATGATGAATACCTGGAGGGTTAAAGCCGCCTCCAAATACCCTGATGATCTCTTTCATGATGGTCTCCTTTTTTCGAAGTTTTTCCACTAACATTTTCAATGTTCACTTCCCGAAAAACGTTCGTCTCTCGGGAAGAAAGAACTGCAACGAATATATTCGATGCAAATCTCTATTGAGAAAGGAGGGAGAGAAGCATCCGTTTTTTGGATACTCCTCTCCCCAAGTGTGGTTACTTACTGAAAGAACTGCTTAACCGCCGAAGCCTCCGACGCTCACCGTGCTGAACTGCGCAGCACTCTGGCTGGCGCGCACGGCACTCTGCGAGAAGACCGCGAAGGCCTTGCGGATCTCGGAAGGCGTCTTCTTCGGCGTGAGGATCCACTCGTCGCGGATGCCCATCTGGGAGAAGATGCTCCTGAAGTCCGTGTAGCCGTCGTCGATACCCATGCCGGCAATGATGTGGGTCTCTTCGCGAAGCATGTCAGCGACTATCTTGGCGACGTCGGCGGCTTCGTGTTTGCGGCTGTGCTGATCGGAACCGTCGGTGATGTTCAGGGTCGCTGTACGGACTGTGACGCCGTTGTTGACGAATTCCTGAGCCTTGGCGAGGACGGTTCCCAGAAGCACGACCGTCTCATCGTAGAGAGGCGTGCCTTTGTCGGGGTTGTAGTTGTGAGTGTCCAGACGCACGGCGCTTGAAAGCGGCGCGTACGGACAGATCACTTCACCGTTCAGAAGCCGGGTGCAGACCAGGATCGAATCCGTCTGTTTGGAAGCGCCGAGTGCGTCCAGGACCCCATTGTGTCCTTCGCGAACAGCTTCGGTATTCCCCGCAGCCATGCGGATCGATCCGGAATCGTCGACCATGATCGTGACGAGCAAGACCTCGCTTGCCTTCACGTCATCGACGCTGATGCCGAGGGCCGCCTTGATGCGGGTCCCGGCATTCGCGACCGTGATCACCTGGGACGCTGCCGGCGACAGAATGCCGTCGGCTGCTGCCTGAGCGAAGAGATCTTTCGGATTCGCGGTACTTTGGCTCATCGTCTTTTCCCTCTATCTGTTGCGATCGTTAAAAGAAATGAGTCGGTTAAGTGGCGCGGTGCTGCGCGTAAGCACTGCACCGCGCCACGCGGACTAAGCCGTGACAGCCGCGGTGGGCCAGGACTCGATCGGAGCGGTACTGTCGACGAGATTCATACCAGCAGCGGCGAACTCGGCCATGGCCTTGTCCGCATCGGCTGTGAAATCGACAGCGAAACCGCCCTTGCCGTCCGGGACGACGACCGCGGAGGTGCAATCCTTCAGGATATACACCTTCTTCGCGAGCGTCGGGTCCTGCTTCAGGATGTCCAAAAGCAAGTCGCCGATCGAGCTCTTCACGCAGTGGCTCGATGCCTGACCCGCGATGATGACGCGATCAGCTTCGAGAAGCGTTCTGATGAAATCGGTATTGCGGGAATCCAGCGAGTTGCCGTCGAACCGCTCCGTCACCTCGGGGCTCAGGACCGAATAGTTCTCGGTCAAGGCATTGGTACCCTTGACCTCGCAGTAGGACTGGGAGCCGCGGATGAAGGAGAAGAACATGCGCGCTTCGTGAATGACACCGGCGAGCGCATGGCCTTCCGAACCGAGAATGCAATGCGGAGGCCAGAGGTACAGGACGTACTTGCCGCCTTCCGCGAGCTTCTTGCAGTAGAACATGCACTGCTTCAGGAGCCATCCGTAGTTGCCGTTGCAGAGCCACTCGGCGATCGCCGGATTCGGACGCACGTCTTCGTTCAGGAGCGAGCCATCGAGTCCGATATTGTTGAGCTTCCGCTCGTCCGATGACAGCACCACCAAGGTGTGCGCGGAGAGCGGCGCCCCGTTCGAGTTGACCCAGAACCAGGGCTGGAAGATCTGATACGCGAAGTGCGTGTCCAGCGTCGTCGTGATGTCCGTGATGGTTCCTGCCTCGCGGTAGATGAACTGCGCGAGGCGATCGCTGTCGTCCATGGCGCCGGTACCGCTGCGGCCTCCGACATACAGCGATCCTTCCGGAAAACAGAAGTCGCGTTGCGCGTCGATGATCAGCAAGTGCGTCTTGAAACCGGACGTCGACTTGGGCTTCACGTCATGCTGCTTGCGATACGCGTCGGCAGCGAGGAAGAGCGCAGCCTGATCAGGCTGGTAACTCCACTTGCGTGAGTTCGCGGGGTTATAGAAGCTCGGGACCGGCAGTTGTTTCGTCTTCATCTTCGAACCTCCTGTGGGGACGGTTGCGGAAGGGATGGAAACTGGAATGTCGATGAGCTCGAGCTCGCCAAGTTCGGCGAGGGGGCGATTGGGGACGATGTATTCCATCGGCCCCCGCTTGCCTTGGGCGTCGGTGTATCCGTCGCCGCGAAAGAGCTCACGGAGATGCACGCTGAAGTACAGGAATGCTCTGAAGTCAACCAATGTCATCTTCGACCGCTGGAAACGTTCGTAGGTCATGAAGCGCGGGTCGTTCTTACCGGCCTTCTCCACTTCGAGGAAGCTGTAGCCGGCATGAGACTCGATTACTGCGAACGACTCTTCTTTCAGTACCGAAGTGTAGCCGCTCGCCGCAGCGAAAGTGTCAGGGTAAATTCTGACAACCTCATCGAGGACATTGTCCCAGGTCGCGAGCTTCGCGGGTCCACCTTCCGGGAACACCACGAGCTTGAACTGGCAGCCCTCTTCGATCTTGTGCTTCGCGTAATCGGGTTCGTAGCCGATTTCCATCAGCATATCCCAGCCGTTTTTTCCGGGCATCTTCTGGAGCCCGTCGGGGCCGATGAGCATCACGATCTTGCGATCGGCATCATCGGTCAGCGTGAGGAAATCTTCGGGCTTTTTGCCGCGAATCAGCCTGCCGCATAGGCCGCTGATCTGGCTTGTCGTTCTCTGGCCGCTTCTGATCAACCGGGCAAACTCATGCACGTTCATCCTGCACTCCTTGTGACGGAAATCGTCATGCGGACGTTTTCGAAGCTTACGATATTGTCAGCAGTCGAACCTCCTTACGATCAACAACATACAAACCTTTCGGACTGACATGCAAACTGCAGCCCGCATTCACGAACGGTTCGGTATCTGGATATTCCTTATCTCTGACGAGCTGTCCGTTATCGAGTTTCAAACGGACAATACCTTCGTCAGTTGCAATGAACAGAAAATTACCTGTCGCTGCATGACCACGGATCGTATGCAACCAATGCGCCTCGTCATCTGCTGGGCTTTCCGCTGTGGCAAGCACCTTGCCGTCGCGTCCCACCACGGTAACCGCGTGGGTCGTAACGCCGGCATTCTGCGTCGCAGTGAAAAACCAGCAAAGTTGAGACGTGAACGCACAAATTGCATCCACCAGCTGTCCGCGCAACGGCGGCAGCTTCACCGAATCGTTGATGCCTCGGCTTTCCGCATTGAAGACGAACGCAACGCTGTAATTCCCGGCTCGGTATAGACCGAAACCGAATTCCTGGCCGACCCAGAACAAGGTCTGTTTGGCCAAGACCGCGCCGATCGTGAGATCGGCTATGGTATCGTCGCGTCGTAATTCGCCCTCAGCGCTCCAGTAGAAGTGAGAGCTATTCGCGTCGAACATGGGAATGTTGCCGAAACTATCGACCGCTTTCCGTTCTAGCAGCGAATTGCCTTTCACGACAGCAACCTGATTTCCTTTTCCGATCGCCGTACGGTCTCCGCTGATGCGGAAACGCATTTGGGGATCCAAGGAACTCGCGATTGCGATCGATCCATCTTCTCGCTTAAAAGCGTTGTTCTCGTGATACAGCCATCGCATCTTCCCGTCTTGCACCGTCGAGTACACGATGGAACCCGTGGTAGCGAAGATCCTGGCCGATGAGACTGTGCCGCGGACTCGTACTGCTTCTTTCACCGCTGCAGGCGCTGCTGCCGCACATTCAGGGCAGCGAACGCGCGCATGTTCGATTCCGCAATTCATACAACGCGTCCAACGCATGGATTCGAGAATCGCAAGCGGGAATACACCGCGCTTGTCTTTCTCGAAGGTCAGGTGAAAGTGTTGCAGAAGCTCATCCGGCAAAACCCCATAGGGAACTGCCGGCTTCGGATACCGAACATCGGGATGGAAAACAGTTACCCGATGCAGGGGACGCTCAGGCTGGGTCAGACGCTTCTTCGGATCATTCGGGCGATAGATGCCACCGTAGGGTCCGACGAAGAGAAGGCTTCGCATGAGCATCACAGAATACGCATACCAGTCAGAATTGACCGAATGCGGCTTTTTCAGCATGAGGTTCGTGAGCGACGGATCACAGCACAGCGGATCCACGAAATCGACAGTAAAAACGTCGCACGTGAACGGGCCGAACTGGAAACTATCTGCATCGATCAGGTATGCGTCGGTGCCGTGAACCAGGATATTGAGATCGTTATTGTCGCCGATCACGACCTGTTTCCCATGCACACCGGCCGTTGTCTGATGCAAGCTGCGAAAAACCTTCAGCACGGTCTCGTTATCGACTCCGGCATCTCTAAAACTGCGAGTGCCGTATTTGAGCAGCACCTCTGCTCCATCCAGGAACTGCATCTCGTAACCGAGAATGCGTGTCCCCAAGCGGTCAGTGGCCAGCTGCAGAGGGCTTATCACCTGAGCGGGCAGACCAGCGGGAAATGCGGGAAGTTTCTTCTGGTGCACGTCGATCCTTCGACGAGCGCCAGCTTGTTCGACGGGCGACCCCGCATAATCGGGATGGTCAGGTTGCTTGAAGACCTTCACCACGCGGCCAGGAACAGTCCTGAACACGTCAGCCTCTCCGCCTTTGCCGATGGCATCGGTCGGGTCAAGGCGAAACCTTTTTCCTCCGATGTAAATTTCCATCAGCTCTCCTCGCGAAGACAAGTCCTCCGCACAACGGCCAACGTCGTGTCATCTGGCAAGCGCCCTACCGTATGGATCCTTCCCTCTGTTCCGCTCTGGCTTGCATCACGATTAATGAGCGTAAGCCTTCGGCGTACGATGTCAGGATTCTTGAAGTAGCGGTCACTCGACCAAAATTGAGACAGCGGGCCGACCAGCTCTTCCTTCCCAGGAAGCGTCGCGTCCTGTTCGTTGATCAGATCAACAACACCGTCCGAGCCCAGGAGTAATGACTCCAACTCATAAGTAGGCAGATACTGTCGGATCTGGAACTTCAATTGCGAAGGATCTTGTTGCATGAGCGAGGAACGAAGCATCGAGTACATCAGATACGGAGGCGCGTTTCCCGGATACGGACCCACCACGCTCACTACACCGTTAACGGCATAGACACCGTCTCCAAATGAAACAACATACGAATGTTGTGGTGTGATCAGGGCTGCCATCGTCGAGAACAAGAAGTAGTCGTTGATGGCCGCGACTTGATTTCCTGGCAGAGAATCCGCCAGGAGATACAACCGCGATGCAACATCCTTCTGCACGCAAAGCCAAAATGCTTCGCCGAGCAGCGAGGGATCATGTGATAGCTTCTGATCGTCCAGGACATGCAGAAAACCTTGCGCGCTTCTGAGAAGTAGCTGCGCGCCCAATTTTGCTCCGACTTCGCTGTGGCTGCCGCTGCCGCATCCGTCTGTTACGACTGCGATGACTGCTGTTGGTGTCACAGCGATGCAAAATGCATCATGTCCGTTCTTTCCGGCCAGACGATGCTCCCGTCCGATGACGGTGCCGCCTGCGCATTGGAATTGACCGGTGAGATCTGCCGAGACTTCTTCTGTCTGTACTTGTTCGATACTACGTGCTTGCGGCGGTACTGCGTCCTCGGTTTTATCGCGTCTGAAAAACACAGTGCACCTCATTTTTTCAATTCAGTAAGAAACCAAGTTTTCAAGGAACCGGTGGGTCCTCAAAAACATGGCATGTGCCGTTTTGAAGACCCGAAACCTTACTAAAAATTGGCTAAAAAGTCAACTCTTTGTAAGTTCAACTGTCGTAACAAAGAACTATAGTTAAATTCAGCTAATTTAAGCTGAATTTTATGAAAAGAATGTATAGGTTACACGAACCCATCTAATTTCATTTTTTCCAATAAACTCAGCTTAATTGTTAATTAGTGTAAATTACACACTAACTAAGAACAAAAAAATATCAAAGGACCGCTACTATCTGCGCTTTTGTGCTCTTGAATGAAAACAATTCAGCCGGCCTATTTGCCGCTCCCCGCTCGCTGCGACCTGTCTTCCTGACCAGATCCAAAGCAAAGATTTTTTTTCTAAAATTTCTCTTATCAAGTTTCTTGCCTAAGATAATTTCATAGGTTTGCTGCAGGTCCCGCAATGTAAACTCCTTCTGCAATAAGCTATAGACGATATTGGTATATGCCAATTTCGCTTTAACGCGATTGACTGCTGTATCCAAAATCGTTGCATGGTCATACGCTAACTGCGGGACTTTTTTAACCGGAAAGAAAGTAACTTCAGGCCCTTGTCTTTGCTTCTTCAGATGTATTGAATTACTTGGTACAAGCGCATAGTATGCGACAGACACTACTCGGCCAAATGGATCGCGATCCACTTTGCCAAACGTATAAAGCTGCTCCAGATAGACTGAATCAACACCGGTCTTTTCTTTGAGATGCCTGACTGCTGCAGTATCCACGGATTCATCAGGTTGTACCAAGCCTCCTGGAATAGCCCAGCAGTTCTGGTACGGGTCCTTTTTCATTTTCATGAGTAATATCTGAAGGGCGTTATCGCGAACAGTAAAAATAACCGTATCTACAGCTATGACCGCAAAATCGTACTTTTTCTGCACATTCTTCATGTGTATAACTTAGTGTATTATATACACATACTAGCATGGTCATAAAAAACGTCAAGCGCCTACTGCTATTATCGCCAGGGAAAGCTTAAACCAAAGTGCCCCCACTGACTGGTCTTGGCATACCTCGGCTGTGCCAAATCAAGCAACGCGGCAATGGACCTTGGACGTAAATCAAACCCGTTAATGCGCTCCACTCTTCCATCGAGAATGACGGTGGCCATCACGGGTTCAGCTTTTCCGATTGCGTAGGCGATTTTCACATTCGCTTCCTGGGCGCCTGTTTTTTTCAGATACTCTGTTGCTATATAGCGCGCCATATACGCTGCGCTGCGATCCACCTTAGTGTAGTCTTTGCCAGAGAACGCTCCTCCACCGACAGGAATCTGCGGGCCATAGTTATCGATAATTATTTTTCTTCCCGTAAGCCCGGCATCTGCATCAAAACCGCCAAGCTGCCATTCACCTGCAGGATTGATCAGATACTCCTGGGCTTCTATATACTGTTTTACGAGTGAAGTAAGTTCTGATGTATGTGTATTTTGAAAGCTCGCAACAACCGTCGCTACATTTCCATCCCGAGCGGTTACCTGCACCTTACCATCATAGGGGTAATGCTCATATATTTTCTGGCATAAAGTTCGGGCCAGCTCATACTCATATGGTAATAAGCTCTTTGTCTCCGCTGTTGCATAACCTGCCATAATACCTTGATCTCCTGCGCCCCCGGTATCTACACCGGCAGCTATCTCAGGACTTTGCTCTGTAACGTATACCTCTATGATAAAATTATCGCCGACGATGCCACGAACCACATCCTGAATATTCACTACGCCATTGCTGGTCACCTCGCCGCAAATCACTATCCTGCCATGCCCGCCCAACGTTTCTATAGCCACACGGCTCTTGTGATCGACGCTTAGAAAAGCGTCCAGGATCGAATCAGAAATAAAGTCGCACATTTTGTCCGGATGCTTCGGTGTTACAAACTCACATGTTTTCTCAATAGGAAAAATCATACGCGTTATTATTACGTAATTTAGGCAAACTAAAATTCCTGCAGGACGGTCTTCGAGAGAAGACCGTCCTGCAACTTCCTAGCTTTGTGAAGCAAGGAAAGACTCCAGGCCAAAAAAGATGATGCCATTCTCTTTTCCGTGCATGAAGTAACGAACTGCGACGAGTCGTCCATCTGCAAAAATCGGCTCCGCGCGATAGCCCTTTTCGGACAATCGCTGTGAAGCTTCTCGATAGCGCAGATCACGTCGCGCCTCGCGGTCAACTGCTTCTGAATTCAATCGTGCCAAGGTCGCCAAATCATGCATACCGTCTCCTTTTGATCGAGTTTCTCTCGATCATAGAAACAAAAAATACCCTGCGAAAGCATGGTACTGTTTGAGATGGGACATCTTTAACACAGTTGATTATCTTTCCGCAGACTTCGCGGTTGGAAGAAGCACCTTATCCATACTTATAAAAGTCAGGATAGGTTGTTGGAGCGTCATAGGGCCAAATCCCTCGGCTCACTCTGGATAACTAGCTGATGTTAAAGAACAATATAGTTAAGATATCAGAAAGCGAAAAAAAGTAAAGGCTTATTCCAAAAACTTGTCACGCAATACCTCTATCTCATCCGGCGTTAATCGAAAATCTTGTCCAACTCGAACGAGCAAATTGTGGAACCAGAGATGCTCTCTCGGTAGTTTCTTATGTTCGCGAAAATTCTTTACAATATCGAGCTCGCTGTCAGAAAATTGATGATCAGGACTTGTTGCTAATTCTTCCAATTCATCAGCAACAGTATCGAGGAATTTCTCTAAAAAAGCTGGATCATCTACTCGCTGTTGTGGTAATTCAAAAGCCATTACTACTATTCTATCACATTTTCACTCTGGTGGACCCGGGGAGAATCGAACTCCCGCCTTAGCAATGCGAATGCCATGTAATACCACTTTACTACGGGCCCAGGAACGGGAGAGTGTCTGTCCTCTCCCGAAAACAAGCATGAGCTAACTGTTGACCAATTGAGGATACGCCTCGACCTCTTTGAGCAGATCGGCGCTCGTGTACCGAGGGCGATCGAAGTACTGCCAGGTGCCGCGCGAAAGCTTCGCATCCCAGGGACATACTTTCTTGACCCAGTTCAGATGCCTGGAAAGCTCGCCGGTATCAGGATTGCGTCTGGTATAATGCACGATCTGGCAGTTATGGATCCGATCCAGCGGATCTCTGGACATCGACATCGCTTCGTACTGCTGCTGGGTCATCCTCTGGAGACGCGACATGACCGGTCTGATGACATCGCCGTGACACACCATCAGCACGTTCATGTCGCTGCACTCGCGGTGCAGCATGTGAAAGATCGGGTAGAGGCGAACACAGACATCAATCGCTGTCTCTCCTCCGCTCGGGCTCCAGTACATGTTGTCGCGCTCTCTACGCGCCATTTCTTCGGCGAAGCGCTCTTCGCGCTCCTGCTGCGACATGACGTCGAGCTGCCCCCAGCTGCGTTCGGTCAGGTATACCTCCCTGAACCAAGGCCCCGGGATGCCCAGATTGCCGGCCGTTTCAAGAGCTCGGATGAAATCCGAGCTATAGCGCCGGTCGAACGGATCTGAAAAATTCATTCTGAGCCACTGGCCGGCAGCGCGTGCCTGCGAACGTCCCCGGTCCGTAAGTCTCCAGTGAGCGCTGGATCTCTTCTTGAATTCTTCTGTGAAAGCGCTGTGATCGCCCTTCCGTGACAAATCATTCGCAAGGTTGCCTTCGGACTCTCCGTGCCGAACGAGGATCAGATTGATGGGCATCGCCATCGTACACCTCCTGTGTATGGTCGATTATTCCTCATTGTGAAAAGTACAAAGTGAAACAAGTTCACAGCACACCATACCCAATAGGTCAAAAAATCGCAAGACTATCAAAAAATTTGGGGCTGTCCAAAAAACGAACAGCCCCGAGGGGGACATGAGAGTGTTAGGGGCTTGAGAAACCATTCTTGTGCCTGCCTGTTCGGGCTACGCGAACATCGCGCGGTATTTCCCCGGAGGTTGGCGTGAGGGTTAATCTTTCCCCCCGTTGCTCTCAGGTCTGGTATAAGTATACCGCTGTTCTAACCGAAGGTAAATGTAAATGCTTTGAGACCAGGTTTTTCTATCTGCAATTCAATGGTGTGCGTGCCTACGCCTTTCGGATCAGCGATCAATTCATAGAGCGAATCGCCGCTGATGGTCGCATATCCGTCGCTATCGACATCCGCGCCAGCACGATCGCCCGCTGGCTGGCCATCGATCAATACTTTCACACGAACCGGCGTCTCGCCGCTTGCGACAAAATACACATTTTCAGCCGAATAGCGGAAGAGAATACTCGCAGAGTTGCCAGTCGTGCGTGCATATTCGGAAGTAAAGTCCCAATCACCAACCAAGTAGGCAGTATCATCATTCAATGTTGTCGGCCTCGACAGGGTTTGTGTGCCTACTGATTGTGATGCACCAGAACCCAGATGATTTCTACCTGCGCCAAAGTACGTTTCAGGACTCTGGGCTTTCGGCACTTCCACATGGTCAGGAGAAACCATGCCTGATTGCACGGTACCCTGTTCATGTAAAGCGCTCATTCGTTCGGCGAGCGCTTCCTGAATTTTCTGCTCGGTCTCATCATATCCGCCTTCGCCGATATGGTCATACACGATGTACCCGTCGATATCGATCAGATACTTGCGCGGCCAGTACTGGTTGCGATACGACATCCACGTTGAATAATCATTGTCGAGGACAACGGGGAATTTAATGCCTTCTTTTTCAACTGCTTTCTTTACATTGTCATACACTTTTTCAAAATCGAACTCTGGTGTATGCACGCCAATGATCTCGAGGCCCTGATCTTTATATTTGTCATACCACGCGTTCAGGTATGGTGTTGTGCGCTGACAATTGATGCAGCTATAGGTCCAGAAGTCGACGAGTATGACCTTCTTCCCTATCAGATCGGCGATGCTGATCTTATCCGTGTTGATGAAGCCGTCCGGCGTACTGATCTCCTTGGCTGTTTCGTATTTTTTTGCTTTCTCGTCAGCGGTCATAGATATTTTTTTTGGAGAAATTGCTGCGTCCTGGCTCCCCGCTACATTTCCGATTGGTGTCACATGTTGTTTTTGCAAGTACACGATCGCCCCAATGATAGCTGCAACAACTATGGCCAGCAAGATAAGTCGGTTCTTTTCGTTCATATATTATCGAGACAATAGTATTTGGTTCAGAAGCTCCCAGCTTGCGATCTTCGAGAGGTTCTGCGTGAAAATAAGTATTCCCAATATGATCAGTATAACACCAAATACGATGTTCAAATAGTGAGCGAAATCACCCAGCCGCTTCAGAACTCTCTGCAGCTCTGCGGCAAAAATTCCAGCGATCAAAAAAGGGATGCCGAGTCCAATTGAGTACGCCATCAGGAGATAAAATGCTGTTCCTGGCTGTGAAGCAGCTAACCCTAAGATCGCACCCAATGCGATGCCGACGCAAGGCGTCCAGCCCGCAGCAAATGCCGCGCCAAAAAGCACCGAGGTAATATATCGGGAACGGCCGCTCTTTTCTTTGACCTGTATCTTAAGAGTTTTTTCAAGCAATCCGATATGTACCAGGCCGGTCAAATACAAACCGAAAAAAATGATGATCAAACCACCGATGCGCGAAAGCCATTCCTGCGCTCCATAGGCGACATTTTGAAGAACGGTGTTCAATAGAACGCCGAGCAGAGAAAAAATAAAAGAAAAACCTACTACGAAGAGCAAGCTGTGGATGAAGAGATCCTTTCTTTTTTGAGTTGCTCCTGCAACTGAAGTACCCGCGAGATATGCAAGGAAGCCTGGTATCAAAGGTAAAATGCAGGGTGCAACAAAGGAAACAAGCCCTGCGCTGAACGCTATTCCGATGCCGATAATGCCGGTGTCGATCATAGGTTTACAAAAAGGACAATCATTCTTGTCCTAGCGAGTCATGAAACTGATTTCCGGCTTCCTGCGGATGCAGGAAGCCGGAAAGATGAAATTATTCAACGATCAGTTTACCGACCATGCCGAACTTTCGGTGCTGGCCGACGCTGCAGTAGTATTCGAATGTGCCGGTCTTGTCAGCTACGAATGTGACTGTTGCAGATTCACCTGCCTTGAGCTGCTTGGTCCGCGTATTGAAGTCATCGATGACCCAATCATGGAACCCTTCATTGTTCTTCACATTAACCGTAACAGTATCGCCTTTCTTGACCTTCATTTCCTTCACGTCGAACGAGAAGTTCGCCATTGAGACATTGAATGTCTTGGTCGGACCCTGTGGAGCTGCTGCTGGCGCTGGCGCCGGAGCTGCTGAAGTGTCATCCTGAGCCGGCATATTTGCATTCTCATCCATCGTATCGTTGGTATTTTGCTGCATCTGCTGATCAGCATTCATATTTGATGAGTCTGGTTGCGCTGGAGCAGGTTGCTTGCATCCGGAGATAAGCAAGGCAACGGCTAAGACTGAAAACAGGACCGATACTCGTTTCATATTTTTCATACGAATTGTTAGCTTTTTAATTAGTTGTATTAGTATAGTTTTTTAAAATCTGAGCGTCAAGTAAATCTCGCCACTATCCTATATATACATCAAAATTGTGCGTATATTTCATTAGGCCAGGTGAAAGAATGCGCCCCTTTTCACTATCATTTCGTCATGCATGAGCGATTCCAGGGCCAGGCGAATCCTCTTTTTTTCGATCTTGGTCTTTTGTTGCAGCTTTATCTCAGAGACAGTTTTTTGACTGAGCAGCTCTCGCAAAATAGCTCCGCGAGCCTGCCGGACCGATCCTTCGAACCTGCTCTGCTTCACATGGTGTTTGCTTCTTCGCGACGGATTAGGCTGCTTCTTTTTTAGATCCGAACCGTAGTCCATCAAGGCTGAATACCATTTCCGGGGATGCTTTCGATCCAGTGTTTGTTCGATGAGCGGAAGCAGACTCTCATCGGAAACCTTTTTTCGATTTTGAAAAAAATGATGCAAATACAGGCTCCGTACATTCGTCTCGATCAAAACATTTGGCTGATTAAAAGCAAAAGCAAGAATTGCGCGAGCAGTGTATGGCCCGATGCCAGGCAATGCGACTAATGCTTCGACCGTATCCGGAACTTTTCCTTTATACTTCGAGTGTATTTCCTGAGCCGCAGCCTGTAGATGCAGTACACGCCGATTATACCCCATGCCCTGCCATGCCTGGAGCACCTGCTGTTTTGAAGCCCGCGCTAGTGAGTGCACGGTTGGAAATTTCTTTATGAATTCTTTAAATTTAGGAATGGTACGATCTACCTGCGTTTGCTGAAGCATGATCTCAGAGACTAAAATCTGGTAGGGATCTTCCGTATGACGCCATGGCAGATCGCGTCCATGTCTACGAAAATGGCTGTAAACAGTACGGCGAAAATCATTAATTTGCTTCTCGCTCAGCTTTTTTTGCATGTTCCTAGTATATCACGTCCGGAATTGTGGCCGGCACAAGCTCAGCGGTGATGCTTTTAAGTATAAAATAGATGGAATGACCTTTCAGCTTTCGACAGATCAGCGGGATTCGTTACCGGAAGCCATCGTGATGCCAAAACCACTTCGATAGAAAGATTTTTTGCCATCAGCGCCATAGTTTGAGGCAAACCGAACTCATTATTGCCCACTGAGACCAAAGGAAACCTGAAAAAATCTTTTGTCAGCATATAAGCCCCGGTATTTACCAGATCTCCGCGATGCGCCTCCGATCTCTCAATAACATCTTTTAGACGATGCTTTGCATCCACTTTGACCGTGCCAAAAATCCCATCCACATCCAATTGGTATGCGAGCAAGGCACGTTCATGTCTGATCAGCGCTGTCAGATCATCTCGAAAATACAGATCGTCGCCCATGATAACCATGAACTTTTCTTGCAGAGCATGTTGTGCAGCGTGCACTGCTGCTCCAGTACCATTTAACACCTCTTGATGAATATATGTTATCTTCTTACCGGCAAATGTCACACCAAAATATTCTCGCACGACCGCATGATTGTAGCCAACGACCAGCACTACCTCGGTAATTTCACCCGGGAGATTCCTAATTTTATAATCCAAAATAGGCTTCCCTGCGATAGAAAGCATCGGTTTCGGCGACGTAGACGTCAAATCGCCCATCCGCGTTCCTTTTCCTGCTGCGAGTATGACGCATTGCATAAACCCCAGTATAACAGTATTTACTTCCGATTGACAAAAAATTTGCAGAGCGTACTGTAATGCCTACATGCGTGATCAACAGCTCTGTGCATTGCGTGCCTACGGCGAAACAGGAAAGCCTGTTGATAGGCCTGAAGCTGAATGCAACATCTGTTGTTCCCTCGAACCAGCGCCGATCTAAAGTCGGCAGGAGGTCCTAGAGGACCATGCGAAGCTTGAACCTGTAGTACAATGAAGGGCGCTCCTTCAGGCTACCTGCAGTAAAGGCAAGCACCGGAGCGCTGAAAGGGGTCGATGCGAACACTGAAGCCGGAAGGCCTATCAGGTGTGCGTATCGACCCTGGTTTTTTTAGCTAATAAACATTCCATCGCCAAATGAAAATAATCGAAAATTTTTTTTAATTGCCCGATCGTATAATCCCAAAACAGTCTCGCGTCCGGCAAAGGCCGAAACAAGCATCAGTAAACTCGACTTGGGTACATGAAAATTTGTGATCATGCCATCGACGACCTTGAATCGGTACCCTTCTTGTATGAAAAGGTCAGTTGAGCCGGAGAGTTGGCTGATAAAGCCGCTTTGCTTTGATGAAGCTGACGACTCCAGTGTCCGCACAACGGTCGTGCCAACTGCGATGATCGGTCTTCCTGATTTTTTAGCCTGATGTAAAAATGCTGCGGTCGCGCGCGGGATATGATACTGCTCGACATGTAGCTTTTTTGTTTTGATCTGCTCTTCAGTGACCGAAGCAAATGTTCCGAGGCCGACATGCAACGTCACAAATACAATGTCTACGCCACGCTTCTTGAGATCATTCAGCAGCCGTTTCGTGAAATGCAAAGAAGCAGTAGGAGCTGCAACTGATCCTTTCTCTTTTGCAAAAATTGCCTGATACTCTTCCCGTAATTTCCTTTCTGAAAGAGGCGTGTGCTTGATATAGGGCGGCAATGGCGTATGGCCGAATTTTTTTAACATCGCATCAAGACGCGCTAATGCGAACGACGGCTTCAGCGAATATATAGAATCCCGCTTGCCGGTCACGGTAAAAAATAACGACTTAGTTACATACAAGCGCATGCCAGTCTGTAATTTTTTATTTGCCAGTGTTTTGATGCTTTTTTTTGTGCTTGAAAGATACAATACTTCTACCATGCCGCCTGTTGGCTTGCGGAGATATAATCGTGCCGGGATTACTTTTGTCTCATTTAAAACTAAAACGGAGCCTTTTGGGATATAGCTCGGTAGATCTCGAAATGAGGCGAATGTTGTTTTTCTTGTTCTCCGGTCAAAAACAAGCAGCCGAGCCGCATCGCGCGGACGAGCCGGTTTTTGAGCTATCAATTTTTTCGGAAAGTCAAAATTGTAGCTATCGAGATTCGCCATGCGCCTTACTTCTCCCCTACCATTATGAAATACGGTAGGACATTGCGCGGTTCATAGACGAAATGGCGCTTCGGGAAAGCGCGCTTCAAGTGAGGGAACATGAGCAATGAATACTGGTAGACAATGAACCGTCCGCCTTCGATCAGGCCGTTATAGGTATTCTGCATGATCTCTTTCCTGACCGGCGGAGGGAAAAAAGTAAATGGAATGCCTGAGATCACGGCGTCGATATGAGGCAAACCGAGTCTGGAAAAATCTTTCGACATATCTACGACGCTTGCATCAAGGACGATCAAACGAGGGTCTTTGATGGTGCGCAATTCAGCGAGTAATAGCTGATTGATCTCCAAAGCGATGACCTTGCCGTCCTTCGGTAATTGCTTCAAAAGCTGCTGCGTGATAACGCCGTCACCAGCGCCGTACTCTACGATATACCGATACCCGGGCTTCAGCTGCCGTAAAATCTTATTGATGACAAAACGCGAGCTGCGGAACCAGGCGCCGACCATATGGTCGGTCAAAGCTGATTTTAAAAATTTAATATTTACGTTCTTGGTTTTTTGCATAACGATAGTACTGGTGGTCGGGGTGACCCGACTTGAACGGGCGACCTCAGCGTCCCGAACGCTGCGCGCTAGCCAACTGCGCCACACCCCGAAAAAAATCACTCCACGAAAAGCATGAGCACCATACTACCTGTCTTTTCGCAAGAGCGCAACCCTCGACACCTCAGGCGAAATACCGTAGTCTATACCATGAACGTTCTTTAGGAGGAAATCATGCTGAAAAAAACGAAGGAGTACGTTGTACGCAGGATTTTGTCTCTGACCTGGAAAGCAATACTCGTTCTCATCCTCATCAAGATCGCTGAAGTCGCGTTCATTCGCTGGCTCATCAATCGTTAAAAGCCTCCCCAAGAACATTGAAGGAGGCTTAAACGTTTTTTGCAAGATTATTGGGCGGGTTTTGCCGCAGGAGCGCTGCCGGATGTTGCACCTGGCGCTGCACCTGCATCAAGAGGTATCGGAACCGGCTTTATGTCCTCAGCAGGGAATGCGATCGATTTGATCTCGGAAAGATCAGAAAGACCGCTCGCTTTCAAATACGCATCTGACAAGGTATAGAGTACGTCTCCGATATACAGACTGCGCTGTACGTATTGATCATAGGAATAGCCATTCTGAACCTCGCTGGCATGCTTCACAAAACCTTTCAAAGCGATGCTATCCTTCGTCACAGTAAATACTGCTGCGCCCATGAAGTTATCCGACAAGCCTTTCGGCGCTGATCCGCCGGCTGACCATACTTGCAGGGGTATCACGAGCAAATTCTTGCTGCCTGAGAACAAAAATGCTTTATGGTCATAGAGCGCCGGAGAATCAGATGAATTCGTATTGAAGCTATAACTCGCTTTTTCTACCGGATGCGCCACATCAGCTACATCAAAAATTGAGATCTTAACTCCCTTCGGAACCGTAGAGCCGAACTGATTCGTTTCAGTTTCTTTGCCCAGCCCGATAAGCGTCGTATCATCCATAGGATGCAAATAACTTGAATATCCCGGTACTTTCAATTCGCCTAATACGCGCGGTGCCGCAGGATCAGATAGATCGATCACGAAGAGCGGATCGACCTGCTGGAAGGTGACCATATACGCCCTGCCCTGCATGAAACGCACAGAATATATCCTCTCGCCCTCTGCCAAATGCTCGACAGCGCCAACGCGCTTCATATCCGGATCAAGGACATACAGATTATTATACGGTTTTTGATTTTGATCGTTTTCACCATACGGGATCCACACCGGATTTTTTGTCGTAGCGATCCTGAAATAGCCATTCGATTCGTCCATAGCGAATTGATTGATCACGCTGCCGGGAACGCTGGCATTGCCGCGATAGGTCAGAACGCCGTCCTTAAATCCAATCTTATAGATGTTCGTAACTTCGAATTGATCCGCAAGCTCCGCATACTTTTGTTTTACCGCAGTCTCAAATTGAGTCTCAAGGGCTTTTTGATCATTTTCATTCAACGCCATAAGATGCATCTGGAATATAGCCTGTGCTTTCGACTGTCGTTCGTATTTTGTGAGAATATAATTAGGCGCTGCTTCGATCTCCTGTACGTGTGCACGCTCCTCTGCAGTAAGTTTATCAGTGAAGACCGATTTCATTACATCATATTCGATCTCCTGGGAATCTAAATTCTTCGTATAGGTAATGTAAATATTATCAGGTGATACGAAGAGCTGCTGTCCATTCTCGAGCACATAATTCTGGGTCGACAGCTCGACGCTCGGATCCATGATATTGATGGACGAAACGGTCGTTAAGTTAGAACTCTGGTACGGGAATGGGAAATAGTAGACGTCAGGGAAGCGGTAGCCTGCAGCATCAGGCTCGCCTCCAACCAGCTTGTCATTATCCATGATGCGCGGCAGCGGGAACGGGCCGTTATACCAATCGTATTGGTTTTTGGATGTTATAAAGTAGACATAGTTCCCGACCATGCGGGAATCGGTCGCATAACCCTCGAAGCTCAGTTTTCGTATTTCTTTTGGCTGCGTTTTGTCAGTGATGTCATAGACCTTGAAGAATGTCTGGCCTGAATTACGGATCGGCATCATTTTAATATTCGCGCCCATCGGATAGATCTGGTTTTGCGAACCATATACGGCCAGCCGCGTATGATCGTCGCTGATATATATTTCTTGGGGGTAATCATCAAAATTCAATGTACTAAGGATCTTCGCATCAGCAGCTGGCGTTGCGGCAACAATGTGCACATGATTTCTCGAAACAATGTATAGATACGTTCCGTCACTCTTGATAATGTCTGCTTCGTCTACGCCTGCGATCTGTACATTGGTCTGCGAATAATCAGGCGCCTGCGAAGTATCAGTGCCCTGTGATACGGATTGGCCAGAAAAGCCGGCGAACTCTTTTGGCAGATCAAGCGCAACGCCTGGCGCTGCCTCTCCCATCATATTTCGCATGACCGGGCCTGAACCATATCCGGCAGTTGTCATATTGTCAGCCAAAAACTTCTTGAACTGGTCGTAGCTATTAAACTTCGCGAGCGCCGTACCCCCGGATGGTTCATTAGGAATAGTAGTATTTCCGGGAATGACAGTGCCTGGCGTATTTGTATTCTGCGCAGGCGTCAGATGCTGCTGCAAAAAGAAATATCCGAAGCTGATCACAAAGATCGCTGCGAAAATTGAATAAAAGTATATTGCTATTCTATTGCGCATATATGGTCTTCATTAATGATGCATATAGTATATCTTACTTTACCAAAAACGATAAACCGATGCAGGCGTAACAAAAAACTCGCCGCGAGTCGAGTTTTTGAATACGAACTATTATCGCTTTTTCTTCCCGGAAAGACTGTCGCTCATGATTTTCAAACCGCCGACCAAAATGCCTAGCGTGAACGCAGCAGGAGCAATATCTTTAATGCCATGTACGATCCCATGTGTAATATCATCCAAACCAGAATCATGGTAACTATCAGAGTCGCTTCCGGTAAAACCAATCGCCTGCTCTAGATCGTGTAAGATGCCCATAGTGTTATCGTACGATGCGGGGATAAACTATCGTGCGGCCTACCGCATGCCATTGCCGCCATTCTGCGCGAATGCTTTTCCGGACGATGCGCAGCTCTTTTGCTAATTCTTTTCTGCGTGATTTGAATGCCTCATGCTTCTGATCAGCAAGTTCGCGCATGTGATGCAATTTTTCCTGAATGGATACAGCGAGGTTTTGAACGCTCTCTTCTAATTCTGCCTTGCGCGCATATGCGCGTTCTGACAACTTATCAAGAAATAACTTTTTGTCAGCAAGAAGCAGTTTTTCCTGTATCGCATGCTCCGGATATTTCAAAAGGCCTGATGCAAGCCCGACCTTGCTCAAGGTCCAGACGAGCCACTTGTTCGGATCGAAATGATACCACCGGATGCCGTTCCGATAATCGGCCGGGAACGTATGATGGTAGTTGTGGTATCCTTCGCCTCCTGTAAAGAACGCCATCATATAATTGTCGACAGCTGAATGCTCTTTCGAATAGGTCCTCTCGCCCCAGTAATGCGCCAGCGAATTGATGAACCAGGTCACATGGTGCGAGATGAATAATCTCCCCCACCATGCAATGATGAACGTTCCGACATAGTCGTGCAAGATCGCACCGCCGATAAGCCACAGGACCACATTCGTTGCAATAGCCAATTGAATATAATACTTATGCTGAAAGACGAGCAATTTATTCTTCAACAGATCCGGCACATAGCGCTGCATTTCTTTCGGTTCAGAACGTTCGAGCAGCCACAGCACATGGGCATGCCAAAATCCTTTGTTGATAGCATAGGGGTCATTTTCCGTATCGACAAAATGATGGTGTTTCCTGTGATCATGCGACCACCACAGCGCGCTTCCCTGAAAAGCTGCCGTCGCAAAAAACAAGAAAAACGGCTCTGCCAATTTATTGAGGCTATAGCCTTTGTGCGAGTAGCAACGATGATAGACGCCAATGCTTGAGACCGTGACCATGAGCAAGAGCACAGACCATAGGATCAAAGCAAGAGACGGCCGGAAAAAGTAGAAATAAAAGGGCAAACTAACTAAAAAAAGCGACTGATAAATGATGATAAAGCCGCCGACAGGCCAGTTGAAATTTTTCCAATTTACCTTGCTCATATTTCGCATCTACTATACTACGGCGTGCGCAAAATAACAATGAGACGAGTACATTATCGCGAAGACCTGCCTCTTCCTCTATGCCCCCGTTTCGGGTCGCGATACGGCCTCGAAGGCCGGGGTCTGCTGAAAAATTTATCATCTTCGCTTTCATGCGGTGATTGCAATATGCCAATGCGCTCCTCGTCAAGCCTGCGCTCATTGCCACGGCCACCGAAACGGACTTGCCTTGATGGTTCCATGCTGCGGAACGTCGGTTTAGGATGGCCATGTTGATTCGGGCGATGAGCGCGCCCTTGTCTCTGGGGTCTGGCTGCAACAGTTGGCGCACGGCGCGGAGCAAGCTCTGGTGATTGAGAAATTTTCAGCGTCATTCGGGTCAGCCGTTCGATATCTCGAAGCTTGCCTCGTTGATCAGGCGTAACAAAACTTATAGCTTTGCCTTCGCGCCCGGCTCGCGCTGTCCGTCCGATGCGATGCACATAATCCCCAGGATCATCCGGAATATCGAAATTAATGACTAGTTCGATGCCTTCGACGTCGATGCCTCGTGCTGCGATGTCAGTTGCAACCATGATGCGATATTTTCCTGACTTAAATCCTCCGAGCGCTTCTTTGCGTTGCGAAAGCGACCGATTCGAATGCAGCTCGGTTGCAGGATGCCCCATGGCAATCACTGCTCTGCAAATTTTCTTCGCACCATGCTTGGTGCGGGAAAAGATAAGGACCGTGCCGCGATAGTGGTTCAATAATGTATCAAGCAAACGGATCTTATCTTCTTTAGCGACCATGAATAATTCTTGCTGTACGCGCTCAGCGGTAGTCCCTGCCGGTGCGATCTCTACCCGTAACGGAAGTTTCATATGCTTAGTCGCTATCTGCACGATATCCTGCGGCATCGTCGCCGAAAAAAGCATCATATGCCGCACTTTAGGAAGGCCGGCTAATATTTTTTTGATCTGCGGAGCAAATCCCATATCCAGCATCCGGTCTGCTTCATCAAGCACAACGATGGTCATGGCGCCCAGATCCACTGATCTGTGCTCTACATGGTCCAATAAGCGGCCCGGAGTTGCAATGATCACATGCGGGGTTTTCTTCAGTTCCTGCAATTGTCTTCCCATCGGAGCGCCTCCGATCAGAACAGATGTCCGCAAACCCAGCGTACTGCCGAGCGTACGAAATACTTCATCCACCTGCAAAGCCAGTTCCCGCGTCGGCAAAACAACCAGACCCTTGCCTCCTGCGCGCGCCAGGCGCTGTATCATGGGTATGCCAAATGCCAGCGTCTTGCCGGTACCGGTCTGCGCGATGCCTATGATGTCATTGCCTTCTATGGCAATGGGTATTGCCTGCTCCTGAATAGGAGTCGGCGTAATAAATTGAAGATCCTTTAAAATATCCAAAAATTTCGGTGCGATACCTAACGTATAGAAACTAGCCATTGATTTGAGTTCAGCTAAAAATTGATTACTACAGTAATCCTACTTGAAAGAATGATTTATAACAACATGCTACATCTCTGCATCGAAAACCGAGAACAGCTTCCGAATTTTGGCTACATAGCCTATAGTTTCTGCTTTCAAAGCCTTCGCTTTCGGCTTATTGCCGGCCTGGCTCCACTTGTCGCCGAATTGTTTGACTGCCCGAACGACTCTTGTAATACCGCCATTATAAGCCGCTGCTCCATAATACGGAGCCTCGCTATCAATGAATGCATCGCCTAAGCCCCGTTTCACGCCTGCCGTGTAGTCGTCGAATAGCAAGAACGCCGCAGTCAAAGAATTTACGTGATCTTCCATGCCTGCATCAAAATCAGGAATCAGATGCGCCTCAGGATATTTCTTCACCAAAGACTTGTAGGTTGAAGGAATGAATTGTGCTATGCCTTTTGCATTTGCATTGCTCGCGCTATACCGGAACGTGTCGCCGTCATTAATAGCGAACAATACATTCAGGCGGTTGATCAAACCTTGCGTGTCAGGATTTTTCACCAGTTCTCCCTGATCCATATGTTCAGAGTAGATCAATGACTTGATAAGCGCAGGATTCACGGCAGCTGCAACTGATAAGCCTGAAGAACGCTGTGAACGCATATCATGCAGCTGGTCTATCGATTGCTTGATCACGCCATTGATATAATCATTTCCGTAATCATAAAACTCTTGTGTGTTGAACGACTCTGAAAAAGGCGTATAGACGACTTCGCGCAACTCGCCAAGCAAAGATTTTTTCGACGGTGCTAGTTTCGGCGTGATGAGATATTTCAGAGCAACCACGATGCCCCCCGCCGGCTTCGAGACCTTGAAAGGAGTATTCACTCCATTGAAACGCAATGCCTGGATCGAGACCGCAGGATCATTGAAGGTGAATTTCGTGATATGCTGTTCGCCTTTTACCTTACTGATCGTATCTGTGGCCGGATCATATACCGCCACAATGATGCTTTCATGATCTGTCGTGAATCCTGCCAGTACTTTTTTCTTTTTTATTATCTTATACTTCGAAATCACCGTATAATCCAGCTTGTCATCCTTCAATAATTCTTTTGCCTGCTCTATTTTTTGAATAAGCAAAGGCTCAGTCGATGTCGGAGTCGATATCGGAAGAGTTATCAGGGGTGCAGTAGAAGTAGACGTCAACGGTTCGGTCGAAGTTGGCGTAGATGTTGCTGATTCTTGCGCATGTACCGGAGCGAGAAGCGCAATATTAGCGAAAATAAAAAGAAAAAAGAGTGTGCTTTTTTGCATCTTCACCAGTATACATTATTTTTGTCGAGATGACAAAAAAATTTTCATTTTATCTCTCTGGCCGCATCAATTACTGAAATTTTATCGGAATACTTACCGATCCTTCGTTCTGAGGCAGACCTGACGGGTTGTCTTTTTTAAATACGACTGTTCCATTCTGACCTGAGACTCCGGTGAATGACAATGTTGCAGTAAAGGGCACAAAATTATCAGTCATCCAATCTCCTTGTGCCTGAGCCGGTGTTGAAGCTAGCACATTTCCATTCATATCCAGCACTTGCACCGGGAAACTAGCCTCGAAATACCAGCTTCCCCTCGCTTCACCGCTCACCGTGAGCGGAGATGCTATGGTCTGGAATGCTGACGGAACTCCCACGTGGATCATCGGATTGCTCGAAAAGAAGGGCACCAAGGTCTTACCGCTTACTTTTAAATACTTGGTAATATCCTCTGTCGGCTGATCGGTCATAGGGGCTCCTTCTTTATGATCAGCATAGTTCACTGCGATGATACTGTCGTGGATATCTATCGTTTGCGGAGCAATACGATCACCGAGCAATACGGCTGTTGTGCCATCATACCCGGCGTCGGTTCCCAGAGCGACAGCGGCATAATAAAAAGTCCCGCTGCCTCCATTCGTCTGCGTTAGAATGACCACTACATCGTCTTTGCCATCTGCATTCACATCGGCTTTCTTTTGAGCATCAAATACCGTGGTGATCTTCTTCGAAGATGAGTCGTTGATTGCTTCTTCAGCTTTCCCGCTGACCAAGGCCACCGGGCTATCATCGATAATATACGTAGCATTGTATGGCGAGGGTTCGTTATCATCGGTCGGAATTGCTTTTTTGATCTCCTGCGCAGTCTGATTAACCATGGTAATGACAACGGCCAAGATAATGACAGCCATGCCAAGAATAATATATGAAATTTTTTTCATAGCATTAGTATAACACAAAAAAATATTCCTTTTTACACTTGCCTTTCGAGAGCGTTCTCGATCTTTTTCGTATCCAGAGGCTTGAGCATTTCTTGCAGCGTCGTGTCGCCGGACAAGTCGATGCCCTGCTTCTCTGCAAGCAGAGTGACGATGGACATGAGCTTGGTTAATTCTTGTTCAGTAATGACATCGATCTGCAGGTCCGTCTCTTCACGGAGATCATTCACGCGGGAAGCGCGGTTTTGTGAAATCAAAACAAAGATGGATAAAATGATGGCTTCGAGCGAGACGATCATAGTCAGAAGCCCGAACGGAAATGGATCAAACCCGACCGCACCCGGAACTGCCCCGATATTCCACAATATCCAAATCAAGAACCAGATCGCATTGACCATCAAAAATGTAAAGCTGCCAAAGGCAAGATTTATCCAATCGCTTATTTTCTCATAGACAGTCCGCTTTGAATCAGCCTGCGCCTTCAGACTGCGAATGATCCGCCGTGTCGTGGTGCGTCTGCGAACCTTTCCATTAGCGAGCTGAGGGTTTTCAGTTTGTTGCATGTCGATCCTGTGCATGAGTCAAATATACTCCCTGCAATGAACTTTGCAAGAAAAGGAAACGCCGCGCTGAAAGCCAGCGCGGCGTAAATTTCCTCCTGATTAGAAACGGTGTCCGATCGAAAACTGCAGCATGTGCACCTGACAGGGGTATTCCTGAAATTCAGTGCGCATCAGCCACCCGCCTTGGCTCCGCATCTCGAATCCGAGTCCCAGATACGGATATGGCTTGCTTCGCTCCCGGTGATAATCCACCAGATCAGTCCCGTCGACGATGAGCGCAGCGTTCAATTCACCGAAGGCGTACCCGATGCCGGCGCGGACAAAGCCGCGAGTCTGATTCTGCGGGGGGAAATGCCAGAGCATCGAAGCGCTGTAGGTCTCCACATTCACCCGTTCGGTGATCGTGAATGGAACAGCAAGCACCCAGAGGTTACCGTCAAAAAGCGAACGGAATACTAACGCTGCGTGCGTGTCGATTTGCGCGTGAATTTCGCGCTGGTGCGTGCCTTCGATAGCAAAGCCATGCGGAAGCTCACAACCAACGAAGAAACCGTATGGTTTGCTATCGCGTTCCACATCGAACGTTCCTTCGACATGATCGTGTGCCAAGAACTCGCGCTGTTGCTTGGTCGGCACATGTCCGGCAGTTGCCATGCCGATGGTAAATCCTCCGTAGCATTGTGCTGCTTCAGCACGCTGTGAGAAACCCAGCGTCACCAACGCGATCGCGATGAGCATGACCGACCGGGCCCTCATGAATTCCTCCTTGGAATTGAAAAAGTACGTTATGTGAAGGCAAGCAAGGAGAACAGCATGCCGTCAGAACACCCTACCCTGCATCAAAAAACTTAGCAAGACAGCATGCTTCTGTATAAAAAGAGCGGCCTCCTCCGGCGGCCGCTCTTCAAAAGGTATGCTTAAAAACCTAATGTCTCATGCACCAGTATCATGTGCACCTTCCTGCCAAGCCGCGTATTCTCGCGTTTAAATATCAGGACTTTCGAAAGCATGGTATGCGTGCCAAATTTTTGAAATATATTCGCATCTTCGAGCGGTACTACGTATTCCTCCAGGCGCTTCATACCAGCATCGAGGCTCGGCACGATCTTTTGCGTGCCGACAACCAGGATAAGATTCGGCGAATTAAATACGATCTGCGGCAATTGACTTCCGGTATTCGAGGCGACGATGAATTCACCTGTCTCAGACAGCGCATGCACGCTGCCAAGATAATATTCTGAGAGCGTTGCTTGTTTGCGAAGTGCTGTCTGCTTCGCAATATCTTTTTCCGCGAGAATATCGGCTTTCAGATTTTTCCATCCGTGTTCGCCCGATTGCAAATACTCGATATACCCTATCTCTTCCAAAGTCTTTGAAGCACCATTCATAACTGAAGCACCCTGCGGGATCAGCTGTTTGATCTTCTCGAGCGCTTCTGCGCCGGTATCAACGACTTCGGCCTCCACACCATGTTCTTTGAGCGCCTCAATAGTCTTGGCTATTGATCCTGTGCTGGCTAAGGTTTTGTAATCCATACATTAAATTTGAATCTTCTTGAAGAAGTAGCTGCCAAGCCACATGAATACTGCAGTTATGCCTGCGAGAAATGTGATATCAACTCCTAAGCCGTAGTGGCTCGAATTGATCAGGAAATAACGGAATGCATCGATGCCGTATGAAAGCGGATCAATGCGAGTAATGATCGCCAGAGCCGTAGGCAGGTTAGTCAATGGAAATAGCGAGCCAGAGAGGAAGAACATCGGCATGACAAGGAAGTTCATGATGAGCTGAAAACCCTGCATATCATTCAACAGCGATGCTATCATGGTGCCTAATGCGGTGAAGAGCAAAGCAACCAGGAACATGACGAGTATCAGCGGCGCAATCCCTCCCCAATTGTCCGGACGGAAACCGAATAGGATCGAGATAATAAGAACAAGCAAACCTTGTATGGTCGCAACGGTAGCTCCTCCCAAGGTTCTGCCGATCATGATATTCAGACGCGACATCGGCGCTACCATCATTTCTTTCAGGAAGCCGAATTGCCTGTCCCAAATAATCTCAATACCGGTAAAAATCGACGTAAACAAAATGCTCATTCCGATGATACCTGGCGCAAGAAAATTAACGTAATTTCCCTGCCCTGCTTTCTGGAACACTGAGCCGAATCCATAGCCGAGCGCAAGCAAGAATAGCAGCGGTTGCGCCAACGATCCGATAATGCGCGATTTCGAACGGATATAGCGCTTCAGTTGACGGAGCCAAAGAATATATATTTTTTTCATAGGTGTTAGTATTATCTGCGACCCCACATTTTAGCGACATTCCTGAATTGATCAGCAGAGCTTGCTGATTCCTCACGAATAGACGAACCAGTCAGCGACAAAAAAGCTTCTTCAAGGGAATTCGTGGATGTCTGCTTCAGCAGCTCCTCTACGGTGCCCAATGCAATGATCTTGCCATGGTCAATGATAGCGATCCGGTCAGCAACCTTTGCCGCTTCTTCCATATAATGTGTCGTGAAGAAGACAGTGGTCTTTTCGTTCTTGTTCAGATCTTTCAAATACTGCCACATGCCGTTCCGAGTCTGCGGATCAAGTCCCAGGGTCGGCTCATCGAGGAACATAATCTTCGGATGGTGCAGCAAACCGCGGGCAATTTCGAGTCTGCGCTTCATGCCGCCTGAATACTCTTTCACCAGAGAATCTTTGCGGTCGAAAAGCTCGACAAATTTCAAAAGCTGCTCGGTCCGTTCTTTCCGCAGCTTGTCAGGCACGTCATAGAGTATGCCGTGAAATGCCATATTCTCGGCCGCGGTAAGCTCATCGTCAAGGCTCGGGTCCTGGAACACGATGCCGAATGTCCTTCGCGCGAGCTCAGGATGCTGTACGGGATCATGCCCATTCAGCGTCATTGTTCCCGATGAAGGACGCAGAAGGGTCGTCAGCATCTTGATAGTGGTTGATTTGCCGGCGCCGTTCGGCCCGAGAAAGGCGAATGTCTCCCCTTCCTTCACTGAGAAAGAAACATCGTCCACGGCGACGAAATCGCCGAATTTTTTTGTCAGATTCTTTACTTCGATCATATTATTTTTTAATGCTCGTTACTATTTTTTTATACAAAGCTAAGTAGGTTGCCAACTCTTCATCGTTCAGCGGATCGAAGAACTTCATCATCATCTTCATGCGCTTTTTTTTCATGTCAGCGATATGCGAGCGTCCTTGCGGCGACAATGAAAGGTGGAGAGCCCGGCGGTCTTTCGAACTGGATTTTCTAATAACATAGCCTTTCGCAACCAAGCCGTCGACGAGCTGCGTCGAAGCGCTCGAGGTAATGTTCAGTTTGCGGGAAATTTCCTTGATGCCGATATTTTGATTCTTTTCTATAATAGCCAGCACAAAGAGCTGCGAATGCGTGATTCCCAGCTTTGAACTATGCGCGCCTACTTGTGCGTGCATTTTATTCTTCATGGCCTGAAAATTTGCCATTATCTCGTCTATGAGTTGCTTCCTCGGTGTCATACAGTAGCAGACGTTAAATAGATTAGAAACTTACTATGTAAGTATCTTAACTTATTTTCAAAAAATGTCAACTACCGGAAATGCGCCTCTGTCAGAGATGTAGCGGCATTAACTCTTTTTCTTTAACACCAAGGTATTGACGATGCGAGACATGTCAGACAGCGCCTGCTGAAGCTCGACGCTCTCCTTTTTCGGCAGTGCAGCTATATCTTTCGAATCATATGCCATAGTGATCACATACCCCGGCGGCGTGTCCGGCGTATAATAGTTGATATACCCTCCGGTATGCGTTACATATGAAAAGTACCAGCGGGTCGAATCATCCTTTGGCGTCGCGCACCACTCTTTTGCATCACGCTTACTGACAAACCAGTCAACGCGCTGATGGTCCATGAGTACCGGTGATTTCTCGCTGGTTCCGCATGGCTCGCTTGGCTGGTAGATCACGACTGCATCTGCGCTCGGAGCCCCCATGGCGATTTCTGCGTATCTGCCGCCTTCAACCCCGCTCGCCTGCTGCATATGTGCGTTGATGTATAAAATATATTTTCCTTTTCTGATGTTCACGGCTGCAGGATTCAACGGATGCGTTTCTACATTGCCATCATAAACCGTTTGGGTCGCTTCGCTTGCGTTCCATCCGTCAGGCATCTGCACCTGGAAATATTCATTCTCGTAGAGGTTCAAACGTTGAGGCTCAGGACAATCAGCGAACGTGCAATGCGGCCCCGTGCGCCCGACCGTGCTTCCGTCAGGACACACTTTTGCTTCCTGAGCACATGGTGTTGGATTGGTATTTGATAATGGCGGCTGTCCAACAATAAAAGTCGCGACGCCAATGGCGCAGGCGACGAGAAGGATGATGATCACCGGAGGAAATGATTTGGGCATTTTCATAGTATAGGATGACGTATTTGTTTAAGATATCTTAAGGATGGTATAGGTTTTCACAGAATCTATAGATTCAACCGATAGTATATCCCCGACAACATGTCCGAGCAATGCGGAGCCCAGGGGCGAATGATGTGAGATCACACCCTTCTCCGGACTGGTCTCAGATGAACCTAAAATATGATACCTATGTGCACCTCCGTCAACTACGACAGTTACTACGCTGCCCAGTTGAACAACGTTCCTTTTTTTATCCGGCTTAATGATAGTTGCTCTGCCTACTAGATCCTCTGTTTCGATGATGCGCTGATTAATGCCGCGCAATCTCCCTTTCTCCATTTGATATGCATGGTTTTCTGAAAAATCACCAAACTCAGCAAGCCGCGCCACTTCTTTCGAAGCTTTTTTTTGATCTGACCTCAGCTTGAGCAGCAATTTCTTCAGCGCTTGATACTTCGCCTGTGTGAGATTCGGGTCAGCTTTCAGATGAGAATATTTTCCTTGCTTTCGTTTAGGGGTTTGCATATTGCTATTGCAATGATGATTCGGCTGCAGAAAGCATCTTCACATAGAGGCCGCTGATGCGTTCCATGATCGATGTATCAGATCGAAACACCTCCACACGATGCTGTATTTTTTCTTTTATTGCTGCGTCAAGGCCGAGCAGAGTCCAAACGTCATAACGCATTTCAGGTGTATTGGCACTCGCAGTCGAGTACGCTTTTTTAAAAATGTTGTTATACCTCGTCATTGCCGTCAGATCTTCGTAATTCGGATTTTCTACATGATCTAAACCGGAAAGATACGGAATAATGCTGAAGTCCTTCAATACCTCTACGTCCTGAAGCACTTTGACCGCTGTTATAGAAACCCAGGCATCATTTGTTCCCTGTACATCTTCATGCGCAAAGAACTCTGGAAAGTTTTCGTAAGCGAGCCGTTTCATTTCCCGGTCGCACACCAAATGTACGGCCCAGCCTTTTTTAAAGTCATCGGCCCCTCTCAAAAAACCAGGTATCAACTCTGCAGAATGGGTCAGTGAACGCTGTAATCCGGTTATGTATCGGCTATCCGGATAGATCGTTCCTGAAACATATGCATCTAGATCAGTAACCGGAACAGCATCCATCACATCAACGGCGAAACGAATATGAGTAGCGGCAAGTGGCATATAAGTAAAAATGGTGCGCCTGCCTGGACTCGAACCAGGAACCGTTCGGATATAAGCCGAATGCTCTAACCAATTGAGCTACAGGCGCATATAAGACAAACCAAGTATGCCAAATTTACTGGATAGTAGTCAACGAACAGCAGCGACAGGAAAAACAAGAGATCACGTCGTATAGGTATATGGCCAAAAAGTCATTATGTATCGTGCTATCCACATTCGCGCTGGCAGCGCATACTACGTATGCTCAGGTCTCTATTGAAGTGCCGGCAAATTTTGCTGGCTTCAGTAATCGACCGCTCCCGACGATCCTCGGAAATATTGTAGGAATACTTGTCGGTTATCTCGGACTATTCCTCATTATTGCGATCTTGTATGCTGGATTACTTTGGATGACTTCAGGAGGCAACGAAGACAAGATCGCACGTGCGAAAGGAATCATTGGCGCAAGTATTGTGGGCATGCTGATCATACTCATGTCCTATTCGATCGCTGGCTTTTTAGTGAGCAGTCTTTCGCGGGCCGTATAACGAACGACTAGCGCTGGATCAGCTTCATCTGCTCTTTCAGTTGTGTGAGAAATGCAGCTTCAGCAACTCCACGATCGCCCGAAAATACACAGGTTACTTCACGCCGGCTTCCGTTCGGTTTGAATGGCTGCAAGAGAATTTGTAGATCATAATTTTCGCGTGCATAGGCATACACGGCAGTCTCGGCCGCAGATTGCTCGAAGAAAAACAACACCACGTCAGCCTCAGGGCTGGCCAGAACCAAATCATCGACAAGCCCTGCAAGATCAATATTGCCTCCTTCGACATCTTCTTTCCTTAGATCGGAGTAGACGATTCGCTTATCTACTTGCTGCAATCGGGATAATACTCTCCCCCAAATCTTCAGTTTATCCAAATCCTTGGTGCGATAAAGATGCGTAACTATCTCTTGCTGCTTTGCGCCGGCGACGATCATATCGCTTGCGAGCTTCAGCGTTTCCGGAGTTACTTGCGGAGTTTGGAAACTATTAGTTGCAGCTATGAGGCCAGTAAGCAAACACTGTGCTATATCCGGAGTGATGTCAGGCCCGATCAAGGTGTAGACCATCTCAGAGAGTGATGTGGAGTTGAGATGTACGGCATTGATCTGGCCGAAGCGGACATTTCTCGTCTGCCGGTCGATATTAATGATGGGTGTATTGAAGAAAAGTTCTCTGTTCTTCTCGAATACATCGCCAAGCGAAGCCAGCTCAGCTGCGCCAATGGTGATGATAAGGTCATATCCGAAAGAACTTTCAGCGAATGAAACGTCCTTCTGCGTAAAATTGCCGCCCTCAGGTTTGATCCTGATCTCGAGGATATTATCCTTCACATCATAACTCAGCTCCTTGGCTTTTGTTTTCGCTACGCTGATCTGTATGACGAATTGATCTGCTGCCTGGATCTGTGTCCGCGCTTCTGCTATGTCCGGTAAAAACCGAAGGCGGCCCATAGCGCTTTCCGGTATGAAAAGGTCAACGCGTTCTTTGCTCTGGCGCTTGAGCCATAAAAATAAAGCGAGGGCAGAAGCCCCCTCATCGTACCCTGGATTATCCTTCGCAAGTACCAGCACCCTCCGCGAGTTACCTACAATAGTTTGAATATCTGTTTTCTCTTGGATCAGCATACTTAGAAAATCAAGTTAACATACCTGAAACATCCCGGCATGTCAAACATACCCGAATCGTAACCATGGATTTATTTAAAAATGGCTTATTTCCTTGACATTTAGAGGTTTAGACAGTACAGTTGAGCAGCGTCTGAAAGGAAAAAACATGAACATCAGCAAATTAGCTCAGGAATTGAAACTTACTCCAAATGAACTTCTCGACTTGCTTCCGCAAGTTGGTTTTGCAATTGGCAGGCGCGCGATCAAGGTTGATGATTCGCAGGTCAATAAGATCATTTTCGCAGTCCGGCAATTTCAGAAGATCCAGGCAGTGAAAGCGCGCGAACAAGAAGTCAGAGAGATCCGCGGTAAAGAATCATCCGTTGACAAGAAATCCCGTACTGTCGAACTTCCTGAAACCGTGATCGTGAAAGACTTAGCTGAAAAACTCCAGCTGCCTATTGCCAAGATCATGGGCGAAATGATGCGCAATGGCATCATGGCATCGCTGAACGAACGGCTCGACTTTGAAACCGCAAGCATCATCAGCGAAGATCTCGGCTTTACAGTTACCAAAAGCCAGGCAGCTGCTGAGACAGCGGAAGTCAGTAAAAAAGAAATGCTCGAAGGCTTGCTCTCAGAGCGAAGCGGCGTCAATCCCCGTCCGCCGGTAGTCGTGATCATGGGCCATGTCGATCATGGCAAGACAAAATTGCTCGACGCCATTCGGAAAACGAACATCATGGCCGGGGAATCAGGCGGCATCACCCAGCATATCGGAGCCTATCAAACCGAAGCGGTCAGCAAGGGGAAAAAAAGGATCATAACCTTCCTTGATACGCCAGGGCACGAAGCGTTCAAAGCCATGCGTTCTCGCGGCGGACAGATCGCCGACCTCGCAGTACTGGTGGTAGCAGCTGACGATGGTTTGAAGCCTCAAACGTTAGAAAGCATTGCCATCATCCAAAAAGAAAATCTCCCGTTCATCGTCGCTATCAATAAAATAGATAAAGAAACTGCTGATATTGATAAGGTCAAGAAAGAACTTGCAGAAATAAACTTGCAGCCGGAAGACTGGGGCGGCAAGGTCATTTGCGCTCCTATCTCAGCTTTGAAAGGAACGGGTATTCCTGAATTGCTGGAAATGATCCTGCTGGTTGCTGACCTCGAAGAACTTAAAGCCGACGCTTCGGGTAATGCTATCGGCACAATTATCGAGTCGCATATCGACAAAGGAGAAGGACCAGTAGCTACAGTTCTGATCCAAGCAGGCAGCCTCAAGATCAATGACTTGCTCGTTGTCGGCCATGCTGCCGGCAAGGTGAAAGCATTGAAGGACTGGACCGGCGCTGACGTTCCGCATGCTACTCCCGGTATGCCGGTAAAAATACTCGGATTGAAGCAATTGCCTGCTGTTGGCGATATCCTTGTCGTAGAGCAAGATCGTAAAGAGTTCAATAAGCGCCTCAAAGAACAAGAAAAAGTCGTCGTAACGAGGCGTGCATCAGTGAGCAAAAACGGACAGGACGAAAATAGCGAAAAAAATGTTCCTTCGGTGAATGTATTGATCAAAGCCGATGTATTGGGCTCGCTCGAAGCTATCGAAGAATCCCTGACCAAACTCTCGGGCCCGGAAGCGCAGGTGCGTATCATCAAGAAAGGTCTCGGTTTCGTCACTGAAGCAGATATCCTGACCGCACAGGCAACAGGCGGCAGTATTATCAGTTTTCACCTGAAGGAAAATAAGAAAATGACCGCTTTCGCAGACGAACGAAAAGTGCATATTCTCTATGAAGATGTCATTTACCATGTGATCGAAAAGATCGAGAAGCAGCTCGATCTGATCAAGAAGCCGACTTTGACTCGCCAGCTTATCGGCAAATTGAAAGTATTGGCAATTTTTAAAACGACGAACAAAAGCGTCATCTGCGGCGGCAGAGTCATTGAAGGCTTGGTAAAAAAAGGGTGCAAGGTGAAGGTCCTTCGTGGAGAAGAGATCATGACCTATGGCAATCTCACGAATTTGCAGAGCAGCAAAGAAAATGTAGCTGAGGCAGTCGCTCCTTCGGAGGTAGGTATGGAAGTAGCCTGCGACCCCATAGTCCAGGTCAATGATATTTTCGAATTCTTTATTGAGAAGTAACAAAGGTAATAAGTAAAAAGGTATGAGGTACGAACGACCCCACGAAGAAAGCCCTGAGCGAAATAAAATTGATGCCCTATTCGAGGAATATAAAGCATTGGTCGAGCAAGTAAAGAGTAATCCTGACGACACCGTATTACAGGAATCCATTCGTATGAAACAAGAGGAGCTGCGTGCTATAGGCGATGCTCTTATTTTGCATCCTGTTTTAACCCAAGAGGAAGAATATGCGATCACTCACGGGAAATACACATTGAATGAAGACGAAAAATTGTTACACCAACAAATATATTGGATGTCGCGTCAATTAGACAAGAAATTAAAAACAGGTGGTCATGGGTACGATGACCATGAGGATTATGGGGATATTGATGATTTTGACCCTGATCATGATTACTTTGAAGATTTAATAAAAGATAAAAAAAATCATCCAGAGCTTATGGATGATGAGGTCTATTTAGCTAATGTCCCGCCTGAACATATCGATAACTATTATGCTGAATGGAAAACAAAACGTTTTGGAAAGATTGCTTATGACGCATATGGGCAAGAAGTAAAAAATTATATTCCTGTTTTTGTAAAAGAATTTGAGTTTAGAATGGGAAGAAAATCTTCATCTTAACTTGCTTAGCATTGTACTATGTCTCAACGCACCGAACAGGTCAACGAACTCCTTGTTCGTGAAATTAGTCAGATTCTGGCACGCGACTTAGAACCGCCGCGCGATTGTATGATCACGATCATGCGCGCAGAGGTTGCTCCTGATCTGAAGCATGCTAATATTTTTGTTTCTATTTTACCGGATAATAAAACGGGTTCCGGCATGGAGGCGCTTCGCCGCATGAAAAAAGATGTTCAGCATATGCTGAACAAAAAACTCACCATGAAATTTTCACCGCAGATACATTGGGAGCTTGACCTCACGAACCGGAAATACGCTGCGGTTGATGAAGCTTTAAGTAGATAACAGGCGCAGTAACCTAAAAAGAAAACTCCCCGCGGGTGTCCACGGGGAGTGTTTCGGTTTAACCGAACGTTTTCAGGTGCGAAGCGTCTTGTCGCTTGCTGCTTGTCTATACAAGCGCTCGCGCGAATGCAGAAGATCAAGGTGCGAGTAGAAGAGCTTCAGCAGAGCAAGGCACAGCGGAATGAGAATGATCTCCGCAGCCGAGATAGACTGCCAGCCGGCAGTGAAGTGACCGACGATCAGAAGACACTCGGCGAACAAGCCTGCGATGCAGACCCAGAACCAGAAGATCCGCGCCTGATAGGCGTTGTCGTTCTCACCGATCGCGATCGCGGTATGAATGTCATCAGTCCACCACATGCGCACCTCCTTTTTGGTCTCGCAGGCCCTGCTTCACGCAGCTTCAGGCCGCGAATCCTTGGCGATCTTTTTCTTGAAGAAACCCACCATCTGTTTGGCGGTCGTGTTCATCTCCACCTGGAAACGATTGAGCCTCGACGTGTAATGGTTAAACCACGCCAGAGCCATCACCGCTACCAAAATGCCTATCGCGGTGGTGATCAATGCCTCGGCGATGCCAGCCGAGACGCTGGAGAGGCCGCCGGAGCCTGAGTGTGCGATGCCCTGAAAGGCGTGAATGATGCCCATAACGGTGCCGAAAAGCCCCACGAATGGGGAGGTCGATGCGATCGTGGCCAGATGGTTCAGACCATGGTGCATCTTGGCGTGCATGAGCTCGGTTTCATTCGACACGGCTCGATCGATCGCGGCAACGAGCTCGTCGCCTCGCAGTTCATCGCGCTCGTTCTGATACTCGGTAACGCCCGCAAGCATGATCTGTGCCAGATGCGATTTCTTGTATTTCCGGGCGATGTCGGCGGCTTGCTGGAGATCGTTTTTTTTCAGAGCGACATCGAAAAGCGGGATGAACGCGGTCGATTCGGCCCGTGCCTTATGGAACAGCACAGCCTTCTTCAACATCATGGATGAAGCGATCACGGAGAGAAGGCCCAGAATGATGACCACAACCCAGCCGATCAGACCCATGTTCTTGAAGATTTCGATGATGTCCAAGTGAATCCTCCTTGCGGCTCGCCGCTACGTTTAATGGTTTCTCCTAGGAAAATCAATGGTAAAGAACGTATAGTAGCACCCTAAATAAAAGAATACAGAGTGTCAATTGACATGGCGGCGCTTTTTATTTATAGTGGCTGGCTATGGTAAATTACCAGATCGAAGCGCAGGCAATTAAAAATGCTGTTTCCGGTGCAAAACGCATCCTGCTTGTTGCGCACAAAAAACCTGATGCAGACACGCTCGGCTCAGTGTGCGCATGGATCTCTGTATTAGAGAAACAAGGAAAAGAAGTCGAGGCTTTCTGTCTTGATCCGGTGCCTGATTATCTGAAACATCTCTATTCAAGCTATTTGATCAAACAAGATCCTGAAGTATTCAATAAACAATTTGATCTCATTATCGTAAATGACTCCGGTGATCTCGAATATGCAGGCATCGATGGCTTCATGATGCGGCGCGATAACACAGCAACGACGGTTATCAATGTCGACCATCATGCGACCAATCCAGATTACGGGGATATCAATCTTGTCGTCAGAAATGCAAGTTCGACAACTGAAGTCCTTGCGCGCCTCTTTTTTCACTGGGAGATTGAGATCGATCGCCATATTGCAGACAGCCTCCTGCACGGCCTCATTACAGACACTGATAAATTAACGAACCCGGCAACGTCGTATCAGGCATACTCGATCGTTTCAAAACTCATAGAATCAGGCGCCGACCTCTATAGCACGATACGAAAAACATTGTATACGAAATCCATTACTGATCTGAAGCTCTGGGGGCTCATTATGTCACGGCTGAAACATAACCGCGACTATAACAGCATCATTAGTTTCATCACCGACGATGATATCGAGCAAATCGGCGCAGATCCTGAGTCGGTCGAGGGCATCAGCAATTACTTGAGCCTGATCCCGAACGTAAATATCATTTTATTCCTCTACGCGAAAAAGGAGGGTATGATCAAAGGCTCATTGCGCACCGTGAAAGACAATGTCAATGTCGGAAGCCTTGCGTTGACGCTTGGAGGAGGCGGCCATCGGAAGGCGTCCGGGTTTAAAATTGCCGGCTCATTGCAGGCGCAGGGGTCAAACTGGACTATCGTGTAAAAAGGGTGTACATTCTACGGTACTAACGAAACAATAACATTATGTATCTCATACCAACAGTCATAGAAAAATCGAACTTCGGCGAACGCGCATATGATATTTATTCCCGTTTGCTGAAAGATCGCATCATCTTCCTCGGCGACGGCATTGATTCCGGCGTTGCGAACAGCATCATTGCGCAGCTTCTGTTCTTGGCCAGCCAGGATGACAAGAAACCTATCAAACTCTATATCAACTCCCCTGGCGGTAATGTGACCGATGGACTCGCGATCTACGACACCATACAGCACATCAAGGCTCCTGTCTCGACCATTTGCGTCGGTCTTGCAGCCTCAATGGGCGCAGTGCTTCTTGCCGGCGGTGCCAAAGGCAGCCGCTATTCATTGCCGAATTCTGAAATGCTTATCCACCAAGTGATCGGCGGAGCACAAGGTCAGGCAGTCGATATTAAGATTAAAGCCGAACAGATCATCAAGATCAAAGATCGATTGAACAAAATTCTTGCCAAGGACACCGGCCAATCGCTGTCGAAAATCGAACATGATACTGATCGCGATTTCCATATGACAGCCGAAGAGGCTCTGAAATACGGGCTTATTGATAAGATCATCAAGTAACATCTCCCTGGGATAACGAAAAAGAGGCGGCTTTCGTGAAACGAAAGCCGCCTTCTTACGTTAATCGAAGCATAGGAATGGAGGAAAAACTTACATTGACTTGCGTTCTGAAAAAGGCTGTGCTATGGTATCGATGATATCCATTCGGATGTCATTACATTATTATTAGTTAGCTGACACGAGTAGTTTCCGCCCAAGGCGGATTCAAAAACGGAAGTTCTGGTTACTACGAGAAAGCCACATACGAGCATGATTGCAATATTCCCAGGCCTAAACGGCACAGTCAATCATTCTGTACTCGAAGCAGGCGTACTGCCTATTTCAAACTAAACTCTGAGCTCCATCAAGGAGGCGGAGCATGTGGCATCTCTAGATTAGAAACCGTAGCACCTACTCGCTGGCAGATAGGAGCTTTCCGTATGTCCAATTTAACTCCGCTGGCACTCCTTACCGGAGGCTTGCTCGCAGGAATTGCAGTCGGATACTTCATTAGAAAATTTCTCTTGAAGGATTCTCTTGAGCGTGCCAATAAAAAGGCGCATGTCATCATCGAAGAGGCTAAAACAAAGCAGCAAGAAGCCTTGATCGAAGCAAAGAACAAAGGCACTCAGATCATCGAAGAGGCAAAGACAGAAGAACGCGAACGTCGCCGTGAAATGCAGGAATTCCAGGTGCGGCTCGAAAAGCGCGAATCGCTTTTCGATAATAAACTGCTCGAGTTCGAATCCAAGCAGCAAAAACTGAGCGACGATATCGATAAAGTTGCCGGTGCGAAAGAAGAGATCAAGAAGATCAAAGAAGACCAGATGAAAAAACTGGAAGCGATCGCTAATCTCGACGAAAAAGAAGCAAAAGAGATCTTGATGAAGAACGTTGAAGACCGGATGAAGGATGAATTGCTGGTTCGCATCAAGAAACAAGAAAATATGGCTTCCGAGGAGCTCGAAAACAGAGCCAGAAATATGATCGCTCTTGCCATGCAGCGCATTGCCTCATCGCATACCGCCGAAAGTACGACCACCATCGTCACCATCCCGAATGAAGAAATGAAGGGTCGCATCATCGGCCGCGAAGGAAGAAATATCAAAACCATCGAAAACCTGACCGGAGTCGAGATCATCGTTGATGACACGCCGGACTCCATTATGGTGTCAGGCTTCTCCCCTATCCGGAGACATTTAGCCAAGCGAGTACTGGATAAACTCATCGTAGACGGGCGCATCCATCCTGCCCGCATCGAAGAAGTCGTGGCTGGCGCGAAGAAAGAGCTTGCAATGGACATCATCAAAGCAGGCGAAGACGCTGCCTATGAAGCCGGCGTAGTCGGGCTTGATCCGAAACTCGTACAGATCCTTGGCCGCCTCAAATACAGAACAAGCTATGGCCAAAATCAGCTCAAGCATGCATTGGAAGTCTCATATATTTCTGGCATGCTCGCGCATGAACTGGGCGCAAATGCTGCCGTTGCGAAAAAGGGCGGCTTGCTCCATGACATCGGTAAAGCACTTGACCATGAAGTGCAGGGAGGCCATCCTGAGATAGGCTATGACCTCATGAAAAAATTCGGCTTGCCTGAAGAAGTGGCCTATATTGCTATCGCGCACCATGAAGATCATCCGAAGACCATTGAAGGCATCATCGTCAAATGCGCCGACGCAATTTCCGGCTCCCGACCCGGCGCAAGAAAAGATTCCTATGAAAATTATATTCAGCGCCTTGAAGAGCTCGAGGGTGTTGCAAATTCATTCGAAGGCATTGAAAAGAGTTATGCTATCCAGGCAGGCCGCGAGATCAGGGTCTTCGTCACTCCTGATAAGATAGATGATTACTCTGCTAAGATGCTCGCACGCGATATTGCAAATAAGATCGAGGCCGAACTCAAATATCCTGGCGAAGTAAAAGTTACCCTTATCCGTGAACTTCGCGTAACTGAATACGCACGTTAAGAACTTTGTCATTACGAACTCCTCCAGGGGGCACGTCATCCCGACCCGCCCTGGGCGGGGAGGGATCTCCCAAGAGTCGTACTTTAGTGAGATTCCTCACTTCGTTTCGGAATGACAGTACTGACGTGCCTGCCCTCTCTCTAACACCACTCTATTCCTTATTCTATGTTTGGCGCGAAAAAAACAATCAAAGTACTCATTATTGGCGACATTGTCGCGAAGATTGGCCGCGAAGTAGTGAAAACTGTTCTTCCCCGATGGAAAAAAGAGTACTCACCCGATGTGATCATTGCGAATGTCGAGAACCTTGCGCACGGCAAAGGAGTAACCGAAAAGACGCTGTCTGAAATGAAAGAACTCGGCATAACCGGCTTCACCGGCGGCAACCATATCTGGCAGAAAGAAAACCCGGTCAGCGACCCTATCACTGCTATAGCAAAGATCTCATTGCCGGCAAACGATCCTCGTACGCCGGAAGATTTCCGCTTCCAAACGATACAAGCCGGTAACGTGAATATCGTATTAGTCGACTTGCTCGGACAGGTCAGCATGAAAGACGATGTTGAAAATCCATTTGCGGCCATCGATGCGCTCTACGATAGACTCAATAAGCCCAAACACCTGCTTGTCGAAATTCACGCAGATGCAACAAGCGAGAAGGTCGCACTTGGCTATCACCTCAATGGCAGAGCATCCGCTGTATTTGGCACCCATACGCATATTCCGACTGCTGATACGCGCATTCTTTCTGAAGGAACGGGCTATGTAACCGATATTGGCATGACCGGATCGAATGCTTCGGTCCTGGGCGTTGCCAAAGAAACGATCATCAAAAGGTTCCTGACCGGCGACAAAGGTACATTCGATTATCCGGAGACCGGTCCGGCATGGATCAATGCGATTTTTCTCGAACTTGACACCAAATCAGGCAAATGTACACTTATAAAAAGGCTAAGTGAAGAGCTAACCATTAACTAATCCTGTCTATGAATAAGGCAACGCTCATCGAGACCATTGCTTCCAAAACTTCCATTGGACGGAAGGATGTGGAAACGGTCATCGAATCATTCGAAGCAACCGTGATCGAGTCATTGCAAAAGAGTGAAGAAGTCACCTTAGCAGGATTCGGTTCATTCTCAGCCCGCGAACGAAGCGCGCGCATGGGGGTCAATCCTCAGAATCCGGACGAGCGCATCCAGATACCGGCGGTCGTGGTTCCGAAATTCAAGGCAGGAAAAAATTTGAAAGATTCTCTGAAGAAAAAAATGGCAGCGTAAACTTGAAACGGGGCGAAAGCCCCGTTTTTTTATTACTTTACAAAATAAAAACTTACTGTAATATCATTTTTGCAGCAGTTCTTTTACCGTAAACCCATTACCCAAAGGAGGGTGGCAATGTCAGAAACGATCTCGATCTCATCCTACGGCGATCAAGGCGTCACGATCAAGGGGCTTACCAGAGCAGAGGTTGATCTCCTGGTCGGCCTCTCAATACGGCAGTACTGGCTCAGGGTCAATGACCAAGGCCGCCTCGAGAAGGTGAACACAAAATCAGAGCTCCCTGCCCCGAGTGAAGACAGGACCATGATGCCGTTCTGGCGAAGGCCGAACCCATCGTCCGATTCCGTGCAGCTGCAGCTCCTGGACCTCAGTGAGAAACCCACGCACTCCTGCCCATCTTTTTACATCAAACACCTTTGCGGTTACTACTACTCGGATGAGAACTACGCCAGAGAGGTGGAAAAGCTGGAAAGCTGGGGATTCTACTGTTTGAGGTCGAGACGCGACGACGTTGGCCGCTTCGACGAGCTCTGGTATTTGCCTGGTGAATTCGTAGCGAAAGGCGATCTGGCAGAGGCGCTGAAGGAATGCAACTGCGACAAAACTGAGGCCGTCCGCTCATTCCTCTGCAAAAATGCGTCTTTCGGGACGCTGGATATCGTCGTACAAAGAGCCGCAATGCCGGTGCCCGATTAGAAATCAGAACGCCGCTGTGCAAAGCACAGCGGCGTCTCGTTTTTTAGACAAAACTATCACTACTTATGCATCACCATGCCGATAGCAGAGCCGTCTGCAGCCTCCCCTGTCCAATCATGTATCGCATTCATCAATGTAGCCGAAGAGTATATATAATCCGCCCCGCGTTTCGTGCCAGGGTCATTAGTAATAAATCTTCCATCTGCCGTATACCCCTTAATCACGAGCATGTGATAAATAGGTCCCGGCGCTGTAAAATATGGATTCCCCAGTTCACGGCCGGCAGTTGGCACGATCACTGGCAAGCCTTTTTGCAATTCGATTCGAATAGCGTCGACGGTCAACGGACTGATGATCTCAATCTTATACGAATACTGTGACGCTGCTAATTCTTTGACTTTAGCGATCGGCAGATCTTCATGCCCGCCGAAATGTTTCTGCTGCCAGGCTACTTGCGCGTCTATCGCATCTTTCATTTGCTGCGCCGAAAGACTTGCTCCGCGCAAATAATAATCAACCATGATGATCGAGGCCTCTTCACACGCATTCTCATACGGTTCGCTCCAATCTCCAAATGGCGCCTGCGGTCTGAACGGAACAGCCAAGTTAATGGAAGCTGATGGTTTTGGCTGCGGTGCTGGCGCTGGACTTGGGACTGGCGCAGGCGCTGGCTGCGGTAATGCTGCAGGTGCGTTCGTATTAGAAAAATCCGCATAGGGCTCAGGCGTAGGCAGAACTTCAGTTTTTTTCTGCTGGGTGCAGCCGGTAACCGCGAGAACAAACAATAATGCTATTATTCTTACATTTCGCTTATGCATACAACACACTATACCGTTTTTTATACCATAAGACAAAAACAAACCCCGCCATACCATACGTAAGGCGGGGTCGCTAGCAGATGTTCGCAGGAATTACTGTCTCTGCGCAGGCAGTATGAGTTGTTTCGGGGGAAAAACGATCCGGATGGTCATGAACACCGCCTGAGCAGGCGTATCCTTGATGGGCAGGCCATTTTTCAACTTCACCGCCGGTTCGAATTGCCAGCTGAGTACGCCGGAACGCGCAGCTTCTTCGAAGCCTAGGTTCTGGACCGTGCAATGAAGCACGATGGCTTCGGCGACGCGTCCATCCGCATCGATATCGATGCCCAAAGTAACATAGGCTCCCATACGGCGCGCTTGGTCGCTATCCGGATACGGCGGATCTGGAAAAACGATGCGCTTCGGGATGGAGATCGTAGACCCGTCAGGGGCGGGCAAATGGTGCGGGTTGATCTGAGGTTCGGAGGTCTCAGGATCTTGTTTCTCTTTCTTTGCAGCGACGCTGCTCAAGGCAAGGCACGCTGCCAGCATGCAGACACAAACGAACCGCACTGCGCTCATCATCACCTCCAATTCCTGAAAGTTAATTGCAATAATGAACCATCAAAGCACCAACCTATCACAGCGCATTACAAAAAACAAGATGTTAGGTCGGCCGATACCGCAACGCTTCGAGCACATCTGCCTCATCAATAGCCTTTCGCTCAGCAAGGTCAGCTATCGTGCGCGCGATCTTGATCGTTTTATAAAATGACCTGGCAGATAATTGCAATTTCTTTGACGCCTGCAGGAGCACTTTCTCGGTAGCAGCATCGAGGATGCAAACTTTTTTTAGCAATGTATGATCCATATGTCCGTTCAGGAGTATTGGCGATGTGAAGCGTGTATGTTGCCGCTTTCTTGCTTTGACGACTCGGCTCAAAATACTGGCCGAGCTTTCAGCTTTATTCTCGATGAGCAATTTCTGGCGATCAGCCGGATAGACGCGAACGTACAGGTCGATGCGGTCCAGCAAAGGGCCTGAGATTTTTCTTTGATAATTTTTCCTTTGGAAATCACTGCACACGCATTCTTTCTCTGCATCTCCCCATGCGCCGCACGGACACGGATTTTGAGCTGCTATCAAAATAAAATGCGCAGGGAACTGCAAACTGCCTGAAACCCTGCTGACAGAAATGATCTTGTCTTCCAGCGGCTGACGGAGCGATTCAAGCACATTGCGCGGAAACTCAGGGAACTCGTCCATGAATAATACTCCCCTATGCGCAAGCGTAATCTCGCCGGGCTTTGGCCAGGTGCCGCCGCCGACGATCGAGGCAACCGATGCTGAATGGTGCGGCGAACGAAACGGCCGTTCATAGATCAGCGAATCTCCGCTGGCAAGCAGGCCTGCATAGCTATATATTTTCGAAACTTCAAGCATTTCATCTTCAACGAGCGGCGGCAAGATCGACATGAAGCTCCGTGCCAGCATGGTTTTCCCGCTGCCAGGTATACCGTTCAACAGCACATTATGCCCGCCTGCAGCAGCGATCTCCAGAGCCCGCTTCGCAATTGATTGCCCGCTGATATCTGCAAAATCATACGTGCCAAATTTCATTTTTCCTGCCGGCACTGACATATGCTTTGTCGGCTGTATGGGTTCAAAGCCGTTCAAATGGTTCAGCAATTGCCGCAGGGTGGTAACCGGAATGATCTCAATACCAGAAATATACGATGCTTCTTTTGCATTGGCGCTCGGCACATAGACGCGCTTCACGCCTTGCTCTCTCAGAAACGATACAGCTACCAATACGCCTTTCACAGGACGTACATTACCGCCAAGCGAAAGCTCGCCCAGAAAAACTGCATTACGATCTTGATCAGACATATCGATAGAGTCCTGCGCAAGCAAAATGCTCACCGCGATCGCTAGGTCATAGAGCGTTCCTTCTTTTCTCACATGCGCAGGCGCCAAATTGACCGTTACCTTGGTACGCGGAAACGGCAGATTGCTGTTTTCAAGTGCTGAGCGCACGCGTTCTTTAGCTTCCTGTATCGCTGCATCTGGCAAGCCAACCAGGATAAATGCAGGCATGTGACGCGAGACATCTGCCTCTACTTCGACGCTTTGACAGCGCAATCCATGCAATGCGATAGAAAAAACCTTTGATGCCATAATAGTAAATAAAAAATACATCACGAAAAGCGATGTACAAAAAAACCAAATGTTGTCTGCCCTCTTTTTCAAGGAGGGGGAATCGCTTTTCTACATGAATACTACGGCGCTCATGAATACTTGTCAACTATATACAAGCCCCCAACGGAAACTACATAGCTGCAGAGCAGGACAGGGGTCAGGTTCGGCTCGGCAGTATAATCGCCGGAAAGCAATTTCAACGTCAGATACAGCACTGCTACGAATAGTACTGGCTGAGTCAATAGCCGATGCCAATCGATGGTTTCGCGTCTTTTTTTGAACGTTTTTGATCTGGTATTCTTTGCGGCCACATAGATGAGTCCCACTTCGAGCAGAACGAAGGCCAGCATCAGCCACCAATTTCGATAACAAATATCGTACAACGTCGTGGTGAAAACATTTTGCAAACCCGGCCACACCCATAACGAATGCACAAAAACCACGACGCCTACTGCAAGCACATAAAAGTAGGCAATCGAATATGCAACTGCACTTATCCAAAATACCTTTCTCTGCAGAGGTTTTTTCGGGTATACGCGCACGCCAAAAATAGGAATGCGAGACCAGAACGGAGCCTGGAATTGCGAAGTAAATGCTCGGATCATAGCTTCATAAGTATAGCATAGGTTAGCTATAAAATGCGTATTGGCTGAATATGAGTAAGAACTCAGCTAGTGCCGCGTCTACTAATTCAGATCAAATGAAACAATTGCATTGTTCATTGATCAGCTCTTTGTGCCAGAAACTCGCCCAATTGATTAGTGTCCTGGGTGAGTTTTTGGTTTTTAACGCGTCGCGAATTTCTTTTTTTGAAGCAATTCTTTGTACAAAAGTAGCATCACGCCGATAGTGATATAGACATCGCTCAGATTAAAGATAGGGAAATAGCTGAGATCGATATAATCCAATACGCCGCCCAAGGTCAGCCGATCAAGCACATTACTCACCGCACCTATGGTTATGAACCCCCACCATATTGCGCTCGGATCATGCTTCATCATGAGCCGTCCAACGATAAAAATAAAACAAAGAACAATAATGCACAAAGAGAGCCTTAATATAACATCAGAGATCCCGGGAATGTGAAAAGAAAAGGCAATATTGTTATTTAATACTGCATGAAAAAAACCCGCTTGGCCCGTAGGCGTAGGCGGGGAAAACCAAATTCGGTTTTTTATAAATCGATCTAATAAGAAAAGTCCTGTCAGCAATATGATCTGCTTCCGCATCTACCCGATCTTTTTCTTGCAATCCATGTCAGCGGTCGCAGAAGGAAACGCTTTCAAGCGAGCAGGGTCTATCATCTTCCCGCACTTCTCGCAAATGCCGTAGGTTCCGTCTGCAATTTTTTTTAACGCTTTATTTACATTGAACAGAGATACTTCCAGATTCTTTTCCATGCTCAGATTTTCTTCAAAAGCAGCGACTTCAGCCGCATTCTCATCTTCCTTTTCACCGTAGTCGGGAAAGGTCGCGTCATATTCATTATCAGCATGAATATTTTTGACGCCGTCGATCTTCAACTCTTTCATTAATTGAGCCTTGCGGTCCTCAAGCAGCTTTTTTTGTGCTTCGAGAAATGCTGTGTCTACCTTCATATCTATGCGTATTATCGTTTTATAACTAACAAACATACTACTACAGAAAACAGGCTACGTCTAGCCCATATGCGGGCTTTTGGAGATTGGTCGCGAGCTATATATTCATCAAAGATTTTTCGTAATTTTAGCAAAAAAAATTAGAGGCCGATGCTGATCCTCAAACGTAATGTATTTTCAGGATGCTTCGGCCCCCATGTCGTCGTAAACTAGTTACGCCGAAATGTGTGCCGAGGAGGTGTAGTCACAGAAACCTTTCTGTAGCCACATCTCCTCAACAGGTGCACTTCAGCTGATAACATTTTATTTTACAACGACACTTATTGCGCTACCTTTCCTAACTCTGATAGCTTTGCTACATCTTTTCCACCACTCTTATCGGTGTATCTCCGTTTTAAGGCGAGGATAAACCATTTGATGATTTTATTTTTATTTTACCTGTGTGGGATAGCTAGGTTATCCCAATTCGGGCAGTGAAAAAGAAAAAAATTACTCCAAAAAGTGTCTTTAGGGTAACTTTTCTAAGATCAGCTAAGGTTTTTTAATCCTTATGCATCTAGTATATCACAAAAAACGCCCTTGGTCAATACATTTATATAGCTAATATTAGCTAAAAAACTAAAATGATCTTGACAGCTGTTCCAAAATTAGAAACACCAGATATTCAGGCTACACACAAGTTGTCCACATTAGCCAATTTATTCTATGCACAGGTCGTGAAATTCACGATTTTGCTCGGATTTTCGTGAAATTGAGCTAATAGTTATCCCCTTTGCATCCGAGCCTTGGTCAGGCGGCAGCGAAACCGTCCACAACTCTTCATCCTGGAGCGTATCTCCATCGTTTTTACTCATACAAGCAGTGATCGTCTTGGTATCAGCAAATAACAAGCCCTGCTTGTCTGAAAATTGCATGTCCAGAAGTTCAGGGCTATTGCTGATATACCACGTCCCGTTATTTTCTGATGTATACAGTTTCCTGGGTTCAGATACAGCAGGCGTGCTCGTGCTCGTCGTGGTTGTTTCTGACCAAACTGAAGCCTTGTATGCTTCGCGCTCTTCTATTTGAGGGACGGGGAGTCCGCGTACGATCTCACGATACGGCGTACCGTCTGGCAATGCCGTAATTGCGCGCTTCGGTGCCTGAGCTCCGATGAAATACGAAACAAGCTCAGCTACTTGCAGTCCATCATCTCCGGTCAAAAGCCAGTTATCGCCCAAAATGATCATTCCTTTTACCGCGAAAAGTTTTTTTTCAAAAATTTTCGGATCGAATGAATTTGCATTTGCCTGCTGGTTCACGAAAGCCTGGACCGCCGCAGAAAATGGGTGCGTCTCAGGAGTTGTCGGGTCGATGATACGCTGCAGATCGCCGCTGAATGCTGCAGTTACCTGTTCCGGTACGCGCAATGGCATAGCCTGCGCTGAACCCGGGTTTTTATTCGACCAATGGATCTGGACCATTGGATCATTGACTGATAACCCAAATTGCAACGAGTCTTCTTCATGAATAAGTTGATTGATGCCGGGCAGCAAAGTATCAGCAGCCACCATGTCCGCAATCTGCTGGCCGATATCATGCTTCACATATAATGCGATCGGATCAGATGTCAATAATTGTGCGGCTTCAGCTGATGGCGATGTATAGTCCAAGGTGTCATGCGTCGAAAGGATAGCGCCGATATGCGCATCAATGCGCTGGAAATGCAGCGTATCGGTTGATAACGGATACCAGGCAGCCTCGTCAAATGGCGTAGCTGCAAGCCGAGTGACATCTTCATCCTTAATGGCTGATTCTGTCGTGAAAAAAACGCTTTGCCATAGTACGCCCTTATCTTCTGTGACGACGATCATGATGGTGCTCATGGGCAATCCCGTAATACGTTCTACGGTCTGCCAATAAGCCCTGGACGAATTCTGCCAGCCGCGCAATGAGTCGGCATCTGAGATCGAATGATGAGAAATGCCCATAACCGATTCCCGATCCGCCCGCAGCGCAAATACCGTAGACGCCGGCAAATACTGCGCAAGTTCCGGCAAAGCAAGTTTCTTATGCGGCGCTACGTTCAGAGCGGTTCCTATAACCGCGGCCAAAATGATCAGGCCTATCAATCCATAGCGCAAAGCGATCTTCAGCTTCGCTTGATCCATGATATGTAGTTATGTATGTAAGATGCTATCTGCGAAAATCCCGGCGAGGTCCGCCGTGATTATTTGTAGCGCCGTGATGCCGCGGAGCATTGCGATACCCATTCGTACGCCTCGAATCCTCATACTGCGGAGCATTCGGATCGAAAGGCGGCGGCGTCAGTAATGCCTTTGCGGACAGGCTAATGCGTCCGCGAACCGGATCAACCTCCATCACTTTGACCTTCAGCATATCGCCTATTTTCACGACATCTGAAACTCGGGCGACGCGCTCATGTCGGAATTGAGAGATGTGCACCATGCCGTCCTTGCCCTTCGCGAGCTCGACGATAGCACCGATCTCTTCGCCAGAATTTCTGTCTGCAATGATCTGGGTCACCGGTCCCTCATAGACTTCGCCCACTTCGATTTCTTTCACGATCGACATGACCCAATCGCGGGCCTTCTCGGCGCCTTCAGCGCTGTGCGAGGTGATGACGACGAAGCCTTCATCGTCAATATCGATAGCCTCAACGCCGCAGGTATCAATAATCTCATTGATTACTTTGCCGCCCGAACCGATAACTTCGCGGATCTTATCGACAGGAATGGAAAGTGAAAGGATGCGCGGCGCATACTCAGACAGCTCTGCCCGAGGCGCTGCAATGGCCTGTTCCATTACTTTGAAAATTTGCATGCGGGCAACGCGCGCTTGCTGTATTGCTTTTTGGCAGATCTCCAGCGAAATGCCGCCGAGTTTAATGTCTAATTGAATCGCCGTAATCCCCTGTGACGTACCGGCAACCTTGAAATCCATATCGCCAGCATGATCTTCGATGCCCTGAATATCGGTCAATAAACGATAATCTTTTTTGTCATTTGGATTCGTTATCAATCCCATCGCTATCCCGGCACATGCCGACTTGATCGGCACGCCTGCATCCATGAGCGCGAGTGATGATCCGCACACCGAAGCCTGAGATGAAGAACCATTCGAACCTAATACCTCAGAAACAACGCGAATGGTGTAAGGGAATTTTTCTTTATTCGGAATCAGCGGTACTAATGCTTTCTCTGCCAATGCACCGTGGCCGATATCTCGCCGCGATGGTCCGCGCATAGGCTTTACTTCACCGACCGAAAAAGGAGGGAAATTATAATGGTGCATGTAGCGCTTCGTGCCGGACTCTTCCATCGTATCAAGCGTCTGCTCCATGCCAGGAGAGCCTAATGTAACGATCGAGAGTACCTGTGTTTCGCCCCGCTGGAATAGACCAGTGCCATGCGTGCGCGGCAATACCCCAACTTCGGCCGAAAGGCCGCGAATCTCATCCAATGCCCGCCCGTCAACGCGCTTATTGGTATTCAGTACCAGATCGCGGGCAGCGTCTTCGAGCGCAAGCTCAAGAAGAGCAACGCCTTTGGCTCTGGCATCTTTCGAAACTTCATTGTCTGCTTTAAGGAGAGCGTCTAATTCATCTTTCAGGGCGAATGTATTGCTCTTGGTAGTATCTTTATCATGCGTCCAGACCTTAGTCAGATCCTTCGTTGCTATAAATGCTTTTACTTTCGACTGGACCAGATCTTGTATCTTCTGTTCATCCGCGCTCAATGCAGGATGTACTGTTTTCGGCATTGCGCATGAGTCGATGGCCTGTTGCACGAAGGTCAATACATCAGAGATCTGTTTGCTCGCAAACGTGATCGCATCGAACATCGTGTCTTCAGCGATCTCATGAGCTCCTGATTCGATCATGACAACCTCATCTGCAGTTCCTGCGACGAACAGGTCCAGATCGCTTACCATGCGGCTCTCATAGCTTGGATTTACTACGAGCTGGCCATCTGTACGGCCGATGCATACTGCAGCGAGCGGTCCGCTCCACGGGATCGGCGAAATGCCAAGCGCTACTGACGTTGCGATCAAAGCCGGAAAATCAGGAGTATTCTCCTGATCAATGGAAAGCACGGTCACGACCACCTGCACATCTTTTCGTACCGTGTCCTTGAACAATGGCCGGATGCTTCTGTCGATCAGCCGTGCGGTTAGAATAGCCTCATCAGTTGCACGGCCTTCACGCTTGATGAAGCGGGAGCCTTTGATCTTCCCTGCAGCGTAAAGACGCTCCTCATAGTCGACCATTAGGGGGAAATAATCAACGCCGTCACGCTCTTTCGGTGCAATGACCGCTGTCGCTAAAACGACCGTATCGCCGTAGCGAACAGTGCATGATCCGTGAGCCTGTTTTGCAAGCTTACCGATCTCAATCACGAGTTTGCGTCCAGCAAAATCGCGTTCAAACCTTTTAATTTCTTTCATTCTTGTATCTTTCTCGCAAAGCGATGCGTTCGCCTGAGGTGATACAGTTTTTTGAGTAGCTTATGGCTTACTGAAACCTAAAAAGGTCATTGCAGTAGGCTGTAAGCTCCTCAAAGTACTCTACCACCGGAGCCATGCCAAACGTTTCGCCCGCACTTAATTAATTATGTAATAAGAACTTTTTGGGCTGCTTAGAAATATCCATGAAATCATCTGCCTTTTCCTTCAAGGTGCCCGAAGCAGTCTCTCCGAATGCCGCGACTTCCACCAAAATACCATGATTTTGCAAATACTCTACTGCCGGCACATAGTCACCGTCTCCTGAGATGAGCACTACCACGTCTACTGAACGCGACATCTTGATCGCATCAATGACAATGCCTACATCCCAGTCCCCTTTTTTGGTGCCGCCGGCAAATACCTGCAGATCCTTTGCCTTGATCTCGTAGCCCTGCTTCTCAAGTGCCGTAAAAAAATGATCGTCCTCTGATTGCGGTCCGCGGATCACGTAGGCTGTCGCGCGTATCAATTTGCGTCCGGCGACCACATGCGTCAAAAGAGCGCCAAAATTCACCTTGCCTTGATATAAATTCTTCGCAGAATAGTACATATTCTGTACATCCACGAAGACTCCGACCCTCTGTTCTTTGTGTTTTACTATCATAGATCCTTATATAAACGACTAATCCCGCCTCTCGCGAAGCGGGATTCGTTCTAATTATACTTCTTCTGTCACTTTCTCTTCTTCCGGTACTGCTAATTCATCTTCGCCGATCGCCTCTGGCATCTCGCCTTGCTTCGGCGCCTTCAACTTCAAGGCTTTCGTCAGTTTCGTGAAGCTCTTTTCATTATCCTTTCGCAAGTAACGCAACAATTTACGCCGCTGTGAAACCTTGCGGATAAGGCCTCTGCGTGAGGAAAAATCCTTCTTATGATCCTTCAAGTGCTTCGAGAGATCCTTGATCTCTGCAGTGAGGATCGCGATCTGGACCTCTGCCGAACCCGTATCGTTCTTATGGGTTCGAAACTTCTCAATTACTTTCTCTTTCTGTGCTTTTGAAAGCATAGGCTTTCCTTTCTTCAGCCAGCTGGCTGACATGCCTCACCGAGAAAAAGGCCGAGATGCTCCAATTTCCAAGTAAGGTATTAATGAGTTAACGAGAAGATACTACGATAGTTCACCTGAAAAGTCAATGCCATGTTTTTATTAACAAAAGGTTGACGATATTCTACTCTTGCGTGCCTTTCGATTGGATCTTAAGTGACATTTCTTCTTAAGTGTCATAAAATAAACGTATGGCACGCTCCATAGACGCAACGCTCAGTCAATTCGCAAGCTACCTCAAACGGTCTAAGGGCAGCGCCGATTTGACCATTGCTCATTACCGAGATTATTTGAATAGATTTTTTCGAGGTCACCATATTCTCTCAACCGCCGATATAACAGGAAAGAAGGTTCAACAATTCCAAAGCGAGCTTGCATCAGCGAAATTGCAGAGTACAACGATCAATTATCACCTCATCGCATTGCGAAGTTTCTTGCGATGGCTGCCGCAATCTGAACGCCGTATAGATTACCGGCGCATTGAACTGCAGCCAGTTCGATACCATGCCCCCGCTGTCCCATCCGAGCGAGCAGTAGCCTCATTGCTCGCTGATCAAAAGAGGTCTGAGGCGGCTTCTATCCTTGTGTCGAGAGATCGTGCCATGCTCGAGTTGCTCTGGGGAAGCGATATACGCCTGCAGGAAATAACAGAACTGCTGGTCAAAAACTTTGATGCCAAAAAAAAGAAACTTTTTGTAGCCGGGAGGCGCGAACGGACGCTTCAGCTGAATAACCATACCCTTTTCTATATCACGGAATATCTGAAACAGCGTACTGATCAGATTCCCTACCTTTTTACGAGTCATGACCGCGCCAAGACAAAGAGAGCAGCAGCTTCGCGGATCAGCACGCGTTCTATTCAACGCCTGGTACAAAAGAAAAGTCGGAAAGCAGGACAAGGAAATTCCATAACCGCGCGCAGTATCAAACATGCCCGCGCTGCTTCGCAGCCTTAAGGCCGGATTGTCCGTCGAACACGAATACATTACAATACTCCTATGCCAGAAGCATCATTCTCAATGGAACGGAACGAACAAGTGCTAACGCGTGATGAAGTTATCGTTCAATTTCGCGATCGATATGAACCTGCCGTCCGGCCGCCAGTTGATCTGGATGAAACCGTAAGCACGATGCTGCCTGACTTCGTTCAGGAGATGGTCGCGCGAGAGATCATGGAGGCGCGCAATCGATATAATAGCGGGAATGCATTTCCTCCGGCGACAGAGCGAAAGGCCTCGTATGAAATCGCCCAATCCTATGAAGTTGCCGGCAATGAGAAAGACCCCTCAAAGCTCACCTTCATCGATAAAACCGGCCTCCGTAATGAAGATTTTCTAAAACAGAGCACCGAAGAAATCATCCGCAAAGAGCTGATCAATGAAAAACGGCACACCTATAATCACATCGCCATGTTCGCCATAGACTTGAACGGCCTGAAAGCATTGAACGACTACTATGGCAGGCCTGCAGGTGATGCCTACTTGCAGCGAATCGCCAATTGGCTCAATCAAAGCGAAACATTGGCGCAGCTCAGGGAAAAACATATTGCCATTACCGTGGCGCGGCTCGGCGCGGGTGCAGCCGATGAATTCATGATCCTGGCTAAAGGTAATCCTGATAATGACGTGGACTGGGAGAAGCTGTGGAGCGAAGTCTCGATCGCCCTCCAGGAGGAAATGGCAAGGCTCGATGTCCAGGATATATGGCCCGCAGAAGAAATCGAAAAAGCAATAGAGAAACATAAATTGCGTGAGCGCATCCCTGATCTGCCGCGAGATTTAAAGTTCGAAGCAACGGCAGGATTTGGCCGAACGACGCTTGAGCACATCCTCAGCGCTGTCGAAGATGTTGACCCGCGAAACCGCATCACCAGCAATGATCAACCGACTGCGATGCTGCAGAAATTAACGGGGAGCATGATCAGTGTCAGCTTGAAATACATGAAAGCTGAAAAAAATATGACAAAAGAAAGCCCCCTATCGCCGCAGGAATACGGCTTAGGAGCTATCGTCAAATCGACCGGCAGATAACTTAATGATCGAAGGGCAATGTGACTACTCGAAATACCGAACTATCTTTCGCTTCAACGCTCGCAGTGAATAGCGAGGTGCCGTCAGGCAATGTAAATAATGTTTTATCCGGGGCTGTATACTTTACGGTGAAATTATAGGTGCCTGTTTCTACATTTTTTCTTGCTTCGGTGATCTTGAACGGCAAACAGTGTGCTGCAACAGTTGCTTTTGCGCAATACTCTTCAAGCAGCTTCGGCAGCGACGATGACTCTGAACCATATTGAACCAGACGTGAGATAGAACCGCCGTACAATGCTGCTGCGTTCAGGTAATCAGCTCCCTGCATGTCCGTCAAAAAACGGACCAAAGTCAGGTTTGCATCCTCCAGATCGCGCCCGGTGATGTCATTGACCTTCAGGATGCGGACATTCGGATATTCAATAACAAAAATAAATTCAAGTTTTGATCTAGTATGCCCGTCAGTGGTGTCGACGATTGCTAAATTTTTATTCTGAAATTCAAGATTGGTCACTTGCCAGGTGCTGCCTGAGGGCAATTTTGTCGGATGCACCTCATTGATATGATCAAAGATAAAAACAGTAAATAATCCTCGCGCCTGAGCCGGCGAGACTGCTCTCGTGCCGCCCAAGTCGCCAAATAGCACGAATAAACTGAACACGACGGATGCGGCGCTGAATACGCAGAGCAGAACCAGCAAAATATTCTTTGCGATCTTTACACTCTTGGTCTCTTGAGGCTTTTTTGGCATAGTAGCTATATTGTAACATGCCAAGAACACCGCGCACAAACGAAAAAATGCATGCGCGACGGCTCATATATTCAGATTGACAAACCCATACCCTAGGATACACTCAAATCCCAATATGAGACGAATATGGTGCAACTTTTAACAATACAAAATCTCTCAGTCAGGATCGGCAAGAAAAAGATCATTGACCATTTCTCTCTTGCCATTGCGCCAGGTGAACTACACGTATTAATGGGCCCGAACGGTTCTGGCAAAAGCACCGTTTCACAAGCACTCCTCGCTCATCCGCAATACACCGTCTCGGCCGATGCATTGCGTTTCATGGGAAAGGATATAAAAAAACGTACGACCGATGAGCGTGCACGGCTGGGAATTTTCCTGGGCTTCCAATACCCTCTGTCTATTCCGGGCATTTCACTCAGCACTATACTTCCAGCCGCAAAAAAAGAAGCGCTGAATCCAAAGATCGGGAGCAAGGTGCTGCATGCAACGCTTGCTTCAAAAATAGAATTCGAACAGCGCGAGCAGCAAGCGCAGCTGCGCGTAGACCTTGAATCTGCGATGTCATCGCTGGGCATGGATCCGGCTATGCTCTATCGCGGACTCAATGACGGCTTCTCTGGCGGTGAAAAAAAGAAAGCAGAAATTTTGCAAATGGTCGCGCTGAAACCGAAACTTGCTATCCTCGACGAACCTGATTCAGGCCTTGATATTGACGCATTAAAAAAAATAGCGCAGGCGATCAATACAGCGCATAAAGCAGGCATGGCTATTTTGCTCATTACCCATTACCAGCGCATTCTCAAATACCTGAAGCCGAATAGAGTACATATAGTCGCTCATGGGCGCATCGTGAAATCAGGCGGCGCAGAGCTTGCGCGTACGATCGAGAAAAAAGGGTACGAACATATCATCGAATCGAAACCAAAACGAGATGCAAAATAATGTTGCGGTAAAGAAAAAGTTCGAGCGGCCTTACCAATATGGCTTCTCTGATCCTGAACGGTCCTTGTTCCGAAGCCCGAAAGGCGCTTCGCATGCGGTTGTCGACATCATTTCAGATCAGAAGAAAGAACCGTCATGGGTGCGGGAAAACCGTCACAAAGCATTGGACTTTTTTCTGTCCCGGCCTGTGCCTACATGGGGCGCAGATCTTTCTGATATCGATTTCGATGATATCTATTACTATGTGCGGCCGGCGGAACGAAAAGGAACTACCTGGGAAGAGCTGCCAAGCTCGATCAAAAACACGTTTGAACGCTTAAAGATACCGGAATACGAACGAGAGTTTCTGGCCGGGGTCGGCGCCCAGTATGACTCAGAGAATGTCTATCACCATATCAATGAGCGTCTGAAAAAAACCGGCGTTGTCTTCACAGACGTCGAAACTGCCTGCAAAAAATATCCGGCTTTGGTAAAAAAATATTTTGGCACGGTTGTTTCAGCGAATGACAATAAATTCGCCGCATTGAACTCAGCCATGTGGTCCGGCGGCAGCTTTGTCTATGTGCCAAAAGGCGTTCATGTCGATCTGCCCTTGCAGGCATATTTCAGGATCAATGCGCGAAACATGGGGCAATTCGAGCGTACACTCATCATCGCTGATGAGGGCAGTTTCGTACATTATGTGGAAGGCTGCTCAGCACCGGTCTATGTCTCCTCGTCACTGCATAGCGCGGTCGTAGAGATCGTGGCCCTCAAAAATGCCCGAGTCCGCTATACAACGGTCCAAAATTGGTCAAAAAATGTATACAACCTCGTCACGAAGCGGGCTCATGCACATGAGAACGCGATCGTTGAATGGGTCGATTTCAATTTCGGAGCGAAGGCTACCATGAAATACCCCTCGGTCTATCTCATTGGTAAAGGCGCCCGTGCAGACATTCTCTCTATGGCCTTCGCAGGCAAAGACCAACATCAAGACGCAGGCTCAAAGGTCATTCACGTAGCTCCTCAGACCAGCTCGCGCGTTATTTCAAAATCTGTTTCTGCGTATGGCGGCAGGACAAGTTACCGCGGCCTTGTCCATGTAGGCCCGAAAGCTCTCGGAGCAAAAATAAATGTGAATTGCGATGCGCTCTTGCTCGATCCTCAGTCTCGTTCAGATACCTATCCGACCATGCGCATCAATACGAATGATGCGACCATCGAACATGAAGCGACCGTTTCAAAAATCGGAGAAGAACAACTCTTCTATTTACAATCACGCGGTCTCACGAAAGAGCAGGCATCAGTCATGCTCGTCAATGGATTTATCGAGCCGCTCGTGAAAGAATTGCCGATGGAGTACGCCGTGGAGATGAATCGTTTAATTGAGTTGGAGATGGAAGGGAGTGTAGGATAAACATATGTCATCACCAGAATTGCCACCACAAGATCCGAAGGATCTGATCATGAGTGCTGAGGCCTATGCTCAGGTCGAGCACGATGTGCCGTATAATTATTCGATCGAAAATGGTGATAAACAACTAACGTATTTTGGCGTATCACATACGTATGATCCTGGTGATCCATTATTTGCAGACATCCAAGCTCAATTTGATCAGATGACGCCTGATCTTGTCCTGGTGGAAGGCATTAATCCAGAACGCTTACGAGAACCAGCATTCATCGAACGCGTAAAAAAACTTTCAAGTGCTGACACAATTTTGAAAGCAGGAGAATCAGGATTCCTTACGCATCTCGCCGCAACTCATGGAGTGGAAGTCGATTCTCCCGAACCCCCACTCAAAGATGAGTTACAAAATCTTATCGATAAAGGATTCAGCAAGGATGAGATCTTCGCACACTACTATTATCGGCAGGTAGATCAACAGCATCATATGAGCGAAAGACCTGACTTGTCTACTGAGGTCGCTGTTCAAATGTCGGATTTCGTCGAACGAACACAATGGGAAAGGTTCGATTATTCATTGCGGCACTTAGAAGAGATTGGAAAAAAGTATTGGCCAAATAACTATAGTGTCGATGACCCAACACATGCAGCAGAACGACATGATCCTATTCCGTGGAAAGATGCATCATACCCCTATACTCGCATCAATCTCATCGGTGCAGAATCGAGCAAATTTAGAGATGAGCATATTGTAAAAAAGATCCAGGAGCATCTGAAAACGAAATCAAGAATTTTCATTGTCTATGGCGCAAGCCATGCGGTCATGGAAGAGCCTGCCATACGGAAGATAATGGAAGATCAACCAGCATAAAGCAAAAGACCTCGATTCGCCCCCTATCGGTTTCGATAGAGTTTGAATCGAGGTCGTTTCAGTTTACGAGAAGCCCGATCGACAGCACCGCATCAGCGATACGTTCTGCCTCAAGGCATATCTCCTTTTTATACGTGTGATCAAAGGAACACCCTTCGGTTAGAAGCGTCACACGTGTTCGCTTCCTCTGAAGGTCTTTCGGTCGGCTACGGAAAGCCTTCCGCGTAGCTCCTCATGTCGGTCATCTAGATCTGCTTCGGCCGCAGATAGACATCGTAGTCCTGGCGCCACTGTCGCCGCGCCCTCAAAAGCGCCGGAATGCCGAAGACAGCGAGCAGCGCGAGGATGGTAGCGGCAACTTTCAACTCACGAAACACCAGAACCCTGAACAATGCATTGAAGTACATCGCCCAGCACACGTTGTAGATCGTGATGAGGATGAATGCGAGCATCGCTGTTGAAAGCGCGTCAGCGAAAGTTCCGTCCAGCCAATACACCCTCAGCAGCCACCACAGAGAGCGCTTGTCACGTTTTTCTGTCATAACTCTCCTTCAACGCCTGAGGTCCAGGCGATAGACGTTGGTGACGCCTTTCTCGAAGCCGAGCTGCACATACAGCTTGTTCGCGGCAGCCCGTTCCGGCCTGCTGGTGAGGTCGATGTGCCGAACGCCGAGGCTCCGCGCTTCGTCGATCATGTGCTGGACTAACTCGCGTCCGATGCCGCGCCCGCGGTACTGCTCGAGGAGAAAGACATCTTCGATCCGCGCGGACCTGCCCGTGAGCAAGTTCTTGATGACCAGCGAACCGACGCCGATGATGGATTCACCGCGCGGCAGATCGGTGTCCTCTGCCATGAACAACAGCCCGCTGCGGAAGAAGCTATTCACCTCGCTGACTGTCAACACGATCGGACGGCCCGCAAACTCGGTGAGAAGCTTCGCGATGCACGCACGGTCAGGAAGTGCGAGATCCTTCGCCTTCGTGATGCAGAAATACTTCAAGCGCCCTCCTTTTGGGATTGCGGAAGCGGTCTCTGAATATACCTTCCGAGGATTTGGTTGAACTCCTCGAGCGTTTGAATGAATTCGAAGAGCTCTACCGGGACCTCGAAGTTGTATTTCTGGGCTAGCCGAACGGCTTCTTTCAGCCGGGCAATGTTGGCGCGGTACACCCCTGCGCGCAGCTCATCGTCCTTGGAGCTTCTTTGCTCGATCTGCATGCGCGCATACTGCTGCGATAGCTCAAAGGTGGTTCGTGCGAGTTCGCTCAACTCCAGGTCCACTGCAAGCTGCGCAACCTCGCGATCAGACCCTCGGGGACTCAGACCGAACACAGCTGAGAAAGCAGCGCGATCGGTGATCGCCGTCGAAGGAACTGCTAGCAAGACCAGCAGCAAAGCCAATGGCAAGATCAGGGTGAGTTTTTTCATGTAGCTCCCTAATCCGGCCAACGATACGGCTGACGCGTGTACCCTTCGATGCCGAGCAACGCTGCCATGTTGTTGAAAAAGATGCTGCAGATGATCCAGCAGTCAAGCACGAAGACGAACAACACGAGCCTCAGCGCGCGCCAACGAGAATACGGGGTGCTCGGTGGAGCACCTCCTCCCGAAAGAGATTCGCGTACCTCGGGCACTTCATTCGTCGGCGATTCCGTCTCTCGAGGCAAGACCTCGATGCCCGGAAAATCGTAGTCGTCATCGTAACAACTGCCTGGGTCATTGCGATGCGCAGGCTCGTCGCGAAGAGGAAAGTCATTCTCATCAGCGCAAAGATCGAAGAAAAGAGCGTTCAGCTCCTTGTCGTCTTCTTCGAAGCCCTGATGCATCTGATCCAGCTCACCTGCCACGGTCGGGGCGCCTTTCTGTGACTTGGTTCCGCGCGACATGCCTCCTCCTAACCGTCGAGATGGTGAAATCCGTCCGGATCCGTGTCGCCACTCGGGCCGAATGAGCCTTGCTTGTCGGGGAGCAGCGCATAGCTCGCGAGCCCCTCTTCGTCATCCTTAAAGACAGGAAGAAGAGTCACGAACCTGGTAGTGTCGATGAGTCTGGCAAAGGGACCCGCAGGGGCTACGAGTCCGAACCCGACACCTTGCTTCTGGCACATGCTGAGCGAACCTGCAACCTCGCCCAGGAATGCCGAATCGGCTGTACCAAGCTCGCTGACATTCAACAGCACGGCTTTCACACCGCCGTTGATGAAGTCGCTCATCTTGCTACGGAGAGCGCCGAGAACGTCGAGTCTGGGCGCAACGCCGATAATGACGTCGCCCTCGATCTTCAGAATGGCGATGTTATTCACTTTCTTGTACGTCATTTTCATTGGGTCACCTCGTGCGCGCGTTCGCGGGACAGTTGGTAGTCGAAGAGATCCTCGACCAAAGCGTCTGAGCCTTCTTTCGGACGGTAGATGACATAGGTTTTGGCTCCCTCAGGGCGCGAGGGAGAGCACGCAACCACGTACAGCACCTTGGCTCCTGGTGCTGTGGAGGCAAGAGATGCGTAGAGCATCTCGCCGACCGTTTTGCCGTGTTTGTACGGAACTCGTTCCACGCCCATGGCATCCATGAGGCGCTTCACGATCCACAACTCGGTCGTCGGATCTGACGTACCCAAAAGAGCGCTGAACAAGCCGTTCTGAGTATTCGACACCATCATGGTATCGAAACCCAGCCGCCAATGTTGTTTGATCGCCCACAGCCACCAGAACTCCGTGAAGAGCCTGAGCTGCGCTTTGGCGTTCCGATCACTTTGAGACAAGAAACGATCGAGCACGATCCCTCCTTGGGCATCCGCCCATTACCCGTCCGGGTAGGAAAGCTGGCTTGCGCCAGGTTTGTCAAAGAACCCATATCTCTGTACACCATTTTTGCGTTTCCGCAAAGATGATGGACAAAGAGTGGGTCCGGAGCGCGCGGCATAGCTGCGCGCTCCGGACTCTTTTTCGTGTGGTTCAGGCCTCAACCTGGTGCTCAGTGATCGATCACACCCCGAACTTGTGTTGCTCCATGTCGGAGTTGTAGACATCGTCCTCAGGGAGGTCGCCGACTGCGGCAACCGCGTGATTCTGGCGAACAGGCAATTGCCGGAGAGCCTTACTGAGGGCTGCAACGATCGCAAAAAAGAATTTTCTCATCGGCGCCTCCTTTAATCTTCGGTGAGTTCGGATTCCGGTTCCTGTTCCACGATCTTCACGCGGCCCATGCGCAGAGCCTCAGGCAAAGCACGAACGGCACGAGCGCCGCATTTCAGGCAGTCCAAGCGGCTTTCGTCCAGCTTGTCATTGCCCAAATGCGTTTGCCCGCAATTCAAGCAAATGCCGTGCATGATCTCAAATGTTTTACGGGAGACTTTGAACACTCTCGGCTTAGACATGGATCATCTCCTTCTCACTCCATCGAGTAGATGAACTTGAGCATTTGTTTCATGGATCTCACGATGTCGTCCTCCGTGGATTCCGATTGAAAGCCCATCGTATGAAGTACCTTTGCGCCGCCATGGCGCAAAGGCTTATGGCCGCGACAATTGGTGCTGGCGAAACCAGGGGGTATTCGCGAAAGATGCACGCGAAAATCGAAAGCAAAGCCACCACGACGTTGATCCCCGCGGCTGCGATCGACAGATTCTGAACCATGGCGATCCGTGTCATTCGATACTTTTCGAACGGCATGGTCAGATCACCATTCCTCACCAGATCAAGGTAGGTCGTGATGATCCAATTCGTTATCGCCATCGTGAACCACGAAAGCATGCAAAGGACGAGGATCGCCGATTGCAGCGGATGGTGTTCGGTTGGCATCATGCTCCTTTCAGCTTTCATCCGGCTTGCAAGCAACCCGAAGCTGCCAGTAGCCCCAGATCATCATCAAGGTCATGAAAAGCGCGAATCCGGCACAGATGCGTAGCAGCGCGCCTGAGATCGAATCGTAGCGCGTCATTGCCAGCGCAGCGATCACGCCAACGATCACATTATAGACCGCCGGAATGATGAAGAAGCGTTCGGCCATCTTCAAAATCAGCACACGCCGCTCGGCGAGAGGTATGGGCGGCGAAGCATTCCCGATCTTGCCGGCCCTGAGACGCAGCGACCGCAGGGAAAAATAATTTACCAGGCTGCCCAGAATACTGAAGCCAGTCAGCATCAAAACGATCGCTTGGATGTGCATGACTATCTCCACGCGTTGCCGCGAGAAATGAAAAACCACACGATTTTTCAATGAACCAATTCTCAATCTCACACAACAACAGTGGGAGACTAGGAAAGAGTCCTAAGTGCGGCCGCGTTTACGCGACCGCACTTAGGCAATTCTTTTCGTGTGGAACTTCAGACAACGTTCTTGAGCAGCCACTCCTGACCCACCGGCAACAGATTGCTCAGCGGGATCTCTTCGGCCTCGGCGACGATGAGATCCATTTCCGTGAAGTGAACCTCCACGGCAGGGTCTTGATCGGCAAAACACGACAGACACGGGAGCTGCGGAAGCAGATGCTTCTCGCAGACACCATCCTTCTCGTTCCAATGCGGACTTCTGATCTCAGGCATTGATCTCTCCTTCACGCGTCCGTACGGACATTGGGTATTTTAAACGACTTGAGCGCCGCAGCTTGGTCCTTGAAGACCGGAAATACTTCGACGAGTTTGGTCAGCTGAAGTAGGTCCTCAACTTTGCCGATTGGATTCAGCAACTTGATCACAGCACTGAGATCGCGAGCTTTCTTGTGAGCTACTACCAAAGCACCGATACCAGTGCTGTCGACATAAGAGAGCTCCGACATGTCAAGCAGGATCTTCTTGCACTCGATTCGCACCAAGGCATACGCAATAGCGTCGTTGAACACTATTTCCGTATCCAAGGTCATCTTGCCATTCAGCTGAATGATGCAGACGTCTTCTTCGTACATGACCGGCGTAGCTGCGAGACGAGCCTCCGGCACTGTCTGGTACCGAGCAGCGAGAAGAGGCTGTATTGCCTTCACGACAGCGCTGGGGTCGAGCGAGCCCTTGCGGACTCGATCGAAGATGTCCAACCAAAATCTGAAGAACTTGAAAAGTACCTCATACTCTTGCTTGTTATTCTGTGGCATCGCTGCCTCCAACGCGGCTTACACTTGTCCGTAATTGCAAGGCACAATGCCCGAGCAATCTACAATCTTTTCTATAGCCGCAGAAATCAAAACTCAACCATTTTGGCCTATTGCTGTATATCGGCTCCAATTTGGTTAAAAAGCGCTAATCTCTGCGGCTAAAACCACACGATTTTTCAAAAAACGAGAACCGAGGAATATACTATATTTAGCCATTTTTGTCAATATTAGCCTTAATGATATACACTATAAAGATGCTTATTACCTCAGTGAGGACAAAAAGCCTCAAAGTGGCTAAACAATCGGTCTTGCTGGACTGGAAATCGCCACTGAAAAAAAGCACCATTTCTATAGCTCCAAATATAGGCGTGATCTATATCATGGCCTTGGGGCTATCAAGGGCAAAAGAAAGAACCGTGCATTTCAAACTTGCTGCCGGAAGCACCGTCATGGTGCATGGCATTGTTCTTGGAGGAGGCAAAGATGATTTGATCGCGAATATCATTGCTGAACACCAAAAGCCACGATCAACGTCCCGCATCATCCTCCGCGGCGTCTTTGGCAATGCATCGCGCGGAAAATTGAACGGCACCATCCATATTTTGAAAAAAGCACAGCAGTCAGATGCGCGACTCGAAGAACGCGTGCTTATACTTTCTCCATTGGCTAAAGCCGAGACTATACCAAATTTAGAAATTGAAGCTGACGATGTGAAAGCTTCACATGCAGCGACTATCGCCCGTCTTTCTGAAGAAGAATTATTTTATCTGCAAACGCGCGGCTTCAGAAAATCTGACAGCATCGCTTTACTTCTCGATGCATTTATTGTCTCACAGCTGGCTCACTTACCTGACGGGCATGAACGTGGTATCCTAGAGAGAGCTTTGAGAAAAAAACTTTCTAGTTTAATCGAACAAACATAAAACATGAGCCCAACCTTGCTCCTCATTTGGATCTGCGGCGTAGCATGCTTTACCTTGCTCGGCAGCCTCTATGCACGAAAATATGAAAAACCGGACCTGCTGATCGCGCTCTATGTAACATTCATTCTTATTGCTCAGATCCTTGCAGTCAAGATCGCTGCATTTGATTTTGGTTTTGCCACCTTCGTAGGTCCCAGCGGCGTTATCATTTTCTCGATAACATTTTTGCTGACTGATATTGTGAACGAAAAATTCGGACGCCAGGCAACACAGCAAATGATCGTACTTGCTTTTGTCTCGCAAGTGGCCACATCGCTTTTTTTCTGGCTCAGCGTGCAGATGCAGCCCGCCTCATTCTGGACATTGCAAAGCGCGTGGTCAATGATCTTCTCTTCGATACCGCGCATCACGATCGCAAGCTGGATCGCATTCCTCGTTTCAGAAAATATGGATGCGTATATTTTTGCCTGGTTCAAGAAAGCGACTCATGACAAGCATCTATGGGCGCGAAATGTATTCAGCTCTATTCCCTCGCTTACCGTCGATACTGTCATTTTTATCGCCATTGCATTCGGCGGCACCATGCCGCTCCTTCCGCTCATGATCGGGCAGGCAACGGTCAAATGGGTCGTCGGCGTCATTTCAATTCCCTTTATGTATATGAACAACTGGGTGCTGGTGAAAAAAGCATAATGCTATGAATCCCTATATCGCGGATTTTCCCATATTAAAAAAAATGCCCGGCAAAAAACGGCTGGTCTATATCGATAATGGCGCAACGACTCAGAAGCCGCGTTCAGTGATCCAGGCAGAATGCGATTACTACACGATGTATAACGCGAATATCCATCGCGGCATGTACACGCTGAGCCAGCGCGCAACTGATGCATGCGATGCAACGCGAGAAAAGATGCGAAAGCTTCTCAATGCGCGCGAAAGCGGTGAAATAATTTTCACCTCGGGCACCACCATGTCGATTAATCTCTTAACCTATACCTGGGCGGAAAAATTTCTCAAAAAGGGCGATGGCGTTTTACTCACCATGATGGAGCATCATGCCAATGTCGTGCCATGGCAGGAATTAGCAAAACGAAAGAACATAAAAATTTCCTATGTGCCCCTGCAGAAAACCGGCGAGCTGAACTATGCGACACTATCTCGTCTGGTCACGCGCAAAACCAAGCTGGTCTCAGTGGCGCATATCTCGAATGTGTTGGGTGTTGAAAATGACATTGCGAAGATCGAGTCCATCGTCAGGAAAAGATCAAAAGCAAAATTGATCATCGATGCTGCACAAAGCATAGCCCATGTGCCGATCGACGTTCAGAAATTGAATATTGATTTTCTCGTTGCCTCAGGACACAAAATGTACGGCCCGACCGGCATCGGCATACTGTATGGAAAAAAAGAATTGTTAGAACAAATGCCGCCGTTCCTAACCGGCGGCGACATGATCATCGATGTATCGACTGAGCGGACTATCTTTCAGGGTCCGCCGGCGCGCTTCGAAGCAGGAACGCCGAATATCGCGGGCATCATCGGTCTTGGAGCAGCAGCAGACTTTCTCATGGACCATGGCATTACAAAACTTGCAAAAGCAGAGAAAGAAATTACTGAATACGCGTATGAAAAACTTTCAGAGATAAAAGACGTTACAATGTATGGACCGAAAGAACGGCATGGCATTATTAGTTTTAATGTCGAAGGCGTACATGCCCATGATGTAGCTGAGATCTGCAACCGATTCGGCGTCTGCATCAGATCAGGCAATCATTGTGCGATGCCGCTGCATCGATTCCTGAAAATTCCCGCTTCTGCTCGCGCTAGTTTTGCCTGTTACAATACGAAAGCAGACGTTGATGAACTCGTCCTTGCATTGAAAGAAGCAAAAAAAATATTCACTTAGATGTCAGAAGAACTCTATCGCCATAAAATACTCGACCATTACCGCAGCCCGCGGAATTTCGGCGTTTTAAAGAACGCTACCCATAGTGCAGGCCATGCGAATATCAGCTGCGGAGATCAGGTGCAGTTCCAGGCCATCATTAAAGGCGGAAAGATCGTTGATCTTGCGTTCAGCGGTGAAGGATGCGCGGTAAGCACTGCGGCAGCTTCTATGATCGGAGAATATGCTTTAGGAAAATCTTTTGCCGGCATCAAAAAGCTTGATAAAAAAAGCATAGAAAAATTACTCGGCATCAAAGTAACTGGCGCCCGAGAGAAATGTGCAATGCTGGGACTTGATACCTTGCAACAATTACAGAAAACCTCGAGAAAATCGGCTAAAAAGGATTGACAATGGCGTTTTCCGATGGTATGGTAATGCGTGCTTTAAAATTGAGCCCCCGTAGCTCAATGGATAGAGCTTGGGACTTCTAAGCCTGAGATGGGGGTTCGATTCCCTCCGGGGGCACCACGTATACTTGCTGCGCAAGCACGTGGCGCAGCCAGAAATGAAAAAGATTATGTATTTTGTGTACATTTTACAAAGTGAAGCAGATGACTCTCTATACACAGGGTTTACAGAAAATATTGAAAAACGGCTACAAGAACACAATGCAGGGCTCAACAATTCAACGGTCTCAAAAAAACCATGGCAATTGATTTATTATGAAGCATATACTATAAAAGATGATGCGCTAGGAAGAGAAAAGTTCTTGAAAAGCGGACGAGGGGAAAAATACTTAGATCATCAATTAAAATTTCACTTTCAAAACAAACCTAGGAAGACTAAGGAATCGACGTAGCCGGCAAATATACTGGCCAGCCACGTGGGTTCCGTAGGAACCTTTACGTGGCGGCTATAGTTTAATGGCAGAACACTGGGTTGTGGTCCTAGATGCCTGGGTTCGATTCCCAGTAGCCGCCCCATGGCGTAAAGCCACGTAGAACGTGGCCACGCCACCCGTCACAATGACTCACCTCTAAAAGGTGGGTTTTGTGTTGTAAATAAAGCGTCAAATGGAGTTTGCCAAAAAAGTAGAAAATATATGCGCCCCTAGAAGGACTTTGAACTCTAAATTAAAGCCGTCGCGACGACGCTTGACGCATTCTCGAAGTCCTTCTATGGTAACAAGTCAAATCGTTTTTTGACATCTTTCACGAATCTGAGGAGAAAGGAGTGAGTTATGAATAAAGCCTCGCGGCCGTTGGTCATCACTTACGGTTATCCTGTTAGTGACAATGGTTTCGAGTTCGTCGGCCGGGGCCCGGGGTTCCATCACTGGAATCCCGGGCTCTACTCATTTTTATAATAATGCAGTAAACTCATTTCAGTATGGCAACACAATTATACTTTCGCTATTCACCTATCTATGACCGCACACTTGCTTCCCAGGTTGGTGTTTTGTTATCTAAAGATGCTGTGACCGAAGGCTGGCGCTTCGCGACTGAGTTCGGGACACATTGGAAAAAGATAAATGATAAAGTGTTTGCATTCTATGCTGCAAGAGGTTTGACGCTAGCTGATTTTTGGCTTGCCTATCCTGTGCATCGCCAGCAAGGGATTATCCCGTTCAATGATCCACTGACTTTTTTCATTGATCAGGATTTGGATCACGCCGCCTCCGTTGTGCTTCATGAGCTGTGTCATACTTTTTTTGGTTACTTCGCGAATAATACGACCGCAGAGAAACTATGGAATCCTATTGCCCACCAATTCAGCGGAGAAGAGCTGGCAGTGCAGGAGCATATTTTGGTAAATATTCTTGCCGGAGCAGGATATATCCATATCTTCGGAATGGAAGCGGCAGGAAAACTCATAGAAGTTGAGCGATCACTTCCTTCTCTGCAAAGAAGCTGGGCTTGTATTTTTGAAAAAATAAGTGGCGATATCTCAAAACTTGCGGAATTCTCGCCTGTAATGAATTCTAATTTCAAATGAACAATGGGATTTGAAATGTCAGATGAGTACTTAGTCAACGGGTTTGATCAGGCGATATGAATAATTTATGCTGAACAATCGTCGCACAAAACTATAATAATTTAAAAGTTTCCCAACCTTCTCATCCAGCCGCCCCATCACAAATTCCCACCCTTCAAAGGTGGGTTTTGTGTTATACTATATGCATGAAAAAAAATACCATATTCATCGTATTGTATTGTGCCTACCTTCTCTTTCTCGATGGACTTCTATTCAAAACTTTCGGTGGTGAAGTTGTTCTCGCGGCGATAGTATTAAGTATCTTTTTCACCTGTCTTCTTCTGTCGTTACTCTATACCTCAGTGCAAGGCAGTCGTTTTTCTCTCACGCTCTTTTCGATTACGCAGTTGTTAGTGGCTGCTATCTTTAGTCTCTTTGTTTTTATGGCAACAAAGTCTGGATATGTTCAGCAAGGAGTTTATGTACAAAAAGCCTCCCTACTAATGGGCGTCGGAACAATTGCACTCGTAATCATTCTTGCGTTATTTTTTACGATCTATTTTAACCGGGCTTATGCAAAACCCTATGCGCCAACTGGTTCGATATCCAAGAAAAAGCCTGCAAAATATCTTGCGAGCATTCACGTGTTTTCATTGCTTATGTTTTTGAGTTTTGTGTCCCCAATTTTCTATTTTGCACTTGGAGGACTTCTACTAGCTCTAGGGGTTATACATCCAGGCTCTACTGTAGATTTTTTTACGAACGGTATTCAAATTGAGAATAAAATCTTGCAAATAGCTTTTGTACTTATCACGCATTCATTACTTATGTGGCTGGGAATATGGACTTCGGCGCACTTTTTTGTCAATCAACATTTCACAACACAAAATAATCAAGAAGTAGTCAAACTAAGCACCAAATATTATAGTATGCTTATCTTGGCCAGTATACTTTTAGCGATCGTTGGCATGATAAACCCCTCTAAACCAGGAGCAGCGCCAAAAACAATAGATCTAATCTCATTTGTGATTCAGGATATTGTAGCGATCTACTTATTTTACTTCTTCAGCAAGATCTGCCTCAAAAAATCAACTCCACAAATACAAGCTGCCGACTCAAATACGGTGGCCTAGTAGATTTGTCAGTTTTTCATCCCTGCCGGCGGGCGGGTAGCCGCCCCATGGCGTAAAGCCACGTAGAACGTGGCCACGCCACCCTTCACAATGACCCACCTCTAAAAGGTGGGTTTTGTGTTGTAAATAAAGCGTCAAATGGAGTTTGCCAAAAAAGTAGAAAATATATGCACCCCTAGAAGGACTTTGAACTCTAAATTAAAGCCGTCGCGACGACGCTGGACAGAGTTTATCTTGTGCTGTTAGAATTGGGTACATATGAAATATAATGCAAAACTACTTTTATTCATACTTTTCATTCTTGTGATAGGAGTGTCTATTTTCGTTGCGCTTATATGTGTAAACAAATGGAAGCCCTCGGAGATAACAGGTACAAATACTGCAAACCTGATTGACATTACAGATACATCCTTATGGCCTAAGTATCAGGATCAAGAACTTGGCATTGAGTTTAGACATCCGCCTAATGTATCAATTACCCGATTAGTCAGTAAAGACAATGGAGGTAGGACAGTGGGGTTGTGGCTGATAATGGATACGGTTGATAAAGTTGGATCCCATTCCTATCTTACGATTGAGGCTCCTAACAGCAATACGAACAACAGTCTAGCAAAACCGCTTGATCTTAAAAAGTCTACTGAAGATCTCAAAACTGCTATCATGAAGAGTTCAGGTACCATCGCAGCTGTGTCAGTTCCGAAGGTTATAGATTTGAATGGGTTGAAAGTACTCCAGTATTGTGTGCTAACTAATATCCTTTCTGTTGACATTGGATACAACTATCTAGTGCCTTTAGCAAATCAACAGTACCCAAACCTCATTATTACCGAAGGAGGATTTACACCATTTTCAGGTGACAGCGGCGATCTTGATGCAGCGAAAGCTTGGTTTATGGACGAAATGCGCAAACCTCAACAAAGCTTCGATCCAACAATTGAACAACTCATAAGTACGTTGAAGATTCTACAAAGTTCGTAAAACCCTCTTGAAAAGCGGTTTTACAATTTAAATTCTTGAACCCTGCTCATAGTGGACTTGTCGTCTATAAGGAGGGCTTAAGGGATTGTCTCTTAATACTCTTCCCTTGGCTGAGAGACCCGATTACGCCAGCTGGCTCCCCAGAAGGATGGTGCATGGAACAACCAGGAGAGTATGTGTATCCAAAAATTCGCACATCTCTCCTAAAAAAAGAATAACCTAACGCCGCGTCAAAAGCTTACAAGCTCACGCGGCGTTTTTCTTTGGAGGATTAGCAAAAGTGATTTCCGGCAAACGAATAATCGTTTCCGAAGCTATATCTATTTCCTTTTCGTATACAAGATCAATACTTCCGAAAACCGCCCATTTGAAATCAAAACCTAATTGATGACCCACCTCTAAAAGGTGGGTTTTGTGTTGTAAATAAAGCGTCAAATGGAGTTTGCCACTCCGTAAAGCCACGTAGAACGTGGCGACGCCACCCGTCATAAAGCCTCAGTCTAAAACTGGGTTTTGTGCTATAATGTAATTTCTATACTTAAATTAACAATAAATATGGAAGAATATAATTCACAATCAAAACCAGCACCTAAGAATGCTTTTAATGATCGGATTATACGTGCTTTTTTATGGAGCATCTATACATGGGTTTCTTGGAACAATTTTATTGCGGCTGGCATGGTTGGTCATGACTTAGCTGCATATGGACATATAACGAGGGGCACTTGGAGCACCAGTGATATAATAGGAATTAGTTTATTTTTTTCCGCTCCCTTTGCTATTTTGAGTGGTATTTTTTTATCTGCTGTCTATCCTCGATTAAAAAGAGTCGGGTGGATAATAGTACTAATTATACTTATCGTCATCCCAGCAATTATGTTTACTCTTGGTATGAAAAATGGTTTAGAGTATAAAAAAAGTGGCGAAGTTTTACCTTATACGTTAGATCAGTAGAATTGTAAAATGGAAATTTCAAAAAAGTATATTTAAAAGCGACCTCGAGATTGCAGTGCTTGAAATTATCGATGGGAATATTACATCTTCCAATTGACCATACGCTTCCAAGGGATAACATAAATTAAAAGTTTCCCAACCTTCTCATCCCTGCCTGCCGACACGCAGATAGCAACCCCATCCTCCTTCGCTCCTTGCGGATCTACGGAGTACCCGTCACAATGACTCACCTCTAAAAGGTGAGTTTTGAGTTATTCGTAACCATTACTCCATCATCAAGTCGCTGGCTTTAATTTTTTCCTGCTTCTTTGGCGATCTGATCCAGAATGCATTGACTGCACCGACGATCATGATCGCCGCAGCAACCGCATACACAGTCCCATACGAAGAGATCTGTGCTTTGAGCGACATCAGACCGATGGCCTGACCGTATTGTGTCGGGTCGGTCAGATGCAAGGTGCTCTGGCGGGCGATGTCGAGTACATTGCGTTCGATCGCATTATGTAAAATCGTTCCAAAAACCGCAATGCCGAATGCTCCGGCAATATTACGCGCCAACGCCAGAATAGATGAAGCAACACCAACTTCATTCGTAGGGACTGCTGACGTGATAGTTGTGGTGCGCTGTGCCATACCGAATCCTAATGAGAAAGCCATGAATGCAAGAGGCACTATGATATCCAGGGCACTTGATCTTGGGTCAAGAAGCGAGAAAAGATACATTGCACAGCCTGATAAAAAAGTACTCGCCGCAATGACATAGCGCGCCTGTACCTTACCCACGAGCTGGCCGCCGATCGGCGCTCCGATCATCAGCGCGGCGGCCATCGGTATGAAAAGATAGCCGGTTTCAGTCGCATCATAGCCCAAAAAGGTCTGCGCGAAGATCGGGATCAAGAAAAGACTCCCGATCATGCCCATGAAAACGATAAAATTATTGATGATCGTATTGACGAAAGTGCTGTTTTGGAAAAATTTCAGATCGACGATCGGTTCTGGGTGATGTTTCTCCACGCGTATGAAAATGTAGGTGAAAACAACCGTCGCAGCATAGGTGATCATGCTTTTCACCGAGAGCCATCCCCAATCAAGACCTTTATCAAGTACCAGCACTAAGGCTGCGAGCGCCGCACCCAGCGTAATCGCCCCCCACCAGTCAAATACTTTCGTCTTGCGCTCGGAAACAGATTCTTTCACATACACGAAGGCCATGAGCAGGCCGACCAGGCCGACAGGAATATTGATCAAGAAGATGGACCGCCAGCCAAAGTTGTCGATGAGCGGACCGCCGAGTAACGGACCGAATACGGCAGCGGCGGCAAAAGATGAAGACCAGATCCCCAGTGCCTGTGCGCGTTCTTTGCCTTCTTTGAAGGTCACCGCAAGGATCGCCATCGCGGTCGGATAATCCGCAGAACTCGCAATGGCCTGTAGAACACGAAACACGATCATAGAACCTAAATTCCATGAAAAGCCAGCAAGCGCAGAGCCGATGATAAAACCGATGAAGCCTAACACATAGACTTTTTTTCGGCCGATAGTGTCGCCGAGCTTGCCCCAGATCGGGACGAAGATAGCGTTCGCAAGAATATATGCTGTCGCGATCCACCCTGCGGCCGTGACCGAAATGCCGAAATCATCGATCATCTTTGGCAAAGCCAGGTTGACGATGGTTTGATCAAGCCGCCCCAAAAAAGTACCGACAATGACGGTCAGGAGCACTAACCATTTGGCGCCATTTTTTTGTGGAGCAGCCTCAGTCATAGGTTTTAATTTTTGTAGACCCAGATCTTGGCAGACATGCCATTCTTGAGCTCAGGATATGCATTGATGTCGAAGCGAACCTTCACATCAAAATCCTGCGTTTCTCGCTTGTCAGAAATATTAAACACAATATCGCTCTGATGCGAAGTTGGACTGACCTCATCGACAATACCATCAAATTGCCTGCCTCCAAATGCGTCAACGGTAAAGACAGCGCGCTGTCCGACACGAATATCTGTCAGGCCTTTGTCTTCCCCGACGCTTCCGACCACGCGCAATGTGCTGGGATCGATAACGGTTACCACTGCTTCACCCGGGTTAAAGATCTTCCCGACATCATCCTTCACACTGACTACGATCGTATCAACGCTGGTTTTGATCAATTCATTGCCGACGCGCGCCACGGTCGTATCTTTGAGGATTGCATCGCCTTCGTGTACATAGAGCTCTTCGAGCGTGCCGCTCGACTTTGGAGCCAATGCTATCTCCGGCGCCATGATGGAAGCTTTATCGGTATAGACCCTGTTCGAAGAAACATTCCAGTACAAGAGCCCAACGACAACGCCGACGACAATGACAACTACCGCGATATTCAGAAACCAGACATTTTTGGTCAGCGACTTCAGCGATCGCTGTTCTTTCTTTACCTCCTGTAAAATTGCTTTTTCCTCTTTCAATATCTCCGTTTCCTGTTTCAGAACCTCCTGAGTTTGTTGCGCGTTTGATTCCATAGTTGTGCTTAATTACGAGTGTTAAATGAGACTATGCGATCACCGGCATTCAGGCCGCTGGTGATCTCGACATAGCCATCAGCTCCTTTGATGCCGATTTCGACACTTCTCTGCTCCGGCTGCGCCTTGTCCGCTGCAACAAGAACATAATGCTTTGCATCATTCGTGAATATCGATCGCTCCGGGACCGCGATAACGCCTTTCTGCTCGCCCGTGACGATCTTCACATTCGCGCTCATGCCTGACTTCACCTGATCGTTTGCCTGCACGAATTGCAGTGTCACCTTATACGAACCGACGCCATTGATGGTCGTTTCTACAGGATCAAGCTTGGTTACCACTGCATCAAATGCAGAGCCCGTGCCATATGCATCGAGCGATGCCGTGGCGTGCTGCCCTACTGCGACGTGCGCTATGTCAGCTTCTGAAAGCTGTCCTTCGATCTCGAAGGTAGCGTCAGAAATTATGGAAATGACCGGTGCATTCGGTGCTACGATCTCACCGACCTGGACATTTTTCGCCGACACCGTGCCGCTGATCGGAGCACGCAGTACTGTTTTCCCAAGCTGTGCATTGAGCGCATCAACGCCCGCCTGAGCCTGAGCTACCTGCGCTGTCTGAATCGCAATATCATCTGAAGTTGCGCCAGCCTTTTTCAAGGTAAGCTGATCTTGCGCCAGCTTTAGCGCTGACTGAGCATTCGCATAGCCTGTCGTTGCAGTAAGCAAGTTCGATTGCGCTGTCGTAATCCCGCTGCGTGCCGTAGAAACGCTCAGCTTATACATATCGATCGTCGATTGAGGCAATTGCGCGCCTGGTGTCAGTCCGTTAACGATGATCGAAAGCGTATCCAAGAATGCTCTCACTTCATCTAGCTTCTTCCCGGCATTGGTACCAGCAGCATCGATATCTCCGTTGACCGTCAATGTCGAAAGTGACGCATTCCATTCCGGCAATTCTTTTGTAAAGACCGTGCGCTGCCAAGTAACGTTGGCTGCATCCTGTGTGTTTGCTGTAGCAAAGGCAAGCAGCGGCTGGTCTCCCTGAGGATTCAGAAACATCGTATCTGCTTTTGCCCGGATCGCATCATCAGAAGCAGTGAAGGCGTCTTTAATACGGCTTATCAAGGTTTGCTTGCTGACATCGAGCGACGCTTGTGCATTCGTCGCCCCAGTTTCCTGTACTGCTACATCCTCGGAGCGTGCGCCATGCTGCAGCTGCAGGAGACGTGCTTTCTGAGCAGCCAGCGACGCTTGTGCCTGTTCAAGCTGCGCGTTCACATCGGCCGACTCGAGCGTTACAAGCACTTCGCCGGCTTTCACCTTGGCATCGACATCCACAGAAACGCTGCGGACACGTCCGTTGCGCTCAAACGCAAGATCAACGCTGTGAGCCGGGGTTACCTTGCCGTCGAGACTGACCGCGCTTTGTAGATCATGCGTTGTTACTGTTTCGTAGCTATAGGCTACTTTTTTCGGAAGCAGCATAGATGCTGAGAACCAAATGATCAGCACCATCGCAACTCCGGCAATGATAGTAGGTAGAAATTTTTTCATAGGCCTTTCATTATCGTGGCGCCCTCCGCGCAGTTATCTTAGTTAAAATGCGAGTTAATTCTTCGCGTTCTCGTTCATTCAACACACTAAAAAGCTGACGCATGTGCAATGCCATATGGGTATATGCATCGTCGATCATACTCTTACCTGTTTGTGATACAGTCAGCCTTACCTTGCGCCGATCCGTAGGATCCACGATGCGCTTCAAACGCCCGCTCCGGACCAACCGCTGTATGATCGATGTTGCTGAGGGCGGCGTTATCCCGAGAAAATCTGCTATCTCGCGCATCGTCGGATTCCCGTGCTCGGTGATGAACATAAGGATCTTGAACTGGAGCAAGGAGAAGCGCTTTCGGCCCTCTGAACGGCTCACTGATTCGCGCATCAAGCGACTGACGCTAAATACCGCATTTATGAGCCGAGATGTCTTATCTGTTGCCATACTCGTAGTAACGGAATTAGTTAGAATATCTAACAATATCAGATAACAGCGTGTACGTCAAGCGTATTCCCCTGCATACGCTCACAAAAAAATAACAAGGTATGCTATGCTATACCTATGACAATGCCTGTCGGCATGCTCGCAGCAATGATCGCGCTCCTCGCCTGGGGCTTCGGTGATTTTTTTATTCAACGTTCGATACGATCCATTGGTTCATATGGAGCTCTGTTTTGTATAGGCGCTTTCGGAGCGGTGATCATACTGCCATTCATCTGGCGACGAATACCGAGCATGTTCGCGCCGGATACGCTGTTTCTGCTCCTAACGACTTTGCTCATAACCGCAGTCGGCGCATTGCTCCTCTTCGAAGCATTAAAAATTGGCAAACTTTCAGTTGTTGAGCCTATCCTCAGCACCGAACTTATGATTACGTTTGTGATTAGTTTTTTCTTTCTCAGAGAAACGATCAACACGATGCAGACCATACTGATCTGCGGCGTCTTTGCCGGGATCCTGCTTGTCGCTGCGCATCATGAACATAAGCACTGGTGGCAATGGTGGAAAAAAGAACGCCTCATAGAACAGGGCGTCATTCTTGCCGCCGCAGGCGCATTTTTCTCAGCACTTATCAATACATTCACTGCTCTAGCAAGCCGCGACACGTCGCCGCTTGAGACCATCTGGTTCGTGCATACCGGGATTGCCATCATCAGCATCATCGTACTTGGCTATCAGGAGAAAATCCAAAGCACCTTCCGCGCCGCGCGGAAATTCTGGAAACCGGTGCTTGCACAAAGTGTATTGGACAATGTAGCCTGGATCGCATATTCAAAAGCAGCCCTGACCATACCGATCGGCATAACAGTAGGGATTACGGAAAGTTATGTCGTGCTCTCCAGTTTTTTAGGCATTGTGATCGGCAAAGAGAAACTTCGACAGCATCAATACTGGGGCATCGCCATCGCCCTTGTATCTGCGATCACGCTCGCTATTATCAGCAGTTAAGAGCATGACAGTAACTCACATTAAAACTGTTTTCAAAAACTCGATTTTCTGGACTGGCCTTTTTCTTCTACTGGCAGTCGTTCAGAGTAAACACGATTTTAATCTGGACAACGGAATTATTCTCGAGGGCGCCTGGAATCTGATCAATCATCGCCATCTCTATACAGATTTTTTTGAGATTATTGCGCCCGGAAGTTTTTTTCTTATCGCCGGAATATGGAAGCTCATAGGCGTCAGTTACTGGTCAGCGCGCGGTGCGGCGATACTGTCGATATATGCCGCATCTATTGGCATGTATAAAGCAAGCAAACGGTGCGGCACATCACCGCGATCAGCGTATGTATCGCCAATGCTTTTCATCATAGCTTCTTTTCAATGGCCGATCATTACGCACAATGTATTCTTTTTGGCCCCGGCGATCTGGGCTGTATACTTTTTTTTGAAAGCACTGCAAAAACCGAATGGTTTCTCACACTATCTGATATGCGGCGTCTTCATAGGCCTGTCAATATTATTTCTGCAACAAAAAGGCGTAGCGCTCCTTGTTGCACTGCTTATCTGCCTTATGTGGCCCGCGAAGAGCGATGCCATAGCCGGCCGCCTCAGAAACGGTTATGCCCTCATCATCGGTTCGGTCATATGCATCGCTTTGCTCTGCATCGCATGGCCGATCCCTGTATTATATGCGAACCTTATTAGCCCGATACTTACTTATGGCCAAATAGTTCATTGGTCCTGGGGCATACTGGCGCTTTTCGGAGGCTCGATACTCCTATCGATGTGGTTATTCAGACAATCCAGAGATGCGCGGATTTGGACGCTGCTGATAGTACAAAGCATATTGTTTGTGATCGCGTCGCCAAATGCAAACCTGACCTCCATGACCCTCATCCTCTTCCCGATGTATATGCTCGCCCCTGTGATCTTCAGATCATGGACTCAGAGCTCGCTGCCTGAAAAAATAGTGATAGCGCCGGTTTTTATCCTGAGTTTTGGAATGACTTTGCTATTTTCTCTGTATGGAATTTCGCATCCAGCGCGCCCTTTGACTCCTTCAAAATATATATCTGATGATGTGATCAATACATACTGCCCGGGCACCTATATCTATGCAGGCCCGTGGATGCCCCAAGCCTATTTTGAAACGAGAAAACTTAATGCTACGCCATACTATATTCTCCTCAAAAAATTTCAGCCTGATGAGGATTTTAAAATTGCCGAAGAGAGAATGGAAGCAGTCAAGCCGAGCTGCGCCCTTGTCGACTATGAATCAGTAAAAAAATTCGGGCATACAGGGAATAATGACAATAGTTTTGAAAGATATCTCTGGAAAAAGTATCAGCCACGCGTCATGATCCAGGGCATCATCATTATGACCAGAAAATAGGCAGGCTTTCCTTCTTTTTCAAAACCTGCTATCATCTTCCTAATGCCTAGACGCAAGAGAAAACTCGACAGACTCAACCTTCGTGGAAAATAGACGTCCCGCACTGCGGGACGTTTTTTTATAAGCATTAACGAACAACACTATGCAAGAAAAACTTGCTACAGCCCGCCTTGAGGCTGAGGTTTTCAAGGCAGGCAGAGCGTATCTCGACTCGCAGGGGTTCATAGAACTATTTCCCCCGCGGCTCGTCCGGGCATCCGGCGCCTGCGAAAATGTACATACCCTATTTGAGGTGAGCTCAGGCAGGGATTTTTCTTGGTTCGGTGCCGCAGGGCATAAGCACCAAGCGTATCTGGCGCAGACCGGACAACTGTACCTTGAAGCATTCGTGCCCTACTTAGAGAAAACCTATTGCACGGGTCCGAGCTTCAGGGCCGAGGCCGGCAATGATACGCGACACCTCACGGAATTCACCATGATGGAAATTGAATTCAAAGGAAACTTCGATGAACTCCTCCACTACATTGAAAGTTTCGTCTATGCGATCGTGGAAGATTTGGTTAATCTGCCGATGAAAAAACAAAAAGACATTGGTCTTGAACATGAAATACATCGATTATCAAAAGTAAAGCCAATTTTCCCGAAGATCACCTATGATGAAGCAATCAAAAAACTAAACTTAAACTGGGGAGATGATATCAATAGCAAAAAGGAGCAGGAGCTGATCGAGATGTATGATGGCCATCCGCTCTTCATCACGAGGTACCCTGATCCAATGTATGATCACGGAAAAGAAATAGAAGTTGAAAAATTCTTCAATATGCTTCCTGATCCGCAAAACCCGGGACGCGTACTTTCAGCTGATCTGATCTTGCCTGTGTCAGGAGAAGCCGTGGGCTCTGCAGCGCGCGTCGATGATCCGAAGACCTTGGTCTACCGGCTCGAACATTCGAAAATGTATAAACGCCTGCTCGACCTTGGCGGCAGCATCGATGACTTCAAGTGGTATATCGAACGGGCAAATGAAATCATGGTGCCGCATGCGGGCTGCGGATTCGGCATGTCACGGATCTTACGCTGGATAGCGAATAAAGATGATATCAAAAAAGCAGTGACATTCCCGAGCAATCAGGAGCATATCATTTAAGGGCTATAATGGACTTCGAATACTGCGAACTCCATTGCTGGTTACATGTAAATAACGTTGGGTGGTCTTAATATTCGAATGGCCAAGCAATTCCTGCACATAGCGGGCATCGATACCCTGCTCCAGTAAATGCGTTGCAAAGCTATGCCGCAGTGAATGGAATGTCGCCGGCTTTATAATTCCCGAATGCGACAAGGCATACTCAAATATTTTCTGAGCCGTGCGTGTTGCCATTTTCCGCCTGTCATAGCCTGCGAATACGTAGTCGAGCGGTTTTTTGCCTGAACACTGAGCTTGTAAATCGTTTCGAATTTTTTCTGAAAAAATAGTGATCCTGTCTTTCGCTCCTTTTGCTCCTTTCACATGCACAGTCAGCGACGCAAAATCAATATCGTGTACGCGAAGTGCGACAATTTCACTCACCCGCAGACCCGCGCTATATGCCAGCGCCAGCAGCAATTGATGCTTCGGATTTGTCATGCTCTGAATTATTTTCTGTGCCTCTTCCCTTGTAAACACAACCGGCAATACCTGCTCGCGCTTCGGCCGTTTCATTGCAACAAACATCCGGCGTTTCAAAACCGTCTCATAATAAAAACGTAATGCGGAGATGACATTATTGAGCGAGGTATTCGTATATCCTTCATGCACACGTAGCACAGTCAGATAACGTTTGATATCATCCAATGTCACCGAGCGTGCTGACTTGCCTATGAAGCGCAAGAAGTCTTGATTGCATGACAGGTAATTCTTGATCGTTTTACGCGAGTAACCACGTACGACAAGCTCCTGTGCGAGAAACTGCAACGGGTGCCCGACAGCTTGTAATTCGCTATGCCCCTCCTGAAAATCCTGCGGCACCATAACGCCCCGCTCAGACTCTTTCCTCCGCATATACAAAGACTTCCCCTGCCCAGTTTTCGGGTATATTTCACTTTTCATAACACTGTGTGATTACGCCCTGATGGTTTACAATTTGGCTTATTTTCGTTACGCTGTCAATGTAGTACGCCATTCAACTGATAGACGCCATTCAGGCGAAGCAAAATACTAAAGAGTTCTACATTAGAGGCTCTTTTCTTTTTTGGAGGAGAAAAAGTTTTTGTATTTTCAACCACTGATCTTTTGTTGGATTTCTCTTTCTAAACTTCGTGCATGAGCATGGCGGCAAACACCAAGATATGAATGGATATTCTTTTCACTGACCAAGCGCAACATCCGTCGCTTTGTCTTAGTCCTTATTACCCGATAATACGGCAACGTCACATAACCTAAAAAGTCTAAGCCCTGCTGCAAAGGTCGAATGATGATCTTGTCTGGATGCAGTGTGATATGTAAGTTGTTCTCTAAAAAATGTGAAATGAGGCTGACAAGATTTTCTAAATGGGTGGAGCTTTCATGAAGAATGACAAAGTCGTCACAATACCGAATGTAATATCGTTCTTTCAGCGTGTGCTTAACAAACTGGTCAAGCTCATTCAAATAGATATTCCCAAATAACTGGCTTGTTACATTACCTAAAGGTAGCCCCTTACCAGGCGCTTCGGCAAAACTCGCGATAATCTGTTGTATCAACCACAAAGTATCCTTATCTTCAATAGTTTCTTTGATCAGTGAAAACAATATATCCTGGTCAATGTTTGCAAAAAACCTTTTCACATCACATTTGAGAGAAAATATTTTTCGTGTGTAATTATGAGTCGCGCGTCTCGTAAACTGTTCGAGTCGGTGAACAGCTGCATGAGTGCCTTTGTCTATTCGGCACGAGTACGAATCAAAAATGAATCGTCTATCAAAAAGATGGTATACTATACGAACAAGTGCCTGATGAACAATCCGATCACGTATCTGCGCTTTGTGAATATGGCGTCGCTTCGGATCATAGACGTAAAAAGCCTCATAGTTTCCATGAGTGTATGATCTATCTGCGAGACTCTGATGCAGCGACAATAGGTTATCTTCTAAATAAAATTGGAATTGCTGTGTCTCGCGCTTGCGAGTTTTGCCTCGCTTGAATTCAGTCCATGCTACAAGAAGATTTTCTAACGAAATAATTTCTTCAAAAAGGCTCGTATGCAAGCCCCCCCCACGGTAGTAACGTGACGTTGCCTATTATCCATGAGCTTTCTTGTCTTTACAAAGAAGTATATACGAATCGTACTCAAGTACCAAAATTGGATCGATTTGCATTGTATGCGAAGATAGAAGAAGTTGTTATTGTTTGCCTCGAAGGTGGGATCAAGGCGGCTTTGACCGCAAAAGAAAGAAAACTCAATTTAGTTCAAGACGTGAAATTACACATTGAGGTTGCAAAGAGGCTGACGAGACTTGCGTGGGAACTCAAAATCATTCAGGACAAAAAATACATTTTATTCGAACAACGGTTGCAGCAAGCGTCTAAAATGGCGAGCGGCTGGATTAAGTATTTAAACAGAGGACCCTAAGGTCCTCTGTTTTTTCTTGGAGACTTCTTGACGAGCGCGCAGGTTGTCGTTCGCATTATCAGTGTTGTACCAGTTCACGTTGAGCTTGTCGTCGTTCCAGTTGACGTTCGGAACGTTGCCATCAGAGTTGCGCGAGCCCTTATTTTACCAAGTTCCATCTCAAAACAAAAAACCATACTGGCGGCATAGCTTCATGTCCAAGCTCCGAGGCTCGGCAATGTGTGCCAGTCTTTAAACCGGCAGAGAACTTAGTAAGCAGTTTCCAAGAATATTTTTGGCAAATCGCTATCCTTGAAAGGACCGATTTTGTAGCCAGAATTACTGTATCAAAGTTTTTACAAAAATAAGAGGAGTCGAGATGATTTTCGACTCCTCAAAGGGAACAAGGTGAAAGGTGAGAGGGTTAGTTGGAAACTGCTTGACGAGCGCGCAGGCGGCCGTCCGCACCATCAGTGTGGGCCCAGTCCACGCAGAGCCCGCCGTCGTCCCAGTCGACGCCCGGAACGTTGCCATCAGAGTCGCGCGAGCCGGCGCAGAGCGTCCAGTTATTGATGTCCAGGTGCTCGCCGCCAGTCTCGGCCCAATACTTGAGCTCCATGACCAGCCGCTCGAGGAGCGTGATGCAGTTGATCTTGCGATCCTGGAGCTGGTTTGCGGAAGTGTTCGCGAACTCCGCATCAGCCTCGACGTTGTCGCGGAACCAAACCGCGTAGTTGCGGTCAGCTTTGCGGTCGTTCGTCGGAACGTGCTCGTCGTCGAGATCGTCGCGGTACGTCCAGACCGGGAACTGCTTCTTCAGAGCCTTGATGGCTCGTCCTATCGTGAGACCCTTCGGGATCAGGACGATGCGGTCAAAGCCGCGGGTGTCGTCCAGAATCTGAACGTCCGAGAAGTCCACGGTCAGGCGGAAGTACCGTCGGTAGAACTCGACCCAGTCGGACTTCACGTCCGTGATTGCGAACGGGTCGCGGTGCTCGACCAGAGCCTGTAGATGAGTTCGTGTGAGCGAACCGTCCTTGATCTGACGAAACATGTCCGCCAACACGCCGGACCATTCCGACATGTCTCCGACCAATTGCTTCTCTTGCATGGCCAGTCTCCTTTTCCTTATTGTTTGCCGCCACTCACTATGAGCGACAGCGGTGAAACGAACAGCTTTGAATATATAAATATATCATATTTATGAAATTATGTCAATGTTTTATGTATAAAAATAGCTGTAATTAGCTACTTTATACTACTGGGTAATAATCAATTAAAGAAAAGAGCAAAATAGTTGGTTATACTTGTCTGGTTTACGTAGCTTCGCCTGAACAGCGCCTATCACCGGATATGCGGTTCAGGGCAGGCGGCTCATCTATTTGATATTCTAGTGGTATGAGCCTGCCCTTCACCCAAATCCCGCCCTACTGGCAGTGGTTCCGCTAGAGGCTTCCTTGCGTCAGCCTCTTCTTTCGCGGTATTCTACCACTGCCAGCTTAACGGGCGGGACTTCGCATATCCACATACGTTAGGTGAAATAGCCGCCACACCTAACGTTAAAAAATTAACAATCATTGATATGGGTTTTATTGAAGAGAATCTTCTAAGTAATGAAAAAGTTATATATAGTACAAAGTTACATTGGATAATTTTTGGAGGTCCTATAGCCTTATTTGTTCTGTCGCTACTCTTTTTATCTGGTAGTCAAAACGCAATCGGCATGAGGAATTTTCTTATGTTCATTTCTCTTGTTTGGGCTTTCGCAAAGTCTATCACTCTCAAATACTCAGAGTTTGCAGTTACAAATCAAAGAGTTTCTCTCAAGGTTGGCTGGATAAAAAGAGCCTCTGTTGAACTTCTGTTATCACAAATTGAAAGTATTGAAGTGTATCAAAAAACGTTCGCCAGAATGTTCAATTATGGAACGATTGTAGTCAATGGAACTGGTAGAGCTAGATATGCATTTGATAAAATCGAACAACCTTTAGAATTTAGAAGGCAACTTCAAGAACAACTTGTTTCACGAAACAGGAAGACGGTGTAGTGTGGCGGCTACATCACCTAACACCGCGTATGCGGTTGCGCATAGCTTCGAAATGTCAGAAGCTCCACTAAGATAGATTTCTTCTAAGCGTATGCGACTCCTCATTGAGCTCCACCTACATTCGCGGGTGGTCTACCCCTCCATTACATTTCGGGGTATGATTGTACCACCCGCGAACGTCGCATACGCGTATACGTTGTACGAAATTTGAAAAATGATTGACTTCTAAAGATTCCGGAGGTATTGTGTGGCGGTGAGCAACTTAGCTCTCACTGTTCACGAGGAGGAACTATAATGTTCGATCGTCATCTCGAAAAGGCATGGCCACTGGATCTGTGTGTGCTGTTCGTCGTTCTTGCGATAGCCGCTGACTACGGGACATTCAAGTTCTGGCAGTTTCTCGCAACTCATCCTCATCCTCAGAGCGGAGCACACTTCGGTTTCAGTGTCGCAATCGTCTGTTCACTGGTTATCTCTTTCCTCGCTTTCCTGTTTCTGAGAGCGTGGGCGAAAGTAGCCATTCAGAAGTTCCATACCCTCACGGGTTGGTGACGGACCTTGCGAAACCACGGTGGGCAGCATTTCAACAAACTTGCTGCCCACCGCCACACTCCTAGTAATTCGATTTCTAATTGTTCCTCGTAGACATTTTTCAAACTTCGCACAACACCGCGTATGCGGTTGCGCGAGGTTTCTACTGGTTGGTAGACTAGATAGGTTTCTAGACTTCTAAGAGTAGGAAGGCTCCTCACGAAGCTCCACCTACATTCCCTTCCTCACCCCGCTGCTCTTGCCCTCCGCTCTCGCTTCGGGCATCATTATAGCAGCGGGGCTCGTCGGGAACGTCGCATACGCGTATACGTTAGGTGAAATAGCGCTTGTTGACGGGTTTTAAAAAAGTGTTTAGTATGTCCCTGCTTGTTACTTTGAAATGAGTATTTTAGTGGGCTCGTACATTCAGGGAGGTTCTCGCAATGATAGTAGAAGATCCGGCAGTTCTTGGTTGGAAATGCACTTCGTGTCACGCACAAGTACTTGAGGATGGTGTTCGCTGTCCAGAAAGCTGTCCGGATTGCCACCGGAACACAACGGAACCGATTCTCGCAGCCATGTGAGACACACAAAGAGTGGAGTCTGAAACCGGAGGTTTGTCCTAAAACCTCCGCCCACTAAAATACTTGTTCTCTCATCGCGCTACATCACCTAACACCGGATGTGCGGTTGCGCGAGGCTTCTACAGGATGGTAGACTACATACGCACTAGACTTCTAAGAGATGGGAGGATTTCTCAAGGATGCTCCACCTACATTTGCGGGTGGTAGCGCTCCTCCGTCGCGGGATCATACCACCCGCAAACGTCGCACATCCGTATACGTTGTACGAAATAGCGATTTTTATTTACTAATAAATAATATTACTATATGCAAGGATTAACAGTTTGGTTTTTTCTCTTGGGGCAGCCAATACTGTTATTGATTGGCACTACCATAACGTTCGTGTTAGCTTCTGTATGGCGGGGCTCCGCTAAAAAAGGCTGGGTTTTAGCCCTAGGCCCTATTCTCACATTTGGCATCACCTTGGGTGCAAGAGTATTTGTGTTCAAGGTTGGCGGCCCTCTCCTTGGGTTGTATATGATCGCCCTATTTTTTTACTACCCTATCCTTCTTATCATTGGTCTTGGTCGCTATTTTAAAAAGCCAAAAACTAGCGCCCCGCCCCAAATGCCAAAGCAGTAAAAATCGCAACTTCGCACAACACCGCGTATGCGGTTACGCATCCGCTTCGATAGGTTAAACTTCAAGATTAGTTCTCTCTCATTTAAATAGAATGCGACTATCTCATGGTGGCTCCACCTACATTCGTGCATGCAGCTTGCGCTCCGTATCCACTTCGCGCTAAGCTTAGCATGCACGAACGTCGCATACGCACATACGTTGTACGAAATTGGCTTTCCTTTGTTGAGATAAAATTCAACGACCCACAGGTACTATCTTGTGGGTCGTTTTCGAATGGACGGCGGGTCGGATCTCTTACAGCCGAAGCGTGAGATCAGTCAGCACGAGAGCAGCGTGGTTCAGAGCTAGGCTGGTAGAGACGCTTGCGGTAGCAGCGATCTTTATCAGTCCATCTTTGACCTGTTGCTTTTCGTTCTCTCGAACGAGCAAGGGCAATTGGTCAAGAAAACGACAGAGGGCCTGTCTCAATCCACTCGCAACATCACCATACTCATTGTCGCCGAAGGCAGGTGAGGCCTCGATCTTTTCGAAAATGCTTACTGCACTCCGGCAGAGATCGATGATGTCTTGCGCTGGCAACGTTGCGATACCTTTCTTCTCGTCCATGTCGCTCCTCCTTTCCCTCAAATGTTTGCGACACTATTTCTTAGCATTGAACGCCCCGCCTGTCAACCTTAAACCCAGGAAAGCCAACATCGCACAACACCGCGTATGCGGTTGCGCGAGGTTTCTACTGGGTAGTCCTCTATCTACGCTCTAAACTTCTAGTAGTAAAGTAGCTTCTCATTGGGCTCCACCTACATTCGTGCATGCAGCTTGCGCTCCGTATCCACTTCGCGCTAAGCTTAGCATGCACGAACGTCGCATACGCACAACCGTTAGGTGAAATGGCGAAAGCAGAATATGTATATATATGGAAACGATAGTACAAAAGCAAAAATTTAATAAGCTTGCAGTTACAGGATTTGTACTAACAATAATTGTCCTATGCCTTGAAATTGTTGGGCCAGTTCTCTATTTTTCTGCACGAGAAGAACCTAACGCTTTCCTAAGATCATTACGTAATCTGGCACTGATATTGCCTCCTTTCTTAATCATCATGAGTATCTTAGGATTTGTAGCTCTGCACCAAATTCGAGCATACCATCAGCGAGGACGTATCTTTGCGATTACTATGTACTTCAGTATCTTAGCTGCTATACTATTGTATGCAATACTGTCATTTTCTTATTCAGTGGAATAAAGCGTTTGGTAAAGTGCTTTCGCCACATCACCTAACACCGCGTATGCGGTTGCGCCGTGCCTATCTATTAGATGGAATTCTAGATTAGTCCATTACATCTAAATGCAAAACATCTAATTAAAGGTGGCTCCACCTACATTCGCGCATGCCTTGCCTTCCGTCTCCACTTCAGGCAAGATTATGGCATGCGCGAACGTCGCATACGCATATACGTTGTACGAAATTTTCTTTTCTTTTTTATAATAAAATCAATTTTATTTTCTTAGAGCAATATGTTCGATTTCAAAACAAACATTGTTCTTGGCCACGTTTTATCACAGATCAGATCTGATCTTAAACAAATAACTGAATTACACCTAGGACTTTTTATCAGTAATTTACGTTATAAAACTGAGCAGGAAGGGGCTCAGAAAAAAAAGGATTACTATCTTAAACTAAGCTTTGACTTAAAAAAGGTTAATCAAGACATTAGAGGGTTTAATCAGACGATAAGTAGGCTTGATAGAAGTCTCGCGGTTCTGAAGGTGATTGATGTTTCTAGAATCAAACGAATTATCTACGCTCATAAAGGAGACTATCCACAAGGCGAATTAATAAACGAGATAATGGGGGACGGAGATTCTCCATCCGTGTTAGCCCGAAAACATACAGCATTGCTTTTGCGAAACGCTTTAGCAGAAACATTGGCATCGATAAGCGAATTCCTTAAAAATCTCGACTTCTTTCTGAGTCCCTTCAATGCAATCGATAGTAACAAAATTAGAAAAGTTACAAATAGCGAAATCAAAAAAATTCGTGCTATTTACTCAATTGGTTGCCAAGGAGAGGCAGTATTTATGGTCGGAAGACTTCTTGAAAATATAATTATTGAATACCTCTTATTACTAAAAAGAAATAAAAAGATCAGTCTTTCAACGGCTTACATTCAATCTGCGGATTTTAAATTCGAAAATAAAATTGATTTTTTAAAGAGTAAAAAAATTAACGTTATTTCCAACTCACAGTTTGCAAAAATGAAGTCAGTAAAATGGGATAGAAATCTCTACGGGCACTATAATAAACTCAGGCCAAAGGATGCAAACGCAATGATTATTATTGGGCTACAAAATGTTGCTTTTCTTGATAAAAAGATATCTCAACTAAAAAAGAATCAGTCAGCGAAGTGAAAGAAAAGAAAACATCGCACAACACCGCGTATGCGGTTGCGCGAGGTTTCTTCTAAGACCAGCTTCTACTTCTCGTTCACTTCATTCAATACAGTATGGAGGCTCCTCACGGAGCTCCACCTACATTCGCGGGTGGTCTACCCCTCCATTTCATTTCGGGGTATGATTGTACCACCCGCGAACGTCGCATACGCACATACGTTGTACGAAATTGGATTTCCTTTATCAGCTAAAAAGAAAACGCCCAGCTCAGTTGCCCGAGTTGGGACGTTTCATAATGGGCGCGGGTTTAGCGGATGCCTACCGTTTCTTTCTCTTCCAAAAACCTGCTTCGAAGAACAGGATGTTATCAGTCGGCGTATTCCACGGATCATCCCAAGCATGCCGAATGTAGTAGACCATTGCACTTCGCGCGTCATAGTAAAAGTAACAGAGCAGGATCTCGAGAAGTGTAACAATGATGGCTTTTGTTCTATGAGTCTCAAAAAAGACTTCACGAACATTGGCCAACAAGTAAGGAATATTCAACACGAGACCAAGCGTACAGATATTGCGCACATACCGCGCGATCCACTTGTTGTCTTTCTGAAGGAAATATTTCGGAATATGAAACGCAATAATGAGAATCACGTTCAAGAAAAGGATGAAGAGAATCATATCGCCCCCGTATTTTGAAAGAGCTCAGAAGAGCCCGTTTTTTCGGACAATTCGTAACGTCAAAAAATAGCACGTTAATAGCTTTTGTCAACCCGCGCATACCACTCTGAATCGGAAATCCAACATCGCACAACACCTGGCTTGCGGTTCGGGGTTTTAGACTCGTCGCCCCCTCGTTTGATTAGAATCGCTTTTCTTTTGTAGGTTCTCGGGGGCTCCAAAACCCCTCACCCAAATTCGCTTCGTCGTACTGCTGGTCTCACTCCTTACGTCGTGATAGTATACCAGCAGTACTCCTTGCGAACTTCGCAAGCCAGTATCCGATAGACGAAATTTTGATTTGTAGTTCGTGGAAATGACAAGACCGCGGTTTTTCCACGGTCTTTCTTCGTTGAAGGCTCCTACTCTTCAACGTACAGGATGTAGTAGTTCTTTCGCTCGTAGATGATTGATGCGTTCTCAGGCTTTGGATGTCCCTTGATCAGGACTTCAAAAGGAACTGCGACATCACGCTTCGGATCATCAATCAGCCCGCCGTAGTACTCGGCGTCTTGGGGATCGAGAGGAACCATCTCTTCACAATCGTCGTCGTCGCACATACAAATTCGTTCGGGCAGCTGACTCTTGTCCTCTTTCATGGTACAAATCCCTCCATTGATGGAAGAAAGATTAACCTAACAAAAAGCCTCGTGTATGTCAACCAAATCAAAACTTCGCCTATCACCTGATGTGCGGCTCGGGTCGACTCCTCTTTTAGACTTTCATTTATGGTAGTTCGTCCACCCTCGGCCTACATTCGAGCGTGCTTGCGCTCCGTTTCACTTCGCGAGATAATTCTAGCACGCTCGAACGTCGCACATCAGTGTACGATAGACGCCATAGTGCGCTCTTGACTAACACCCGTTTCGGTGTTATTTTCATTTGTTCATTGAGATTAAAATCCTCTAAGGGGATGAACAAACGCAACCACAGGAGGTTGGCAATGACGGAAAGAACAGTTGCTCTATGTTCGTTTGTCGCAGGATTCCTTGGGCTTGGTATCTGTTTCGCCTCCCTTCACGTGTCCTGCGCCTACAGCAATGATGTATTTAAATTTGGTATGGCGCTATTTCTTCCAAGTTTCATGCTTATCTGCTGTACAGACCTTCTTTCCAATGCCAAAGCTGAAAAAAGCGCAAGAAAGCCTACATGATTGTTCGTTCACCCATCGAGGCAGACCCTTTGCCTCCTCCCCTTAGAGGATTTTAGTTTTCTTTAAAAACTGACGCGCACTACAGCGCCTATCACCGCGTGTGCGGCTGCGCGTGGCTACTCAGAGAATACAGCTCCGCTAAGGAGGGTTTCTTCTAAGAGGTAGAATACGCTCTCATTGGGCTTCGCCCAAAGTTGGCGCTGATGGTGCACTCCGTTCCACTTCGTGCTACCATTATATCAGCGCCAACCTTCGCACACGCGTATCCGTTGTACGAAATGCTGGTTTTTGTTGGGCTATTAATAAGTAATAAGTCATATGAAAAAGAGCACATTACTTATAGGCATTGTCGCGGTAGGCATCATCTTAATTTCTTCTTGGTTTGTATTTGGAGAGTCATTCTTTCCAAAATCGTCTCGGCCACTCAGTGAGAAGAACAACGTTTCTGACTTACCAGTTTTTACAAATAATACAAACTCTGACTTAGCTGCAACGACGCCCTTGAATTGTGGTACAGTCGACTTTAATCAGGCACAGATTCTTTTAGGGTTTGCCGATAATACACAATTTAAATTAACTGATAAAGATCTACAATCAGTTAAATGTATGGACAATGCAGTATCTTCTTGTACAGCGGCAACATTAACACTTACAGCGAATGAGCAGGGACAAAGTTTTGAAGCACTACAAACGATCAATGGAAAAATTAATAACACTTGTAACGTTGCTTTTATGGGAACTGCAGATGGTAAGAAACGTGGCGTGAACTGTACCATCGCAATGGACGACCTCGCAACAGCATCTGGGCTCATGAAACAGCAAAAATATTATAACTGGTTGAATCCAGTTTCAGTACTGCTTGCAGACGAATTATTAGAAAAAACCTCGAATCCACAGGAACCGGGAAACTTTAAACTTCAGTGTAAAAGTACAATTAATGAAGAGTGGCCTCGAAAACCTCAATACAAATTTCCCCTAACCGACTACGATGCAAGTCTTTATGCAGCATCTCTCGTGCCGACATCATTCACAAATGGTGGGTATGGCCCGGTTGAGACGTACGACAAGGCAACGGATGTTTGGTATGAGATTCTCAAAAAGGACAATGAAAGTCCACGTTATTTAAAATTTAAATCAGATGGCACTGTCCTATACAATGGTCTCAAGATAACTGAGGACTGGCTTCAGAAACCAAAATATAGTTTACCAATAGCCACTGAACACGACGCATCCTCTTATGCTATATCTATCGTGCCTCCATCTGCGTCGTTTACAACAGGTCATGTTAATTCAATCGTATCGTACGATAAGGCTACGGATACTTGGTCTGTGACTCTCGAAAAGGAAAACGAAAGTCCACGTTTTATAAAATTTAAGTCAGGCAGCGCCATTCTCTACAGTGGTCTCGAGAAATAATTAAAACAAAAACCACCACTTCGCACAACACCGCGTATGCGGTTACGCCTTGTCTATCTCGTAGTTAGTAGGCTAGATATGTTCTAGGCTTCTAGAAGGACGGGGATTTCTCAGTGAGCTTCACCTACATTCCCTTCCTCACCCCGCTGCTCTTGCCCTCCGCTCTCGCTTCGGGCATCATTATAGCAGCGGGGTTCGTCGGGAACGTCGCATACGCACATACGTTGTACGAAATTGGCTTTCCTGTCTATTGTATTTCAAAGACCCGCCCTGAGAAACAGGGCGGGTCTTTGAAATAAAGTGGCGTGAGTCTAGTGCTGCTGAATTTCGTTTTGTTTCTTTGCGCGTTTTGCTTGTGAACCCCTGACAGCGGCAAGAATAATAGCTATTATTATAAATAAAATGCTGGCGTTAAAGGCCAGTGGAAAAATGAAGTGAGATGTGGGACTGGCATTGCCTGTTCGCTGTACAATGTTAATATAAATTTCAGAAGCTACAAATAAACCAAGCCCAGTCAAACCAATCTTTTTTTGTAAGGTCATAGCACTATAAGCTTAAGAATTAAATGGTGCTATAACAATAAAAGATCGACTCACGCCTGTCAACCTTAAGCCCAGGAAAGCCAACTTCGCACAACACCGCGTATGCGGTTACGCATCCGCTTCTATTAGTTAGTAGACTAGATATAGTTCTAAACTTCTAAGTGTGGGATAGCTCCTCACGGAGCTCCACCTACATTCGCGGGTGGTCTACCCCTCCATTACATTTCGGGGTATGATTGTACCACCCGCGAACGTCGCATACGCACATACGTTAGGTGAAATGCTGTCAATTCAAAAGATTCTATGGAGATAATTTTTTACATTTTGTTAGTCTTACTCGCTCCTTTATTCATATACACAATTTTATGGTGGTTTCCACTTATTTTGATAATCGGAATAATAACGGGGCAAATTTTTAAAAAAGACTCTATATCAATGCTCTCTCCATATATTATATTGCAAATGGGATCGGTTAACGATGAGATTGGCCCTTGGGGTGCAAGAATTATTGGTTTATTGTTCGTCGGGGCATCTCTATCTCTATCATATTTGATGTATAAAGATGACGGAAATAAGATATTTCCATTTTTCTTAATTTTCATTGGCCTAGCAATGCTCTTTGGGGTTATATATTCCTTTTTTGAAAAAAAGAAGAATTGACAGCACATCACCTAACACCGCGTATGCGGTTGCGCATAGCTTCGAAAAGTCAGAAGCTCCACTAAGGCTCTTTCTTCTAAGAGTTGGGGGCTCCTTAAGGGAGCTCCACCTACATTCGCGGGTGGTCTACCCCTCCATTACATTTCGGGGTATGATTGTACCACCCGCGAACGTCGCATACGCACATACGTTAGGTGAAATAGCCAGAAATTTTAATACTAAAAATATGCTTGATAACGCCACACAAAAAGCAAACCCAAAGGTCTACGCGATAACGTCTTTCATCATAGGCATCGCGCAGTTCCTTTTTATGTTTACGCCTTTACTTAAAAGCCTAAATCTATCTGGAGTTGCGTGGTATACCATCATTATAGTTACGACGATAGTGGGCGTTATACTAGGCGTGAAAGGCATGCAGTCCTCACTACGGATCATTTCTGCGATTGGTTTTGCAATTTGTCTTATATTCTTACTTATGTTTTTGTACAGCACAGCAATCGGTGGATTATCTGGTGGCGACGCAGGTGTAGCAAGGTAAAAAGTTTGGAACTGTCTTCAGAGAAATTTCTGGCTACATCACCTAACACCGCGTATGCGGTTACGCATCCGCTTCTAATGGTTAGTAGACTAGATATAGTTCTAGACTTCTAAAGGTAGGATAGCTCCTCATGGATGCTCCACCTACATTCGTGCATGCAGCTTGCGCTCCGTATCCACTTCGCGCTAAGCTTAGCATGCACGAACGTCGCATACGCACATACGTTGTACGAAATTTTACTCAACAAATTTCTTTTTTTAATTTAGAGTCTTTTTGGAATTTTTTGGAAAAAAAGATGCCTGCGTTACTCGTCTGGTAAGACTTTCACGCAGGACTTGATTTCTGGTCGCTTCAGCGCTCTCGGTCATAGACCAAGATGATCGGCTGCCACACCCTTCCCAATTCCCGGTCGTCTGCGATCTTCACGTCGCTGGTGCTCACCTCGATCAGAGTACCTCGCGGGAGATCATCGACATGGATGTTGGCGAAGATGTCCTCGATCGTCGCTCGGAAGTCGCCTGCCCAGTGTTGCCCCCGAGGGATAATCGCCCTGTAGGGAAACCGGACTCTCAGACCCTTCACTTCTTGCGGCAGGCAGACGACGTCCGCGAGATTCGTGATGTTGGTCTCGTAAACGTCGACCTTCTTGAGATCGATCGCGCGCAACCGCGCCTTCCGCCCCTCGCCGACCCTGATGAGTACGGTCATGTCCTTGAGCTTCTTCTTGATGACGGCGAGTGATGGAATGTCCTGACTTTGTGGCCAACGACCTGATTCGATGGCTTGTGGTTTCATGTACAGTCCTCCTTTTAGGAACAAAGGAAATTACCATACAAAACTAAATAAGTCCAGGGCTTTTATACGAAAAAATCCCAAAAATACTCTAACATTAGTGAGATTTGTTGAGTAAATCTTCGCACAACACCGCGTATGCGGTTGCGCCTTGTCTGTCTAGTAGTTAGGAGGCTAGATAGGTTCTAGACTTCTAGTAGTCGGACAACTACTCAATAGTGGCTCCACCTACATTCCCTTCCTCGCCACGAGTGGTAGGGCACACTGATTCCTCCTAGCGTCGGACTCCTGTCGTGTGCTATCCTACCACTGTGGCTCGGTCGGGAACGTCGCATACGCGTATACGTTGTACGAAATTTTTGAGCCCCTAATTCATGAGAATTAGGGTTTGATATTTTAGAGAAAAAGAAGAGCGCCGGGGAACCAGTTGTCTCGGGACCACCCTTTGGGTGGTTTTTGAGATTGGTTCCCGCGGCGCGAGACGGCGTTATCGTCGATGGTCACATCGCCCTGACTGCCTTGAGCATGATCAGAGCATCGCTCGGATCCATCGGATGCCTCCGCTCACTGTACTGCCCGTCGGCATCCTTGATCGCGAGGAGACATGCGTACCAGACGTTCTTCAGACCAACTTCACGTTCCAGATCTGCTTCGAGAGCTTCGTCGAGAACGGCAGCCCATGCAGGGTTCCATTTGCGCCCGCGAACTTCGAGGGCGAATTGGAGTTTCTCGCGAGCAACGCGGCTCGCGTCGAGTTCTCGGGGGAGAATCTGACGACTCTCGCGGTCGAAGTACGTTCCGTGACGACTCCACTCGTAGTAAAGCCAGTGCTCCGTGAGACCGATCTTCTTCATGGTCTGACCCAGAAAGGTCTTGGCTACAGAATCACTCCAGTTCATCATCGTTGCCATGGCGCCTTCGATCGCGCTAGCCGCAGCGGCATCCTGGCTTTCTTGGCACATTGTTGTGACTCCTTTGTGGTATGTGCAACTCTGCCTAAGCAGAGGTTCGCGATATGCGAAGAATAAATAATAACATATATAATAATATATGTCAAGATATTTAAGTATAAAATGGCTATTTTTAGCTAAATATCAAACCCTAATTCTCTTATCATATGAATAGCTTTAGGCTATCTACTTCTATTACAAAGGTTTGATCTATGGGGCTCAAAAACATCGCACAACACCGCGTATGCGGTTGCGCCAGGATTTCTACTAAGGCCAGATTCTAACCCTCGTTCACTTCATTCAATACAGTAAGGCAGCTCCTCACGGAGCTCCACCTACATTCGCGGGTGGTCTACCCCTCCATTACATTTCGGGGTATGATTGTACCACCCGCGAACGTCGCATACGCACATACGTTAGGTGAAATGCCAAGCCACAACATTTCCATTTATGAATGAAGAAAATATAAAAGAGGCGCTTGATGAAGCGCTCAGCCAACTCATCAGATCGGATGCAGATTTACTAAGAATAGATGCTAATGAACGATCAATTACACATAGAATAGCTCTCTATTTGGAAAAATACTTTTCGGGATGGAATGTTGACTGCGAATATAATAGAGATGGACATGAGCCAAAACGTCTAGGTCTTAATCCTGAGCAAATTAGCTCAGACGATACGAATGGAAAAACCGTCTACCCCGATATCATCGTTCATAAAAGGAACACCGATAACAATCTCTTGGTTATTGAGGTTAAAAAAACTTTCGAGGATGCTGCGGCAGAGCATGATCGTGAAAAACTAAGATTGTTTAAAAATGAATTCGGCTATCAATATGCAGCTTTTGTAAAAGTAGTGGCTGAGCGTTACGAGATTGAATGGCAGTAGGCTTGGCACATCACCTAACACCGGATATCCGATTCGCGATCGAGAATAAAACTACTAATTTAATTGAAACATATATGAGAAAACCATACCCACCAAAAGAAGAGCTAAATAAATTGTGGTGGCACAATGCAGGCAAAATTCTAAAATGGATAATTGTTATTCTTACAGTGTTCGCTCCTCTAATGAGTGGCGAGTCGGTACAGAGTACTTGGTTAATCGATGGAGTTATTGGCGCGGTAATAAATTTCCTCATTCTTTCTGGTATTGGTTTTATTTTCATGCGAATCATGTACCGAAAACCACAAAAGAAGTCTATTCAAAACTAATAGGGTTTTATTCTCGCTCGCTCATCTACATTCCTTCGCCTACTGGTATGATGAATGCAAAAATTGTATCATACCAGTAGACTCGGAACGTCGGATATCCGCATTCGTTGTACGAAATAATAAAAACACCTTGGTGAAATGAGAAAATCAAAAACTCAGATATTTTATATCCATGGAGGAATGACCTTTAAAAATAAAAAGGAGTATTTGCATTTTTTAAAGACTAGAAAAGTATCGATTGATAAGAAAATGAGATGGAGTGAATTGTACCTCGATAAGAAGCTAGGAAGTAGCTTTCAGATCGTTAGACCGCGTATGCCGCTTGGTGATAACGCAACCTATAATGAATGGGCGATTCACTTCAAACGGTTTTTCCCACAACTAAGAAACAACATCATCTTGATTGGCGAATCATTAGGAGGTGTGTTCTTGGCAAAGTTCTTATCTGAAAACAAATTTCCAAAAAAAATACTCTCAACATATTTAGTATGCGCACCGTTTGACAACACGCTCATTGGTGAGGATTTAGTAGGAGGCTTCACTTTAAAATCAGATTTGTCGCTCTTAGAAAAAAATTCTAAAAATCTCAACTTACTCTTCTCGAAAAACGATGACGTTGTTCCTGTCGCGCATGCCAAAAAATATGCATCGAAGTTAAAAAATGCAAATATCGTTATTTACAAACATATTCCAGGGCATTTTCAAATATCTGAGTTCCCAGAGATTGTGGCTATGATTAAGAGGAATGTTAGCTAAGGCTAGTGTTTTTATTACTTCGCACAACACCGCGTATGCGGTTGCGCCAGGATTTCTAAATGCTGGTTAGCTACACTTAGGTTTTTTCTTCTAAGCGTATACGGCTCCTCACGGAGCTCCACCTACATTCGAGCGTGCTTGCGCTCCGTTTCACTTCGCGAGATAATTCTAGCACGCTCGAACGTCGCATACGCACATACGTTGTACGAAATTGGCTTTCCTTTGTGAGTAGAAATAACAACGTCCACCTCGGTTTTCCAAGGTGGACGTTTTAGGTTGGGACGGCGGGGCGCTCTACTGCTCGTCGCTTCTGAAGATTGTGATGAAAGGAACGTAGATGCCGGTCTTGGTTCCGTCTTTTTCCTCCTGCTCCGCGACCAGCCTGACAGCGACTCGTGGCCCATCCTGAGACTCGGAGATCAGCAAATGAACGATGTCCCCGATCTTCGGGCGAACCTCAGGCCTGATCTGCATGGCGCAGAAGCCATGCGTCTGAAGTGCCACCACATGACCCTTGTCAGCGAAATACTCGTATGCTTTCATGACAACCCTCCGTGGGAATGTTGATAGAATCGGACTTTTCCATATACCACGGTCGCGCCCCGCCTGTCAACTTCAATCCAGGAAAGCCAACATCGCACAACACCGCGTATGCGGCTTCGCAGGGCTTCGATAGGTTAGAGACTAGATACAGTAACTACTACCTCTAAGCGTATGCGGCTCCTCATTGGGCTTCGCCCAAATTTGCGCCTGCCTTGCCTTCCGTCTCCACTTCAGGCAAGATTATTGCAGGCGCAAACTTCGCATACGCATATACGTTGTACGAAATTTTTTGGCTAGTCCTCAGGTTTACTAATTGTTTTTAACAAACAATATGCAGTTCAAATCAAAAATTGGGAAAATATATCTAACAATTCACCTAGCAATACTAGTACTTATACTTTTTTCACTTATCATCAACGGCATTACTATTCTCTGGCCACTGTTGGTAGCTTATGCTCTAGGATTTCCGTGGTCGGTAGCATTAGAATCGTTCAGAATTTTTGGAAATAAAATGGCTGCTATTGTTCCTGAATTCCTTGTGGGAAATATCATTAACCTAGCTATTATATATTCATTAATTGCTGTGATTGAAAAACGAATACGCAACAAAAAAAATCAACTGGCTACTTCTAAGAACGAGTTGAAGATCGAATCGCGCGATCCTCATAGACCAAAGCGTATCGCCCTTGGCATCGTTATGATAACAATTTCTCTGTATTTTTTGCGTTTTGCACGTTTTATTTTTATGACAACGACCATGGCAATGTGGTACACGGATAGCTATATACCATGTGCAAACAATAGCGCTGAGCTCTGCCCAGATCCACAATACTTTCCGACGAATACGGCACGGTTAGTTGCTTCTCTTCCACTGCTAGGAATAGCTCTAACATTTGTTGCCGCCATACTCATTATGCGCAAAAAGGTTGGTCGATTAAATTGGATTTTACTTGTTTGCGGTATTATCCTCTCAGCTTTTTCTTTTCATTTGGTTGGTTACTTTTAAGGTATATTGGAACCCGCCAAAAAACATCACCTAACACCGCGTATGCGGCTTCGCTTGGCTACTCATAGAATACTGCTCCACTAAGACCCTTTTCTTTTAAGAGTAAGAGCGCATGCTCATTGGGCTTCGCCCAAATTTGGCGCTGATGGGTAGCACTAGCCTCCTCTCGGAGGCTCTTTCGTGCTACCATTATATCAGCGCCAACCTTCGCACACGCGTATCCGTTAGGTGAAATTTTAAATGCCCTACCTAGCCTTGTAACTAAAATATGATTCACTCTCACGATATCAATAAACTTCCAACTGATGGGTACCTAGTTCTTCCCTTATCAATGAGCCGCTTGGGTAAAGGGAAGGGGCAAAGTCCGGACGAATGTTATGAGGTGATACAATATTTTGAAAATAAAGTTAGTCAAGTTGGAATTGATTTTCTACTGATCTATACTAATGGATTATATTACAACAACGATGAGCCGGCTTTATCTGTAAGAAAAAAGACTAACCAGGAGATGATTAGTCACAGAAATGCACTGCTAAAACTGCTTATAAAGAATAAGAAATATATCCCCCAAGCGGCTCATTTTATTCCTTGGGATTATATTATTCTAAATTCTCCACAATTTTCTGACTACTACCATAAGCTAACTCAGCTCAAAGAAAGTGACGAAAACTTCAAAATTACCTTAGAAGAGGGTTTGAACGGCAGAGAACATACAGAGGCGAACATAAATTTTTTAATAGAAGAGATAGTCGTCACTCATCTTATCAGACAAAGGTTAATTGAATTTCCCAAAACATTGGTCAAGAATGATGCATTTCGATTGGTTATTTATCCTGGATCATATTTACAGTCTGACCTCTATCAGTGGAAGAAAAAAATCTTACCACAAGTTGTGACTGCGAAGGAAAATAATAATCCGTATTATGCGTCTCAGTACGACTTCTCCAAAAAGATAATAAATAATTTTGATGAAATTGAGTTACCATAAGGGCATTTAAAACATCACCTAACACCGCGTATGCGGTTCGCCCGCTTGAAGCGAGCTCACCGGACTGAGGCTTCTAAGGGATATGTTTCAATACAGGAATGCTAGACTTCGAGATGGAGCGGTCTCTCCTACATTTGCTGCTGGTATCACTCCTTTCAGTCGTGGTATTATACCAGCAGCGAACGTCGCATACGCGTATACGTTAGGTGAAATATAAAAACATTCGCAATGCAACCATTTCAACCACACTCACTACCATTAAAGAATCTAAATTGGGAGTCGTTTGTTCATCTAGTCGGCAAAGCTAATGCTGAGGTCGCTCGCTTTGACGGTCTACTTTCAAGTCTGCAAAATCCAAATGTTTTGCTCTCGCCACTCACAACACAGGAAGCTGTTCTATCATCAAAAATTGAGGGGACGCAAGCAACTGTAGAAGAGGTGCTGCGTTTTGAAGCAGACCCCAATCAAAAAGTGGAAAGATATTACGATATTCAAGAAGTTTTGAATTATCGTAAAGCAATGCAATATGCAGTTCGTAGACTTAGTGAAATTCCACTCAGCTTACGTTTAATGCGAGAAATGCACAAAATTCTATTAACTGGTGTGCGCGGCCAAAATAAAGACGCCGGGAACTTCCGCAAAATACAAGTGTGGGTTGGGAAACAAGGTACAAAAATTGAACAAGCATCCTACGTACCTCCTGGACCTGAAAAAGTAATGGAGCATCTTGGAAACCTAGAAAAATATATAAATAGCGAAGACAAAGATTTTCTTGTGCAGCTAGCAGTTGTTCATGCGCAATTTGAAATCATTCATCCTTTTATCGATGGCAATGGGCGAATCGGGAGAATTTTAATGCCTTTATTCCTATACTCAAAGAACGTTTTGTCCGCGCCAATGCTTTACCTAAGTGCCTATTTTGAAAAGGACCGAGAAAGATATTATTCAAAACTTCTTGAAATCTCCCAAAGGAATAACTGGGAAGGATGGATCACTTATTTCCTTGACGCTGTTCAAATTCAGTCAAAAGAAAACATCAACAAAGCGAAAAGTATATTAGATTTATATTCAATCAAAAAAGCTAAGATTGTTGAGCTAACCCATTCCCAATTTGCTATAAAGACGCTAGATTTCTTATTCAGCAACCCAATTTTCAAAAGCAGCGACTTTATTAAAGATACGAAAATCCCCAAAGCGAGCGCCCTCAGAATTATTAAACAACTAGTCAAGGGAAATGTATTGGATACTATTGGTAAGGGCACAGGTAGAGGTGGCTACATTTATATCTTCCGGAAGTTAATGCGTATCATTGGTTAGTATAATATCGAATAGTTTTTAAATGTCTCATATTTTGTTAAAAATGAGACGTTATTTTATAAACGTCTCATACACCATACCACCCAAGGGCTAGGTTGCGAATGTTTTTATACATCACCTAACACCGCGTATGCGGCTTCGCAGGGCTACTCATAGAATATAGCTCCACTAAGGTACCTTTCTTGTAAGAGTGAGAGCACATGCTCATTGGGCTTCGCCCAAATTTGCGCCTGCCTTGCCTTCCGTCTCCACTTCAGGCAAGATTATTGCAGGCGCAAACTTCGCATACGCATATACGTTAGGTGAAATATTTTCAATTTTCTTACTACAACATGTCAGACTCCGATGAAAAAAAACTTACTGTAGCTCTTCCTGGAGAGTGGGCACTAAAGCAGGCATTTGGCCCAGTTCTCGGTGAAATTGGTGAGGATCTGAAAAAACTGTACGCAGTCGGCCGGGATAAACTTATCATTGCGGGCTATCACAAGATTACAGATAAAAATGACGGCAAGTCAGCAAATCTTCGCGTTGCGCGAGACGTTTTTTGGAATGGTTCATTCACAGATGAGGCAATATGCGCGGAATATTTCGGCGGAATTTTAGCTTCATCAAGAAGTCTTGATGGTAAAGATGACACGGGCGTATACTATGTCGACGTAATTAAATCGCTATCGTCAAATCAACTAAAACTACATTACTTAATATATTTATCTCTCAATAAAAATTTTGTTGCCGATCCTTCAAAATCGCAACTTAATCCTGGACAAGAGACGGAGCTACAATCGGAAATCATGTTTCTTTCTATAAACGAGTTACTTGCTATATGCGGAGAAACTGACCTCGGCAGAGACTTGCACGCAATCCATGCCAAAGGTCTAATAGGCAATTTTCAAATCGAAGGTCATAAACTAAAAGATGATCGCCAGGTTCCGTATTTACGAGTGTCTCCAACATCGCTTGGCGTTCAACTATATGCAGTGGCACATAATAAACTTGATCAGTGGCGTAATTTTGCAACGCTCGATTTTGGGGACTTTGAATCACTAAGTACGCCAAAATTCCGTGGCAAAAGTATCGAAGATTTGCTGATGATTGCCGGAATAATTGACAAAGAGAGCGAAGAAAAAAAGGAAGAAAATTGAAAATACATCACCTAACACCGCGTATGCGGTTGCGCGAGGTTTCTACTAGATAGTCCTCTATCTACGCTCTAGACTTCTACTAGTAAGGTGGCTCCTCATGGAGCTCCACCTACATTCGTGCATGCAGCTTGCGCTCCGTATCCACTTCGCGCTAAGCTTAGCATGCACGAACGTCGCATACGCGTATACGTTGTACGAAATTCCGCCGCTTCAAAGGTTAATTGAAAAAATTGTTTCTACTATGAATAAGCGTATAACTGTACTTTCTATCTTGGCTATTGTCATTGCAATAGGTATCTTTTGGCGTTTTCAAGCTTCAGCACCGTCCATTGAATCTAATGTCAAGTCAAATAATGCCAATCAGTCTCGCTCTAATTCCACGGTTGACTACAATCCAATGGAATACGTAGTACAAGGAATTATTCCAACGTCCTGTCAGATCGATACCGATTGCATGAATATATATCTGGACTGCAGCTCGTGTAATTGCGCTTCTGTAAGTAAATCTTATAAAGTGACTCTAGACTGCACAAATTACAAAGGCGCTAAATGCGATTACGACTGCAAATTGAATCGGATTCCGTCTTGTCAAAATGGCACATGTCAATTAAGAAATAGCCAGCCGTAGGAGCGGCGGAACTTCGCACAACACCGCGTATGCGGTTCGCCCGCTTGAAGCGAGCTCACCGGACTGAGGCTTCTAAGGGATATGTTTCAATACAGGAATGCTAGACTTCGAGATGGAGCGGTCTCTCCTACATTTGCTGCTGGTATCACTCCTTTCAGTCGTGGTATTATACCAGCAGCAAACGTCGCATACGCATATACGTTAGGTGAAATAGCCAGAAATTTTAATACTAAAAATATGCTTGATAACGCCACACAAAAAGCAAACCCAAAGGTCTACGCGATAACGTCTTTCATCATAGGCATCGCGCAGTTCCTTTTTATGTTTACGCCTTTACTTAAAAGCCTAAATCTATCTGGAGTTGCGTGGTATACCATCATTATAGTTACGACGATAGTGGGCGTTATACTAGGCGTGAAAGGCATGCAGTCCTCACTACGGATCATTTCTGCGATTGGTTTTGCAATTTGTCTTATATTCTTACTTATGTTTTTGTACAGCACAGCAATCGGTGGATTATCTGGTGGCGACGCAGGTGTAGCAAGGTAAAAAGTTTGGAACTGTCTTCAGAGAAATTTCTGGCTACATCACCTAACACCGGATATCCGGTTCGGCTAGTGAAATTTAAAAACACCCCTGCAGAGGTGTTTAGGAGGGCGACGCTGTTTTTCGCTATCTCAGTTATCTGCGCAATCAACTAAATCTGTAAGATTTCCCTAACCGGTATAGGGGCGCAGCCGATCAAGCTCTAATAATAAGCTATCTTTTCCCAATCAGCCCAGCTAAAGAGATTACTCTCTACGTAGGCGGTGGGTTGTGCGGTAACACAGCGCTGCCTATATAGGGGTGCCCAAGGTTGGAATACCCTAGCTAAGTTGCAAGATACCAATATGCCCATACTTAGTCAAGGAATTTCACTAGCCTCTCCTACATTTGCTGCTGGTCTCACTCCTGCCGTCGTGATATTATACCAGCAGCAAACGTCGGATATCCGCATCCGTTGTACGAAATTTTGAAACCATATTATATTACTTTGTTTATACTATTAAACCTCAGGGGGTGGGATTTTTAAAAACTAATAGCACATAGTCACTATGGCAACTCGGTACACTATAAGGAATGTTTTGAGAATAATTCTTGGTTTGATAATTATCGCTTTTGGGCTTTGGGCTTATATGCCTGTCATGTACAACGGATTTGCATCCGTGTTATTCGGATATATCTTCGGCATCATTCCGATCGTGGGTATTAATTTATTCTTGCTTTCAGGAATCGGTTTTCTCTCAGATAAATTGAAAAGGCCAAGGTTGCTTTTTTTGATTATTGGCGTTCTCTCTTGCTCTTCTTTCTTTTACGCTCAGTTCAATGTTCTGAGAGGTCACACCCAGGCGCGCATGGAATCAGATCCAAACTATGCCATACAAGAATATACAAGATCGATCGAAAAGAATCCTTTATATTCCAAAACATTACATTTCGAGCGTGCACAAGTTTACTATTCAGTCGGTAAGTATGAGGATGCGATAAGCGATTACCGTGCAGCAATGCCTGATATCAATGGCGATCAATTGCAATATCTTGGAATTATTAACTCCTATGTACAGTTAAAACAATATGAACAAGCGCTGAAAGTCCTCGATGAATTCGTAAATAGTAATGATAAAACCGTTGCTGAAGGGGGCGGTCCCTACGAACGGCAGCAATTAATACGAGGCGGTATTTACTATGTTAAGGGCGATTTTGCACAAGCTGCAAAAGAATTTCAAACTCTCGTTGACCACACAAAGATATCGCCAAAAGATAACTATGTTTACTATAACTTCTCAGTGGCGCTCGGAAATGCGTATGCTAATCTGAATAATCATAATCAAGCTCTCTTGGCTTATAACAATGCCTTGTTTATGGTTAAGCCGATCGATAAGGGCAATGCCCTTAGAAGCGAGGTCTTATTGAAAAGGGGTGATTATTATTTCTTCGTAAATGACTACGATGATGCAGTCAATGACTATACCGAGATTATTAATACGCCCAAAGCGAATTGGTCTATTGTGGACAAAGCTCATTTTTTCAGAGCGATTATATATATTAAACAAAAGAAATACAACCTCGCGCTTGCTGATTTAAATGCTTCTGATTGGATACAACAACATGATTATTATGCCCACCAATTACGGCTCTATGTGTACCAAGAACAAAATGACCAAGCTGCTCTAAAGGAAGAGCGCGCAAAAAAATATAGAGAAGATCAGGTCTATAATAAAAGGTTTTCATTCCTAAATATTAATGGATTATACTTATTTAACGACGATGATCCAATGGCACGGATAAACTATTCTACTAAATAAAATCCCACCCCTTTATTCTATAAGTGTATTATTTGAAATTTGGAATGGTTTCAAAACATCGCACAACACCGCGTATGCGGTTGCGCGAGGTTTCTTCTAAGACCAGCTTCTACTTCTCGTTCACTTCATTCAATACATTGGTAGCTCCTCACGGAGCTCCACCTACATTCGCGGGTGGTCTACCCCTCCACTTCGTTTCGGGGTATGATTGTACCACCCGCGAACGTCGCATACGCATATACGTTGTACGCCATTCGCTCAAGCTATATATAAAAATGTTTTTATAAAAAAGTAAACTATAGATATGAGAAAAATATCATTTTCTCTCGCTGTCCTTAGCATCGTAATGGTTGTGGGATGGCTCTCAAAGCCTGCTCATGCGGCACTCTTACCAGGAAATTTGGTCAAAGGTCCAAATAGTGACGCTGTATATTTAATCGATGGTATGCAGAAAAAACGTGTTTTTCCAGATCGTAAAACCTACATGACATGGTATACAGATTTCAACGCTGTAAAGTTAGTGCCAGTTGCAGAGTTAGATATGTATCCTGATGGAAAACCAATGCCTTTTCGATCAGGAACTAAATTGATTACGCATCCCAATACAGCCCGTGTGTATGCAGTTGAATATGACGGTAACATCCGTTGGATACCTTCTGAACAATGCGCCACTACACTCTATGGTTCAAACTGGGCAAAGCTGGTGCAAGATGTTCAAGAAACAACATTTGGTTCAGTATATAGTGTAGGGAGTGACGTTGATTGTATCCACCATCCCAAGGGCACTCTACTCCAGAAAAAAAATGATCCCACTATTTACTATGTTGGCCTCATGAAGTGTGGAGTCACTGATACCGACCCATGTTTTGGTGGCCCTACCACTATTCGACCATTTGCAAATATTGCTACGTTTGATGAGGTATATTTACTGCGTGAAAATATTATCATAGTAGATTCGTTGGATCAGTACACTATCGGACCATCTATCACGCCAGGTGAAAAACTGGACTTGCCATACGACCTGCTATACGAGTAGAGATTTTCTAATTATCACTGGAGTGCCGCAGCAAAGGCTAGCGATTCAACTTGAGCTTGAGCGAACAGCGCACAACACCGCGTATGCGGCTTCGCAGGGCTTCGATACGTTAGAGACTAGATAGAGTAACTAGATTTCTAAGCGTATGCGAATCCTCATTGGGCTTCGCCCAAATTTGGCGCTGATTGGTAGCCCTGCCTCTTCCGCTATGCTTCAGAGGCTTTGTCGTGCTACCATTGTATCAGCGCCAAACTTCGCATACGCACATACGTTGTACGAAATGGTGGTTTTTGCAGGCTAATAAAAAATTCTCTTTATGATAAATCCTCAATTGAGTGATTACATAAACAAGGCTCATCAAGCTGGTTCAAATAATGAGCAGATTAGAACTGAGCTTCTCAAGGCTGGATGGCAAGAGGCTGACCTAAATGAAGCATTATCACCTGCACCTCAAACGTTAGCTCAAATTCAAAAACCAAGTCGTGTATTGCTCATTGCTGTCGTTGCAGGGGCAATTTTATTTATCGGCGCAGCAACAGTAGTTGCAATACGTTACTTTTCAAAATCAAACGTTGAAGACAAAGCCGGTGTGCCAGTAACAGAGTTGCCATCAAATGCTCCGAATAACACTGAACCAGAGACCGTGCCAACCGTTTTACCAAAAGAAACGCCAACCACAACAGAACCATTAGTTTCGCCTGATTCATCGGCCTTAACATACCACAATGCTGAATCTAAATATTCAGTTTCCTATCTTTCAAATTTTGAGGTACTCGACAAAAATAATAAAGATTTTAACATTTATACACACGGTTACCAAGTCGTAGAAAACAATGTCTACATTGTTCATCTGCCTGTCACATCGAAACCCGATCCTGAAAGTATATCTATCGGTCCAATACCTGAAACAGAGAAAAATATTGCTAAAGGATACTCACATACAGGGTACCTCGATCATGTGAGACAAATAATCCCGATGTTTATGAAAGAAGGTTCTAGTCTCCAAGAGAAAAAAGTAACAGTCACAAAACAAAAAATTGAGGCAACTCAATTTGAGTTTGACGATAAATACTTTCAATCAGTAAAAAATATTTGGACATATTTTGAATTCAATAATACCATATTTGCTGTGAATACGGCTTCTAAGCTTGATGAGCAACATATAAAAGATTATTCTGATATTTTAAGTGCAATGTCGTTTGATTAATTTTGGTCAAGTTTCTTGGAAACAAAAACCACCACTTCGCACAACACCGCGTATACGGTTGCGCCTTGTCTATCTCCTAGGTTGTAGACTAGATAGGTTCTCGGCTTCGAGAAGTCAGACATCTACTCTAGAGTGGCTCCACCTACATTCGTGCATGCAGCTTGCGCTCCGTATCCACTTCGCGCTAAGCTTAGCATGCACGAACGTCGCATACGCGTATACGTTAGGTGAAATTTGCCCTTCACACTATTATAAAGATACATATGAAAAAAATAATTGCTGTACTCATTCTACTCTTAGTAAGTGGCTGCACAGTGGCCAACTCATCTAAAGAAAAAGTTGAAACGAAACGGTTTGAAGATGTTATTACCGATGTTTTCACGGACTGTTGGCAAGATGGATGGTGCGGCATAATCACAAAGAATGGGTGCCAAATAGTGACTGAGGGCGGTGGCTTAAGCCCTGCAGCCAATGAAGTCAAAGGCGATGTTGAAATTTCTCAGATAGACACAAAGAACGTTAAAGAAAATGTCGGGAAAAAGGTTTCAGTATATGTAAAAGTCATAAAGCCTGAATCACTAGGATACAGAAATCCAAAACCAGACTGCGCTTTAACTGTTTTCGGTGATAAAGAATATTACGTAAGGGTTGTCAATTAACTATAGTGAAGGGCAAACATCACCTAACACCGCGTATGCGGTTGCGCGTACCTTCTACCAGTAGATAGACGAGATACGCTCTAGACTTCTAAAAGTAGGAGGCTCCTCACGGAGCTCCACCTACATTCGAGCGTGCTTGCGCTCCGTTTCACTTC